>NZ_CP014578.1:2654897-3318621 GCF_001634365.1 Paraburkholderia phytofirmans OLGA172
CTCCGTCCCCACAGTTTAGGACGTGATTCGCCGTCCGGCAGAGAGATTTGCTGTTCAATGCAATCAATGCGTCTGGCCGCACTTTCGAGCCGGCTTCGGCGCCGCAGCATCCGAAGGTTTCGCGCCGCCAATCTCTGCAATCAAATGGTCGCGGAACGCCTTCACCGACGGCGGCAACGCCCGTCCGGCCATCGTCTGCACCTGGATGCTGTGCTGACGCATCTGCGGGTGCGTCAGCGGTATCGCGACGAAGCCGTCGTCGGCGTGCTCGCAGCACGCGCCGAACGAGCATCTGCTCGGGCCGGTGGTACGCGAGGGTCTGCAGATCATGGCGGGACTGTTCCGGGATCTCGGCGAGAACTCACCGCGCGCAAGCGCAACCGCGTCAAGGCGCCGGATTAGGCTGCAGCTCATGCAGCTTGTCGATGTCCGCTAGCGCTTCCGGCGAGAGTTTCACCTCGACGCTGGCGATGTTTTCCTTCAGCTGATCGAGCGACGTGGCGCCAATCAGATTGCTGGTCAAAAACGGCCGGCTGTTGACGAAGGCCAGCGCGAACTGCGCGGGCGACAACCCGTGACGCTTCGCCAGTTCCACGTAGCGCGTGGTTGCCTGAACCGCTTGCGGCTTGCTGTAGCGTTGAAAGCGCTCGAACAGCGAAATGCGGGCGCCTGCCGGACGCGCACCGCCTTCATACTTGCCCGACAACCAGCCGAAGGCCAGCGGCGAATACGCCAGCAAGCCGATGTTGTCGCGATGCGCGTACTCGGACAGACCCACTTCGTACGTGCGGTTCAACAGACTATACGGATTCTGGATGCTAACGATGCGCGGCAAGCCGAGGTTTTCCGCGGCGCGCAGAAACTGCGCCATACCCCACGGCGTTTCGTTCGACACGCCGATATGGCGGATCTTGCCCGCCTTGACGAATTCGGCGAGCACCGACAGCGTTTCTTCGATCGGCACCGTGTACGCGTCGTCGACCCACGGATAGGCGGGACGGCCGAACGTCATCGTGCTGCGATCCGGCCAGTGCAACTGGTACAGATCGACATAGTCCGTTTGCAGGCGCTTCAGACTATCGTTCAACGCTTCGGTCAGATTCTTGCGGTCGAACTGGTTGCCCTCGCCGCGAATATGGCGCGGATTGTGCGGTTGGCGCGCCGGGCCGGCGATCTTGGTGGCCAGCACGATCTTCTCGCGTGCGCTGCGATGCTGCGCGATCCATGACCCGATATAGCGTTCGGTCGAGCCTTGCGTCTCGGGACGCGGCGGCACCGGGTACATTTCCGCGGCGTCGATCAGATTGACGCCGTGGTCGAGCGCGTAATCGATCTGTGCGTGCGCTTCCTGCTCGGTGTTCTGCTCGCCCCATGTCATGGTGCCCAGACCGATCAGGCTAACCTTCACATCCGAGTCGCCGAGTCTGCGGTATTCCATCGAACCTGTCCTGTTGTGTGTAAACGGAAAGCGCTGACGTTACCATGCCGGCGCAATGCCTGCAGCGCGGCTAAAATGCTGCTTTAGCAGGCGCTCGCACCAGCGCGCTCAATGAATTTTCCGTCACCCCGTCTGCGATGAATCCCGAACACCTCGAACTCCTGGTCACGCGCGTGATGCCTTACGGAAAATACAAGGGCCGGCTGATCGCAGACCTGCCCGGTCACTATCTGAACTGGTTTGCGAGCCAGGGCTTTCCGCCGGGCGAAATCGGCCGCCTGCTGGCTTTGATGCACGAGATCGATCACAACGGCTTGTCGTCGCTGATCGAGCCTTTGCGCAAGCGCTGACTATTTCGCGAGACGAGGCTTGCCGAGCCCGCGTTCCCTGGGCAGGCAACCCATGGCGCGCAGATGCACGAGCAAGCGGTCTACTGCCTCGTCGATCGACACCCGATCGGTTTCGATCATGACATCGGGGTCGAGCGGCACATCGAACGGCCCCGAAATACCGGTGAAATGGGGAATCTCGCCGCGCCGTGCACGCGCGTAGAGGCCTTTGACATCGCGCGCTTCGCACACCGTCAGCGGCGCCTTCACGAATACTTCGACGAACCCGCCGCCAACGATCTCGCGAGCCATGCGCCGATGCTGATGCTCCGGCGAGATCACCGCGGCAATCGCAATGAAACCCTGTTGCATGACCAGCGCCGCGACGTGCGCGACCCGCCGCAGATTCTCGGCGCGGTCTTCGGGTGTGAAGCCGAGGCCGGCGGTCAGGCCGCGTCGCAGCACGTCGCCGTCGAGCACGATCGAAGCATGCCCGGCTTGTTTCAGACGCTGGTGCAACGCGTCGGCCAAGGTCGATTTACCGGCGCCGGACAAACCGGTCATCCATATGACGGCCCCGCGGATAGCGCTCATGACTTCTGCTCCGTGCCCGCAGCCGCCGCGTCGGCATCTGCCAGAGGTGCACGCTGCTGCGCGCCGACGCTGTCAGCCGGCGCCAACTCCGGTCCCAGGCCGTCGAACAAGGGTTGCAACAACACCTGCCGCGGCTGCCAGCGCTGCACCGACGTCTTGTAGAGCGGGCGGCGCACCTGCGCCGCGCTTGCCGTGTTCACCTGCCGCGTGGTCTGGTGAAACGATAGGCAGCGCGCGTCCCAGTCGAGTCCGCAATGCGCGAGCAAACGCCGGACATTGCCTTCGAGATCTTCGACCAGCTCTTCGTATTTGATTTGGATCATCGTACCCTCGGGCAACGCGCGTTGCCAATGTGCCATCAGCGCGTCGTACGCGCGATAGTAGCGACCCAGCTCACCGAGATCGTAACTGAACGGCACGTCGTGAAAAATTCGCGAAAAGATCGACAGGCAGCTTTGCAACGGCGAGCGGCTGCTATGAATGAAGCGCGCATTCGGCAACGCCAGATGAATCAGCCCGACGTTGATGAAATTGAACGGATACTTGTCGGTGAAGTGCGTGTAACCCGGCGCTCCGCTTGGTATTTCCGGCAGCGACATGCGCATGCGGCGCAAATAGTCGGCGCCGAGCGCGCGCAATTGCGTTGCACCGACGCCCTGCAATGCTTCGATATCGATGCGCAACGGGTCGTCTACATGGTGGCCGATGCAATTCACCAGTGCCTCGCCGAACTCCGTGCGCTCACCCGCGCCGAAAACGTGCGGATGACTCGCGAGAATCTGTTCGATCAGGGTCGAACCGGAGCGCGGCATCCCGACGATAAAAATCGGTGCAGCCGACGGGTCGCCCAGACCGCGTTTGGCCGCCAGCTCCTCTGACGTCAGTACCTCAGGCAAATGGGCGAACAGACTGAGCGACGCGGCTTCGTCATAACGCACGCCGGTGCGATGCAATGCGTTGGCCTTCAGGAAGTGATCGAACGACGCATCGTTGCGGCCCACATCGGACAGCGCCTGGCCATACGCGAAGTGCATCTCCGCCTGATCGACGAGTGTGAGCGAAGCGGCAACGCCGGCGAGTTGCTCGAGCGCGACGAACACCGGATCGTCGGCGGTAAGGCGCTTGGACTGAACGAAGTTGCGGTAATACAGCGGCACCTGCGGGGCCGCCTCGATCGCGCGGCGATAGGCTTCGTGCGACTCGTCGAAACGACCGAGTGCCTGCAGACAGTTGCCCATGTTGTTGTACGAGCCGTCGGCTTTCGGATTGAGCCGGACCGCTTCGCGATAGGCGTCTACCGCCTGCTCGAGCCGATGCATCTGCTCGAGCGACCAGCCGAGGCCGTGGTGCAAATCGGCGTTCCGCGGATCGAACATGGTTGCTTCATGATAGCGGACGACGGCTTCGGAAAAATGGTTCAGCGCGGCGAGCGTCGCGGCGAGGCGTTCAAGGACGACGGCGTCGACCGGATCGAGCACACGCGCTGCTTCGAAACACTGGAGTGCGGCCTCAAGTTCGCCGCGAGCGGCGCAGGCGTCGCCTTCGGCACGCCATTCTGATGCGGTCGCAGGCTGTGGATCGTGCTTCATTGACGGCCAGGTTCTTTTCAGGCTTCGCACCGGGCGGCCCGGCAATGTGGCATGCGCTCTTCTTCGTCCAGCGTCAGCACAAGCATCGGTCTCGATTCAAAGGGAAATTGTCTGACGGGAAACTATCAGGCGCGCCTTACAGTTATGCTTCGAAAATTTAACGAACTATTACACCGCCATGATTCCGTCATGATTCGGAAGACCGTCGCAATGCGCGGCCGCTATGGCGTCGGATCGCCACGGCGGTGTCAGGCAGGCGCGATGGCGCATCCGCCCCGTAATTTGCGGACACAAATCCTGCTGAACTCCCGGGCACGCCGTTTTTCTCATTCTCATACGTGGGAGAAAATCGTGAGCAGGCTCATTGCATCAGTCGCGATGTTGGCCGTGGCGGCAGGTCTCGCCGGCTGCGTGGTTGCGCCGGGCTACGACTACACCTACGCGCAACCCTATTACCCCGGCTACGGTTATGCCTACGGGCCGGTGTATGGACCGGCTTACGGTACGGCCGACATCTGGGGCGGTTGGGGTGGTGGCCCGTGCTGTTATTACTACCATGGGCATGGCGGGTATTGGCACGGCGGCGGGTGGCATGGCGGAGGGTGGCACGGAGGCGGCTGGCACGGCGGTGGTGGCGGCTCCCACGGCAACGGCGGCGAATCGTGGAGCAGTGGCGGCAGCCATGGGGGGCATGGGCATTGACGCCGCTATGCGCAGCGCGAGCCGGGCTGCCACCCCAGCTTCGAGGCGAGCAGCCGAAGCAGCCCATAGTCAGCGCGGCTCTGCTTACGCCACGGTGGCGCTGGGTTTCAGGGCGTTCTCAAGGGTTGCCCGAAATAGCGCGACAGACTGTGCGCCGCTGATAATTTCGTCGCCAATCTTCACCGGCGGTACCGAGTTCACGCCACGCTCGATCGCCCGAGCTTCAAGCGCGCGCACTTCGTCTACACCCCTGTCCGACGCAAAAAATGCTTCGACCTTGTCTTTCTTGAAACCCGTCGCCACAGCGATCTCCGTCAACACGGCGACGTCTCCAATATCGCGGCCAGCGGAAAAATACGCATGGAAGATCGCCTCCACTAGCGCCGTTACATCATGCCTTTGCTGCAACACCCATACAAGCCGATGCGCGGCGAGCGTGTTCGGCGTGCGCTTCGCCAGCGCATGGTTGAATTCCAGCACCAGGGACAAATGAAATCGTATGTGACCTCGATATTCAGCGCATTCATCGACCTTCTCCAAAAGGGATTGTTTGCACAACAAACGATAGCGCGGCTACCGGCCGATCGGAATGGCAACGCGAGGCAACGTTCTTTTGCGTGGCATGCAATGAGATGGGGCGAACGGCGTAGTCTGCCCGGAACAACTCATCTCGCGCACGGAGCCGCTTTTCGCCGCTCGGCACACCACGAGTGAGCGCATTGTGAATGCTTCGCCGCGAGTGCCTGACCGGAAAGGTGAAGGTCCTCGATACGGAGCCCAGCGGTAGCGCTGCTGGAGATCGATACTTAGAAGCGGTGGGCCAATCCGGGTAATCCCCCAAGTCAAAAAACTGCCTGCAATTGCCGGGCGTCGGTTTGACCACAATTATTCATATGATAATTAATGGTTCTGATACATTGGGAACGATGACCGCGCTCGCCGCATGGCGCGCCCACCGCAAACCCGAAACTGTATGGGCCAAGGTTATGGACAAGCTATTGTCGCTTCGGGCGTTCGTGGAAGTCGCTGAGGCAGGCGGTTTTTCGAGTGCGGCACGACGCCTCGATCTGGCAACATCCTCGGTCATGCGCTCTGTCGATTCGCTTGAGAAGGAACTGGGCGCGGTACTCCTGAATCGGACCACCCGCCAGGTGACCTTATCCGACGCAGGGACCGCCTACTACGCCAAGGCGAAAAAGCTGCTCGAAGATCTGGCCGACGCCGATGCATCGGTTTCGGACAGAAGCGGCGAACCGTCAGGCCCACTGCGCGTGTCCGTGCCCGTCGCATTCGGATCCCGACGGATCGCACCGTCCCTCACGGTGTTCCTGCAAAAATATCCAAAGCTGGAGTTGGACGTCAAACTTAGCGATGCCTTTGTCGATCTGGTGAGCGAGCGCATAGACGTCGCTATTCGCCTTGGTGAGGTCGCTGCCATGGCCGACGTCGTCAGCAAGCGCGTCGGCATCTTCACTCGTTATCTTGTCGCGAGCAGCGAATATCTCGATCGGGCAGGCTATCCCGCGTCTCCTGACGAATTGATCGACCATGAATGCCTTCGATTCACCTACACGACAGAACCTCAAGTCTGGACGTTTTCGCGTGACAAGGAAGAAAAACGCGTGCCGGTGACGGGCAGACTCAAGGCGAACAGTTCCGAAGTGTTGCGCGAAGCGGCATTGGACGGTATGGGCATCGCGTTGCTTCCCGACTGGCTGGTGGCGTCGGATGTTCAGTCAGGCGCCCTCACCCGGCTGTTTGCCGAGTTCGAGGCGGGACCGAACGACGCACGGGCTGTCGTGAGCGCACTGTATCTGCCCAATCAGCGGGGGTCGCGAAGAGTCAATGCGTTTATCGATTTCGTGTCCGAACTGGCCGGCCGCCCTCAGTGACCGCTTACGCGGTGCATCATGACGATGACGCACGAAACCATGGCCGTGAGCTACTCGTCAGTTCTGCGTGCGGCCAGCGTACGTGGCTCGTGCCAGTTCGACAGTCTCGTCGCTCTTCCTTCGACGATCGCCCGCATCGGGCATGCTCGACAAGCGCGGCCGCAAGGCGCCTTCGCCTAGCCAGACCGGGGTAATCTTTGTATGATGCGTCCCAACATCCTGGGTACCGAACACACCATGCCGAGAAAAGTACGGACGGTCGGCGCAGCGTCGACGAGCGAGGTGCATGACATCGAGAAGGGCATCACGCGACGCCTTGCCCCCGAAGTGCGGGAGCGCCAGATCGTGCTGAAGGCCGTCGACCACTTCGCCACCCACGGATTCTCCGGCAGCACCCGCGAACTCGCGCGCCAACTCGGCGTGACTCAACCGCTTCTCTACCGCTACTTTCCGAGCAAGGAAGCCTTGATCGACCGTGTGTACGAAGAGGTCTATCAATGGGACACGCGTTGGGAAAGCCTGATCAAGGACCGCTCCGTGCCGATCCAGGAACGGATGGTCAGGTTCTACTCGTCGTACGCCAGCGTGATTCTGCGGCGCGAATGGATCCGGATTTTCATCTTCGCCGGGTTGACGCGCGAAGGCATCAACTCCAAATATCTGTCGCGGCTGCGCGAACGCGTGTTCCTGCCCGTCATGGCGGAAATCCGTTTGGCCTATGACCTCCCGGCATCGTCCAGCACGAAGCAGCGCGACATCGATCTGGAGCTGATCTGGAGCCTGCACGCCAGCATCTTCTATCTCGGCGTCCGGAAATGGATCTACGGGCTACCGGTCAGCGACAACGTCGAAGACCACATCGCACGCCAGGTCGACGCCTTCCTCAACGGCGTGCCTGACGCGCTCAAGCACGCAACGAAAGCGTCCAGCAAAGCCAAAGCCTGACGCCGGCTGGAATCACAGCCGACCGCTCGCTTCATCGCCCATCGCGCAGCCTCCTGTGCGTTTTTCAGGGTAAACACCGTCGTTACGCCGCTTTCTCCTGCCGACGCGTTCGCCTACAATTTATCCGTCGATCACTAATCGATCGATAAATAGCATGTCAGGAGTTCCTTATGCCCGTGTCAAAACTTGCGCACTACTCGATCCGCACCATGGACCTCGAGAAATCCTGTCGTTTCTACGAGCGGATTCTCGGTTTCAAGCGGGGCTACCGCCCGCCCTTCGATTTTCCCGGCGCGTGGCTTTACAAGGGCGGCGATGAGGCCGACTTCGGCACCGTCCACATCATTGGCGTCGATCCGGACAATCCCGCCGGACTCACCGCCTATCTCGGCGACAAGGCACTCCCCGCCAGCGGGACCGGCACGGTCGACCACATCGCATTTCTTGCGACGGGTGTCGAAGACATGTGGAAAACCTTGCAAGCCGAAGGCGTCGCCTGGCGCGATCGCACGGTGCCGAGCCTCGGCCTGCATCAGGTGTTCATCGAGGACCCGTCCGGCGTGACCATCGAACTGAATTTCCCCGCCGAAGAACTCACCGGTCTGGCCGAAGCACATCCGGCCATCGATCGGGCATCCATTGACGCAGGAGAGTAAGCATGGCCAATCCTTCGGCACGTTTAAAGGCGATCATCGCCGGTGGCTCGCTGGGTGGCCTGTTTGCGGCCAATCTGCTGGTCCGCAATGGCTGGGACGTCGACATTTTCGAGCGCGTTCCTGAAGAACTGGCCGGCCGCGGCGCCGGCATCGTCACCCATCCCGAGTTATTCGAGGCCATGACGGCCGCCGGAATCGCAATCGATGACTCGATCGGCGTCAAAGTGCAGTCGCGCGTGACCTTCGCGCAGAGCGGCGCGGTGTTGTCCGAGCGCGAACTGCCGCAGACCCTGACCGCGTGGGGCAAGATGTATCACGTGCTGCGCGCGGCGCTGCCCGAGGTCCACTACCATGCCGGCGGCACGGTCGTAGCCGTGGAAGACGGAGCCGATCAGGCAAGCGTGTCGCTCGGTGACGGCACGGTATTGCGCGCGGATCTCGTGATTGCGGCGGACGGTTTCAAGTCGGCGATTCGCGAGCGGTTCCTGCCTGACGTGAAGCTTCAGTATGCCGGCTATGTCGCATGGCGCGGCCTGGTCGACGAAACCTCGCTGTCGTTGGCAACGCGCGAGGCACTGTTCGACAAGTTTGCCTTCTGCCTGCCCCCGCGCGAACAGATTCTCGGCTATCCGGTTGCTGGCCAGGGCAACAGCACGACCCCGGGTGAACGCCGTTACAACTTCGTCTGGTACCGCGCGACAAGCGAAGACATCCAGTTGCCGAACCTGCTGACCGATGCATCCGGCAAGCGTTGGGTGGGTGGCATTCCGCCAACGCTGATTCGCCGCGAGGTGCTCGCCGACATGGAAGACGCGGCGCTCACGCTACTCGCGCCGCAATTCGGCGAAGTGGTGACCAAATCGACGCAACCGCTCTTTCAACCCATCTTCGATCTCGAAGTGCCGCACATGGCGTTCGGCCGGGTTGCCTTGCTGGGCGACGCGGCGTTCGTGGCGCGGCCGCACTGCGGCATGGGCGTCACCAAGGCGGCGAGCGACGCAATGGCGCTCGTCAGCGCGTTGAAGAGCCATGCAGACGTTCAGGACGCACTCGCGGAGTACAGCCGCGTGCGCACGCAAGTCGGCACGGCCATCGTCCAGCACGCACGCCATCTCGGCGCTTACATGCAGGCGCAATTGAAAAACGAGGTCGACCGTGAAATGGCCGAGCGCTATCGCACGCCCGATGCGGTGATGCGCGAGACCGCGGTACCTGCACGCTTTTAAGTGTTCGAAGCGTTCGTTGTGGCCGCGGCGGGTTCGACCAACTGTCGTGCTCATAACATGACCTCATCTGGCAGGGTTTGCAGATTGCGCTTCTACCAGCCGAATTTGAGTTCCGCGCCGATGTAGTCGGAATTGCGGGCGCCCAATTCGCGCAGCGACGGTCCGATCTGAAAATGCACGGCCTCGAGCGCCGCGGCAAGATTCGCGGCGACGGCCCAGTCAGCGCGAAGCTGCGTATAGAACCCCGTCCAGCTGCTGCCGTGTCCCGCCGTGCCCGGCACGACCGCCGAGCCTTGCTGGTAGACCGCGTCAGCGGTGGTCTCGCGCCATTGCAGCCCCACGCCGGCCAGCAGCGTCAGCTTGCTGTCCGGTTTAAGGACGAGCGACGGCTTGACGTGAACCAGGTTCGAGTAGCCGGTATAGCCGGCCAGTGCAAAGTAATAGCCGTTCGGGAACAGCGGATTGAACGTACCGACGCGGCCGTCGCCCGGGTGGTTGTCGCCCGACGCGGCGTCGACCTGGATGCCGAGCCGGGGCATCCACGGCACGGACGTCAGCGTGTAGCCGGCGAGCGAGCCCACCGCCCACGCACCGATCGTCTTGCTGCCGACATGGCCCGATTGATACATGCCCTCCACGTCCCAGTCGATATGGTTGACTTTGCCGGAATAGCGCGCATCGAAGACGTCGCGATGCTCGTCGCCGACTGCGTCGAGAAAGTGCGCGTTGCTGCGGTTGTAGCGCGAGTAGTACGCCGACAAGTCACCCGGCCCGACGTTTTTGCGCTCCACGCGCACGCCGCTGAATGTCAGATCGCGATTGGAGACGTCGTCGAAATCCGAATTGTCGCGATACTGAACCGGTTGCGTCGCATAGGCGATCCAGCGCCATGGACCGGTTTCATAGTCGGCCCATAGCGCGTCGAATGCCTGACGCACGTTCGGGCCGTCGCGCACCGCGACGAAGCGCTGCAAGTCGAACGCCATTTCCTGCCGGCCGACGCGGAACCTGAAGGTGCCGGGTCCAAGCGGCTCGGTAATCGCGACGAACGCCTGGCGCAGATCCAGCGGATTTTTATCGACCGGCGTGACGTTGTCCTTGCCGTAGGGCCGCGCGTCTTCGAATTGCGTGAAGATCTGCACGTGAGGGCCGAGGTGGATATCCGCATGAACGTCCAGACGTTGCAGCAGGTACGTGTCGTCATGCCCCGAGCCGAGACCGAACAGCGGCGCATCGTTCATCTCCAGGCGCTCGCGCAGCACCACGCCGAGCGAGATGTACGCGTCGGGATTGCCGAACAGCGGAATGTACTTCAGCGAATCGAACGGCCGCTTCGGCACGCAAGGATTCGCCAATACCCCCCAGTTTTCCTGCCAGCGGTTGAACATGATTGCCGGCCGCACACACGATGCACTCGCCGGAGCCGCAGTCACGGCGGGATTGGCCGTGGTGGTATCGTCAGCTCCGCCGAGCGCCGTATCCGCCGCTGAAGCCGGCAGCGCGGCCGCGAGACCCGTGCTGATCAGCAAGGCGCGGGCGGCGCGCCGCACGGAAAGGCGCGGCGCGCGCCCGCGTGCCTTCAATGATCTCAATGGCTTCGTGACGTTTGCATCACTTGCCATCGTGCACTTCGGCAATGTAGCGGCCCGGGAATTCGAGCATGGCCGTCGTACCCGCTGCGCTGTGATACGGCGGGTAAAGCACCTTCGCGCCGGCCGCTTGTGCGCGCTCGATCGTCTGGGCGACATCGTCCACGCTATAACCGGTCGTTTCACCCCCGAACGGGACCGGCAGCTTGCCGTCCGTGACGAACACGACCATATGGCCGAAGCCCGAGTTGATGCGAATCACACGGATCGTCTCGCCCGGCCGGCCGATCACGCCGGCGTCCGCACGCGGGTTGTCCGACAGCACCTTGCCATGCGAGAAACGCAGCCACCGGCGCACGAAGTTGTCCGCTTCGTAGCGCGACACGTACACGCGGTTATCCGGCACGCTCTGCAACGGCGCATAGTTCGGCGCCTTGGTATGCCAATAGAGCTGCATCGTGACGCCGCCCGGCCATCGGATGATTGCATCCTTGCCGATCGGATCGTCGAACGGGTCGACGACAATGTCGGCGCCGGCCGCACGCGCGGCCTTCACCGCCTTGTCGATATCGGTGACCAGATACCCGGTTCGCTCATTGCCGAACGGATACGGAATCGCCGTTTCGAAGCCGAACACCGAGAGCATGCCGACCGGCGTTTGCACATATTGCGACGCCGTCTTGCTCGGCGTGGGCGTCACCGTGAAAACCGCACGTTGGGATGCCTTGCCGCCGAAGGTCGCGAGAAAGCTGTTGACGAACGCGTCGAGATCGGCCGAAGCCACATACACGTGAGTCGTGTCGTACTGCGCGCCGACCGATACGTCGGGGTATTTCGCGGCGGATGCGGCTGTTCCGTTCGACACCTCCGGCGGCCCGGCATCGGCGAATGCAGATGCGGATGCGGATGCGGATGCAACCGATGTCAATCCAATCAGTATCGCCGCGCAGAGCGATGCGAGTGGACGGGGCCGATGAAACGACTTGAACATGGCATTACCCACATGTATTAGCAAAGTTTGAATGGTCTGCCTCTGATCGAGGCGGTGTATGTTGTCTGGCGCACGTTTGCGCAGCCCGCGATCAGCGCGGGAACGGGGGCGTCGTGTCGAATCGACGATGCTCAGCCAGGCGAAGGACCTGCGCCTGCCACGTCAACTGCCCTGCTTCGTCGTGTCGGGCGCCACGGCCTTTTGCGCTGCAGCGCCCTTTCCCGGCCCAGCGACCTCAACCGTCGTCTGCGCGAATAACTGCGTTTTGACGACCGGGATGGCGTGCTCGCCCAACACCATGCCGAGCAATCCGGCCAGCGCAATCAGCGGCGGCGCCGGCGACTGCACCTTGAGTAGCCAATAGAGGAGGCCAACGCAAAAGCCCACCCCCAGAGAAATGATGTAGCCCATGCTATTCGTCCTTTCCAGAAACACCTGTTAATTGGGCCAGTCCGATCCCAGCACCAGTCCGCAGAAATTCAAGCGGCGATAGTTCGGGTCCCACCGGTCAAGGACGTCGGCATTCACCGTTCCGAACGTCGTCTCCGGCCGATGTTCCATGCCACGCGCATAGGCTTCGATGATCTTCCTCTTGAAGCCTGATTCGCGCGGATAAGCCTGTACGATTTCATCGCACTGCTGTGCGGTGAAATCGTCGTAGCGGGCGCCGCGAACATCCATCTGCACGCCGGCGCTGATCAGCGCGACCAGCGGCGACATATGTTCCGGAATGCCCGGTGTCGTGTGCAGCGCGATCGCCGTCCAGACTTCGTCGATCAAACGGTCGATGACGACGTGCCGCCGCAAAAAATCGCGCGCGGCATTCGCGCTGTCCACCTCGAACCGGTACGGCGACCGGTGATACTTCACGTTCAGCCCAACGTTGTGAAACATCGCAGCGACATAAAGCAGCTCGGCGTCGAATGTCAGGCTTTCGCGGTATCCGATCAGCGCACCGAACAGAAATGCTCGTAGCGAATGGTGAAAGATCAACTCTGACTCCGTGCCCCGGATCTGAGCGGTCGCCGCCTGAGCCATCACACCATCGGGAATCTCAATGCCGGCAATGGTTTTCTTCATGAGGGTCGGCATCATGGTCCTCGCTCGCGTGTTGGCACGAAGCTGTGGCGATCAGAATGCGAAACAGCTACAGCCCAAAGCGCCCCAGAAGCCGTTCGAATCGCTGACCGGCACATTTTTACGCCACGCCCAGCCGTGGGCATGGGCATGCACGCCGCACAGATTCACGCAGCCATCCACGCACGCCACCGCGGTCGGCTTGTAACGGCTGTAGCCGCCGAATTCCGCGACCGGCGACCACGACGGGCTGACCGGCAGATCAGGGGGGCCAAGCGGCGCGAATTCGTCGTCGGCATACACGACCTTGCCGCCCACCACCGTCATCGCGGAGGTCAGGAACTTGATGCGGCTTTCGTCGACGGTGAAGTAGTCCTCGCTGAGTACCGCGAAGTCCGCGAACTGGCCGGGCACCAGCGCGCCTTTGCGGTCGTCCTCGTTCGAGAACCATGCGCTGCCTACCGTGTAGCGGCGCAACGCTTCCATCCGGTCAAGACGGTTCTCGCTGGCATACATCGCCGTGCCGCCAACAGTCTTGCCCGACACCATCCAGTACAGTGAAACGAACGGATTGAAGCTCGCGACGCGCGTGGCGTCCGTCCCCGCGCCGACGGGCAATCCGGCATCGAGCATGTGACGGATGGGCGGGGTGCGCTTGACCGCCTCTTCGCCATATCGCTGAATGAAGTATTCGCCCTGAAACGCCATCCGATGCTGGATCGCGATGCCGCCGCCGAGCGCGCGCACCCGCTCGATGTTCTTCTGCGCGATGGTCTCGCAATGGTCGAAGAACCAGCGCAGCCCGTTGAAGGGGATCTCGGCGTTCACACGCTCGAAGACGTTCAGGAAACGCTCGATCGATTCGTTGTACGTGGCGTGTAGCCGGAACGGCCAGCGGTTCGCCACCAGCAGTTTGACGACCGCTTCCAGTTCGTCTTCCAGCGTATCCGGCAGGTCCGGGCGCGGCTCGAGAAAATCTTCGAAGTCCGCTGCCGAGAACACCAGCATTTCACCGGCGCCATTGACGCGCAGAAAATCGTCACCGTCGCCGGGTTGGGTCACCTTCACCCACTTCGCGAAATCTTCGATTTCCTTCCTGGCATTCTGCGTGAACAGGTTGTACGCGATACGTACGGTCAGCTCGTTGCGCTTCGCGAGATCCATGATGATCGCGTAGTCGTCCGGATAGGCCTGGTAGCCGCCGCCCGCGTCGATCGCGCTCGTCACGCCGAGACGGTTCAGTTCGCGCATGAAGTGCAGCGTGGAATTGCGCTGATCTTCCGGTGCGAGCTTCGGCCCTTTGGCGAGCGTCGCGTACAGGATGCCGGCGTTCGGCCGCGCAATCAGCATGCCGGTCGGGTTGCCACGCTTATCGCGCTGGATCTCGCCGCCGGGCGGATTGGGCGTGTCTTTGGTATAACCGACCGCGCGCAGCGCCGCTGCGTTCAGGAGCGCGCTGTCGTACAGATGCAAAATGAACACCGGCGTGTCCGGCGCAATCGCATTGACTTCTTCGAGCGTCGGCCCTCGGCCCTCGGCGAACTGGAATTCGTTCCAGCCGCCCACCACGCGCACCCATTGCGGCGCCGGCGTGCGCGCCACCTGCTTCTTCAGCATGTCGAGCGCGTCCGCGAGCGACGGCACGCCGTCCCAACGCAACTCCATGTTGAAGTTCAGCCCGCCTCGAATGATGTGCAGGTGGGAATCGTTCAGACCGGGGATGACCGTGCGCCCCTTGAGGTCAACCTGCCGCGTCGTGTGGTTCACGTGACGCATCACAGCTTCGCGAGATCCCGAAGCGACGATACGGCCGTTCGCGACGGCAAGCGCATCGGCAAATGAACGCTTGTCGTCCTGCGTAGCGATCTTGCCGTTGAAGAACACGACGTCGGCCGGCGTCGGCTCGGGAGTATTGGAATTCATGGTGGTCCTCATAGGGAGCGCTCCGCTTCTCACGCGCGGAGCGATTCGTGGGAAGCGGGCGCTCGGCGACTATTTACTTCTTCGCAGGCACTGGCGCCAGAACCTCGTGCGACCCTGCCGCGCGCTGCGGAGCCTTGTGCACCATGGTGTAGGCATAGTCGATGCCCATTCCGTACGCACCCGAATGCTCTTTGGCAATCGCCATAACTGCGTCGTAAGTCTCTCTGTGCGCCCAATCGCGTTGCCATTCGAGCAACACCTGTTGCCAGGTCATCGGAACCACGCCGGCCTGGATCATGCGCTGCATTGCATAATCGTGGGCCTCCTTCGACGTGCCGCCCGACGCGTCGGCGACCATATAGATTTCGTAGTCGCCTTCGTCCATCGCGCATAGCGCAAACGTGTTGTTGCAAACCTCGGTCCACAGACCTGCCACCACCACTTTTTTCCGGCCATTGGCAGCCAGCGAGTCACGAACCTTCTGGTCGTCCCACGAATTCATGGACGAGCGTTCGAGCACTTTGTGCCCCGGAAACACGTCCAGCAGCTCGGGGTAGGTGTATCCCGAGAAACTTTCGGATTCCACTGTCGTAATGGTGGTAGGAATGTTAAACACCCGCGCTGCCTTCGCGAGTCCTACTACGTTGTTCTTCAATACCTGACGGTCGATGGACTGGACCCCGAAAGCCATTTGCGGCTGGTGGTCGATGAAAATGATCTGCGAGTTTGCCGGTGTCAGGACTTCAAGTTTCGGATTTGCCATGGCTTTGTACATCCTAAGGAAATTAGTGAACACGGGAAGTCATGTCGCACTCGCCCTGAGTGCGAGAAAAACTAGCGCCCAGTCTATCCACCACTTTTCGCCGAGTCCTTGGCAAAGCCCTTAATAGTTCTTAAACAAAATGACGGCCGGACAGTCGCGACTGATCGCGACGCGATCCATATGGCCGGCTCAGAACATTTCACATTTTCTGCAGGACTTTATGTGCGCTGCATTCGTACACTTCAATCAGCCGGCGTGGGCGCGCCGCCGTTCAGCCTTCGGATGAGGTGTGAAGCCGTGCTTCGAGAAACTGAACGAGCGAGCGCACTTTGCCGGAGTGACGGCGATTGGGCAGATAGGCGGCGTAGACGACTGCGTCGCCTTGACGAGGGCTCGCATCGAAGTTGCAGGTGAGTTGCTAGCCGGGTTGGCTGAAGCCGTTAGTAGAAGCCCTTCTCGCCTTCCGGCCGGGTCTTGAAGCGCTTGTGCACCCAGTAGTACTGCTCTGGAATGTGCGGAATTTCTGCTTCGAGCCACTCATTCATCCGGCGCGCGTCGGCATAGTCGTCGCCGCTCGGATAGTTTTCCCATGGCTTGAAAACCTTGAGGCGATACCCTTTGTAGCCCGGCAGCACCTCGCCGATAAACGGCACCACTTGCGCATTACCCGTCCTGGCAAGACGACCGGTTGCCGTGAGTGTGCATGCCGGCACGCCAAAAAACGACACGAACATGGAGTTACGCTTTCCGTAGTCCATGTCCGCACCGAGCATCACGGGCTTGCGATCGCGCAGCCAGCGCAACACGATCCGAGCGCTGTCGGCACGGCTTGCCATGTGCGAACCGAAGCGTCCGCGCGCTTCAATGGCGACCTTATCCAGCAGCGGATTCGAGATCGGCTGATACAGCGCGCCACATTGCCGCTGCAACGCGTAGTTGATAAAAATCGAACCCGCCTCGATACCGACAAAATGCGCGCCCAACAATAGCGTCGGCGGCATATCGGGATCAAGGAGATCGATCTCGCTCTCGATCTGCACCAGCTTTTCGAGCTTCGCCGCCGAGCCGAACCATTGAACGCTCCGTTCGACGTAGCTGCGAATAACATGGCGGAAATGCTGCCCCGCCACTTCATTACGGCGGGCTGCATCCCATTGCGGAAAGCACAGACGCAAATTGATGTGGACCACCCGCTTGCGCCTGCTCGGAATCTGGTACAGGAGCCAACCGAGGCCGTCGCCAAAGCGGGCAACAAGGCCGTACGGGAGGATTGCCAGGAACTTCAAAAACCCGATAGCGAGGTGGGTACTCAGACGCGTAAGCATGAGATCGTTTCTCTGTGAAAACTGCTAACGAAGCGAGGCGCCAATACCTGCGCCCAACCCTGCTTTCAACGCAGGGAAAACAATCCCGCTAATATCCCACAAAAGAGTAGCCACTTCGCAAAATAGTATGTCGGCCGATACCATGCCTTCGACTTCTTGCCGACCTTGCGAATGGCGTTGCAGGACTAACTTTTCTTAAGACGGCGGCGTGCCGACGCCAGCGCGGCCGTGAACCGCGCCGCGGCATCCGCGTCCCTTTGTGGAGTGAACCTGAATCGTTCCAGACGCGGCTCATGCGCGTCGGTTCGCCGGCGTTCGCGAAAACCATGTAACACGGTAGCGTCCCGCACCGCCGATCACGATCGTGCCGAACAGGATCAGCAGCATCCACGCGAACTGCGCCTGATCGAGCGTCCACTCGGGATGCACCAGCGTGAGCGCCATCAGCGAGATCACGATGATCGGCAACGCGGCAAGCCGGGTCGCGATGCCCGCAATCATCAGCACGGGGCACAGCACCTCGGCGAAGATCGCAAAGCTGAGCGTCAACGTCTTGCCAAGATGCAGCGGGTCTTCGATCGCCGCCAGTTGACTCGTGTAGTGCATGGCCTTCGGCAGGCCGTGCACGATCAGCACCAGCACGCTGGCCGCGACACGCAGGAAAAGCAGCGCGGCGTCGGCCGTGCGCGACGGTACCGGCGCCAGTTCGGAATCGAGGCGGTTCATCAAGGCTTCCTTTATAGCAAGGCTGCCGGGTCACAACGCCGGCAGCATCAATCTTCCTGGCCTTTATCGGCTTCGCTGCGCCTCAAGCTTACGACTCGATGAATGCAAGAAGATCGGCATTGACGCGATCCGCTTCCGTCGTGCACATGCCGTGAGGTGCGCCTGGGTAGACCTTGAGCGTGGCGTTCCTGACGATTTGCGCGGACTTACGCCCGGCGTCGTCCAACGGCACGATCTGATCGTCGTCGCCATGCAGGATCAGCGTCGGCACATCGATCTTCTTGAGATCTGGCGTGTAGTCGACCTCGGAGAACTGCTTGATGCACTCGTACTGACCGAGCACCGAGCCCATCATCCCTTCGCGCCAGAATTCGTCGATCACGCCTTGCTGGACTTTTGCATTGGGCCGGTTATAGCCGTAGAAAGGCACCGCGAGGTCCTTGAAAAACTGCGACCGATTGTTTGCGGTATTGGTCCGAATATCGTCGAAGACCGACATGGGCAGCCCCGTCGGATTGGCCTCGGTCTTCAGCATGATCGGCGGCACCGCACCGATAAGGACCATTTTGGCGACACGTTTTGTTCCATGGCGCCCCACGTAGTGCGCGATTTCTCCACCACCCGTTGAATGGCCGACGAGGGTTGCGCCCTTGAGATCGAGCGCCTCGATGACGGCAGCCAGATCATCCGCGTAGGTGTCCATGTCGTTACCGTGCGCGGTTTGGCTCGAACGGCCGTGGCCCCGGCGATCGTGAGCGATCACGCGATAACCTTTCTGCACCTGAAACAGCATTTGCGCGTCCCAGGCATCGGCATCGAGCGGCCAGCCGTGGGAGAACACGATCGGGTGGCCCGAGCCCCAATCCTTGTAGAAAATCTGTGCGCCGTCCCTGGTAGTAACGAAGTTCATGGCTCGTGCTCCTGGATGTGCAAGATGATTGCCGGTTTTGCTGCCCGCTGCAGTGCTTGCGGCATTGGAAACAGCAGGGACGACCGCCGCCGCAAGCGCGCCGGTTTCGGACCGACGCGGCATCCCGACTGGTCAGCAGATTAGGGGGATGAAGCGCTAAAAGTCCTGACGGCAGTCTTAAATGTTCTTAAACGTAACCCCGCATACCGCATGCCTTACGCGGTATGCGCCGGGTGTGGCGGGAAGCGATCGCCTACTACGTCGGGAAATTCGATCCGACGATTTCGAGGGAGTGGGAAGGCAGGAAGATGCAGATGAATGCGCGGCGCACGCAAATCCGAGCGTGATTTGCCGTCGATGCGACTGACGCAAGATGAAGGCCGCAAAAATGGCGACGTAGATTCCAAAAACAAAAAAGCCGTTCCGAATTTTGCATTCTGGAACGGCTCTTCAGCTACAACGTTTTGAATCTACTGAATTCTTTGGGGTGGCTGATGGGGCTCGAACCCACGACAACAGGAATCACAATCCTGGACTCTACCAACTGAGCTACAGCCACCACTGACATCTGCTTGACTTGCTAAGCAACTCATTGCTGAGAAACTTGGCTCGCCGATGAAGAAACGAGATTATACGAACAAGAATTCCGTTTGCCTAGTCCTTTATTCAAAAATTTCGACGGGCTCACGCAGATGCTGTCTTGCCTCGTCGAAGATGCTCAGATCGCGCGCCGCCAGGCGCTTGCTATCGGACAACACGCGACGCCATCCACGTGCGCCTGCCTCACCGCGGTAGAGGCCGAGCGCATGACGCGTGATCGCACCAAGGTACGTGCCGCGCGCCATTTCAGCCGCGCAATATTCGATCAGCTTCGCCTCGACCTGCTCGCGCGTGAGCGGCGCATCCGTCGAGCCGTAGAAGCGTGCATCGACATCGGCCAGCACATAAGGGTTGTGATAGGCCTCGCGCCCGAGCATCACGCCATCGACGTGCTGAAGATGCGCCTCCACCTCATCAAGCGTCTTGATGCCGCCATTGATGATGATCTCCAGATGCGGGAAGTCACGCTTCAACTGATACGCGTAGTCGTATTTGAGCGGCGGAATCTCGCGGTTCTCTTTCGGGCTCAAGCCCTTGAGAATCGCATTGCGCGCGTGCACCACGAACACACTGCAGCCGGCGTTCGCGATCGTGCCGACGAAGTCGCGCACAAAGCCATATTCCTCGACCGCATCGACGCCGATCCGGTGCTTGACCGTTACCGGTACCGACACGGCATCGCGCATTGCCTTCACGCAATCGGCGACGAGTTGCGGCTCGTTCATCAGGCAAGCGCCGAACGCACCACGCTGCACGCGCTCAGACGGGCAGCCGCAGTTCAGATTGATCTCGTCATAGCCCCATTGCTCACCGAGCCTCGCCGCACGCGCGAGATCGTCAGGCTCGCTGCCGCCGAGTTGCAAGGCAACCGGCGCTTCTTCGGGCGTAAACGCCAGATGGCGCGGCACGTCGCCGTGCAGCAGCGCGCCGGTGGTGACCATTTCGGTGTAGAGCCACGTATGGCGCGATATCACGCGATGCAGCGAGCGGCAGTGGCGATCGGTCCAGTCCATCATCGGAGCGACAGAAATGCGGCGCGGACTGGGAGTTTGAGCTGAAGACATGGGGCGGCCAGACGGCTTGAATCAAACCGCAATTTTACCGCAAGTGGCGAAATGCCCCTGAAACGCCGAAGACGGGCCAGATATTCCCCACAACCGCGCCGATAAACCGCCCTGCCAAGCGGGTCTTTGAGCGGCGAAAACGCTTGGCCAACAGGGTCAGACCGCCGCTGACGCCTGTCGCATAACCCTCTGAGCGATTATTGCGGCAGCCAGAACAGTAAATTCAAATTATCGGTACAAATTTTTGATAGTAGGTGTATACACTGCACTCCATCGACGTTGCAGATACATCCCATCGGCCCCTGCGACGCCTTCCTGAAATGAAATCGAAACGTTATCGGAGTCACACCATGAAGACCAAGCTTATCGCCGCCCTGCTGGTTGCTGTTTCTGCCTCGATCGCTGCTCCCGCATTCGCTAGCGGCTACGGCCCTGCACCCTACTATAGTCCGTCGGTCGGCGCACCGGCTTCGCAACAGGGCCAGAACGCGCAAACCGTCGCGGCCGAGCGCGCTAACACTGAATCCAATTCGTTCGGCGGCACGAAGAACGTGTCGACGCAATCGGGTACGCGTGAGCCGGTTTCGGGCCCGCAATCGGTTTTCTTCGGCCACTAATCTGTCGCCGTTGCAGGCTGCCGTTCACAAGACGGCAACCGAACTGGGCGCCGCGCATGCAGCAACGCATGCCGGCGCCCAGTTCCATTTTCAGTCCCATTACATCGCGGCGGCGCCCGCAGCATCAAGCCCCGCGTAGCCTTAATTGAATGCGCTTGCCGGCTCGCGTGCTTGTGGCTAGACGGCGAGGCCGGCATCGATCGTTTCGCGCGCCACCCTGAAGCCTGCCTGAGCAGCGGCATGCTCGGTAGACCATAGGGTGTCGATGTGCACGAGGCGCCAGTCGACCACCACCGCCTCGTTGCGCAACACCCTGAAGTGCGCTTTGACGCCGGTGAGCACCTGTTCGACCGCGACTTCGATGTCGTAGTCCTGATAGCGCTCCCGGTAGTCGCCCATGTCGAGGCCTTTCGGCTCCATGATCGCCTCCCTATGGCTTCCCTGATGGCTTCGGTACCCGTATGAAATTCCGCGGCCATGCCTCTCCGCCGGGCCGTCGTCGCGGCTCGGAGCATGCATCGGCCGGCCCTCGTCCGACGATCAGTCGCAATCGCCAGACAGGTACTGCCGGCCGTTACAGGTGATTTCGACGTCGCCGCCGCTAGCTTCGGCGGCCAGCCCGTTCGCCAGCAACTCCGCCGTGACGGATTGCGCAAACTTCGGCATGGGCTGTCCGACGCCGACTTCGTTCAGGCGCCGCAGTGCTTCAACCGCTTCCGGACTTAATGACTTCGACATGGCCGTCTCCGTCGTGATGCTGAATTTATCGTAGCAAGTTTCGCGGCAGCACGCAGGGACGCGTCGACGCATGGGCATTGTGCACCGTCTGGATGCCCGCCGGCGCCGCCAACGCCGCCAACGCGAAATAGCGTCGGCACGCGTGGCGGTGCGAACGGCACAGCGGGGGCTTACAGACGCGCGATCGACACCTCCGTCGACTTCACCAGGGCGACTACCTCCGAGCCGACCTTCAAGTCGAGTTCGTCGACCGAGCGCGTGGTGATCACCGAGGTGACAATGCCGAACGGCGTGTCCACGTCGACCTCGGATACCACCGGCCCACGGATGATTTCCTTGACCTTGCCTTTGAACTGATTGCGTACGTTGATTGCGGAAATGCCCATATCGAGTGGCTCCAGAAAAGCGGTTGAAAAAAGTCGGTCAAGGGATGTCAGACGGCCCAGCGGACGTCTGTCGGCCGCCTGAGGCGGCCCTCGTTACGTGCGTCGTAAGCGCGAAAGGACCGCGCGCCGTCGTTCGGCGCCGTCTTCAGTACGCGTTGCAACACATGTTCTTCCAGCGCGGCAAAACCGGCCGATGCACGCGCCCGGGGGCGTGCAAGCGGCACCGGCTGATCGAGTGCGATGCGCCCTTCTTCGATCAGCAGAATCCGCTCGCCTAGCGCGACGGCTTCATGCACGTCGTGCGTCACCAGCAGCGCGGTAAATCGATGTTCGCGCCACAGGCGTTCGATCAGCGCGTGCATTTCGATACGCGTCAACGCGTCGAGCGCGCCGAGCGGTTCGTCCAGCAGCAGCAATTGCGGCCGATGCACCAGCGCACGCGCCAGCGCCACACGCTGACGCTGGCCGCCGGAGAGCTGTGCGGGCCAGTCGTTGGCGCGCTCCAGCAAGCCGACTTCCGCGAGCACGGCGCGCGCATCTTCACGCGCGCTGCGGCCGAGGCCGAGCATCACGTTTTGCAGCACGCTCTTCCAGGGCAGGAGCCGCGCGTCCTGAAACATGATGCGAGTGTCGAGCGGCCGACCGTCTTCGGCGCGCTTTTCGAGCACGCCCGACGTGGTCTTTTCCAGGCCGGCGACCAGCCGCAGCAAGGTCGATTTCCCGCAGCCGCTGCGGCCGACAATGGCCACGAAGCTGCCGCGCTCGATCGACACATCAAAATCGGACAACACCTTGCGCTCGCCGTACTGCTTACCGACACCGCGCAACTCGACCGCATGATCGGCGGACCGGCGTGCGTCGTTGCGCGCCGATGCCCCCGCCGCCGAGGGCACTCCGCTCACGACGCCCACGCTGCCCACGCTGCCCACGCGATGGTAATCGTGCGCCTGATCCGCACGGTCGAAGCCAGCCGCCTCATCGGCGTCGTGATCGACGGTGCGCGGTTGCGCCAGTTCGGCTTCGAGATCGCTGCCGGCGATGCCGCCGAACGACGCCGACAATGTCGTTGCGCTCATGCTTTCGCTCCCCGTTGATACGCCGGATGCCAACGCAGCGACACGCGCTCGAGACGCTTGGCCAGCAAGTCGGCGAGTTTGCCGAGCGCCGCGTAGAGCAGGATGCCGACCACCACCACATCGGTTTGCAGGAATTCGCGCGCGTTCATCGTCATGTAGCCGATGCCAGACTGCGCGGAGATGGTTTCAGCAACGATCAGCGTGACCCACATCAGCCCGAACGCGAAACGCACGCCGACCAGAATCGACGGCAACGCACCCGGCAGGATCACGTGGCGGTAAAGGGCGAAACCCTTCACGCCGTAACTCCGCGCCATTTCAATCAGATTGGCATCGACCGAGCGGATGCCGTGGAACGTGTTCGCGTAGATCGGAAAAAACACGCCCAGCGCGACGAGAAACACCCTCGCCTCTTCCTCGATACCGAACCACAGGATCACGAGCGGGATCATCGCCAGCGCGGGAATGTTGCGGATCATCTGCACGGTCGAGTCGAGCGCGATTTCGGCGAATTTGAAGAGACCCGTCGCAAGGCCGAGCACGAATCCGATGCCACCGCCGATCGCAAAGCCCGATACCGCGCGCCACGTGCTGACCTTCACGTCCGCCCACATTTCGCCGGACTGGATCAGCGACCATGCGGCCTTCACGACCGCGAGCGGTTCGGGCAGCACGCGCGTCGAGAGAATGCCGTTACGCGCCGCGAACTCCCACACCAGCAGAATCGCCAGCGGCACGAGCCACGGCGCCAGATGCGCGCCGATGCGGCGTGATACGGTGAAACTCGCGGTGAAACTGGCTGTGAAACTCGCGGCAAGACTAGCGCCTGAACACGCACCTGCATTCACGTCTGCATGCAAGTCCGCATTGGCGTCCGCACGCGTGCCTTCGCTCGGACCTCGTTCCGCACTCGCAGTGGCTTGAGCCATGACGATTTCCTTATTGCTTAACTGTTGGGCGTAGTGACAGAACCGCGCAAAAGCGCTCAGCTCGAACTCGTCGCCTTCGGCAAATAGTCGTTGCCGACGATCTCGCCGAACGGACCCGACAGCGGACCGCCGGAGGTCTTCATTCGACGGCCCGGCAGCAGCGGAAACACCAGTTCGGCGAAGCGATACGATTCTTCGAGATTCGGATAGCCGGACAGGATGAACGTCTCGATGCCGAGCGCCGCGTATTCTTTCATCAGCGCCGCCACCTGCTCGGGATTGCCGACCAGCGCCGTCCCCGCGCCACCGCGCACGAGACCCACGCCCGCCCACAGATGCGGATACACCTCGAGTTCCGCGCGGCTGCCACGCTTGCCGCCGTGCAACGCGGCCATGCGGCGCTGTCCCACGGAATCCATCTTCGAGAACGAAGCCTGCGCACGGGCAATGGTTTCGTCGTCGAGCTTGCTGATCAGCTTGTCCGCGGCGGCCCATGCTTCTTCTTCGGTCTCGCGCACGATGACGTGCAGGCGAATGCCGAACTTGATCTTGCGGCCACGCGCTTCGGCACGGGCGCGAATGTCGGCGATCTTCTTCGCGACGGCCGCGGGCGGCTCGCCCCACGTCAGATACGTGTCGATGTGATCGGCCGCGATGTCGTGCGCAGCCGCCGACGAACCGCCGAACCACAACGGCGGATGCGGGTTCTGCACCGGCGGATACAGCGCCTTGCCGCCCTTCGAGGTCAGATGCTTGCCGCTGAAGTCGATCGCGTCGTTGGTATGCGCGGCGCTCAGCAGCTTGCGCCAGATCTGCAGGAATTCGTCGGTGATTTCATAGCGTATGTCGTGATCGACGAACACGCCGTCGCCTTCGAGTTCAGCCGGACTGCCACCGGTCACGACGTTAATCAGCAGACGTCCATTCGACAGCCGGTCGAAGGTCGCCGCCATGCGCGCCGCGAGGCCCGGCGACGAAATGCCCGGACGGATCGCCACCAGAAACTTCAGACGTTTGGTCGCGCCAATCAGGCTCGACGCGACGACCCATGCGTCTTCGCACGAACGGCCGGTCGGCAGCAGCACGCCCTCGTAACCGAGCGTATCGGCGGCGACGGCGATTTGCTGGAAGTAGTCGTAGTCCGCTGCGCGTGCGCCTTGGGACGTGCCGAGATAGCGGCTGTCGCCGTGCGTCGGAATGAACCAGAACACATTCATTTGCTGCTCCTGCTTGTTCGAAACCGGATTGAATGGGGACGTGTGCAACGATGGTGCGTCGAGTGAAAGCGCACACGCCGGCCGCGCACCGCTGGCCGCGCGCATCCATCCGGCACACAGCCGGAGATGCAAGCGCAAAATTATGGAAATACTGCGGTGAGGCGCGGATTAGCTCCGACAGCGCATCCACATATGCGTGCGCGCCATGGAGCAGTTGAAGATCGGCATCAGGCAGGACATCGCGACGGCTTCCCTCGACCAAACGTGCGCGTGATGCGCTCGATTAAACAGGCGACGGCGGCAAACACCGTCTGTATGGAGAAGCAGTCTATGGACCGGGGACCGGCTTTTGAACGATTTTTTTTAGCTTAGGTTTTCCACTTTCGTGATTAGCCCGACGCTGAAGCATACGGATGTTGCGCGGTATTGCACCTTCCCCACGCTGGAAGCGGGTGGCCCCTATATATAATGGCGCCACGTTTCCAATAATCCGGTGCAGGCCGCGCGAACCGCGCCGCCTGAGCTCTCGCGGTGCAATGCATGCAAAAACTCATCCTGCCGTTCGTCGCCGGTTTTCTGGCTTCCCTGTTCTTTCATGAATCGACTCTGGCGCTGCTGCACGCAGCCGGTTTGATCGACCCAACCGGTTTTTCGACCGCGCCCTTTTTGCCGCTCGGGCTGCCCGAGTTCATTGCGAACGCAATCTGGAGCGCGTGCTGGGCGGTGCTGATGGCGTGGCTGTTGCGCGTGGCGCCTGGGCGGCGCGCGCCGTGGGTGCCCGCCTTTGTATTCGGCGGCATTGCGTTGACGGCGGCAAGCGTGTTCGTGGTCGATCCGCTGCGCGGCATCTGGCCAAGCGGCAACATGCTGCCGCGCCTCGCGCTGGGTTTCGCGGCGAACGCGATGTGGGGCTGGGGCGCGCTGGTGTTCATGCGCGCATTCATGGCGAGCGAAGACGAGGACTGAGCGTCAAGCCCGCAGATCGCGCAACGGGTGTTCGTTGGCCGGCCACGGGCTTTCGAACATCTTCGCCACATCGGCGGCGCTCACGTCTTCAATGCGCGCAAAACGCCAGCGCGGCGCGTTGTCCTTGTCGATGATGCGCGCGCGAATCCCTTCGACCGTGTCGCCTTGCGCGAAGCTCGTGCGCGTCAGATCGAGATCGCAGCGCAACACATCCGCCATCGAGCCCTCGGCGCGCGTCACCACTTCCAGCGACACGGCCATCGACAAGGGCGAACGTTCGCGCAACACGGCAATCGTCTGCTCTGCCCAATCGGCGGCCTCGCCGCCAAGCTCACGTTCCTGTTCCAGCGAAGCGAGAATCTGCGCCATGTCGGGCAACGCGAAATGCCGGTCGATCAACGCACGTGTGTTCGCGAGCAACGAAGCATCGGGTGCCGGCACGACCTGATGCGCGGCCGTCTCGCGCTCGACGCACGCCACCACGTCTGCGCCACGTTCGAACCGTTCAGTGCGCAGCGTATCGACTAGCGCGGGCAATGCCGCGTCGTCGATATAGGCGTCGGCGAGGCCTGCGTAGAGCGCATCGGCTGCGCCGATCGTTTCGCCGGTGACCGCCAGATAGCGGCCGAGCGCGCCGGGTGTGCGCGCCAGAAACCAGCCCGCACCGACATCGGGAAAGAGTCCGATGCGGGTTTCGGGCATCGCCATCTTCGTCGAGTGAGTCGCCACACGCAGGCCGCCGGTGCGATGCGCGCCCTGCGAAATCCCCATGCCGCCGCCCATCACGACGCCGTTCATCAACGCGATGTACGGCTTCGGGTAGGTGAAGATCGCGTGATTGAGCCGGTATTCCTCGGTGAAAAACGTATCGCGCGCATCATGCTCGCCGCGCTGCGCGGACTCATACAGAAAGCGGATATCGCCGCCCGCGCAGAACGCACGCGGATGCGCGCTGCGCACCACCACGGCGAGCACGTCGGGATTTTCGCGCCACTGGTCGAGCGCCGCATGCATCGCGCGAATCATGCCGGTCGACAGCGCGTTGAGCGCCTTCGGCCTTTCCAGTTCGATGAAACCGATGCGGTTGGCTATGTAAGTCGCGACTTCGTCGCTGACGGCGGGCGAGGTGGAAATGGACATGGAGAGCTAAGCGCGATGGCGCGAAATGAAACGGAACTGAACGTTATCACGCACTCGCGGCTTTGGGCTTGGCCGCGGGTTTGGTGTCCGCGTTGGTTTCCGCTCCGATAGCCGGTTTGGTGCCCGGCTCGACATGCGGTTCAACCGACGTTTCAGCAGACTTTTTTTTCCGCGCCCGGGAAGCGCTCGTGACGCCTCGCGGCTGCCCGGCGTTTTGCGTACCCAGCCAGGCATCGAGCGCGACACCCACCACCGTATCCAGCGGCGCGCTCGGAAACACGGGACACGTGAGGTTGAGCGCGACGATGCCGTGCAGAGTCGCCCAGAACGCCTCCGCCCAAACGGTCACGTCCATCGATGCGGACAAGCGCCCCGCCGCTTTCAACTCTTCGAGCGCGCAGAGCATGATGTGCAACGCGGCTTCGCCGGAGTCGTCGTCCGGTTTCGCCGGCGCGAGGCTCGCCTTTTCTGACACGGGGGGACCCGCGGCCGGTGTTCCTGCCGCCGTGATCTCCGATGCTTCGCCCACCGCATCTGCACCTGCACCTGCACCTGCACCTGCACCTGCACCTGCACCTGCACCCGCATCTGCATCTGCATCTGCATCTGCATCTGCATCTGCATCTGCATCTGCATCTGCATCTGCATCTGCATCTGCACCTGCACCTGCACCCGCACCTGCACCTGCACCCGCACCTGCACCTGCATCTGCATCCATGACAGCAGCCCCTGACACAGCCGCCCTCGACGCAGCCGCCACGCCGCCCAGCGCCGCGCCCGTGTAGCTCGGGTCTTCCATGAAGATCAGCCGGTAGGTTTCCGGATGCGCGACACCGAACGCCACATAAGCCCGCCCGAGCGCCCTCAAGCGCTCAGCCGGATCGGCGATCTGCGCAAGCGGCACGAACGTCTCCAGCAATTGCGCATAGCCTTCCGCGCACAGCGCCTGGGCGATCTCATCGCGGCTCGCAAAGTGAAGGTACAGCGTGGCGGGCGAATACTCGATGGCGTCGGCAATCTTGCGCATTGATAGCGAGGCAAAGCCTTCGCGCATCACAATGCGCCGCGCTGCGTCGAGGATGCGCTCGCGCAGCGCCTGTTTCTGACGGTTTTTTCGTTCGACGATTCCCATGACAGACATTTTCGGGTTGACAAACTGAAAAGTCAAATTAAACTGAACACTGTTCACTGAACGGTGTTCACTAAATTCTCATTGATCAACCAACACATCAATCAACACATCGATCGGCCAACATCCCCCAGGCGCGATACGGCGCCGTCTTCAGGAGTCGTCATGCAAGCCACAGGAAAAGTGGGTTTATTCGGTGCCGCGGGCGCGGCAGGGCAAAGTATTGCGGCGGCTCTCGGCGCGGCGGGCCGGGATTACCGGGTGGTCGGCCGCTCGCGCGCGCCGCTCGAGGCGGCTTTCGGCCACGATCCGCATGCGGAAATCGTCATGTGGAATCCAGACGATCCGGCTTCGATCAGCGCTGCGGCAGCCGGTTTGCAAACCGTGATCTATCTGGTGGGCGTGCCCTACGATCAGTTCGCCGCGCATCCGCCGCTCATGGAAAGAACCCTCGCCGGGGTAACGGCGGCGGGCGTCGAGCGCTTCATTCTGATCGGCACTGTGTATCCGTACGGCCGCGCACGCGGCAATCCGATTAGCGAAAATCATCCGCGCGAGCCCCATACGTTCAAAGGCAAGATGCGGCTCGCGCAGGAAAAACTGGTGCTGGCGGCACACGGGCACGCCAGCGGATCGACCCGCCTGTCGACGCTGGTGCTGCGCCTGCCGGATTTCTACGGCCCCGGCATCGAACGCAGTCTGCTGAATGGCGTGTTCGAGGGCGCGGCGCACGGCAAACGCGCGCAGGTGATCGGGCCGGTGGATGTGCCGCACGAATTCATCTACCTGCCGGATATCGGACCGGTGGTCGAGAAGCTCACACGCACACCCGACGCATACGGCCGGTGGTGGCACCTGGCCGGCACGGGCACGATCACGCAGCGCGAAGTGGCGAGACAGACCTATGCGCTGGCGGGCCGCGGGCCGAAGCTGATGGTGGCCGGCAAGACCATGCTGCGCATGCTCGGCCTTTTCAATCCGCTGATGCGGGAACTGGTGGAGATGAATTACCTGATGACCGAGCCGGTTGTGCTTGACGACTCCGCATTGACGAAGCTAATCGGCCCGATCGCAAAAACCTCGTACGAGGACGGTATCCGCCATGCTTTCGACGCAGCGCGCGAGGCAGCATCGGCGAATGCAAACACGCACCGGAGCGCCGCGAAAACAGCCTGACTGTGGACAGCTATCGCAAGCGAGAGTATTGGCAGCGCGCCACCCACGTATCAGCGAATGAGCCGGATCAGCCCGCAACGTTGCCTGGTGGGAAATGGCCGCTCTTGAGCAGCACGGGCGTGCCGTTGCTGATCTGCAAATGCTCGCGCGCAACGGCCTCGATGTGCGGACGCCCGGCATCGAACGCGCGCATCCAGCCTTCGAGATCCTCTGAGTACGCGCCGAAGTGATCCTCGAGCGCCCCGACCGAAATCGCACACGGCACCGGTTCGCCGTCCACGAGCGCGGGAAACACCACCGTCAGATTTGAGTCGCGGTAAGCAGGCGCATCCGCGGGAAACCGAATTTCCATGGTCGCCTCATCAGAAGTATCCGGCAGGAAAAGCACACCAGTGAGAACCGCCCGCCCCCGGACATGCCCGTTATGGTACTCGCGCGGCTGGACCGCGGTCCAGCCCCCTTCGCCCTCCTGCCCGATGCCGCGCCACCCGGGCAGATGAGTTCTGCGTGCGAATCGATACGCCGGATTGCGCTTGTGCCGCCTGCCTCTATCGAACCGGTCCAGCGGCACGGTCTGTGCCGGTGCAGTGACGCCATTTCGGGTTCAGCGAGCGCAATATGGGAAAATCTTCTCTGCTGCACCCCCGATGAAAGGAAACATTACGATGCATTTCATGACGCAACTGCGCCGCTCCAGCCGCTTCCGACCCAGCAGCGCCGCGCTTGCGCTAGTCCGCAGGGCGTCCCTGTCTGCCGCCCTGTCCGCCGCCCTGCTGCTCGGCGCGGGTCTCGCCGGTTGCGCATCGTCGAACACCACCTCGCTGATCAATCTGCCGAACGGCCAGACCGGCTTCGCGGTGAACTGCAGCGGCGCCGACGCCGCTTCCAGCTGGGCCTCCTGCTACGTGCAGGCCGGCAATGCATGTGGCGCGACCGGCTACGACATCGTTTCGAAAGACAACGATGAAGGCGGCGCCGCGGGCGGCAGCGTCACTAACGTGGTCTCGGCCAACGTGAAAAACCGGTCGATGATCGTGCGCTGCAAGTAGCCTCAGTGCGCCTGCATCTTCGAGAACATGTTCAACACGGCGACCCCGGCAATGATCAGCCCGAGCCCGATAATGGCCGGCACGTCAGGCACTTGCCGGTACAGCACGAGCGCGACCAGCGTAATCAGCACGATGCCGGCGCCGGACCACACCGCGTAGACGATGCCCACCGGAATGCTCTTCAGCGTGAGCGACAGGCAATAGAACGCGATGCCGTAGCCGATCACCACGACCGTTGCGGGCAACAGCCGCGAAAAACCCTCCGACGCCCGCATTGCGGAGGTCGCGATGACTTCGGCAACGATCGCAATGGCGAGTAATGCATAAGGAGGCATCCGCATCGCCTCAGGCCTTTGCAAGCGCGAGCTTGCTGTAGTCGTGGCCGAGGTGAGCACACAGCGCTTCCACCACCAGTTCGTGATCCGCACGCTGCGGCAAACCGGATACTGTGATCGAGCCGATCACACCGGCGCCCGCTACCGTCAATGGAAACGCGCCGCCATGGGACGCATATTCCGTGACCGGCAAGCCGTGCTTGTCGGCGAGCGTGCTACCCGCATGTTGCATCTTCAAACCGATCGCGTACGAACTGCGCCGGAAATGCGCGACCGTGTTGCCCTTGCGGCGTGCCCAGTCGACGTTGTCCGGCGTAGCACCGTCAAGCAAGCTGAAGAACAGCGGCTGACCGAACGTGCGCACGTCGATGGCGGCGGCGATGCCGCGTGCCCTCGCGACCTCGTGCAGATAGGCACCGACCTGCCATGCGCGGTCGGCGTCGAATTGCGGGAACACCAGCGCGTGTTCCTGTGCGGCAATCACCTGTAGATCGTGAGCGATATCCATGGAGTTCAGAGCAAGGTAAGAGGTGAAGCGCAGCCCGTCGCACATGCATGCCGGCGCGCGAAGAGAATCTGGATTCTAGCGCAGCGCCTTACGAGGGCCTTCCGGTTTGCGACGCCGGCAATGCGCGCCGCGACTTTGGAGAGCGCCGCGCTTTGGAAACCGCTTTGGAGGCCGCTTTGGAAACCTCTCCGCATTGGCGTGCCTCGGCATGTATTGAAGTCGGTTCTTAAATAGCTATTGCGTTGGCTGTCGCTTTGTCCTATAATCTTTTCTTCGACGGACGCGGGGTGGAGCAGTCTGGCAGCTCGTCGGGCTCATAACCCGAAGGTCGTAGGTTCAAATCCTACCCCCGCAACCAAGTAGCTTTTAAATAGCTGAAGCGGTTCGAAACGTCGAAACAATATCAAAGGCTTGCCCAACCGGCAGGCCTTTTTTGTTTTCTGTCTCTGTCCTTTCTGTTTCCCGTTCTCCGCCTCGCAGTTGCGAGGCGTTCTGCACACCCCGTCATTCCCGCCCGCCCCATTGATCCGGACTCCAAACATATCCGCATTCTTCCTCAACGGCAGCAGCAGGCACAAGCGGACGCAAGCGGACACAAGCGCCGGCGGGCGTCTGACCAGTGAAATTCCCCACCCCGTACTGCCCGACGCGCACCGCCATGCCCCGCTCCCGGCAAAGCTCGCCCCAGTGATAAACTCCCATCACTCTTTCTCGTCCCCTTCCTATGAAATTCTGTTCTGTCTGCGGCCACGGCGTCAGCCTGAGCATTCCGCCGGGTGACAACCGCGAGCGCTTCGTATGCGGCAGTTGCGGCACGGTGCACTATCAGAACCCGCGCAACGTAGTCGGCACCGTCCCGGTCTGGGACGACAAGGTGTTGCTGTGCCGTCGCGCGATCGAACCGCGCTACGGCTACTGGACGCTGCCGGCAGGCTTCATGGAAATGGGCGAAACCACCGCCGAAGCGGCTTCGCGCGAAACGCTGGAAGAAGCCGGCGCGCGCGTCGAGGTGCAAAGCCTGTTCTCGCTGCTGAACGTCCCGCACGTGCATCAGGTGCATCTGTTCTATATGGCGCGCCTGCTCGATCTCGACATCGCCGCCGGGGAGGAAAGCCTCGAAGTGAAACTCTTCGAGGAACACGAAATTCCGTGGGACGAGATCGCCTTCCCGACCGTCGGCCAGACCTTGCGTTTCTTTTTCGCCGACCGTGCCGCCGGCAGCTTCGGCCTGCATACGGGCGATATTTTCCGCTCACTGCGCGAAGGTTGAGCGGCGCGCATGGTTCCCTGGCTCGGACCTGACGATCCGTTTCCCTCCGTCGAGCGCGCGCTCGGCGCGACAAGCGGCGCCCCCGGCCTGCTCGCCGCCAGCGGCGACCTGCTGCCGTCGCGGCTGATCGACGCCTATCGGCGCGGCATCTTCCCGTGGTACTCGGACGGCCAGCCGGTCTTGTGGTGGAGTCCCGATCCGCGCATGATCCTGCGCCCCGCCGAGTTCAAAGTGTCGCCGTCGCTGCGCAAGACGCTCAAGCGTGTGCTGCGCGAAGACGCCTGGGAAATCCGCGTCGACCATGATTTCGCCGCCGTGATGCGCGCCTGTGCGCAGGCGCCGCGGCGCGGCCAGCGCGGCACGTGGATCACCGCCGACGTGGTCGAGGCGTATTCGTCCCTGCACCGGGTGGGCGATGCGCACAGCATCGAAACCTGGTTCGAAGGCGAGCGCGTGGGCGGTTTGTACGGGGTGTCGTTCGGCCGGATGTTCTTCGGCGAATCGATGTTCGCGGAGGTCACCGATGCGTCGAAAATGGCGCTCGCCGCGCTTGTCGCACACTTGCGCCGTCACGAAATAGAAATGATAGACTGCCAGCAGAACACGTCGCATCTGGCGTCGCTCGGCGGCCGCGAGATAGCGCGCAAAGCGTTCATTGCGCATGTTCGTGCGTCTGTCGATGCAGCGCCAATTCCCTGGCGCTTCGACAAGACCGTATTGCGCGATGTCGTCGCGCCGGCGGCGTAGGAAGAATCAGGCCGAATCCGGATCCGTCGCCTACCGAGCCGCGGGTCACGAGCCGCAAGGCACGCCGGGTTTGCACTACCAGAGACGCTTCTAGAGCTGCCAACGTGACTCATCCCAACGAGCTGCCTCTTTCCCCGCTTTCCGCGCTGCAATTTTATGCAACGGCGCCCTATCCCTGCAGCTATCTGGATGGCCGCATCGCGCGTTCGCAAGTCGCCACCCCCAGCCATCTGATCAACTCCGACGTCTATACCGACCTCGTCAAAGCCGGCTTCCGCCGTTCGGGTGTGTTCACCTACCGCCCGTATTGCGATGGCTGCCGCGCCTGTGTGCCGGTGCGCGTGCCGGTCGATCATTTCGTGGCGAACCGCACGCAACGCCGGGTCTGGAAGAAGCACGGCGAGCTGGTCGCAACGGTCGCCCCACTGCATTACGACGAAGAACACTACGCGCTCTACATGCGCTATCAGTCGGCTCGGCATGCCGGCGGCGGCATGGACCGCGACAGCCGCGATCAATACGAGCAGTTCCTGCTGCAGAGCCGGATCAACTCGCGGCTGGTCGAATTTCGCGAGCCGCTGCCGGATTATCCGGAAGCGCCGGGAATTCTGCGCATGATCAGCATGATCGACATCCTGGGTGACGGGCTTTCGTCGGTCTATACGTTTTTCGAACCGGGTCTGCCGCACACCAGCTTCGGCACCTACAACATCTACTGGCAGATCGAGCAGGCGAAGAACCTCAAGCTGCCCTACGTGTACCTCGGCTACTGGATTCGCGAGAGTCCGAAGATGGCGTACAAGGCGAATTTCCGGCCGCTCGAAGGCTTGATCGACGGCGTCTGGAAAGTGCTCGATCCCGCCAACATCAATCTGCCGCCGGTCGATCTGGCGATTCAGGGTCGGCACGGACCGCTGCGGCCGTAACATCCGCGGGCGCCACCAGGCGAGGCGGTACCGTCTGCACGCTCCGAAGCTGACGCCGCTGCGCCAGTACGCCTCGCCACATCAGGCAGGTTCGCCCGCAGCGTCCTGGTGCGCACGCCCCCGCGCCCCTTCCAGTTAGTCTCACTCATACCCCAAAGCCGGTAAAATGGCGGGTTCCCATTTTCCGGCCGCCCGGCTTCGTCCTGTGTTCAGTTCCCTCTACCCGCTCGTACGCGCCCAACTCTTTCGCATGGACGCGGAAGACGCTCACCACCTGACCTTGCGCGTGCTCGGCGCCGCCGGCCGCACCGGCCTTGCGGGCGTACTCGCGCCACACGTGCCGGATGCGCCGCGCACCGTGATGGGGCTGACGTTCCGCAACCCGGTCGGGCTCGCCGCGGGTCTCGACAAAGACGGCGCGTGTATCGACGGTCTGGCGGCGCTCGGCTTCGGCTTCATTGAAGTGGGCACGGTCACGCCGCGCGCGCAGCCGGGCAATCCGCGCCCGCGCATGTTCCGCCTGCCGCAGGCGAATGCCGTGATCAACCGGATGGGCTTCAACAACGCAGGCGTCGACCAGTTCGTCAAGAACGTGCAGGCCGCGCGCTATCGCGGCATTCTCGGGCTGAACATCGGCAAGAACGCCGACACGCCGATCGAGCGCGCCGCCGAAGACTACCTGTACTGCCTCGAACGCGTGTACCCGTTCGCGAGCTATGTGACGGTCAACATCTCGTCGCCGAATACGAAGAATCTGCGCCAGCTGCAAGGCGCGGGCGAACTCGACGCGCTGCTCGCGGCGCTCAAGGACAAGCAGCAGCGTCTGGCCGACCTGCATGGCAAGCTGGTGCCGCTCGCGCTGAAGATCGCACCGGACCTCGACGACGAACAGATCAAATCGATCGCCGATACGCTGCTACGCCATCATTTCGAAGGCGTGATCGCCACCAATACCACGCTCTCGCGCACCGCCGTCACCGGCATGCAATACGGCGACGAAGCCGGCGGCCTGTCGGGCAAGCCCGTGTTCGACGCGTCGAACGAAGTGATCCGCAAGCTGCGCGCCGAAGTCGGCGAGACGGTGCCGATCATCGGCGTGGGCGGGATTTTCTCGGGCGAGGATGCGCGCGCCAAGCTGGCGGCGGGCGCTTCGCTGGTGCAGCTCTATACCGGCTTCATTTACCGCGGACCGGCGCTGGTGGCCGAATGTGCGCAGGCGCTGCGCTAAAGCCAGGCGGCGGCCTCCGGCGCAGCGGGTTCGTGTGTGGCTTGGAGCGGCGTGGGCTGCCCCAAGCCGGGTCCACGCCCGGTCCAACCCAGCCTGAATCCGGCTCCACTCGGCCCGACCTGAAGCGGGACATACGGCGGTCCGCTCCGCGCCATCTCCAATCCGCATCAGTAATATAGACATACTCAAACGGTATTTAGATTTCGATAGTCTGCTTTGTTATGCTTTCGTCCGTTAAAACGCCAGACGAAAAAAAGGAACTCGATGAAATTTGGCTTGCTGAAAAAGATGCTCGTCGCCGGCCTGATCGGCGCGTCGTTCACCGCTGTCACCGCCCATGCGGACGACCTGCTCGACCAGGTCAAGCAACGCGGCACGCTGCGCGTCGGTCTGGAAGGCACCTTCCCGCCGTTCAATTCGAAAGCGCCGTCGGGCGAGCTGGTCGGCTATGACGTCGACATCGCCAAAGCCGTCGCCGCGAAGCTCGGCGTGAAGCCGGAGTTCGTCACGACCGAGTGGAGCGGCATCATCGCCGGTCTACAGGCGAACAAGTTCGACGTGATCGTCAACCAGGTCGGCATCACGGACGCACGCAAACAGGCGCTCGACTTTTCGCCGGCATACACGTACTCGGCCGCTCAGCTGATCCAGCGTAAGGACGACACGCGCCAGTTCAAATCGCTCGACGATCTGAAGGGCAAGAAGCTCGGCGTCGGTCTGGGCACGAACTACATGGACATGGCAAAGTCGGTGCAGGGCATCGACGTGAAGACGTATCCAGGCGCGCCTGAATACCTGCGCGACCTGGCCGCCGGCCGTCTGGACGCGGCGCTGAACGACCGCCTGATGCTCGCGTATCTGATGAAGAACTCGCAACTGCCGCTGCGCACGGGCGCGACGGTCGGCGCGGGCAACCCGTCGGGCATTCCGTTCAGGAAGGGCAATCCGAAGTTCGCCAAGGCGATCGACGACGCGATGAGCCAGCTCGAAGCGGACGGCACGTTCTCGAAGATCTCGGACAAGTGGTTCGGCATTGACGTGAGCAAGCCGATCAAGTAACGCGCGCCGGATGAAACGAAGGGCGGCATCGTCGACGATGCCGCCCTTCGCTTTTGCAGAGGCGCCTATTGCAGACGCGCTTTTGCAGACGTACTTAACGCCCGCCAAAGTTTATGATGTGCGCTTTGCGCGCCAACCCTACCCACCGCTCATGTCCACCACTTCCCTGCTCGTCCAATCGCTTCCTGTGCTCGCACAGGGCGCCGTCCTGACGGTCAAGTTCGCGGTTCTGTCGATGATCTTCGGCCTCTTTGCCGGCGCCGTGCTCGCGGTGATGGGCATCAGCCACAACCGCCCGCTGAACTGGCTCGCGCGCGTGTATGTCAGCCTGTTCCGCGGCACACCGCTGCTGGTGCAGATCTTCGTGATCTACTACGGCTTGCCGAGTCTCGGCATTTCGCTCGACCCCACACCCGCGGGCGTGATCGCGTTGTCGGCGAACGTGGCGGCGTATCTGTCGGAGAGCATGCGCGGCGCGATTCTGGGCATTCCCAACGGCCAATGGCTGGCCGCCTATAGCCTCGGACTCTCGCGGCGCCAGACGCTGCGCTACGTGATCGCGCCGCAAGCCTTGCGCATCGCCGTGCCGAGTCTGTCTAACAGCTTGATCAGCCTGATCAAGGATACGTCGCTGGTGTCGGTGATTACCGTGACCGAACTGCTGCGCAGCGCGCAGGAGATCATCGCGTCGACCTATCAGCCGCTGCCGCTGTACCTCGCGGCAGCCGCGGTCTACTGGGTGCTGTGCCAGGTGCTCGAGTGGGTGCAGCACTGGTACGAACGGCGCCTTGCGCTGCCGGCGCGCCACTGAGCGTCCATGCCTCGCCCGGAGTCACGCGAGTCGGCGCTGTCATCGCGATCGTAGCCGAACATCGGATACGCCTCACTCCCCCGCGAACTTAAGCCCCAACGCGGCACGCGCGGCATCCGCCATCTCGATCATCTGCAGCGACTTGCTATGCGGCATCAGCGGACTCTCCAGCTGCCCCGCTCGAATCAGCTCGCAAAAATGCGCGGTCTCGTAGTTCAGACCGCCGCCCTCGAACGGCTCGTCGAGTTCGACCACACGACCGTTGGCGTACCGGATCGTCGCGCGCGCCGGATTCCACCAGGGCTCATGAATCGTGACATGCCCGCCTTTGGCCATCAGCAACGCGTCGCCCTTGCCGTGCAGGTCGAGTCCGCAAAACAGCTGACCGATACCGCGCTCATGCTGGCTGTTCAGGCTCGCGAACGTATCGACGCCGGTCGAGCCGAGCCGCCCGAGCGTCTGCACCTCACGGGGCGCACCGAGCCAGTCCACCGCGAGAAACATTTCGTAGACACCGATATCGAGCAGCGCGCCGCCCGCATGCTCGAACGACAGCGACGGATGATCGTCCGGCACGCCCGGCACCGAACACCCGGCACGCACGAGACCCACCTCGCCGATCGGCTCGGCATCCAGATGTGCGCGCAAAGTCCTGTAGAGCGGATAAAACGGCGGCTTCATGGCTTCCATGAAAAGCCGTTGCTCGGCGCGAGCGACATCGAGCACGCGCACGAGTTGCGGCTTGTTGATGGTGGCGGGTTTTTCGCACAGCACGTGCAGACCGGCTTGCAGCGCGGCGATCGCGTACTCGGCGTGACTGTCCTGGACGGTGGCGATATAAAGCGCGTCGATACCGCTCGCGAGCAGCGCGTCGAAACTCGCGCACACCTCGCCGCCGAATTCTCCGGCGAAGGCCAAGGCCGGTTCGGTGCGACGCGACCACAGCGCGGTCAATTGCGCGTGCGGCACATGAGCGAGTCCAAGAGCGAAGCGACGGGCAATGCGGCCCGTCCCGACGATCCCCCAGCGAATCATGCCGCCCGAGGAGGCCTCTTGCGTTGCAATTGTCATCGTTCCTTCGAGTCCATGCAGTTCAGAACAGGCGCTATTGTGACGCAAGCCGCGCGCCTGCGCGCGGGCATGCTGCCACACCGTCCGTTATGCCAGGTCTCCCGGGAAGACAATCCGGGCCGCCGCCGCAGCGGCCACGCTCAGCCGCGCATCGGCGGTTCCGAAGTGAACCTGCTGCCGATCTCTTCCGCGGTGTAGTCGATCATCGCCAGCGAGGCGATTTCCGCTTCCTTCGGATCGCGCCGTTCGATCGCTTCGACCACGCGTTGATGCGTGCTCACCGCCTCCTCCCACAACCCGTCCTTCTGACTGACGATCGGGTTGACGGTCGACAGCGCGCCGCGGATGATCGCCGCCATCTGTTTGAAGAACTGATTGCCGCTCGCCACCACGATGCGCGCGTGGAAGAGTTCGTCGGCGGCCTGATAGCCGGGCTCGCCCGGCCGGATCACACGGAACGTTTCGAACGCTTCGCGAATCGCGGTGATGTCGGCGGCACTGCCGCGCGCGGCCGCCTGTGCCGAGGCACGCGGTTCGATCAGGATGCGAAACTCGATCACGTCGCGTAGAAACAGGGGATCGGGCTTCGCGCGAAAACGCCAGTTCACGACGTCCTCGTCGATCATGCGCCAATCGCTCATCGGCCGGATGCGCGTGCCGATCTTGGGCCGCACGTCCAGCATGTCGCGCGCGAGCAGCATCGACAGCGCCTCGCGCATGACGGTGCGGCTGACGTCGAACTCCTTCGACAGCACATCCTGCGGTGGCAGGATGGCGCCGTACTTCTCCTCGACAATGCCGGTCACGAGCCCGTCCATGACTTTACTGACCAGCGATCGATCCTTGTTTGCCTGTTCCATTTGACCTCTCCCCGAAGCGGTGTTTGCCCCCGCGTAGCCTGTTGATCAAGCGGCCCTGATGTGTCGTTTTATCGTTATGTCGTTGTTCTTTTACGATACGTTGCTAGCTTCGAAACGGTTGCGCCAGTTGGGAAACGTCCTGAGAGGGTTATCCCTCTGAAGAATTGTTTCTTCCGTGTAACGCCGCATGTTTTGACGGGCCATAAGCTTGCGCCTCAAGCGTGCCTGCGTTGCAAAATTTGCATCGTGCGAAGACGCACGTAGTGAATCGAATTGTCTGATCCTCTCCCCGCGGCGGTTCCGGACAGGCGCCAAAAGACTGGCGTAACGATGCGGCGCGTCAGGCGTCGAGCAGCGTTGGCCTTGAATGTGAAAACGCGGGCGAATTGAAAGGAAACCCAGCGAGCTTGCCGCTTTAGCGCGTGCCAATCGCGTTCAGCCAGGACGCCGCCGCCGGGGGCTACAGCCACTTGATTACAGGAGTTCGAACGTGTTGACGGACGCCGCGCCGTCGCGCTCGCGGCGCCGCGTCCCGAAGGGCGGCTGGCTGCCGCGCACCTGGCGCGTCAGGCCGATGAACGGCACGCCATGTTCGAGGTACGGCCCTTCCGTCTTACGAAAGCCGAATTGCTCGTAGAAGTCGCGCAAGCCGAGCGGCGCGCTCACGCGCGCGGCGCGTCCCGGCCAACGCTCGGCGATCGCCTGCAGCACCCTTTCGAGCAATTGTTCGGCAGTGCCGTCGCCGCGCCGCAGCGGGCTCGTCAGCACCTTGTCGATGGTGACTTCCGGATCTTCGGCGTCGCCGGGTTGCAGGCGTGCGTAGGCCAGGATCGGCATGGGCCGCGCCATGTCCTCGGCCGCGAAGACATGCGGCGCGTGCTCGTCGCGGCCATCGGCGTCAAGACAGACGTGCGATTGCTCGACCACGAAGACCGCGCTGCGCGCCCGCAAGATCAGATACAACTCACGTGCCGAAAGCTGCTCGAATTCCAGCGTTTTCCAGTTCATCGCGTTCCCCAGTGGTAATAAGTTCAGCGAGGACGGCATCGCACGCCGCCCTCGAGACGGCCTGGTCCAACACGCCTGTTGCCATGGCTACACGGTACGTCCGCGAAACGCGTGTTTCCGTGCGGCATCGCACTGACGCTGGGCTTCGACAATCCTTGAATACGGGCGTAGGGACAGGGTGTAGCAAGAAGCCGCAATTCGCGCAGCAACCCGCTCTGCTGTTTCCGTATGTTGAATTCGCCAAGCAGGTTCGGCCCGCGCTGGAAGGCGCCGCGCTCGCCGAAGCATCGGCTGAATTGTTGGGTGCGCATCGAAACCGGCTGCCGCTGACCAAGCCGATCTCGCGGTGGCGCGAGGCATTTCCTGCGCATCTCGGGACGCCGCTGTGCTGCCGCGGTGAATTGCGGTGGCTTGATTTCGTCTTCGGAATGGAGCGATGCATATGCACTGACCGGAAGCGAGCCTGTGCGGCATGCCGAACGCGGGTGGCCCCACACGCATGGCGAGCCCACTTTATATCCTCTGACGTTGAAGCCTGCTGACGAACCGCGCCCGCATCGTGCGACTCCGCCCCGTTGAAAAATTCGTTGCACATGCATCGAATGCGGTGTTTAACGCAGACGCAACACGCATGGCACTCGTCGGCGAAGTCCGCGCGTTCAATGCGATATCCGCCACCTTCCAGGGCTGAATGTCGTCCCTGAACTAGCCATCCCGTCGCAATGCGCCAAAACCTCGCTCTGCACGAACCCGCCTGTCTGGTCTGCGGAATCACTGTCGGTTCTTTTGCAACTTCCCGGTCTTCAAACAGGACACTCCGTACCGCACCGCACCCGGCGTATGGAACACAACTGAATCAATTCCGGCACACTCCGGACGGCCCCCGAGAACGCACATGCAAAGGCCATTGCATCTTTGAGACACCGGCTGCAAAGCAACGCTCATTGACCGCTAACCCAATCCGATCAATGACTTGGCTCGAATAAAATTACCCTTCGACGGGCTCGCGCCCTAAGCAGGCGTTGTACAGAATTGAAACAAAAAGTCACGTTTAGCTTCGCGCTCTGCCAAGACTTTGTTCGCTGCGCCACACCAGCGCTCGTTTTACCCAAGGTTGGCACGCTCCTCGCTAAAGAGAGAACGCAACACCGCGCTACCGCAGCGAGATTCCAAAAACGACGGTGACGCATCAGGGCACACGGGGCCGTTCCTGTTCATCCCTTCGCTGCTCGCCAAGCGAGCATGTCGTCAATTAAAGGATGCGGGCATCGGAACAAAGACAGGAAACCGCGCAATGCGCGGCTTCAGCGAGGACCGATCATGTTGACACTTCAATCAGATCTGCACGGCAACCATTTGCTCGGCGCATTGCCGTCCCACGAATGGCAGGCACTTGCCCCTCATCTCGAACTGGTTCATCTGCGCACCGAGCAGTTGCTGTGCGACTCAGGTCAGCGGATCCATCACGTCTACTTCCCGACCACTGCGATCATCTCGATGCTCTCGACGATGGAAGACGGCAGCTCGGTCGAAATCGCCGCGGTCGGCCGCGAAGGCATGACCGGCGTGCCGGTGCTCACGGGTGGCGAAACGATGCCGAACCGTGTGCAGGTGCAATGTGCGGGCTTCGCCTACCGGATGAGCGCACAGGCGCTCAAGCAGCAATTCGCACGCTCCGACTTCCTGCGCCGCCTGATGCTGCTGTACATGCACGCCCTCCTCACGCAAGTCGCGCAGACCGCTGCCTGCAATCGCCATCACGCGTTGAACAAGCAACTGTGCCGCTGGCTGCTGATCGAAGTGGACCGTGTGGCGTCGAACGATCTGACGGTCACCCAGCAACTGATCGCCGACATGCTCGGCGTGCGTCGCGAAGGCATCACCGAAGCGGCCGGCAAGCTGCACGACGAAGGCCTGATTCATCACAGCCGCGGCCATATCAAGGTACTCGACCGCAAAGGTCTCGAAGCACGCGCCTGCGAATGCTACGGCCTCGTCAAACGCGAATTCGATCGCCTGCTGCCACGCCTGCGCCAGGCTGAAACCGTCGAGTAAGCAGCCCGCCCACGGCTGCATCGCTCGGTCACAGGGTCAATCATCATGTTCAGGAATACTGCGCGATGTCTCGACGCACTCTTTGTGATTGCGGGCGGGCTGCTCGCGCACAGGATGCGGTTTTCGACGCCGATCGCGTTGTCGGACACCGAGCATCTCCTGATCGCCTTTAACTGTGTACTCGTCTTGCTGATGTTTCCCGGCTTCGGCGTCTATGAACCGTGGCGCGGCAAGGCGCTGCCTTCCATGCTTTTGAGAGTTGCTGCCGCGTGGCTGGTCGTGGTCGCCACCGCCCTTGTGCTGGCGTTCACCTTGCACCGCATGGACGCGCTTTCGCGGCTGTGGTTCGGTTACTCGACGCTGATCTCCGGCGCCCTGATCATCGTCACCAAGTGCCTCGTGCATGTGTCCTTGCGCAGTGTGCGGCGGCGCGGCATGAACTACCGCACGGTCGCGATCGTCGGTGCGCCCGGTTTCGCGCGTACCTTGCTCGCGCATCTCGACCATGCGCTGGTCGATGTCGTCGGTTTACCGACGCTCAATCTGAGCGCGACGCCCGTCTCGTCGCCGCAGATGTGGCCCAAGCTGATCTTCGACCGCCTGTTCGCGGCGGCCGCGCTGCTGGCGCTCGCACCCGTGTTCGTCGTGCTCGCGATCGGCATCAAGCTGAGCTCGCCGGGGCCAGTGTTCTTCCGCCAGACCCGCAAGGGCGTGGACGGCCAGCCGTTCGCGATCTACAAGTTCCGCTCGATGACCGTGCACCACGAAGCCCCCGGCCAGGTCACGCAGGCCGCGCGCAACGACGCGCGCGTCACGAAGCTCGGCGGCTTCATGCGCCGCACCAGTCTCGACGAACTGCCGCAATTTCTGAACGTGCTGCTCGGCCAGATGTCGGTGGTGGGTCCGCGTCCCCATGCGCTCGAGCACGACGATCTCTACAAAGATCAGGTGTACGGCTATATGAACCGCTACCGGATCAAGCCGGGCATCACCGGCTGGGCGCAGGTGAACGGTTATCGCGGCGCCACGACCAAGGTCGAAAAGATGGAGACGCGCGTCAAGTTCGATCTCTTCTACATCGACAACTGGTCGTTCTGGTTCGACATGAAGATCGTGTTAATTACGATTTTCAAGGGTTTCGTCGGCCGCAACGCGTTCTGAGCATGCCGCTGCGGGCACCGCAGGCAGCTGAATGGCCGACTGAGCGGCAGTCGCAGCGCTCCGCACAAGGCTTGGCGCTGCGCCGTGCTTACAGGAACGCGCTGACGTCGGTATGAAAACGCAGGGCCAGCGCCTTCGCCACCTTTTTGCTGATGGCGCGCCGGCCCGCGAGAATATCGCTCACCACCGTGGGCGATGCGATACCGATCAGATCCTTTTGCTTGAGCCCGTGCGTCTCCAGCAAATGCCGCAACACCTCGCGCGGTTCCGCTTTCGGGATCGTCACGTTGCTCGCTTCCCAGCTTTCGATCAGGTCGGTGACGATCGCAAACAGATCAGCCAGCGGATCCTCACCGTTACCGTTCAGGTGATCGGAGAGCGCGTTGGCGAGCCGCACCATCTTCTGGTAGTCCTGCTCGTTGCGAATGGGTGTGATCGGTAGCTGGGTTTGCAGCGCAGCCCAGCTTTGAGCGATGTCGGGAAAGGCTCCCGGAAGGCGATCGGCATTCATGAGTTTAAACTCTTCCTCGTCCAAAGGTCGTATTTCGCATGCGTCCATACATGACGAACGAACCACGACTGCCTGTTGTAATGAATCGCCGCGATGATCCGGAACCCGTTGCCGCCAACGTTGAAAACAGTGTAGTGCGGCGGCACGTCGTCCACGCCCGCGAACGTCTGCTTCAGATCGTTATAGCCATACGCGAGGCAAGCCTGCGCCAGTGCGTACCACGCCAACAACGCACTGCGCGCCTCCGGATGTCTCTTTATAAAGTCCAGCAACTCCAACAACGCCTTCCTTGGCACGACCCGCATCGAATGTCGCCGCACGGTTTCGCGCACTGAACATGCACGCTCTACCTGCATGGCTAATAGGACGGGATCGGCACCGATAGTCAGCCGGGTGGCATAGACCGAACGGCCAGCTATGGCTTACAGCAGTACGACAAAAGCTTTCTATTCGCATATTGCGACGTTCGCGGTATGCGAATAAATGCTAATCGATCGCCAAACCGTATTCGATCCGCTCTGCCGCCGCCCCCCACAGCCGCGAGCCGGATGCCGCGATCGTGCGCGTCCCATCGGCCATGAAGGCGGGACGGAAAACCACCGCCGAAAACCGTTCGGCATTCGCGCGGCATGCCGCCGGGGTGATCTGTCCACTCCGCCGCTCGAAACGGTCAATTGCATCGAGCATCGACACAACCATTGGGTGTGCGAAATACACACCGGCTGGATGCGCCCCGCCTGTAGATAAACACCCCACGACCGTACCGACGAGTGTATGTGCCGCATCATTTGCTGTGCGTGCGCACGCCCACATTCGACGCGCGACAGTCCGCGAATAATGATGCCCCGTTATTCGCCTCTTGCGAACGGCGCATTCAATCACGTCGCCCGGCTTCGAGCTTTCTGCGCCCGACGATGGCAGGCCGGCTGCAGGCCGGAACAAATCAATGCGGGAGAACGAGCCCGCTGAAGCGGGCTCGCATGCGGCTGCAAAAGCGCGGTGATCAGCTCTTGCTGTATTCGATCGTCTCGACGCCCGTATCCGTGCCGAGCATGCACAGATTCGCGCCGCGGCCCGCGAACAGGCCCACCGTCACCACGCCCGGCCATGCATTGATGTGCATTTCCAGCGTGCGCGGGTCGCTGATGCGCAGCCCCTTGACGTCGATGATCTCGTTGCCGTTATCGGTAATGAACGGCACACCTTCCTTGGTCACGCGCACCACCGGCACGCCGCCGAGCGCCGTCACGCGGCGGCCGATCGCGGTACGCGCCATCGGCACGACTTCGATCGGCAGCGGAAAGTTGCCGAGCGTGTCGACCAGCTTGCTCGCGTCGGCGATGCAGACGAACACGTCCGACACCGAAGCGACGATCTTCTCGCGCGTCAGCGCGCCGCCGCCGCCCTTGATCATCGCGCCGCCATGATCGATCTCATCGGCGCCGTCCACGTACACCGGCAGCGAATCGATTTCGTTCAGGTCGAGCACCTTGAAACCGTGCGATTGCAGGCGCGCGGTGGTGGCGAGCGAGCTCGACACGGCGCCGCGATAGCGGGTCTTGCTGGCGGCCAGCGCGTCGATGAAACAGTTTGCGGTGGAGCCGGTGCCGACGCCGATCACGGAGCCTTCCGGCACGTTGGCGTTCACATAGTCGGCGGCGGCCTGGCCGACCAGTTGCTTGAGTTCGTCTTGGGTCATGGGAATGCAGGCGAGCGTAAAAAACGACAAGTTTACCGGAGTCGCGAGCGAGCTTCGTTTACTTCTTCACCGAGCGCTGACGCACCGCTTCGAACAGGCACACGCCGCTCGCCACGGACACATTCAGGCTTTCGACCGTACCCGCCATCGGAATCTGCATAACCACGTCGCAGGTATCGCGCGTGAGACGCCGCATGCCCTCGCCTTCGGCGCCCATCACCAGCGCGACCGGACCGTCGAGTTCGGTCTCGTAGAGGCTTTTGGTGGCCTCGCCGGCGGTACCGACCACCCACACGCCCGCGTCCTTCAACTCACGGAGCGCGCGCGCCAGATTCGTGACGGTGATGTACGGCACGGTGTCGGCTGCGCCGCTCGCCACTTTCGCTGCCGTCGCGTTCAAACCCACCGCGCGGTCACGCGGCGCGATCACCGCATGCGCGCCGGCCGCATCGGCCACGCGCAGGCAGGCGCCGAGATTGTGCGGATCGGTCACGCCGTCCAGCACCAGAATCAACGGCGAACCGTTGATGCCGTCGAGCAGTTCAGCCAGGTTCTGCGCGAGCGGCATGTCGCCCGCGCGCGCCACCACGCCCTGGTGCCGCTCGGTATGCGAGAGGCCCCACAGACGCGTTTCGTCGGCAGCGATCAGACGCACGCCGGCTTCTTTCGCCGCATGCAGGAATTCGGTCATGCGACGGTCTTTGCGCGTCGCGTCGTAATAGACCTCTTCGACCGTCGACGCGTCGTGCCGCATGCGCGCGGTCACTGCATGGAAACCGTATAGAACCTTGAGACGTGACATGACTGAAAAACCTTTGATTGAGCGCGCCTTGAAACGCGCGCTGCTGTGATGAATACAAGCCTGCTTACTGTGTTGCTGGCGTATCTGCTTCGGTACTTGACTTGCTTGCGATGAAACGAAGACCGCGCGCAACCGGTACGTCTGAACATACCCGATGCGCGCGGTTCAACCCGTCATGCGACTTCAGCGTTTCTTGCGGGCCTGCGGTTTCGATGCCGGCTTGGACGCAGCGCCGCCGTGCTTCTTCGCCGCGCCGCGTGCCGCGCGCGCTTCCTTGACGGCCGCGGTTTGCGCCGGGGCAGCCTTCTTGCGCCGGCCGCCCGCGCCGGCCGCCGCACCGCCTGCGCCGCCGTCCACCGGCGGCAACGAACGCACACGCGCCCCGCCGCTTTCACCGGATGCCTTGTCGCCAGGAGCCGGACGGCTCGCCGGCGGCTTGATCGGCGTATCGCGCACGAGGCGGAAGTCGATCTTGCGCGCATCGAGATCGACGCGGCTCACCTGCACCCGCACGCGATCCGACAGACGATAGCGAATGCCGGTGCGCTCGCCGCGCAACTCGTTCTTGATCTCGTCGTACTGGAAATAGTCCGAACCCAGTTCGGTGACGTGCACGAGGCCTTCGATAAAGAGCGAGTCGAGCTGCACGAAAATGCCGAACGACGTCACGCCGTTCACCATGCCGCCGTACTCTTCACCGAGCTTGTCGCGCATGAAGTAGCACTTGAGCCAGGCTTCGACGTCGCGCGAGGCTTCGTCCGCGCGGCGCTCGTTGGCCGAGCAATGCAGACCGAGCTCTTCCCAGATCGCCACGTTGTTGCCACGTTGGCGGCCGCGTTTTTCGTCGTCGGCTTGCTGCATCGCGCGGGCGCGCGGCGACAGCGCCGTATTCAACTCGACGCCTTGCGGCGGCTCCGGCTGATACTTGCGGCCTTGCAGGACCGCGTAGATCGCGCGGTGCGTGAGCAGGTCGGGATAGCGGCGAATCGGGCTCGTGAAGTGCGCGTACGCCTCGTACGCGAGACCGAAGTGGCCGATGTTGTCCGGACTGTAGACGGCCTGCTGCATCGAGCGCAGCAGCATGGTCTGCAGCATCTGCGCGTCCGGCCGTTCGCGGATCTGCGCCATCAGCGCGGCATAATCACTGGCGTGCGGCTTGTCGCCGCCGGCAAGCGTGAGGCCCATGCCGCGCAGGAAGGTGCGCAGATTTTCGAGCTTCTCGGCGGTCGGCCCAGCGTGCACGCGGTACAGACCCGGGTGCTTGTTGCGCTTGAGGAAGTCGGCCGCGCAGACGTTCGCGGCCAGCATGCATTCCTCGATCAGCTTGTGTGCGTCGTTGCGCGTGCGCGGAATGATCTGTTCGATCTTGCCCTGCGCATTGCAGACGATGTAAGTCTCGGTCGTATCGAAGTCGATTGCGCCGCGCTTCTGGCGTGCGGCGAACAGCGACTTGTAGACGCCATACAGATTCTGCAGTTGGGGCAGCAAGGCGGCGCGACGCGCAGCCTCCGGGCCCTTGGTGTTTTTCAGCACCGCGGCGACTTCGGTGTACGTGAGGCGCGCGGCGGAATTGATCACGCCGGGATAGAACTGATAGGCCTTCACTTCGCCACGCGCGGTGACGATCATGTCGCACACCAGCACGCAACGATCGACATGCGGATTCAGCGAGCACAGCCCGTTCGAAAGCTTTTCCGGCAGCATAGGAATCACGCGGCGCGGGAAGTACACCGAGGTGCTGCGCTCGAGCGCGTCGGCGTCGAGCCCGCTCTTCTGATGCACATAGTGCGAGACGTCTGCGATCGCGACGATCAGGCGGAAGCCTTCGCCGCGGCCGACCTGAACCGGTTCGCAATAGACTGCGTCGTCGAAGTCGCGGGCATCTTCACCGTCGATCGTGACGAGCGGCACGTCGCGCAGATCGATGCGATGACGCGCGTCGACCGGGCGCACTTCGTCAGGCAGCCTGGCGGCTTCGTCGAGCGCGGCCTCGCTGAATTCGTGCGGCACGCCGTACTTGCGCACCGCGATTTCGATTTCCATGCCGGGGTCGTCGATATCGCCGAGCACTTCCACCACGCGGCCGAGCGGCTGCGAATGACGGCTCGGGAAATCGGTCAGCTCGACCACCACCACCTGGCCGACCTTGGCCTTCTTGGTGTTCTGCGTGATCAGGATGTCGTGCCCGATGCGCTTGTCTTCAGGCGCGACGATCAGCGCGCCGTTCTCGTTGAGCAGACGGCCGATCACGCGCTTGTTGGCGCGATCCGTGACTTCGACGATATGCCCTTCCGGCCTGCCACGGCGGTCATAGCCGACAATGCGCGCGAGCACGCGATCGTTGTGCATGACCTTCTGCATTTCGCCGGTGGGCAGGAACAGATCGTCCTGGCCGTCGTCGCGAATGAGAAAACCGTAGCCGTCGCGATGGCCCTGTACGCGGCCCGCGACGAAGTTCGACGGATGGGTCAGCTGATAGAGATTGCGCTGATCGAGCCGGATCTGGCCGTCGCGCTCCATGGCGCCTAAGCGCTTGAAAAATCCTTCGCGCTCCTGGCGCTTGATCGACAGGGCTTCGGCGATGTCGTTCGCGGCAAGCGGCGCTTCACTCGTGCGCAGGACGCCCAGGATTTCTTCGCGGCTTGGAATCGGATACGGGAATTTGCTCAAGGGCTTGTCGATGATTTTTTCTCGTTGCATGGACGTCGGTCGGCGATGTGGCTCGGCTTAAGAAGCGTTTGGGTTGCGCTTAAGTTGCACTTGCGATTGCACTGGAATGACTGCTCGGGTCCGGCTCGTTCAAGTCTGAGTCCGACGGGGCGTGTGCACCGTGCCAACGAACTACTGCGAGGCATTCTAACACCCGTCTGGCGCGCCACGCGGCCCGTCAATAGTCGCTGTGAGCCGTATGCAGTCTCGCTGCGGCGATGTTTAAGTGGCCTTTGAGAAACGCTTGACAGCCCTGAATCTGTCGCTATAATGGCGTTCTTTGCTGTTCATCACCTGCCCAGGTGGCGAAATTGGTAGACGCACTAGGTTCAGGTCCTAGCGGTGGCAACACTGTGGAGGTTCGAGTCCTCTCTTGGGCACCAGATTCAAAAGTAAAGCCGCCTGATGTTTCACATAGGCGGCTTTACTTTTTGTGTGAGGCTACGTGATCCGATTCTGGTTTTTTCGATCGGAATACGTGGTTGGCAGGACGGTTGGGTCGACGTGAGTTGGCAGTTGTCGAGCAGTGGAGTTTTGCTCTGCTGCATGGCACAACCGGGCGGTTGATGAAGCGATCGTTTGTTTGCATGTAGGGATTGACACGCTGCATCATCACGCTAAAATAGCGGTCTAGCTTGAAGACGTGCCCAGGTGGCGGAATTGGTAGACGCACTAGGTTCAGGTCCTAGCGGTGGCAACACCGTGGAGGTTCGAGTCCTCTCCTGGGCACCAACAGTTGTTCCGGCGCAAGCCGAAGAAGTTCGAGAAACCCCGTAAGATCAGCGTCTTACGGGGTTTTTTGTTCTCTACAGATCCCTTGCGTTCCACTGACATCGACGATCTTTGCGTATACTGTTGCGTATACCAGATTCGGGGGCAAACCCATGCCCAGACGCGTCGAACCGAAGTCAGAGTTAGTGTTCCGTGCCGCCAAAGCGCGCGCCCGTTCCTACCTCCTCACGGATGGAAACGGACTCGCCCTAAGGGTCCAGCCGAACGGCACCAAAACCTGGCTGTTCCGCTATCGACGACCGAGCACAGGCAAGGAGAACTTCCACAGCCTCGGCCCCTACCCCGATATCACGCTCACTGATGCGCGACGGTCGGCCACTACCGCACGCAATCTCGTACGCGAAGGCATCGATCCGGTTGCATATCGCCAGGCCGAGTCCATCGCCCGCAAACGCGTGGCCGAAGGCGCCTTCCATCTCGTGGCCCAGCGCTGGCTCGACTTCAAACGCAAGGAATGGGCGGACGAAACCTACCGGAAGGCGGAGTTTGTCGTGCGCGAATACCTGACTCCCGCACTCCGCAACAAGCCCATTTCGACGCTTGCCACGCCAGAGGTCAAGCCCATACTCGAAGCGATTGCAGCTCACGCGCCTAACCTCGCGACCAAGGCACGGCAGTATGTCGTTGGCATCGTGACGTACGCCGTCCAGAACGGGTTGCGCGAAGATGGCGCCGCCTTGACACTGCGCGGCGTTGTGCCTCGCCACAGGAAAGGCCACATACCTGCGATCACCAGGCCTGCGGACATCGCTCCGCTCGTTCTTGCTATCGATGCCTACAGGTCACCCATTACCCGCGCCGCCCTCAAGCTCACCATGCTGACCGGTCTTCGCCCCGGCGTGGTTGCAGCGGTGCCGTGGACCGAGGTGAACCTCGAGACAGCTGAATGGCACGTCGCAGCCGAGCGGATGAAAATGCGGCACGATCACATCGTGCCATTGCCGAAGCAGGCCATCGCCGTCCTGAACGAGTTGCAGTCACTTACCGGTAAGGGGCACTATGTCTTTCCGTCCCCTGCCCGTCAAAAGACCCCTCATTTACATCGAGATGCATTGAGCAAAGCACTGCGAGAGATGGGCTTTCAAGGAAAGCACGCGACGCACGGTTTCCGGGGCATGCTTCGCACGGTCGGGCGAGAACGACTCGGTATGGATATCGATGTACTGGAAGCGCAACTGGCACACGCCAAACGTGGCGATGTACAAAAGGCCTACGATAGAACTACGTTTGACGATGATCGCCGCCGGGTCATGCAGGAGTGGGCCGATTATATTGATCGCCTAAGCATGCCAACGACAGAAACGGGATCGAGCAAGCGGACCTGAGCTGCATACCCACTCAATCGTCAATCACCGGGCTGGAGCCCCGTGGAGACGGCGGTTCCGCCAGTTCGTGTGATGACGATACCGTCAGTGATACCGAAAAATCCTGCCAGCACTTAGCGTGCTTTCTGCGGATCGCAATGGAAAGTCAATGCCCCTTCTATTTAAACTACCATGAAGATGGGGTACCTAAAGGCGATTTGTGAAGGTGATACCGTCATCGATACCGTCAGGCTCTTTCCGACACGGTCCGATCAGAACCGACCGGTGCCGCGATCTTCAGCTCCGGCCAAAGCATGCGATGGATTGCACTTACGCACTCGATCGCAGCGGACCCGCCTCTAGACGCCACTTATAGGTAGGCGATGCCCCGATTGAGAAGATGGGCCAATACGTCCTCGCGAGAAGATGACGGGTACGTAGCAGCCAGTGAAACCAGTGCGCACGCCACGCGCCGCGCAAGGCCGCGCGCCAAGACGCGCTGCTGAGTCGATATCTTCTCCAGTCCAGCCCGTCCGTGAATGAATGCGCTTCGCAACTCGAACAGGTTCTTATAGTCTTGCACTGCCTTGGCATCTGTAAGCGCCGCACCGATCCGTGCGGCTACCCGGTTTGTCGCCGATAATTTCGGGTGTGGGTCAGGGTTGGGACGCAGCTTACGTTTGTGATCGCTTTCCAGGCCCAACGATGCCTCGATCGCCGTCATGTGCGCTAGCACTTCGTCGACGCCATCCGCGAGGAAAGCGCGGACCAGGAAATGCACGACCGGCGTCTCGAAGAGCGGCGTTGCGAGCGCCGCTTGCAGCTCGGTCAAATCCGATTCGGTAAAGCGCGGTAGCTCCATCTTGGCGCTATCGTGAAGCGGCAAATAGGTCGGACGTTCAAGTTCTATCTCTTCGCCCCAATGATCTTGGACGATCCAGGGCTCAAGGCTGAGACTGTCGGGGTTCGGCGGCCGTGCTGATCTGACGAAAAGATCCTCGTCAAGCGTATAAATCCACGGTATCCGGAACCCACGCCAGTCAACATCTGGCATCGTTGACCACTCCTCCCACCGAGCCAGTAGCAGGAAAAAAAGCGCGCCTTCGACAGTCGGCGGAAAGCGGCCGAGATAGGGTTCGATTTCTCCGAAATCCCGCCGGATGTCGGAGAACAGCATTGGCACGGCACGCGCTTCCGGCCTCGGATCGACGGCGCGTTCCTCCTCGACCACCAGCCAATGGAACTGTGCAAGCCGTTCCGATTCGAACGGCAATGTCGGGAAGTTGCGCCGGAGTCTCGGCGCGTTGAACAACTTCTCCAACTCCTCGGCGGTGAACTGCGCGACTCGCGCATTGCCGAATGTCATCCGTGGCAAATCATCGGCTAGATCAAGCGGACAAATGTAACGGCGCACGGTCATTCTGCGCGAATAGGCCGCGGTAAGGGTTGCTGCGGCCGTTGGCAAATCGAGCGCGAGCGCCGATTTGTTGGACGGTAGCCCGCATGGAAGGCCAAACGACCTGAGCGCATTGCTCAGCGCGAATGTTGCTTTGCCTCCACCATAACGCTGATCGAGCAGCTCACTCAACGCAACGAAGGCTGGCGCCGTTAGCAAGTTGTCCGGTCCTGGCGGCGGAATGCGCCATAGTACGGCCAAAACGTCGAGAAGCTGCTGGTCTGCTTCCATCGCTAGCTGCAACCGTCGGCCACATCATTGCTGGTTTCCCAGCGCAACGGCTTCATGTAGTTATTCCTACCGGATTCCGCGATGAAATGGCGATAGGCGAAGGTGATCAGATCGCGTACCAGTTCAATAAGGCCGCCGACCGGGAGCCCGTCAAATGGATCGCCGTGAGCCATTGCGTTGCGGCGTTGCGCCAAAGTCGGTCTCGTCGTACCGATAAGCTGGCCGATTGCACTACCGCCACAGCGAGCGACAATCGGTATTTGTTCGTCGGTCAAACCGTCGGCATTCACCAGATGCTTGAGCACCGCTGCGAACGTCCGATCCTGCTTCCGGTAGTGGACTCCATAGCGGTCCATTAACGCGAGTTCCAGCGTGGTCAAGGCGACCAACTCACCAGCCTTAATTAGATCTGAGTCTATCCAGCCAAGTAAATAGAGCTTCTGCGCGCGGGCGTATTTCATGTGCACCAGATCCGGAATACGGGAGCCCATGTCAAGATGGCTGATAAAGGCACGCCATTGGTCCGCATGGTCGAATTGAATGAAGCCGCCAGTATTCCCTGGTACCGGCCAAGGCATCAGAAGCGGGTCTCGACGCGTTGGCAGTTCGATATGCGAAACATCCATGGATACGTTTCCCTCATTACAGTGATGAAATATCTGCTTTCTGTGCACGATCCAGCTTGCGATGAATCAGCGATACCATCGTAAGGATGTCCAACGCATCTTGCTCGGACATGGGCCAATTCGTCTTGGGTGCGTGGGCAAGCGGGTTGCGCACGGCTCCAAACAAGCCGATCAGCAGATTCGCAAAGCCTTTCTGCTCGCTTTTCTCGGATTCAGTGGTGAGCGGCCCCAACGTCAGAATGGGCTGCTGGCCGGCGAACGCCTTGTTCACCAGTTCAGCACCGTCGCCGGTGAGGCCGGAGAGCAATCGAATGCGCTCCGCGACGCCCTTGCTCGCCTCGAAGACGGCATGGAAATAGTTTTCATCCAGCAGCTCGACGCGGCAGTAATTCAGCACCTCTGCATGCACGCTTCGGCTTTCCAGAGCCGCCTTAAGCCGACCGGCACGCGCGCGCGCTGCGTCCAGGGTCGTTGCCTTATCGGCATGTCCGACCCTGCCATCCTCGCGAACGTAGAATCCCGAAAACGCCAACACGACGTTGAGTTCATCGCGCCGCCAAGCGAACGTGCCAGGGTCGCGCGCGTAACTCACTGGATTCGTCGCACGGTTGATGAACATGATGAGATGGTTGCCGACCTGATGTTGGTTCTGTACGCCGGCCAAGGCATTGAACAGCCGCTTCCATTTGGTGATGCCCGGCGATGGGTCGGCTACCTCAATCTCTTGCAACAGCCGCTCGATCTGCGTGCCGCTCAAGCCACGTTCGGTAACGATCCAGAACGCCGTGAAGCAGGCTTTTGACATTTCCTAGTGAGCGCCATGGCGACGGACAGAAGTACTCCCCGATCCGCTCGGAACGTCCGTTAAGCCAATCGAGCGGAACGTTGAACTCCGCAGCGATCGACTCGCACGCTGCCCCGGTCAGGTACGGATGCAGATCATGCGGCGTGGTCAGTGCTACGCGAGGGACTTTCGGGTCAACCTGAAGCGCCTGAACAATGCTTGACGGTGCCAGGTCGTGAGACGTCAGCACTCTTAAGACACGGTCGGCCGTCCCGTCGAATCTATTCAACAACCTCAACGCCCATTTCCCGAGTTCAGCTTCGAGGCGCATCACGGCGTCCTCGATCCGGGCCTCGCTACGCGATTGCGCCAGATTGAAAAGTCCGCCCAGATCCAAGATGTTCTTCTTCGCCGTGAAATCCAGACCCGAATCGCCCAGACACTTCTCGATAGCCCGTGCCGGATAACTGTCCTCCTTGCCGCAGATCATCACGATGTAGAGTTCGTCGGGTCTTGGTTCAAGCGACACGAATTTTGCGATCGTGTCCTTAACCTTGTTGAGGGTTCGCGTCGACGTGACCTGAACGCCCACCCTGCCGTCAAACGACAGGAGATCGATAGCCGGTTGCTTCGGATTGTCCGTGTTCAGATTCCTGAATGTCCCCCACCCGCACAGATCCGATAGCAGATCACACATCAGGGTCTCGGCAAGCCGGTTGCTGTCGAAAAAAAACGCGCCATTTTTGATTTCGACATAGTCCCTGAATATTGACAGCGCAAGTGCCAACCGGTCCAGCGCCGCATTTCGCGTGTTGTTTCCTGAATCCATGGTCACCGAGCCGACGCAGGCCGCCCATCAGCAATTGGTTGCATAATCGAATCGTCAATGGCAATTACCAATCAGCCGCCCCCGTTATTTCGCAGAGCCATCAAGGCTTTGACGAGCTTTGCCTTCGGGCCTGAACTGAACAGTAAGGCCATCCCGGCGTTTGAAATCATATCTCCGGACCATTAACCAGCGATCTCGCAAGTTCCCCACGGCGTCTGCAAGATCGCGCCGCTACCCGGCGACGCGTCGCCTACCGACCGCGCTCTGAACGTTACCACCTGTTCGTGCCCGTCCACAAACGGGCCGATCTCCAGCACTTCTAGTTCATATCCGCGGAATCTGATCCGCGAACCAGTAAAGGCACTCGTTCGCCGTTCGCGAGAAGCCCGGGTGGCATCCTGATGTCGAGAACGCGCGCCGGAAATCTCCTCGGACGCGAACATTTGATCAACTTTTGTCGGTAGAGGCATTGCCACATCAGTCCATTGTTCCCTACGGCATTCTAGCAAGCGAGCTCAGGCGTCCCCGCACTCACGTTGCGGGCCGGGCTTTCGCGCTGCGCGTCGAGCCGCGTGCCGCGTCTCGACCCTGATGGGCATCAATCCCTGACGCAACACCTGAACCCCCAAAAGACCTGTTCAGGTGGAGGCCGCTCACGGCCTCCACGATCGCGCTCGCCGCGCGGCGGCTCGTTCCGGTCAAACCCGAAGCTTCGCAGCCACCAGCCCGTGTGTTCCCGCCCAAATCTCGCGACCGTAGCCGATAGCGGCCCGGCGTCAAGGGGCGAGGGACCGTGTTGCCCGCACCCCTCCCTCGCCTTTTTCCTTGACGCCGGGCCGCTATCGGCTCCTTGGATCGCACGGGCGCGAACTCAGGAGACTGGCGGCAGCACTGCCAACCCCGGGTTCCACCGGGACGAGCCCAACCCCTAAGGGCGGGCGGAATCTTGGAGCCCGGTCAGCCCAACACCCTTCAATTTCTTTGTTGTGGAGAACGCCATGCAACTCGCTTCCTCTTTCCATTACGGCTCCCCGATGCTTCGCGCCGATGTGCCCCTGTCGGATGACCAGATCCACCGCGTTGCCCCGTCCATCTTCGCGGACGGCAAGCACGAAAGCCGTTCGGAACGCTACACCTACATTCCAACGATCGATGTGCTGCGCGGCCTGCGCAACGAAGGCTTCCAGCCGTTCATGGTCTGTCAGACACGCGTGCGCGATCAGGGCAAGCGCGAATACACGAAACACATGCTCCGGCTTCGCCACGCCGACCAGATCAACGGCGATGAAGCTAACGAAATAGTGCTCCTCAATTCGCACGATGGCACGAGTAGCTATCAGATGCTGGCGGGCGTGCTGCGCTTCGTCTGCCAGAACGGCATGGTGGCAGGCGACAACGTGGCCGATATCCGCGTACATCATAAAGGCAACATCGTTCAGAACGTCATCAATGGCGCATTCGACGTGCTCGACGGTTTCGACCTGATCCGCGAGCAGAAGGACGGCATGCGCGACGTGACGCTCGACCGCGACGAACAGCACGCGTTTGCCCGCTCCGCGCTCGCGCTGCGATATGACCCGACCGATGCCGAGGCACAGGCCCCCATCACCGAAAGCCAGTTACTCGCCCCGCGTCGCTTCGAGGATCGCCGGGACGACCTGTGGACGGTCTTTAACCGCGTGCAGGAAAACCTCACGAAGGGCGGCCTGCACGGGCGCTCGCGCACGGGCCGCGCGATGTCCACGCGCCCAATTACCGGTATCGACCAGAACGTAAAGCTCAACCGCGCGCTCTGGATGCTCGCGGACGCGATGCGCCAGATCAAGGCGTAAGCGCACAGGGGCGGCGCTCCGCCGCCTCGTTTCTTCCATGTCGATTAGGAATCCTATCCGGGTCGATTCCTTATCGGTTTCAGCAGTGCAGCGGCCCGGAACTTTTTCTTAACTTTCTGGAGTCAATCATGCAAGCCCAAGTCGAAACCACCACGGCAGACACTGCCGAAACAGCCTCCCTGCTCGAAACCAGCTTTGGTAACGAGCAACCTATCGTGACGGTGCCCTATTCCAGTCTTCGGCGTTCGCCGCTTAACGCGCGCACCGAGCCACTGTCCGGCATTCCCGGCCTCGCCGCCAACATACGCGCGAAGGGGCTGCTGCAAAATCTCGTCGTCCACGAAATTAAGGGATCGCGTGGCAAGCAGCGCCGGCACGGCGTTTGCGCGGGCCAGCGCCGTGAGGCCGCGCTCGACCTGCTATATGAACAGAAGCACATCACCGCCGACTATCCGGTGCCCGTTCGGATCGTCAGTGAAGGCGAAGCCCTTGCCAATTCGCTGATCGAGAACAGCGAGCGCGAGGGACTCGACCCGTTCGACGTGCTGCGCTCGTACCGGATGCTGGCCGAGGAAGGTCGCAGCGTCGATTACATCGCCGCGCTCTTTTCCGCCTCGCCGCTCACGGTCAAACGGCGCATGAAGCTTGCCAACGTATCGCCCAAGCTGCTCGCCCTGCTGCGCGAGGATGCTATTACCCTCGACCAGCTTGCGGCGCTCGCACTAGCCGACGATCCTGAAACGCAGGAGCGCATCTGGTTTGATGCACTGAACGACTGGCAGCGCGCACCGCAATATCTGCGGCAAGCGATCACACGGTCAGAAGTCGACGCGAGCCGCAGTCGTCTGGTGCGCTTCGTCGGACTCACGGCCTACGACGCAGCGGGCGGTTTTGTGCGGCGTGACCTGTTCAGCGACGCCGAAAACGCCGGATTCATTGCCGACGCTGAACTGTTGCAGCGACTAGCGGGCGAGAAACTCGAAGCCGTTGCCGAGGAAGTCCGCGCCGAAGGGTGGAACTGGACGGAGACTCGGATCGAGCGTGACGTGCTCGAACTGAACCGCTACGACAAGCTCGATCCGCTCAACCGCCCGTATACCGAGGACGAGCAGCGCGAAATGGATGCACTGACGGCGCGGCAGGACGAACTCGCGGACCAGTACGATGCGCTCTCGGAAAATGACGAAAACGCCTACGACGAAGGCGAACGGATCGAGGCCGACCTAAACGCAGTCACTGCCACGATTCAGGCACTGGAAATCCGCACACAGGCGTGGGACGCGCAGCAGATGGCCGAAGCGGGGGCGTTCGTGATCCTCGACCCGCAAGGCAATCTGATCATCGAACGCGGGCTGGTGCGCCGTGACAGCGAAGCCGGACACGACGCAGGCGCGGCAACGGTCGGACAAGCTGTCGCGGCGCTCAAGGAGGCAAACCGAAAGGTCAAGCCGGTTCACAGCGCGAAGCTCTGCCAGCGTCTGAGCGCTCATCGCACCGCTGCCATCCACGCGGAACTGATCGCACAGCCGTCCGTTGCCCTCGCCGCCCTGCTGTTCCGGCTCGCGCCGATCGCCTTCCCCGAACGATATGGCGTCGGGTCGAGCCGGGACTACCTCGAACTCAACGCCAGCAGCAACCACGATGCCCTGCTCAAGGCCGCTGACGATCTGCCCGCCAGCCCCGCATGGAGCATCATCGACGCGCAACGCCAGCAGTGGCTCGCGACCCTCCCCCGGAATCTGGCTGATCTGCTGCCGTGGCTGACCGAGCAAGACCCCGGCACGACGCTGCTCGACCTGCTCGCGTTCTGCACCGGCAGCCTGCTTGACGGAGTAACCGGCACAGAAGGGCCGCAGGCCATTAACGCCCTGAGCAACGTGCTGCAGCTCGACATGACCCGGTACTGGACGCCGACCCGCGCCTCATATTTCGATCATGTCAGCAAGGCGCGCATCGTGGACGTCGCGATGCAGGCAGTTTCGCCCAAGATCGCCCTCGACCTCAGCAAGATGAAGAAGGGCGATGCGTCTGCTGCTGCGGAGATGCGGCTCGCAAAATCGGCATGGCTCCCGGAAATCCTCACCGATCGGGAAGCTCCGCCCATCCATGCCCTCGGCGTAATGACGGCCCAGGATGACGAGACTGACGAGGACGATCCGGAGAACCCACAGGAAGCCAGCGCAGGCGCCGCCGACGCGCAGGAAACGGACTCTGCGACCGACGCCGCACAGACGGGCGGCAGCTTCCCGGCATGGCCCTTCCCGACCGCCGCCAGCGTGGCGAATACGGAAGTGATGCAGCACACCGCGTAAGCAACCTACTCCCCCGCCCGCGCTCACGCGCAGGCGGGGCTTATAGCTTAGCTGACGTGCCCGCTCGACACGATTACCGCACCGACCAACATCACAAACAAGACGGCCACGGCTATCGATAAACGACGCAGGGCGCGAGTAAAACGCCGCTCTGCCACTTCAAGGCTCGCTTCCGTCCGTGTTGCCACCTCAGCTATCGCCCGCTCGAACAGGCCCACCGCACCGTCCATCCGCTCCCTCTGTTCCCGCGCCGCCACCGCGGCCGCACCGATAAACCGGTTACAGGCGATCCCTACGACCCGATTGGCCAGCCGGTCGGCCAGCACGGCTATCGATGCTTCATTGAGTTTCGCCAGCGCGGCCTGATATCTCGCTTCGTGCTCCCGGATCATGTCCTCAGCCAACTGGATCGTTGCCTTGCAGCGCGCGAGCGCGTCCCGATGCTGGCGCATCAAGGTATCGGTCGCCGTCTCGGCTTCTCGACGCACTGCGTCGAAACTGCCGTCACCGGCCCTTCGTATCCGGTCGGGCATCGCCTCGTAAAGCCGCGCATAGTATTCCAGCACGGCGATCATCGACCACAGCGCATCGTTGTCCCGCAGGCTCAGCGCGGTGGAAACCCGCCTCATGCGCAGGAGACTGGCATCGTCGGGTAATTCACCCGCGACATCGAGAAACAGGCGGGCGAGCGCATCCGGTGGCCGCACCCGCCGGTTACGCATTGCCCGTCACCCTAGCAAACATCGTGCTGCACAGCGCGCGCCAACGTAGCAGTTCGGCCCGCTCGCCGATGTGCATCGTTTCCGCCGCCTTGCGTATCGACAGGCGCTGACTGCGAAGCTCGTCGGCTACCCGATCCGCGAGATCAGGAAAATCCAGCGACTGACCTTGTGCCTCGATGGCCTTGCGCAGTTGCGAGTCCCGATACAGGGTGAATTTTTCAGGCGTGCCGAAATAGCCGTTGCGCACGACGTGCGTGACTGCATTCGGGAACGTCGCACCAAACTTGAGGAGCAGTTCCAGGCTGTCGCGTTGCCGGTTGATGACCCACAACACGACGAGACGCCGAGCCAGTTCGTCCAGCGTGCTGGCGAGCGTTTCGCCGTACTGCGCAACGCCCACCTGACTCCGCGCCGCCGTGTTAACGATGACCGTCGAATCCCGGTGCGCGTCGCAAAAATTAACGAAATCGATCCAGCCACTCACATCGTCCAGATCGCATGACCCGCATTCGATTTCGTCATGAACGGCCTTCATGACATCGGGATTGGATGTATCCGTCTCGACCAGCACGACATTCATATCCATGCGCCGCAGGTAATCGACTAACGCCAGTGTCACGAAACTCTTGCCGACACCGCCCTTGCTGCCACCGACCATATAGATAGGAGGATTTTCCGTTGCCATGTCATACCTCTACAGATTTTCGGTATCTGGACTGATCGGAAATCCGAGGAAGCCCTGTACCTGTGTGAGTCCCGGCCTGGTTACTCCCCCATCCCTTTTCTGTTGCGATCCGGCATATAGCGGGTTATCGCGTGCCGCATTCGTCTGCGCCGGTTTCTTGCCCCGTGCTGGCCCTGCGGCATGACCTCGTACCGCTTCTTTGCTTTCCCGTCGAATTCGCCCGTTTCCCTCACTGCGGCGCATCGCGTATCTCAAGGAATTGAGATTCACGTCGATGCCTTCCTGCGCCGCCTGTTCGATCACTTCACTGAGCGTGTATCCCTTCTCCCGCGCCGTACTGATTTGCGTCCGTATGGATTTAACGCCGTCTCCCACCTTGAGGTGCTGCTCGTCTTTCGCTTTTTCCGGCAGTGCATCCAGCCTGCGTCCAAGTGCCTCCCATTGTCCTCGCGCGAAACTTCTGATAATCGGCATGATTCACTCCGATGCAACGCCCTCTCATGCATGTTGCGTAGGCATTCCCCCGAAGTCAATACCTGTCGCTACTGGTCATTGAGATCGATGGAATACATCGGAATGCAGAGGAATATGATGGAACAGAAAAATTTTTCCGCTGTTAGCTGAAGTCCTCTCGATATGCATGGAATTCAACACGCCTTGCCACGCGCACACACCGGCATCAACGACACGTGAGAATCATGTTCTCATCGAGCAACACGGAGGACACAGAAGCACCAGCCCTGCTACGGGCAAGTGAACGCGATATTCACTTGTCTTGAATCGTCTTTAGCACGCTGCCTACACGCGCACGCATCCGACTTGCACAGGAGATCACAGCCATGCAACAGCGCAGTGCCCGCGAATGTCACCTGATCTGCACGGGATGTTGTGTCTAGCGCGAACTCCGTTTTTCGCGTGCCGAGGTGCTTCAACCACGCCGTCACATCAAACGCACTCGGGATCAATCGGCAATGTTCATGCGACTTGCACCTTTTTTTTATCACCGCGTTGCTCGCGCTACGCACGGCGATTACACGGGACTGAATTTTTTTTGCACATGACTTGTGCATCGCTTGCACGGGACTCACACTCAGCCCCGAAAACAAACGTAGAAACAAGTGATGGCAGGATAGGCTATCGCCGGTTTTGGGCGCCATGTGCGACACACTTCTACCAGACAAGCATGGTCACAGCCTCAGTAAACTTGCGCTTGTTAACAAACAAGCTCTCTCGCGTCGACCGGGATCCTGCCGCGTACTCCGGCAATCTGATCGATCAGTTCAACGCGAACGTCGAGAACTGTATTCACAGCCGCCGAAATAGCCAACTGCCCGAGCACGACGCGTTTCAACTGTGACGGCGCCGACATCGCACGCATGGTGCCGGAACTGGCGTCCGCGGCCATCCGGCAGATGATGAACCGCATCGCCGATGAACGGAAATTGCGGCGTGCCGCCGATGCGGTGCTGGAATTCATGCACCGGCATCAGATCGCGGCACATTGGAGGCGCGCCGACCCGGCATCGTCGAACATGATGTCGCTGGAGACGGCCCGTGCTGTCTGGCAAGCCCGGCCCGACCCGCGCCGGCGCACTGCGTCGATGGGCATGTACACGCGTGTGCGCGATCGCTGGGGTATCTTCTACGATCAACCCATTGTCCTCAATGAGCGGCAGGCCGCGGCAGCGATTGAGGGCATGATTCGCCAAAGCGGTATCGACGACGTGGCACAGCTTGCAGCCGATACCCATGGATATACGGACTATGCGATGGGCTTCGCACGGGCTTTAGGCTTTGACCTGTGCCCACGGCTTTCGCGTCTCCGTGACCGGCGCCTGCACGTCCCGCAGCAACATACCGTCCCTGCGGAGCTGATTGCCGTCACCGATCGCGATGTCCGGATGGATCTGATTGGGAGCATCTGGGACGAGTTCGTTCGTGTCGCCGCCTCGGTGCAGACCGGCCAATGCACTTCGGTGCAAGCGCTCTCGCGCTTCGGTTCGGCGTCACGAGGACAGCCGGTATACGATGGCGGTGTCCATATCGGGCGGCTGTTCCGGACGATTTACCTAATCGACTACCTCACCAATCCGGCATTTCACGCCGAATTGCAGCATGTGCTCAATCGTGGGGAGGCGGTACATACCGTTCAGCGGGCGATCCACATCGGCAAGATTCCGCTGGAACTGGCCGGACACCATGACTCGCTCTCGGCGGTGTCCTCGGCGCTGGCGCTGCTCATCAATGCCGAGATGGCGTGGAACACGATCCACATGCAGTGTGCGATCGACCAGATGGACTCGATGAGTGGAGAGACCGTTCAGGCGGCGGATTTGCGGCGCATCGCGTCGACGCAGCTCGAAGGCATCAACCTGCGCGGAACGTTCAATTTCCCGATCGCACGCTATGCGCATCATTTGCTGCCGAGCGTCGCCGGCCTGAATGCGCAGCAGCGACGGCTAGCTTGACCCGCAGTGATCTCCATCGGCGCGCCGCTACTCGAATTCCGCCCGATGCGCGCAGGGCGATCGGCACTCCCCCCGCGGCCACTTCGGTCGGGAGATCAAAAAACGAAAACGACCAGACAGGAAGTGCCTGATTTGGTGAGGTATTTTAACAGGGCCGCCTCGCAAACTCGCATCAAACCCAGACCAACCTACCGTCGCAAATTGCATTGAAATCAAGGGTAGGGCCAGAGGGACTGTGAACCGCCCCGGATTTGGTGGAGGCTCCAATTTTTGAGAAAATGGAGCTATGAACAAGTCGAACAAATTTTCTGCTGAAGTCCGCGAGCGTGCTGTGCGCATGGTGCAAGAGCATCGGGGCGAGTATCCCTCGCAGTGGGCAGCGATCGAATCCATCGCCCCCAAGATCGGCTGTACGAGCCAGACGCTGCTGGGATGGGTCAAGCGAGAAGAAGTTGATAGGGGTGAGCGTGAGGGCGTCACGACGTCGGAACGTGAGCGCCTCAAGGCACTGGAGCGTGAGGTTAAGGAACTGCGCCGTGCCAATGAGATCCTGAAGCTGGCGAGCGCATTTTTCGCCCAGGCGGAACTCGACCGCCGCCTGAAGTCCTGAAGGCCTTTATCGATCAGCATCGCGACACCTTCGGGGTCGAGTCGATCTGCAAGGTCTTGCGGATTGCCCCGTCTGGCTATCGGCGTCATGCCGCACAGCTTCGCGATCCGTCGCGGCGCTGTGCCCGAGCGAAACGCGATGAGTTTCTGAGTCCGGAAATCAAGCGAGTCTGGCAGGCCAACATGCAGGTCTACGGCGCAGACAAAGTCTGGAAGCAGTTGAACCGGGAGGGTATCGCGGTGGCACGTTGCACCGTCGAGCGGCTGATGAAGCAACAGGGTTTGCGCGGTGTGAGGCGTGGAAAGCGAGTTCGCACGACGATCCCCGACGTATCGGCTCCACGCCCGCTCGACCGGGTCAACCGTCAGTTCAAGGCTGACCGGCCGAACCAGCTCTGGGTTTCGGATTTCACGTACGTCTCGACGTGGCAGGGCTGGCTTTATGTCGCATTTGTGATCGACGTATTTGCTCGGCGCATTGTCGGCTGGCGCGTCAGCTCGTCGATGACCACGGACTTCGTTCTGGATGCACTTGAACAGGCGCTGTACGCTCGACGGCCGGACAATGACGGAACACTGATCCATCACTCCGATAGAGGTTCGCAATACGTCAGCATTCGCTACAGCGAACGGCTGACCGAAGCAGGCATCGAGCCGTCGGTTGGCAGCAGGGGCGACAGCTACGATAACGCGCTGGCTGAAACGATCAACGGGCTGTACAAGGCAGAAATGATTCATCGTCGTGCGCCGTGGAAAACGCGTGAGTCCGTCGAATTGGCGACGCTGGAATGGGTAGCCTGGTTCAACCATCATCGGCTGATGGAACCTCTCGGCTATATCCCGCCCGCTGAAGCTGAGGCAAACTACTACCGGCAATTCAGCAATACCATCGCTGTGCCGGCATCAACTTAAACCAACCAGCCTCCACGATTCTCGGGGCGGTTCACTGCGGCGCATACGTCGGCTGCATCGCCAGCAATAGCCGGCACAACCGGCCGGTCAATGACTCAGCGATCCGACTCCGTCCGGCGCCGTTCTGAAGACGTGTGGCGGCGCAAGCTGCTTGACTAGCAAAGCGACACAAGCAAGGGCTCCGGCAACGGCGATCGTCGCGAAGACGCCTACTAGCGTGAAATGCCAGCGTACGAGTTCGGCTACGAGAAACGAGCCCGCGATGCCGCCAAAGCGGGCCATGCCGAGCATCCACGCGACACCGGTGCCACGCCCCTCCGTCGGATAAAAGGTGGCTGCAAGAGCATTCATTGAGGCTTGCGCGGTGTTCATCAGCACGCCGGACACGAGTACGATTGGCACGAGCAAGGCGATGTGTCCCGCCGTTGCTCCAATACAAAAGAGGCTGATCGCAGCGAGCGCGTAGCACGCGGCAACCACGACATTGGCGTTGAAGCGATCCATCAGCGCGCCGCACAGCACCGCGCCGACACCGCCAAGCGGAAACAGTGCAGAGATCAGCGTTGCGCTCTTCAGGCTCAGGCCAGCATCTTTCAGGAGAATTGGCATCCAGTTGATTAACGCATAGATAATCAGGAGACCCATGAAGGCGGCGAGCCATAGCATCAATGAACCGACGATATATGAACGCGACAGCACCAGGCCGAGCCCGTTGTCGCCCGTTTCGGGGGCGCTCTCGCTCAGTGTGAAGCCGCGCGCATTGATTGCTTCATCGGCGATGCGCACGAGAACTGCGCGAATGCGCGCTACGGGCTTGTGATTTGCGACCATGAATCGCACCGATTCCGGCATCTTGAGCAACAGCAAGACGCTGTGAAGTATCGGTGCGACCCCGCCCAGCATCAGAACGCTTCGCCAGCCAGCCTGCGGAACCAGCCACGCCGCAATCAGTCCGCCGCAAGCCGCGCCGAGCGGGAATCCGCAGCACATCAGGCTGGTCACAGTTGCGCGGCGTCGGGTTGTGCAAAACTCGTCCATCATAGTCACTGCGTTGGCCATGGCTGCGCCGAGGCCGATGCCTGTTATGAAGCGCAGCACGGTCAGTTGCACAAGGTTCGTCGAGAACGCGGACGCGACGCTGGCAACACCGAAGAGGACCACGGAGCCGAGCATTAGGGAGCGACGTCCGACACGGTCGGACAAAGGGCCGGACACGAGCGCCCCGAACGCGAGCCCGAACAGCGCGGCACTCAGGACGGGTACGAGGTCGGGCTTCGCAAGATGCCACTCGGTCATTAGCGACGGCGCGATGAAACCGATTGCCGCAGCGTCGAAGCCATCCAGGAGGACAATCACGAAGCACATGAAAAAAATGAGTCGTCGAAAGCGACCGAATGGGTGCTCGTTGATGAACTCCTGGACGTCGACGACCAAAGCACTTTTCATCGTTTGTCTCCTTTGTCGAAGGAGCGCACGTGGCCGCCCATATCGCGGCGGTCGACGCTCAGAACCAACACACGAAACCTGCGCCACATGCAAAAAAGCAGGGCGTAACGCAGGTATCGCTTGGAAGCCGTCGCCGGAGAAGCGACCAATGCGCTGATCAGCCGACTCGCACCCGTCGACCGGTCTGATCAGACTGTTCAATCGCGGATAAAACCTTATGAAGTACCAGCGCGTCATCGAAATTGGGAGCCGTCTGGGTTCCGAGGCGCAGATCGTCAGCCAATAACCGGTATATTCCTGCCACGTTTCGTGCAGCCAGAGCATCTTCAAGACCGAAGTAATACGATTGCGGTATCTCGAGTTCGGTGTAGCCGTCCTGGCCTTTGCGACCCGCCTCCACACGCAGCGGCGAAATGTTCACTGCAGGAACCTGTTCGACCGCTGCGGTGATACGCAGATCCCCTTCGGTTCCATTGATCTCCCACAGCAGACGGGTACCGCGCGGCAATCCACCACGAAGCTGCAAAGACAAAGGCGCGCCAGACTGAAGCACTGCGTTGATCATCACATGATCGGGCGTCTTCATCGGGATGCTCTCTCCCGTTTCGATGATGCTCACCGATTGCCGACGCCGCGACAGTACGGCATCAATCTCGCGGATAGGCCCCAGCACACTTTGCACCGCCGCAATAGCATGTCCACCAATGACCGAGAGCAGGGTCGCGCCATTTTTGGAATCCATGGCGTAAGCGTCACCGCGTGGTATCTGTTCGCCCCAGCTGACCCCCGCGCTGATATAGGTCGACGACAACACGTCTCCGACGTAACCGTCGGCAACGAGCTTGCGAATGAACTCCACTTCAGGTGACGCGATTGCTTGAGTTCCAATAACGGCCGGCACCTTTGCTTTATTCGCGAGAAGAGCAAGCTCGGTTGCTTCGGCAAGTCCATTTCCAAGCGGCCATTCACAATAGACCGTCTTTCCAGCCTCGAGCGCCGCCGCGACCACTTCCTTATGGTATGGAACCTTTACCGTTACAACCACGACATCAATGTCTGGAGACGCAACGAGTGCCGCCACGCTCTCGAAAGCACGTGGAATGTCAAAGGCGGCGGCGGCGGCCTGCGCGCTCGCCAGGCTGGTGTTCGCCACACCGGCAAGTTCGAACACGTCAGGCAGCGCACGCAAGGCCGGAATATGAGCGGTAGTGGCCCAGCCTCGCTCAGCGCTCAAGCCAACGATACCCACACGAAAACGTTTATCCATTGCTCCCTCTAAACCAATGTGTGACTTCCATACCGACCATCAGAGACCGCTAGGCATTGCTTACACAAGCCCGCACTTGTACGATGGGTCATCCTTATCGCGGCGCCCGGCGTTGGAGTTCTCCAACGGTGCCGACTCGGCTGAGACTGCGTCCGAGCGCTGGGAGTCCAGTACGACAACACGGTCCGCAATTCGCCACTCGCCGTTACGTCGTTCTACTCGGTCCACATATCGGACGTTCACAATCCAATCCGTTGCCAATTTTCCGTCGACGGGTTTTGTCCTGTGTATTGCCTGCGCGTAGTGCTCCGCATAAGCGACGTCGCCATCCACCTGAACGTACTGGTTGCCGGTGAAGTGCTGCGTGCACTCAAAGTTCGGCAGCAGTTCCGCAGCCCATTCAATGAAACCTTCCACGCCTCCGTTATAGGCGCCGTGCCGATCGATCGCGTCCGGGTGATAGCACGAACGCACAAGGTCCCAGTCCATCCGGTCAATGCCCCGGCAGTAGCGGATATGAATGCGCTTGATTTCAGCCTCGTCCAGAAACTGTTGAAGCCTGTTATCCACTTTATGGCTCCTTTTTCTCGTTAGGAACGATGAAGCTCGCTCGGATGCGGTCCGTATTCGCCCGTTTCCATCAACTGTGATGCCGCAATCGCTTGCGGCGTCCAACGAAGCGTTGCCCGCGTTTCCAGCAACCAGGCCTGATAGGTCTCTGGAACGTTCTCGGGCGGCCCGTGATGAATCACACCTTTTGGCACCCAGGTCAACGTGCCGGGCTCCGAACATCCGCCCCAGACACCAGGCCCACGCACGTAACAGATCACCTCGTCGAAGTCCGCATTGACGTGAATCGGCGGTCGATTCGAGATGCGTGAACTGAGGTTGAATAACAGAACATCGCCCGTGCTGGATGACAAAAACTGACTCGGAGGTCCGCCATCAGGCGAGTAGGTGAGCAACTGAATTTTGTTCAGGTTGAGCTTCCACACCGGAACGGATTCCGACAATTGCATGCCGAGAGAGAGCGGATCATGCGGCATCGTGAACACCGTATTCTCTCCATCGATGGCCTTCAGCACCAGTTTCGTCTGACTGCCTGCGGGAATGTCGGGACCCACCTTCGCATACTCCAGGTCCCGCGCGACATTGATCATTCCCGTGGGCGCCGGAGGCGCAAGTTTCAATGCCGATGGGCTTTCGACAATGAGGCTGCGCATGGTGTCGCCCAAAGGCGCGTAGCGATACGCTATCGAGCGCGGGATGCAAACAAAGTCGCCTTCATCAGCCGTGATGCAGCCAACGTCCGTTTCGAATTTGACGCTACCCGACTGGATGAAATGGATTTCGTCCGCCTCCACATTTCGAACTACAAACGGCATCGGCTTGCGCCGGCCAGACACATGCAGCTTGACACCCAGTCTGGACGTCGCCACGGTGGTCGGAAGCGCATCCGCGCTGTCCCGATCGTCTGGTATCAAACGGTCAAGGACCGCCCGCCGCGGTGCATGTGGCCCTTCCACAGAAAGATAATCTGGCGCGTACGTCGACCGGGTAACGACAGAAAATACGCCCATGAACCCATCCCGGGTCCACAGTTGCACAGGAGGCTCTGCGCCTTTTGTCTGATCACTCATTTGTCACTCTCCTCGGTTGTAGAACGCTCAAGGTCGGCGTGGCCCATGGAGCATCCGGGCATGCGTCGACACGCCAAGGCCTGAAGAACAACTGGTTCTGACTTTGTAGCAGTTACAGAATCCGATCAACAACCGTATTGCCAAGATTCCCCGCATTGCACGACCACGTCAACGTCGAACAACCACTCTTTCAAAATGACGCCGCGCTCGCGGCGTCATGGCAACCACACGTTATTAGCGCGCTGGCTTTCCAATCAGCGCCCGGTACTCGTTAGCAGTTGCCGGAGTGCGTCCGAGAAGACCGGCAATGTCGCGCGCCATCGTGAACATCTCAAGATTGCTCTTGAGGCGCTCGTCTCTGTTCGGGTACTTCCACGGCGTGTCTTCCGTGCCGACGCGGATATGCAGACCCATCATGGTGGCGAGGGTGGTCATATAGAGCGATGCGCGGCCCGCCGCGCAGACGCTGATGACCGAGGTCGGATCGATCTTGCGAATCTGGTCGACCATCAGGAACATGTGCTGCGTCATGTCCTGAGCGTCGCTAACCCAGGTGCCCGACACCAGCGTGCGGCCGACGTTGAACGGCAAGCCGTAGAGGATCAGCCAGTTGTACGGCTTCTTGAGAATGCCGGTATCGATCAGCTTGCGCTTGGCAAGTTCGATTTCGCCGGAACTGTGGACTGCCAGCTCGGGCTTGACGCCTACCTCCTCGAGCGTTGCGACGGCCGGCACCGCAAAGGCCTCCGGATGGCCCGGCGCGCACGGCGCGACTTCGGTCAGGCCTTCGCGAGCGGGACTCATGCACATATCGAATGTTGTGCCGTGCAGCACGTTCACGTTCGGGACGAAATCGTTGCCGAAGCGGGCGCGCAGCGGCTCGATAACCTGCTTGTAGGCCTCGACCGGCAGGATGTCGCGATCCATGCGGCGCCCCTGTGCGTCGGTCATGAACGAGAAGTCGATGTGAACGCCGCAGGCGCCGGCTTCGATCACGGTGGTCGCTTCATCCACGTACGCCTGGAAGGACGTCGTGTCTTCAAAGCGTCCGGAAACCGCGGCGTTGATTGCGACCTTCTCCGGCACGTCCCACTTGGGCTGCAACTCGGCTCCTGCAATGAACTGGTACTCCTCCATTTCGCGCTTGGCGGCTTCCCACAGTGGCAGTTTTTCCATGATGATGATCCTCGACGTAGGTAGTGAAGTAAGGGCTCGAATTTTTCCGAACCAGCGGCAATCAGATAGGCATCGGACGTTCCGACGTGGCTGAAGGCCTCATCAAATGACAGAGCCGTAAACTCACGAAAGTCCACCGCCCTCCCAATCGAATCATTTGTGTTAAAATGATTCTTCGCACGATCGATTTACATCGAATGATGCACTCAAGAACTAACAAAGTCAAGGGCACCAGGGAATCCCCTGGAAAGACGTTCTCACTGAGTTTTTCCGGGCGGCCCGGCGCGTAGCCGGTTCAAACTATCTGTCGAGGAATGAGCGAATGGCTAAGTCCTACCCCACCGCAATCGATATGACCTTCGAAGCGATCGAGTCGCCTTGCGGCTCAGCGGAAATGGAACGACGGGAAATCTTCGACGATCGCGGCCGAACCGTCCCGTGGATGACCCGAACACTGCATCGGCTGTACAACGTCGAGGCGCAGAAGATCCTCGACAGGGAGAAAATCTCCATCGCACATTGGTACTACCTGCGGGTGCTGGCCCAACGCGGTGAATTGAATCAACTGGAACTGAGCAAACGCGTGGGGATCGCCTCGACCACTGCTGTGCCGGCTTTGGACAGTATGGAAAAGCGCGGCTTGGTAACGCGAACTCGCGATCCGAAAGACCGGCGCAAGTACTACGTCAGTCTCACTGACGATGGCAGACGTCTGGTTGATGAACTATTGCCGGAGATCATCCGGATGCTTTGCAGTTCGTTTGATGGAGTAACGCCCGAGGAGACGTGCGTCTTCTGGAAGGTCATGCATCAGGTCGCGCAAAACCTCACGGACAGGGCCAGTGACGGCACAGTCGAAGACTAGATCGTGAGCGCTGGCTTGCGGGGCGCACAGTCCCCGATCAGTACGCACGGAGAAGCAAAGCGAACTGCGGCCTGGCTGCCGCAGTTCGGAACATAGCTAAGTGTTACAGGCCCGGTGCGTGACCCGAACGAGAGGTCCCAGCCGTTGCGCCGCCATAGCCCACCTCACCACTTTGCGCCGCGGCATTCTGTGCTGCGACTTTCTTTTCAGCAGCTTGAATGTTTTCCGGGTAATGCACCGCATCACGCGGGTTATAGCCGGCGCTCTCAACCTGAGAGAGTTCTTCACGCACCTGTGCTCGGCTGAGCGATTGACTGGACTGCGCGAACGACGCAACGGGCGCCGCTATCAGGGCTGCGATAAAGACCGCCTTAGTGAACGACTTCATGATCATGTGCCTCTAAAATTGTATGAGTGGCGTGACGAAACAGCTTGTGTGCCACGGCTAGAAACAGTCTAAGAGAAAGAGCCACCTGGGGTAAGTACTCATGCCACCGATTCACCGTTGCATGGCGAACAACAGTCTGGACGCGACACGTCGCCCCGCTTCATATGCCGAAACAACTGCTTAGCCTTCCTCATCTATCACTGCGGACCATAGGCGTTGGGCAATCGAAACTGGCGTGCATGGTTCCGCACACAAAAGCAGGTTCGCCCACGCAGCCCAACTCAAATTGATGGTGGCGTTGTACGCCGCCACAGTCACGCAAGCGCTGCCAAATCACCCCTACACCCTTCGCTAGGGACATTCCCTAGGGTTCTTGACTTTATTCATCCCGAAACACATTATTCGATATGAATTCATCGCACATAGCACGATTTAGCATAAAACTATGCCGCAACGGGCATTGGACACAGGACGCACGCTTTCTGGCATGTCCAAATATCTGAACCAATGTTTCATCAAATAAATAATATAGGATTGCCAAATTCTCACCACGGACTGATGCCGGGATGTATGGCCTGTTCCGGTTTTCGCTATCGCGCAACTCGTCTGCATCTGTTCGCGTTCGAGCTTTATCACTAGCGCGGCTTGTGTTCAAAAGATCACTGCTGGGTTCGAGATTTTCCTCAACTCATTTTTCGAATCCGACTTCATTACCTACCTTGAGGATCGTCATGTTCGATATGTTTCGAGTCTGGCAAGCTGCAGCGCCAAAAATGCAGACCCAATTCATTGCGGATGGAGAGTCGTCTGTCGGGAAAAAAGTCTCCACAGACCGCCCGGTCAGGCACGTCGGCGCATGCCGTACGCATCGGCGAGCCGTTCCACACTCGCTGCGCCACATTGCACTGCTCATCTCGGCTGGCCTGATTGGTACTGCCGCACACGCGACAGACGATTCCCTGACGAACCGCCAAAGCGACATTACTCCCCTCTGCGGCGCGAAGCCGATGATTGTCGGCGTGTCCGATGGATACGGTGGTAATACCTGGCGAAAGACAGGTCTGGCCGAGGTCAAGGACGAACTCAGCCGCTGCAAGAACGTCAAGCGGATCATCTACAGCAACGCCAACGGCGATCCGCAGAAGGCAAACTCCGACATCAACAGCATGGTCGCACAGGGCGTCAATGTGCTCATCATGCTTCCGGATTTTGGCGCAGTACAACTTCCGGCCATGCGCGCAGCCATGAAAGCGGGTGTATCGGTCGTACCGTATTCGGCACAGATATCCGGGGTAGCCGGACGCGACTACGTCGTCAACGTCGTCGGGGACACTAAGCAGATTGGTGTGCTTTGGGCCAACTGGCTTGGAACAAACCTCAAGAAAGGCAACGTGGTGTTCGTGGGTGGATCGCCTGGCGCTGCCGGATCCCGCAACTTCATGGACGGCCTGAAGGCCGGCCTCGATAAATACCCGAACCTGAAGCTATTAAATGATCAGTTTGTCGTGACGAACTGGAATCCGGTGGACGCGCAAAAAGCCACCGCAGGCCTGATCGCCCAGTACCCGCACATCGACGCCATCGTCACAGACTATGGCGTGACCGCGCTTGCCGCTGCGAAAGCATTCGAGCAGGCACATCTCCCGGTGCCCGCCATCGTAACCATCGCAAGCGATAACGAACTGAACTGTCACTACCTGTCGGCCAAGAAGTCGGGGACCGCATTTCCGTACTACACCCTCGATGGCACGACAACTTACGTGCGCTTCGCAGTGCGGCATGGCGTCGCCAGCTATCAAGGCACCGCTGATAACGAATCGCCCTCAGTACTTCCTTTCGCCTACGCCGACAGTGCCAAGGGCCTCGATCCCAAGTGCGATCCCAGCGCGCCGCCCGATGCCGACCTGTCCTCCGCCCTCCCCCCTGAAAAGCTCAAGGCAGTATTTGAGCAGTAAAGCTCGAGGCGAATCATGAACGATCAGAACACTCTGCTTCAGATTGATGGTGTCACCAAAGTCTTTCCCGGTGTACGGGCACTTGATAACGTCACGTTCTCGGTGCTCGCGGGCGAAGTGCATGGTCTCGTCGGCGAGAATGGCGCAGGTAAGTCCACTCTCATGGCGGTTGCGTCCGGTGCGCTCGTCCCGGAAAAAGGACGCGTCGTTATCAACGGCGCAGAAACTAAAGGCGACACCGACGCGGCGCGGCGCCTCGGCTTGGCGATCGTGCGACAGGAACCGGCTCTCATGCCCGATCTGACTGTTGCCGAGAACCTTTATCTCGGCGTGCCGATCGAACAACGCCCTTCTCTGATGAACACCGCGCAATGGGCACAACAACTCCTGCGGCAGTGGAGTGACGACGTCGCGATCGATGCAAACGAGCGGGTTTTGAGCCTGAATCCCGAGCAACGCTTCATTGTCGAGATCGTGAAGGCGCTCGCCGCCAAACCGAAGGTTCTCGTTCTCGATGAGCCCACCGAGCATCTGCTGGCGGAAGACGTCGACCGTCTATTTGAGCACATTCGCAAAGTGACGGCAGCGAGTTGCTCGGTCGTCTATATCTCGCACCGCATTCGCGAAGTGCAGAAGATCGCCAACCGCCTGACCGTTTTGCGCGACGGACAAGGACAAGGCACGTATGACGCTGCCGGTCTCAGCGAACAACAAATCGTCGAACTCATCGTTGGCGGGGCGCTTGACCGGGAGTTCCCCGCGAAAGCCGGACATGAGCGCGCCGGCGTGGTGCTTGACGTGGTATCGCTGCGCGGCGCTGGCTTCACTGACGTATCGGTGCAGGTCAGGAAAGGGGAAATCGTGGGGCTGGCCGGTATCGACGGCAACGGACAGCGCGAATTCATGCGCGCCCTCGCCGGCCTTGCCAGAAGCCGTGGCAGCATCACCGTCAACGGAATACCAGCGAAAATTCAGACGTCTCAGGCCGCCGCCGCTTCGGGCATTCGCTACCTCCCGGGTGACCGCCATCGGGATGGCATCTTCGGCGAATTATCCGTACGTGAGAATTTCTCACTCCGCAGTCTTCCGTTCGATTCCATTCATGGCTGGATCAACCAGAGAAGCGAAGCGAGACGCACCAAACTGGCAGTAACAGGTTTCGCGGTCAAGACACCGACCGTCGAAACGCCCATTCGCTCGTTGTCAGGAGGCAATCAGCAGAAGCTGGTGCTGGCCAGCGTCCTTGCGAGCAATCCCGAGGTTCTGCTCGTCGACGAACCGACCCAGGGTGTGGACATTGGCGCCCGGATGGAGATTTACAAGGTGCTTCGTCAGGCTGCCGCAGCCGGCACCGCCGTGATCGTGGTTTCGTCAGATGCGCTTGAGGTGGCGGGTCTGTGCGACCGTGTGTCGATCTTCTCTCGCGGGCATATCGTCAAGGAACTGCACGACACTGCTGTCAACGAAAACAACATCACGTCTGCGGTGCTGACTGCGACCACGGAGCGCGAGAGAGGTTCGGCTAGCATCCCAGGATTCTGGAAGTGGGCATCGGGAGATTGGGCGCCCCTCGTCATGCTCGCACTGGCAGTTTGCGCACTCGGCATCTATGCCACGCACGTCAACGATACCTATCTGTCCGCTCGCAACCTGAGCGGGATGCTGGCGCTCGTAGCGACATTGGCCATCGTTGCATACGGGCAGCAAGCACTCATGCTCGTTGGAGGTATCGATCTATCTGTTGGACCACTGATGGGGCTGATGGTCGTTATACAGTCGTTTTTCCTCAACGACGGCGCCTCAATGATGCACCAGTTGTCGGGATGGGTGATTGTTATTCTGATCGCAGTCGCAGTCGGGGTTGTGAACTGGATACTGGTTGACCCATTCCGATTGCATCCAATGGTCGCAACGCTAGCCACCTACATGGCGTTGCAGGCGGCATCCCTCCTGTTACGCCCGGTTCCAGGCGGACTGATCGCGGATTCGGTGGTCGAGGCAATCGGTACGCAGGCCGGCTTTGTACCAGTTATCGCGATCTTCGCTGTTGTTCTCGCGGTCGCACTCGAGTTCGCTCTCTTCAAGACCCGGCTTGGGCTCACGTTTCGCGGCGTGGGCTCGCGGGTTGAAGCTGCCCGCATGGCAGGTGTGCGTCCACATCGGACCTTGCTTGCGGCGTATGTGGGTTGCTCGCTCCTCGCTGGCGTAGCCGCCGTGCCGATGATGGCGCAGGTTGGGTCCGGCGACCCGAGTTCGGGCATCAACTACACGCTGGCTAGTATTGCGGCCGTCGCCATCGGCGGGGCAAGCCTGTTTGGCGGACGTGGGTCCTTTGTCGGCTCCCTGCTTGGCGCCCTTCTCATCGTTCAGGTCAACGTGGTCACGTCATTTCTGGACATTGGAGATTCGTGGCAGTCGTATCTGTTGGGCGGGATGATTCTGGCATCTGTCGCACTCTATTCGAAGAGCAGAGAAATGGCGGTGGCAAAATGAGAAAGATCATGGACAATCAGGCATACGTGTTTTCGGATCTCGTGCGGTCATTCTTTGCGAAGTCGAAGTCAGTTCGGGCGCCAGGATTGGGTGAGTTCTGGTGGATCTGGGTCGGACTGATCCTTCTCTTCGCCGTCAGCTCAGTGATCGCACCAGGCACCATGACCCGTGGTTCGATTCTGGCCATGCTCCCGTTCGCAGGCATTCTCGCCATTGTCGCAACGGGACAGACCCTGGTCATCCAGCAGCGGGGGCTCGACATGTCAGCAATTGGCATGGTCTCGCTCGCTGGCGTGGTGATGGCTCGAACCGGATTTGGCTTTGATTCCATTGTCCTTGCAGTGATTCTCACGGTGTGCGTGGGGATGATTGTCGGAATCGTCAATGGAACACTGGTTTCGAGGTTCGCAATTACTCCATTGGTTGCAACGCTGGCGGTCAACGCGCTTCTCATTGGGGGCGTCCGTTCGCTAACCGGCAATGTTCCGGTCAATGTCCCGGTCATCATGCAAACCGTCTCTCACGCACAACTCGTTGGCTTGCCAGCCAATGTGCTCTTTGCGTTCGTTTTCGTGGTAACGGCCTGGGTCATCACCCGCAAGACTGCCATTGGCCGCAGATTTGTCGCTGTGGGCGTCAATCCGCGTGCGGCCGAGGCCGCGGGGGTAAGAGTTCTGCAATACCGGATCGGTGCTTATGTCGCGTCTGCAGTGTGCTTCTCTGCCGCCGGAATGCTACTCGCAGGCTTCATTGGTAGCGCGTCGCAGACGTCGGGCAACGACTATCTGCTTCCCGCCATCGCGGCTGTAGTTGTCGGCGGCACACCATTCACTGGTGGAAAAGGCAGCGTTATCGCTAGCGCGGTCGCGGCGCTGTTCATGGCGCAACTCGGCCAACTTGTGCTGGCACTTGGTGCGGGGCCCGCAGTTCAGTTGCTGGTGCAGGCGTGCGCGATTCTGCTCGCAACCACTGTTCGCCATCTGCCAACGGCAGTAAAAACGTTTCGCAAAAAATCGTAGTGAACAGTAGTAACTAAGGTCCACGCCGTTCTCTTCCGGGCACGCGTTGTATTGGCTCGAAAGACAGGCGATTCGGGTAGGGGACCCGGGAGCGAGTAGTCTGTTGGACGCGTCGTTGGACTGCATCGTCAGCATGCGAATGACTTTACCTGTTTCAGATCGGCGGTGGACGAGCGGAAGCTGCTCCTAGAAACCACTTGTCCGACCGGTTCAACGTTGCGCCTGAACGTTGGACCTGACTTTGCAAGCCGATTGCAACGGCCCGATAGAGGCCGTCAGGCAATCTCTGGAGAATCTATTTTATCGTTAGGATAACGAAATGCGAAAGATTATTTATTGCGCATCATTGATGGCTTTCTGCGCCTGCAACACCTACGCACAGAGTACTGTGACCCTGTATGGACGCGTCGCATCTGGTCTCGATTTCGTCACGAACGTCGCAACGCCAAATGGCCAGTCGAAGAGCAATTTCAGGTTCGGCAGCAACCAGTATGGATACAGCTGGTTCGGCCTGAAAGGTGATGAAGACCTCGGAGGCGGCCTGCATGCTGTCTTCAAACTGGAAAGCCTTTTTACGTCCGGCACAGGTCAGATCCCGCCAGACACGATCTTCACCCGCGATGCATACGTAGGCCTCTCCTACGATAAGTATGGCAGTATCTGGTTCGGACGGGCAATGAGCCTCACCGACGAGACGGGCTGGTACATCGACCCGTTGGGGGAACAGGTAGGCATTGGAGTCGGCAACTTTGCATTCGGGCGAGCGTGGGGTCCGCGCTCAAACGTCGTCACTTACAATTCGCCTAACTGGGCCGGCTTCTCCTTCCGCGTGCAGGACGGATTCGGCAACGAGGCTGGCAATTTCCGTGGCGGACGCCAGTTCAGTGTGAGCGCCCAGTACACGCTCGTGAATTTTGCTGCCTACGGTGTATACGAAGAAGTTCGCGACGCCAACGGTAAATTCTCCAGCCTGTATGCGGCATCGCGCGAATACATGGTGGGCGCCACCTACCAAGTGGGTGGACTGAAGTTCTATACCGGCTTTCAACAGCTTGTCTCGTCTGGGCAAGATACAGTTGCCGATTCTTTCAATCCGTCTGCCGCCACGCGGAGCCAGCAGGAGTGGATTGGCGCCTCGTATCAGGCGACCCCTGCCCTCGCCTTCCAGGCCGGCTGGTATCACGGCAACGTAAATCATGGCGGCGGCACGGGAAATCTCGGTGCCATCGGCACCACCTATAACTTGTCGAAACGGACATTCCTCTATCTGACCTTTGGCGAGATGTTCAACGGGAAGAATTCGGCGTTCCCGGTTGAAACGGCCGACTCCCAACCGCTGCCGGGCCACAATCAGCAAGGTGGCTACATCGGCATCATGCACTTCTTTTAACCGCTGTTCTGCTGACGTACAGGCATCTGTACGTCAGCGCTTTTTGTCGCGCGCAAGCGCCAGCTCTTGCCAACTGGGCGCTTGTGTTTGCGAAACGCCTTTTCGAACAACGGTACGAGCTTGATCACCCAGCGGTGCACGCTCGAATGGTCGACCTCCAAACCCCGCTCGGCCATCATTCCCTCGAGGTTGCGCAGGCTCAGCGAGTAAGCTACGTACCAGCGGACGCACAGCAAAATCACGTCCGGTGGATGGTCCAGTCGCTTCAGCACCTTACCGATACTCGGTGGCAACGTCGTGCGCGCCGACTTCTTCGTTTTGGCCATCTTGTTCGTCATCCATGTTTGGACGCGAATCTTATCTCAGCGCCTTAATGCGACAAAACAGGAAAGGCGGCGTCATCTTTATGGGCGGAACGGCAGGTGCCACGACGTCGCAGAACTTCATGGTCGGCCTCAAGGATGGTCTGCAAAAATATCCCGAGCTGAAACTACTGAACGAATAAATCATTGCGACGAACTGGAATCCCGCGGATGCCCAAAAGGCGACCGCAGGTCTAATTGCACAATATCCGCTCATTGATGCGATCGTCACAGACTACGGGATCACGGCGCTCGCGGCCGAAAAGGCCTTTGAACAGGCGCATCTTCCCGTGCCAGCGATCGGGAGCGACAACGAACTGAGCTGCCGTTTCATCGCGGCGAAAAAATCCGGAGCGGGGTTCCAGTACTTTACGCTCGACGGCACGACGTCCTATATTCGCTTCGCCGCGCGGCGTGCGATAGCCGCCTATCAGGGCACATCTGACAGCGAATCGCCGGCGATTTTACCGTTTCCGTTTGCGGACAGCGCCAAGGGTCTCGCCCCCAAGTGTGATCCCGCTGCACCACCCGATGCCGACCTGTCATCCCCACTCTCTGCCGAGAAGCTGAAGGCGATATTCCTGCCGTAGCGATTCGAATGGAATCCTAAGATTCTGGCATCCCCGGCACACGCTCGATATGGAGCATCGCCGCACGCCTCTGTATCTGGCGATCGCGGCGATGACAAGCCCAATACGTTGCCGCCCGCGGCCTTACCCCTGGACGGCGCCATCCAGACAATCTTCCGCGCGCCAGCCATGCAACCACGCCAACGCGTCGTAGAACTGCTCTTGCGTGCGGTCGACCCAAAGCGAATTGCGCACCAGACGCTCGACACCCTTTGCGTGATAGATACGGCCCATTTCGCGCGCCGAGTACAGCACACGCGCGGTGCGCGGAATGCGCACCGACTCGTACAGCTTGAACGCTGCTTCGAAATCGCCATCGGTAGCGGCGACGGCCGCGCCGAGCGTGACCGCGTCTTCGAGCGCCTGACAGGCGCCCTGCGCGAGGTACTGCGTCATCGGATGCGCCGCGTCGCCGAGCACGGTGGCGCGCCCGTCGCTCCAGCGCTCCACGGGATCGCGGTCCGCTGTAGCCCAGCGCTTCCATGAAGTCGGCCGGTCGAGCATCTGGTGCGGCAGCGGATGGATACCTTCGAAGTACGACAGCACTTCCTGCTTACTGCCTTCGCGCACGCCCCATTCCTCCTTCTCGCGACTATGGAACGTGACGACGAGGTTGTACTGCCGACCGCCGCGCAGCGGATAATGCACAAGGTGACAGTGCGGACCCGCCCACACGACGGGCGCATTGATTTGCAGGTCCTTGGGCATGTTCTCGACATCGACGACTGCGCGATACACCACATGCCCTGTCACGCGATGCGCGTCACCGATCAACGCGTTGCGTATCGCCGACTTCACGCCGTCGCAACCAATCACCGCGTCCGCGCTGTAACGCTCGCCATGCTGGTCTGTGACGGTCACGCCGTTGGCATCCTGATCCAGCGTGCAGACCTGCGTGTTCGTGCGGAACTGGATCAGCGGATGATCCTTGACCGCTTCGAGAATCGACAGATGGATGTCGGCGCGATGAATCACCGCATACGGATTGCCGAAGCGCGCGCGATACGGTTCGCTGACGTCGACGTGCGCAATTTCTTTCGCGTCGAGCGCGTCCCGCAGGCTCAGGTAGTCAGTGAACACGGCCCGGCTGCGCGCCGCCTCGCCGACACCCAACGCATCGAGCGCGTTGAACGCATTCGCGGCCAACTGAATGCCCGCACCGATCTCCTGAATCTCCGGAGCCTGCTCGAGCAGTTGCACGCGAATGCCCTGCCGTGCCAGCGCCAGCGCAGCGGCGAGTCCACCAATACCGCCGCCGATGACGAGCACGCGGCGCCCTTTGTCTGTCTCACTCATGACTGTCTCCGTCCCCTGTAATCAAGCAACATAATCGGGCTGGCGCTGCGGCTCTGCCGCAGCAAATGCCGGGTGTGCCGACGCGTGTTCATACACCGCGAGGCTGCGCGGATAGGCGCTCAGATCGCAGTCCATGCGCAGCGCGTTGGCGATCTGCGGCACGAGGGACACGTCGGCGAGCGTCGGCTGCGCGCCCAAGCACCACGGGCCGTGGTTGCTGCGTTCGAGCAGGCGCTCGACGCCCGCCATCCCCTGAGCGACCCAGTGCCGATACCACGCGGTTTTTTGCTGCGGCGTCACCTGCAGTTCCGTCTCCAGATAGCGCAGCACGCGCAGGTTGTTGACGGGATGGATGTCGCAGGCAATCAGCGTCGAAAGTTCGAGTACACGCGCCCGCACTGCGGGTTCGAGCGGAATCAGACGCGGCTCGGGATACGTCTGATCGAGATAGTCAATGATCGCGAGTGACTGGCCAAGCCTGAAATCGCCATCGATCAGCGCGGGCACCGTCGCGGACGGATTCACGTTCGCCACGTAGTCCGCTGCGCGATGCTCGCCGACTCGGATATTCACGGGCAGCGTGTCGTAAGCCAGACCTTTGAGCGCGAGCGCAATGCGCACGCGGTACGACGTCGAGCTGTTGAAGAAGCTATGGAGTTGCACGGGTAGACCTCCGTCTCAAGGCAGATTACTGATGTTCAGACCACCCGTACCGTCACTTCCCCCAGACGCTCGACGCCGACCTTCATCGTGTCGCCCGTCTTTACCGCGCCAACGCCTTCCGGCGTGCCTGTGAAAATCACATCACCCGGTTCAAGGCGGAAGTACTTCGACAGGTCCGCAACGGTTTCGGCCACCGACCAGATCAGATGCGACACATCGCTCTTCTGCTTCGTTTCGCCATTGACGTTCAGCCACAGCGCGCCGCTTTCAAAGTGACCTACCGCGCTGACGGGATGAATCGGGCCGATCGGCGCGGAACGGTCGAATGCCTTGCCGATTTCCCATGGACGGCCCATCTCGCGCATCTTCATCTGCAGGTCGCGGCGCGTCATGTCAAGACCGACCGCGTAGCCCCAGACATGATCCAGTGCCCGTTCAAGCGGAATATCCGAGCCGCCCTTGCCGATCACCGCGACGAGTTCCGCTTCATAGTGATAGTTCTGTGTCTGCGCCGGATAGGCCAGTTCGAGCGTCTCGCCATACGCGACCGGCACGACGGCATCAGCCGGTTTGCAGAAAAAGAACGGCGGCTCGCGTTCGGGATCGAAGCCCATTTCGCGCGCGTGGGCCGCGTAGTTGCGGCCCACGCAATAGACGCGGCGCACCGCGAATTGAGCGTCGCTACCGGCAACGGGAACGGCAATAGGTGCTTCGGGCGGGAAAACAAAAGTCATAATGATTTCGGCTCAATGGATAAAGGAGATCACGCACGCAGGTGCAGCACGCGCGGAGGGAATAGCAGGTTGGTCAGCTGCGTTCTTCGCGCAGCAGATTCAGCGCGGCGAGCACGGGGCGATCCGAATAACTGAACAGCACGCTTTCCGCCGACGCCGTCAGTTGCACGGGCGCCCACGACGGCGCAACAAATACGTCGTGCGGCTCGAACGTGAATTCGTCATTGCCGATCTTCGCGGTGCCCTCGCCTTCGACGACGCAGTAGACGGTTGCATCGGTGCTGCGGTAAGGGCGGCCCTTGAAACCTGCGGGCAGGTATTGCATGAACGTCGCGATGGTCGGCATCGGCCAGCCGCCCGTCGTCGGATTCACATATCGCAGCTTCACGCCGTCCCACTCGTCGAGTTCGCCGTTGCGATACAGCGCGTCAAGCGCTTCGCGGCTGCGCTCATACGGATAGCTGAAAATCGGCGACGTGGGATCGGACACGCGATGCCGCACGGGCACCATGTTGTGACCGAAGCGCGCAAAGCTGTCGCCCTCGTGGCGCGTCACCGGCTGCATCGCCTCGGGGTAGTTCTCGGCGAAACCGGCGTCCATCTGGGCAACGAGGGGAATATCGAGGCCGTCGAGCCACACGACCGGTTCGCCGCCGTCTGCCACTGACGGGTTGCCGTGGTCGTGCCACGTCCACGACGGTGTGATGATGAAGTCGCCCGGGCGCATGGTCGTGCGCTCACCGTTGACGGCCGTCCACGCACCCATGCCTTCGACGATGAAACGCAGCGCCGACTGCGTATGCCGGTGACTCGGCGCGATTTCGCCGGGCAGGATCAACTGCAGTCCGGCGTACAGGTTCGGCGTCATACTGGACTTGCCGGGCAGGCCGGGGTTTTCGAGCATCAGCACGCGGCGTACGGCTTCTTCGGCGCTGATGACGGAGCCGGCCTGCATCACGAGATCGCGCACCTGCGCATATTTCCAGATGGCAGGTTGGGCTTTTGGTTGCGGCGCCTTCGGCACGAGGTTGTGCAGCGATTCCCACAGCGGTGCCATGCGCTGCCGCGCGATCTGCTCGTAGTAGGCCACGCGCGATGCGTCCGGATTGTTGTGTGTCATTCGCGTCTCCTGTCGGTGTCACCTGGGTCGGGCACGTCGGCTAAGCAAGCGTCGCTCTCATCGGCCCTGTGCACTATTTATATGCGACGAAGCTATATCTCGTAAAATGGCGAAAACATCTAATCCATACGGCTTTGGATATACCTACGCAGCCGTAGTGGAAAATCTGCGCAACAAGTGCATGGGACCGGAGAAAGCGCTAGCGCTAACTCCCGTCGACACAGGAGGATGAGGCGATGGATTGGACTTACCGTCTTCGTCTGAGGCATCTGCAGGTGCTGCTGAGCCTCGCGAGCACAGGTAATCTGAGTCAATCGGCAGCGGCGCTCAATACGACGCAACCGGCGTTGTCGAAATGGCTCAAGGAGCTGGAGGAGGATGTCGGCCTGCCGCTCTTCGAGCGGCACGCGCGCGGCTTGCGGCCCACGTCGTATGGCGAGGCGTTGATCGAACACGCGCGCCGCATCGAAGCCCATCTCGATGTCACGCGCGACGACATGCAGGCCATGCGCGAAGGCGGCAGCGGCCTCGTGAGCATTGGCACATCGGGGGTATCGGCGGCCGATACCGTGCCCCTCGCCGTATCCCGGCTTCTGGAGCGCCTGCCGCGCGCCCAGGTGCGGCTCGTCGAAAGCACGATGAACCAGCTGATGCCGCAACTTGCGCGCGGCGAGCTGGATATCGTCGTTGGGCGGTCAGGCCAGCAGTACGACGATCCGCAGTTGCAGACGGTGACGCTCTATACGGAGCCGATCAACTTCGTCGCAGGACCGCAGCACCCGCTCGTCGGGCACCCGGCGCTCGGCTGGGATGACGTCCTCGCCTATTCGTGGATCGTCTGGCCGCAAGGCACACCTGTGCGAACCGCACTGGAGGCAGCGCTTGCCGCGGAGGGGCGCACACTGCCAGGCCATTGCGTCGAATCCAATTCCTCGATTCTCAACCTGACGTTGCTGAACCACACTGAACTGGTGGGCGTCGCGTCGCATCGCGCCGCCCTTCGATTCGAACAATTGAACGCGCTGCGGATTTTGCCAATTCAACTGGAGGGCTTCGGATCCGTCTCGCTCTACTGGCACGCCGAAAACGTGAATCGCATTGCAGTGTCCATGGCATTGGAGAGTCTTCGCGCATTCGCGGACCCACACATGAAGGAATGGCACACCGCTTAAGGCATCGAATAAGCCCTCAAACCAGACTTCCGGGGCATCGCCTGCTCAATCCACGACCGTATCGTCCTGGGCCTTCTGGTTGAGGTTTGCTTCGATCCGATGCATGACCTTCCAGAAAACACCCATATCTCGCTGGGTGATTCCGTCGAGTGAAGCAGAAATCATCTCCGTCAGCTCAGGCAGCAGCTCATCCACCAGACGCCGGCCTTCATCCTTCAGACTGACGAAATACTTTCGTCTGTCGTTTGGGTCGCGGGTTCTTTGCACAAGGCCGCGCTTTTCAAGGTTGTCCAGGGCGGGCACCGCCGTAGTCGACGCAATACCCACGCGTTTGCTCAGTTCAAGCTGGTTCAGCTCGCCCCGCTCCGCCAATACCCGTAAGTAGTACCAGTACGAAATGGCGATGTTCTCCCGGTCGAGAATCTTCTGTGCCTGGGCGTCGTAGAGCCTGTGCACCGTTCTGGCCATCCACGGAACGGTTCGCCCCCTATCATCAAATGCGTCAGATGCTTCTTTTGCCGCCGCGAGCACTGGCACGGCAGCTCGCCTGGTTGTTTTGACCGTAGCGGAGTTCGACTTGGGCATTCGCTCATTCCTCGACGTTTAGGTTTTCAATCGCACCAGGGTATTCCCCAGGGTCCTTGACTTTGTTAATCCCGAGACACATGATTCGATATAAATCGATCTTATGCGGAATCATCTTTTTGAAAATCATCCGTGACAAGAGAGATCATACAACACACGGCCGAATTTGCGACCGCTTCCCGGTCCCGGGCTGAAAATAGCCCAGTTCAGCCGCCGCGCCACGCGCAGGTTTATTTCAGCTCAGGTTCAAGACGCACATGCAAAGACACATTCTCGTCCTCATACTCTGGCTGATGCCGTTCGCTCTACGTATGGCGGCGCGGAAGTTTCCGTCCGTACGGGAACATCTCGGTTCCGGACACTGGGTCATCCAGCTTCGGCTAAGGGACAACAGTCTGGCGCGACAACTCCATTTCAGAAATGGCACTGTGTCCGCGCGCTGGGGTGTCAACACCAAGCCCGACGCCGAACTGGTCTTCATGGATGTGGCAACGGCACGCCAGATGCTTGCGCCCACGACCGATCACGCGTTCCTGATCGACGCGCTCAAGAACTTCAAGATCACGCAGGGTGGCAGCGATGAGGCGCTAGTCTGGTTCGGCCAGTTGGTGAACACGATGAAAACGGGGTCCTGGCGCACGGGCACCCGGATGAAGGATGGGACCACCCGTTATGTCACGCTCACCAATGGCGGGCCGGTGTTTGTCTTCGTCAAGGACGGCAAGATCATCCGGACAACGCCTATTGATCTGGCGGCAGAGGACGGACCCAGTTGGACCATCACCGCACGGGGCCGCCAGTTTTCACCGGCACGACGTGCAACCGTCAGCCCGCACGCGCTCTCACTCAAATCCCTTGTTTATTCAGACAAACGGATTCTTTATCCGATGAAGCGGGTCGATTTCGACCCGAAGGGCGAGCGCAATCCTCAGACCCGGGGGACTTCAGGCTACGAGCGCATCAGTTGGGACGAAGCGCTCGACATTGTCGTAGGCGAAATCCGCCGTATGAAGCAGGAGCACGGTCCCGGTGCGATCGCGATGGCCACGGGTGCTCACCACCAGTGGGGAAACGTCAACTACTACCTGAGCGCCATGCAACGCTTCGGTAACCTGATTGGCTATACCCGCATCGAAATGAGCCCGATTAGCTGGGAAGGCTGGTACTGGGGCGCCATGCATCACTACGGCAACAGTCTGCGTCTGGGTACGCCGAGCTTTTACGGCACGACGGAGGACTGTCTTGAACACGCGGAGGTGATCGTCTTCTGGTCGAGCGATCCCGAGTCGACCAATGGCGTGTACGCCGGATTCGAGGGCACTGAGCGCCGCTTATGGGCCAAGCAACTTGGGATACAGTTCGTTCATATCGACCCCTACCTGACGCAATCCGCCCAGTTCCTCGGTGGAAAATGGCTGCCGATCAAGCCCGGCACCGATTCGGCGCTCGCGATCGCGATCATGCATGAATGGATGATCAGCGGTAGCTACGATGAGGAATACGTAGCATCGAAAACAACGGGCTTCGACGAATGGCGTGCCTATGTTCTCGGTGAAGAAGACGGCACGCCGAAGACGCCGGAGTGGCAAGAAGCAGAAACCGGCATTCCCGCGAAAGACGTACGCAGCCTCGCGCAGTTGTGGGCGTCAAAGAAGACGTACCTCGCTGCAGGAGGTCTCGGCGCAGGCTTTGGCGGCGCATGCCGCACCGAGACGGGGGCCCAATGGACGCGAAGCCTCGTCATGATGATGGCCATGCGAGGATGGGGGAAGCCCGGGATCAACTTTGGCAACCTTCAGATCGGCGCTCCCCAGGACCTGAACTTTTACTTTCCCGGCTATGCCGAGGGGGGAATCTCCGGCGACCTGACCTACACGGCAAGCGCGGCCAACAACTATTGCCGCATGCCGCACATCATCACGATCAATCCGGTGAAGCAGTCTATTCCTCGCCAACGCCTTGCGGAGGCAATCACGCAGGGAAGCGCGGAAGGCTACTTCTGGGACGGCTTCTCGGCTGAAGGGCAATTTGGTCAATACTCGTATCCCAAGCTCGGCCATTCGCGCGTTCACATGCTCTACCGCTACGGCTCGTCTTCATTCGGCACCGTCCCGGGCTCGAACAGACTTGTCGACGCGTATCGTCATCCGTCCCTTGAGTTCGTCGTCAATCAATCGGTGTGGATGGAGAACGAAGCGCAGTTTGCAGACATCATCCTGCCCGCGTGTACCGCCCTCGAGCGTGACGATATATCCGAATGGGCAAACTGTGGCGGTTACATCCAGCACGCACAGAGCCAGCTCAATCACCGCATGATGATCATGCAGCACAAATGTATCGAGCCGCTCGGCGAATCAAAATCGGACTACCAGATTTTCCTGGAGATCCTGACAAGACTCGGCTACGGCGGCATGTACTCGGAAGGCGGTGGATCGGAACTGACCTGGTGCGAGCGGATCTTCAACTCCACGGACCTGCCGAAGCAGACCACCTGGAAGAAATTCCTGCAGAAAGGCTATCACGTCGTGCCGCCTCCCAAGGACGATGACAAGCAGCCGGTGGATATGCGCTGGTTCGCAGAGGGCCGCACCAAAGACTTGCCGGAAGCGAATCCCCTCCCCGGCGTGTATTCGACTGGATTTAGCCAGGGACTGCCCACGCAATCGGGCAAGTTCGAGTTTGTGCCGTCCAGCCTGCGCCGTATCGAGCAGATCGATCCCGCGCGACCGGCGGTCAACCGGTATATCAACAGTCAGAGCGGTGTGAAGCAAAGGTTCCCGCTCCAACTCGTAACCAATCACCCGGTCTACAGCTTCCATACTCAGGCTGATGGAAAGAATAGCCACATCAGCACGATCAATGAGCACCGGATGAACGTTGGAGGCTATCGATACTGGGTCCTGCGAATGAGCCCCACGGATGCGTCGGCGCGCGGCCTCGGGTCGGGCGATCTGGTCCGGGTCTACAACACCCAGGCATCGGTCATCTGCGCAATCGACGTTTCGCAGCTCGTCAAGGATGGCGTTGCACGCGGAAACGAATCATGCGGCGAACTCGATCTGATCCAGACCTCAGTAGGCATGGTGGATCGCGGAGGTTGTCTCAACCTCCTGACTCCCGGGAGAAAGATGAGCGAGACCGCAGACGGGATTGTTCCCAACAGTTGCTGGGTGGAGGTAGAGAAATGGGACACCACAATGGAAAAGGCAGCATGACTAAATGGGCACTGGTCGTGGACGTTTCGCTCTGCATCAATTGCAGAAACTGCGTGATATCGACAAAAGACGAATACAGCGGTAACGCCTTCCCGGGCTATTCGGCACCGCACCCGCCGGAGGGCCTCGAAACGATTCGTGTCGAACGCCACGTCCGCGGAGAGGGATCGTTGGTGGACGTGACTTACATTCCGAAGATGTGCAATCACTGCGACAACGCTCCATGCATCAAGGCAGCGGGCGACGGGGCAATCTATAAGCGCCCGGACGGCGTCGTGGTCATTGACCCGGAGAAGTCACACGGTCGACGGGATCTGGTGGCGGCGTGCCCCTACGGCATGATTGAATGGAATGAACAGGAACAGGTGCCGCAGAACTGGAATTTTGATGCGCACCTGCTCGACGCCGGATGGAAAGAACCGCGTTGCGCGCAAGCCTGCCCGACCAGGGCACTACGTGCGCTGAACATGCCAGACACAGAACTCGAAGAAATGGTGAAGAAGGAACACCTGACGGTCATTAACCCGGAGTTCGGCACACAGCCTCGAGTCTTCTACCGCAATCTGGATGACGCACTAAGCCATCTGGTCGCAGGCAACGTCTGCGAAGCCACTGGCGACGGTCGCCTGCGAAACGTGGAGGGTGTTGAAATCGTGTTGCGCGACTCCGCCGGCGGGGATGAACGCACGACAACGACTGATCATTTCGGGGATTTCCGGTTCTCCGGACTGACTGAGCAGACTTCGACAATCGAACTGCGGGTCCGCAAGAACGGAAATGAAAGAATCATCGCAACAAGAGAGCGCATAGGGAGCGTCAACCTCGGCACACTGCTGTGTTGACGCCTTTTTCCACAGCCTGACACTCGCAGGAGACACACGCATGGAGTTGAACGACAAGGTGGCGGTTATCACTGGCGGAGACAGTGGGATCGGATTGGCTTCGGCACGGCTGTTCCTCGAAGCGGGCGCTGACGTCGTCATCATGAGCAACAATCCGGAAACGCGTGGAGTCGCTCGCAGTCAGCTTGGCGCGAAGGTCGTGACGATCGAGGCCGATGTCACGGATACCAGGGCTCTCGGCATCGCCTTCGCAGAAGTGGGGCGCCAGTTTGGTCATATCGACGTCCTGTTTGCCAGTGCCGGTGTTGTCCCTCCCACTCCGTTGGAGCGCACGTCCAGCGAGCTCTTTGAACGCATACTCAGGATCAATGTTGCTGGGAGCTTCTATACGGTACAGGCCGCGCTGCCATACCTGCGTTCTGGAGCATCGGTTATTCTCATCGGCTCTGTGGTCGCAACAATGGGAATCGCAGGATTCGGGGCTTACGCTGCGAGCAAAGCTGGACTATCGGGGATGGCACGCGCGCTGGCGTCAGAGCTCCCGCCTAAAGGCATTCGTGTGAACACACTGGTTCCCGGTCCAACTCGAACTCCCATCTGGGGCACCATCGCTCATACGGAGAGGGATTTGGAGGAACTCGAGAAAAGTCTGGTCAGAAGTATTTCGATTGGCCGTCTCAGCGATGCCGACGAGGTCGCCCAAGCCGCGCTTTTCCTCGCTTCGGACCACTCAAGTAGCATGCAGGCGGCGGAAATCGTCATAGATGGCGGCGCCTCTCGTGCCCCACAGGGCGCACCCGCGTATCGCGTGTGATTGTGCGCACCGGCGCGTCGAAATCGGCGCGCCGGTGCCGCCGCGATCAAATCGCCATCCACCGTCATCCTCGCTTCAGGATCCCTAAGTAGCGGGCATTTATCGCGACCTGTCCGCCCCCCTTCAAATTGCGAAGCTTTCGAGGCTGGCCGGATGGAAAAGCTCACGCGGCTCAAGGCGGCGGCTTGACAACCCTTCTGCGAAATGACGGGCGAGAAAACGGTCAATGGCATGCTCGTTAGCAGAAAAGCCGTATGACCAGAAGTCCGTACCCATCAGTTTGCGAGCCGCACGCAGCTGGTCCTCGACGAACGGCAGCGTAACCTTGGTGGCCGCCGTATCGCTAAGCCTTGTCAACGCGAGGGCTTTCGACTTCTCGAATGCCTTCAACAGTGCGCCTGGAAGCCAGGGGTGACTCTCCGCCAGCGTCCGCCTGACGCCAAGCGTGTGCATGATCGGAAACAGCTTCGTGCTCGCGTACCAGTCCGCTGCGGCTTTATGCGGATCGTCGAAGAGATACTTGACCTGGGGATGTCCGCGGTCAAAGCATGAAGGCGCTCGGGGTCCAATGACGGCATCGATTTCCCCGTCCGCCAGCAGGTTCGAGATCGTCTTGCCTTCGGACGCGTTCTCCAGCTTGACGTCCGCAGGCAGGTTCAGCGTGATTTTTTCCACCCTGGTCGGATCTTCGTATCCACCGCGCACCCAGGTCACGTCAGAAGGCTTTACACCGTACTCCTCCTCCAGAAAAAGACGGACCCAGACGTTTGCCGTCAGCTGATATTCCGGCACGCCGATGCGCTTTCCCTTCAGATCTTGCGGGCTGTTGATACCCCTATCCGTGCGCACATATATCGACGTATGCCGGAAGGCTCGCGACGGAAAGACCGGCACCGCGATATAGGGTGAAGTCCCCGCGGCAGTCTTCACCGAGTAGCTGCTGAGTGAGAGTTCGCAAATATCAAAATCCGCGTGTCGGAAAGCGCGAAAGAAGATCTCCTCGGGATCCTGCAACATGAAGACGGGGTCCACGCCCTCGATCTGAACCTCCCCGTCGACCAACGGCCTGATCCGGTCGTAGTTGCCTACGGCGACGGACAACTGAAGCTTGCTCATTGTTCCTCCTGTGTCGATCTTCACTCGAAAATATAGATTGATGTAGAATCATCTTCCATAGAACGATGTGTGTCAAGAAATTCCAGAAGTTCTCCGGCGGGACACCCATGTGCACATGCAGCAAGAGGAACCAACCAGATTGGCCAGGGGATTCCCTGGAGTTTCTTGACATCGTTCACACCGAAACACATCATTCTATATAGCGCGATGCATCGCCGCATGATTCGTCATGGCATGAGTTGACTAAAGCGCGACGCGTACTACGCTTGTGTGGCGCGACCTCTTTTCAGGGCGCGCGTGCACACCGATTTGCGAACAGAGCTGTCATCAGAAGCGCTTAAACACAGGACAAACGCCATGGGCACCACAACGACGGAGAACTGGGACCGCGAGGTCGACGTCATCATCATGGGTGCTGGCGCCGCTGGCATGACGGCGGCGATCGTGTCGAACAACGAGGGGCTTGTACCGCTCGTTCTCGAGAAGACAGATCAGGTCGGCGGAACGTCTGCGTGGTCGGTGGGAATGATGTGGTTCGTCGACAGTGCACCAATGCAGGCCGCTGGCTTCAAAGATTCATTCGATAGAGCACGGAAATACTTTGCCAGCACTGTCGGTTCGAGTGTCGACCGCTCATTGCAGGAAGCCTACATCCGCGAAGGTCGAGCCGCCCTCGACTATATGCTGAGCAACTCTGCACTGGAGGTCGTGGCACTCGACTACCCGGACTACCACCCCGAGCTGGAGGGAGGCATGTTCGGTCGCGCTCACGCCCCGCTGGAATTCGACGCTCGCAAGCTAGGTGAGAATTTCAAGAACTTGCGTGCCCCGCTACCGGCGTTTGCACCGTTCGGCGGGATGATGCTTGACCTCGTTGATTTACTCCACTTCCTGTCCGTCACGAAGTCGGTCCGGTCGTTCTTCCACGTGCTAAAGCGCTTTTTGCGCTATGGCGTCGATCGGCTGAACTATCATCGTGGCACCCGACTCGTAGGCGGAAATGCGCTCATTGCCCGGTTGTACAAGACCATACTGGATCGTCAAATCGAAATCTGGCTGAAGACGTCCGCCACCCGACTGATCACCGAGGACGGTGCTGTCATCGGTGCCGAAGTGGTTCGGGATGGACGCACACTTCGAATCCGCGCCCGCCAGGGCGTGGTCATTGCGACAGGGGGCTATCCGGGCAACCAGGAAATGCGCAAGGAACACTCACGCCAGCCCACAGTCGAGTTGGGACTCGGACTGCCCAGCAATGTTGGCGAGGGAATTCGTCTAGGCCAATCGGCCGGGGGACGGCTTGACCACAACTCCGAGGACACTGGTTACTACGTGCCGATGTCCGTGCTTTCGAACGAGGCGGGCGAAAAGACGCTCTGGGGGCACTTCATGCTTGACCGTCCCAAGCCTGGGTTCATTGCAGTGGGCAAGGACGGGAACCGCTTCACCAACGAGGCAGCGTCGTACCACGCTTTCACCCTCGGGATGTTCGATGCTGGCGCCATCCCCGCATATCTTATTGCCGATGCGGCGACCGTAAAAAAGTACGGCATTGGCGTCATTCTTCCCGGCGCGATGTCGCTGCGGCGCTATGAGAAGGCGGGATACCTCTTTAGTGGCACCGCGCTCGCCGAACTTGCCGGCAAGATCGGCGTTGACCGCAACGGGCTGGAACGCAGCGTCGCGCGCAACAACCACTTTGCAGTCACCGGCGTGGACGCAGAGTTCGGGAAGGGATCGTCCGCCTACAACATTTACAAGGGCGACGCGTCACACTCACCCAACCCATGCCTTGGGCCCATTGAGCGGGGACCCTTTTACGCTGTCAAGCTGATGCCGGGCGACTTCGGTACAAGCCGTGGTCTCGTCACCGGAAGTCACGGCGAAGTTCTTGATCACGATAACCGTCCAATTCCCGGACTTTACGCTTGCGGCAACGATATGAACTCGCCTGTGGGCGGACGCTACATTGGTGCCGGCATTACACTCGGACCCGCGTTGACGTTCGGATATCTGGCCGCCATGTCCATCGCCGGAAGTGGGCGGGCGTCGGTCGGCAGTAAAGCAAACGCCCCTTCCTCTTCCACCTCTAAAGTTCATGTTGCTTAATCGCCATATGCTCGTCAGTCGTATCCTCGATGGAGGTCGGAGTCGTACCCGAGAAGATCCAGCAGCAGTGTCAGTTGTATAGCCGAAAGGAGGAGACTGTCATGAATCGACTTGTTTGGGTTCTAGGTGTGCTTGCTGCTGTAGGTTTGGCAGCTTTGGTGTTCGTATGGAGTGAGCCAGAACCGTCGAACGAGCAGTCAACAGAGATTGCCTGCGCCTATTACGGTGCGAGTTGCGTGCCGCCAGCGATTTTTTCCAGGGCATATTTCCGTCTTTTTCCATGAGATCTTAGGCCCCGCTCCAGCTCCCCAACGGGCGGGCACTATTGACTTAGTGGCGCAGCCCCTCGAACTCCCTCGGGAGCGTTAAGAACGCTTGGGGTATGTCGGATTTGAATTCAAAACCGCCGCACGTGCAAACGGCAGCGGATGACACGGTCCCTCAGCGAGTTCATCTGCTCGACCAATCGCGATTTGCCTTCGTCATGCAGGTCTGACCTTGCCCCCGTTCCGCGAATCCCATAACCGAGGGAATTATGCGGCTCGTCCCTGCTGAGCCGCGAACCAGTTTTTCTCGAATGTCATGGGACTGACGTAGTCGAGTGTCGAGTGCAACCGGCGTGCATTGTAAAAGCTCAGCCAGTCAATCACCTCATCCATTGCAGCACGCCGCGTGGTGAAGTGTCGTCCATGCATACGAGCTACCTTCAGCGAACCCCACAGGCTTTCCGTCGGCGCGTTGTCCCAGCAATCGCCGCGTCGGCTCATCGACGAGCGCATGCCGTAGGCCTTCAGCGTGTCCTGGAACAGGCCGCCGCAATACTGGCTGCCCCGGTCGCTATGCACGATTACACCAGCCTCGGGGCGACGCCGGAACCACGCCATGCGTAGCGCGTCTGTGACCAACTCCGCTTTCATGTGCGGCTGCATCGACCAGCCCACCACCTGCCGGCTGAACATGTCGATGATGACCGCGAGGTACACCCAGCCTTCGGCTGTCGCCAGATAGGTAATATCGCTCGTCCAGACCTGATTCGGCGCCGACGCCGTGAAGTCGCGCCCCAGTAGATTCGGTGCAACCGGCAGGTTGTGATTCGAGTTCGTCGTCGCGATGTACTTGCGCTTGTGCCGTGCACGAATGCCATGCTGCGCCATCAGCTTGCGAACCCGCTCCTTGCCCACGCGCACGCCGCGCGCGAGCAGTTCCTTCCACATGCGCGGCCAGCCGTATTCGCCCTTGACCTGCGCGTGAATCGCCTTGATGTGCGCGAGCAGGGCATCGTTGCTCATGTAGCCTCTTTGCGGCTTGTCCTTGGCGCTGCGTTGCTGGCGCTGATGATATCCGCTGGGGCTGACTTCGAGCGCTTCACACAGTACTGAAACTGGCCAGTGGTGTCGATTCCGGTCAATGAACGCGCACTTCACATCGACTCCTTCGCGAAGTACGCTGCGGCTTTCCTAAGAAACACACCTTCACGCTGGCGAGTCCTGAGGTTGCAGTGAATACCCAAATTGCGCCGCGCGGCGATGAAGCTGTTTGATGACGCGGTCCCTGTACTGCTGCTCGTAATGATCCGCACCCGGGTCGCGATAGTCCATGCCATAGCGCATCGCGTTATAAAACAGGACAGCGATCTTGCGCGCCGTCGCGGTCACGGCCTTGGCGTTGCCGATGCGCCCGGCGAGGCGCCGGTAGAATGCACCAAGCGCGGTATTGCTTCTTCCAACGGTCACCGCCGCAAGCCTCAGGGCGACTGTGATGCGACTGCTTGTTTTGCGCGTGTGCGATGACAGCACCTTGCCACCGCTGATCTTGCAGCCGGGCGAAAGCGTGAGCCATGAAGTGAAATGTTTGGCGGTTGGCCATCGGCTCAAGTCCGTTCCACATTCGCCAATCAGGCGCAGTGCAAGGAATGGGCCGATGCCGTGAATTTGCGTCAGGTCGGTCCCCGCCAGTTGGTACATGGCCGTGCGCACATCAAAGTTGGGATCGCTGGGCAGCTTGCTGCGATGCTTCGCCTTCGGCAACGGCGCATCCGGAATCGGGTGAGCGATATTGAGAATCGCGACAGCGCGTTCGATCTCAACATCGCACTCGTCGATACACCGCTGGTAAAAGTCATACAGCGCAAGCGCCTGCTTCAAGGCGAATACGTGCTCGGGCTGGTAGTTGCCCACCAGTGCACTACGAATGGTCTCAAGGCTTTCCTTGCAGCGGACGTCGCGCATCGCCGCCAGCCGGTCTGGATCGCGTTCGCCGGCGACGATCGCGCGGACGATCCGCATTCCAGTGACGCCCGTGATATCCGTGATCACGTGGTGCAACTGGATATTCATGAAGGTCAGCGCTTTCTGCATGTGCTGGATATGCGCGGCGGCATAGTCAGTATGCCTTTCGCGGCAACGCAGGTATGCGCGTAATTCCGCGATGTCGCGCCCAGGCCGGAAACTTGCCCGTAGTAGCCCACACGCGTGCAGTCGCTGCAGCCATTGTGCGTCGTTGACATCACTCTTTCTTCCAGGGACTGCGCGCGCCTCGCGTGCATTGGCAAGAACGACTTCAAGGCCCCGGGACTCCAGCACCTCGTAGGCGGCGACCCAGTACACGCCGGTCGATTCCATCACAACCGTCTTTGTGCCGGTCGCGACGAGCCAGTCCGCCATGCGTTGCAAATCGCTCGTAAATGCCTGGAATGTCTGCACCGGCTCGTCGCACAGATCTGGACTCACGGCGACAACATGGAACCGTGAACCGATATCAATACCGGCTGCAAACGGATGAATGATCGGCAACCCTGAGGGCTTGGATCGTGTTCGGTCTTTTGGCATCACCCACCTCCTGGATAATCAGGCGCAGGACGGGGACTCGGAATAGATCAATTTCCTAAACGGGGTCGCCCGAAGACGCCGCCACAGATGAGTCCGCAGCTTCCCCTGGGCCAGGTTTTTTGACGGGGTTCATACCTCCAAGAAGCTTACGGCCACTGTCTCTGCGTGCATCGAGTGTACTCCCCGGGAGTTTCTACTCATGAGGGGCGCGCGCAAGCGCGTAGGGCGGTTTTTTAAAATATCCCGCTCCATCTTCAGGCGAGCCACTTCCGCACGCAGCCGCGCCAGTTCCATCTGTTCTGGGCTCACAGGCTTCGTGCCAGCGCCCGCCAGCCTGCCTTCCCGCTCAGCCTTTATCCAGTTGTACAGCGTCTGTTCAACAACACCCAGTGTCGCCGCCACGGCCGCCATGCTTTGTCCGGCCTTGACCAGTCGCACGGCTTCCAGCTTGAATTCGAGCGTGTACTGTGCCCGCTTTGCCTTGCCTGTCATCGTTCTTCTCCTTGCTTGAGTTTACCTGCTCAGCAAGGGATTCGTTTTTCGGGGGCAAGCTCAGTCTGACAAAACGGGTGGCCGCGGCTTTCGGGCAACGCGCCGAAGTAATCCTGATCGAGATCGCTGTCTTCCTGCGGCGGTTCCGACGATCATCCGCGCCGCTACCCCAAACTTCTTAACGCCCCCCGTTGCGACTGCAAAAGCGTCCCTTCACTGCAACGCGACATTTTTGCCGTGTCTGAGCCTTGGAAACTGCCCGACTGCTGCCTACTGACCAACTATGCTCCGCCGTGCGGCACCGAGGTGTCCGGCGGATTACCGTTCCATGCGGCGCCCGCCTGGGAAACGACGTTTGTTGCCTGGCGCTCGAAGTATCGACTCCTTGCCGGGCCGCAGCCGCCCGCGGATCAACGCGCTCAGACCGCTGGCGGGTCAGATCCACAAGCAGATTTGGCCGGCCAGGCTGGAGCAGGACGTTCACTGGCGTCGAGGACGCAGAGAGACGAAATAGCCGCCCGATGCAAACCGTCGTCCCATGCACGTTATGGACGATCTCATGCAACACGGTTGCTCTTCCGAGTTACCGTACAACCAGCCGACTCATCTGCCAGCACCAGAATGCGGACTGTATTCGCCCGTTTCCATCAACTGTGATATCGCGATTGCCTTCGGTGTCCACCGGAGCGTTGCGCGCGTTTCCAGTAGCCATGCCTGATAGGTCTCCCGACCGTTTTCGGAGGGCCCGTGATGAATGGCGCCCTTTGGCACACATGTCAATGTTCCAGGCTCCGTGCATCCGCCCCAGGCGCCAGGGCCTCGTACATAGCAGATCACCTCATCAAAGTCCGCATTGATGTGAATCGGCGCACGGCCCGAAATGCGTGAACTGAGGTTGAACATCAGAACATCACCCGTACCGGATGACAGGAATGGGCTTGGAGGTCCGCCTTCCGGCAAATAGGTAAGAACCTGGATTTTGGTCAGGTTTAACTTCCAGACCGGAACGGACTCCGACAACTGCACGCCGAGAGAGAGCGGATCGTGCGGCATGGTGAACACCGTGTTCTCTCCATCGGCGCTCTTCAGCACCAGTCTCGTCGGGCCGCCCACGGGAATGTCGGGAGCCACTTTGGCGTAGGTGAGATCCCGCGCCAGGTTGAGCATCCCGGTAGGCGCCGGTGGCGAAAACTTCACCGCCGACGGGCTCTCGACAATGACGCTCCGCATTGCATCTCCGGTCGGATGATACCGGTACGCTACGGCTTTAGGAATGCAGACGAAGTCGCCCTCCTCTGCCGTGAGAGATCCAACATCCGTTTCGAATTTGACGTTACCCGACTGAATGAAATGGATCTCGTCCGCTTCGACATTTCGAACCACAAAAGGCATGGGCTTGCGCCGGCCGGACACAAGCAACCTGACGCCTGACCGGGATGTGGCCACGGCCGTCGGGAGGGCTTCCGCATCGTCCCAGTCGTCGGGCGTCAATCGGTCAAGGACTAGTCGTCGCGGGGAGTGCGGGCCTTGCACTGAAACATAGTCTGGTGCATAAGTTGACCGCGTAACGACAGAGTGTGCACCCATGAAGCCATCGCGGGTCCACAGTTGTACAGGTGGCGCTTCACCATTCGTCTTATCATGCATATGTCACTCTCCTTCGTTATCTAACCCTCACAACCGGCGCGCTCCATGAAGCGTCCGGCGCGTCGTCTCCGTCCTGGCACTGCTGTTCAACCTGTCACAGCACACTTTAGGTGACTCTGATTCGCTGAAGCAATCCCGCAAGCGCTGCGCGACTACCCCTACGCCTCAGCGCACCGGCTTGCCAACCAGCGCCCAGTACTCATTCGCCATTGCCGCGGTGCGTCCGGGCAGCGCTGCGATGGCACGGGCCATGTTGAACATCTCCAGAATTTGTGCGTCCGATTAGAGGCTCGCTAATGGCGAAGACAAACACGCAGTCTTCCGTCGAGAAGCGTGCCAAGCGTTGCTCGTCCGTCGAATCAACGGCTTCGTACACTTCGAATGCTGCCCTGTTCGCCTCATTGGACATGTGGAATCGCCTCGTCAATGGCGATTGCGTACAACGTTATAACGTGTGGCGATACAAGCTGCTTGACTAGCAAAGCGACGCACGAAAGGGCTCCGGCAACAGCGATCGTCGCGAAGACACCTACCAACGTAAAATGCCAGCGGACGAGTTCGGCTACGAGAAACGAGCCGGCAATGCCACCGAAACACGCCATGCCAGTCATCCACGCGACACCGGTGCCACGCCCTTCAGTCGGATAAAAGGCGGCCGCAAGCGCATTCATTGAGGATTGTGCGGTATTCGTCAACACACCGCAAACAACGACAGCTGGCACGAGCAGGCCTACGTGTGCGACCGTCTCTCCGATACAGAAGAGGCTGATCGCAGCGAGCGCATAACACACCGCTATTACGAGATTTGCATTGAAGCGATCCATCAGCGCGCCGCACAGCACCGCGCCCACACCACCCAGTGGGAACAGGGCAGAGATGAGCGTCGCGCTTTTCTGGCCCAGGCCCGCATCTTTCAGCAGAATTGGCATCCAGTTCATCAAGGCGTAGATAATCAGAAGGCCCATGAAAGCGGCGAGCCATAGCATCAATGAACCGACAATGTATGAACGCGACAGCACAAGGCCGAGCCCATTATCACCCGTTCCGGGCGCGCTCTCAGTCAGTACGAAGCGCCGCGCATTGTCTGCCTCATCGGAGATGCGCGCGAGAATTGCGCGAATGCGCGCTATCGGCTTGCCATTTGCAATCATGAAGCGCACTGATTCTGGCATCCTGAGCAACAGCACAACAGTGTGAACTAACGGTGTGATCCCGCCCAGCAGCAGGACACTTCGCCAGCCAGCATGTGGAATCAACCATGCCGCAAGCAGTCCGCCCAAAGCCGCACCGAGTGGGAATCCACAGCACATCAGCGTAGTCACCGTTGCGCGGCGCCTCGTCGGGCAAAACTCGTCCATCATTGTTACCGCGCCTGGCATCGCTGCGCCAAGGCCAATGCCCGTCATCAAGCGCAACACAGTCAGTTGACCGATGCTCATGGAAAACGCGGACACGACACAGGCAACACCGAAGAGGAACACGCTGCCGACCATCAGGGATCGTCGTCCAACACGGTCGGACAAAGGGCCGGATACCAGCGCACCGAATGCCAGACCGAACAGCGCGGCACTCAGGACCGGTGCGAGGTCGGGCTTTGCGAGATGCCACTCAGTCAGTAGCGACGGCGCGATGAAACCGATTGCCGCAGTGTCGAAACCATCCAGCATGACAATCACAAAGCACATGAAAAAAATGAGTCGTTGAAAGCGGCCGAACTGGTGTTCGTCGATGAACTTCTGGGCGTCGACGACCAAATCAAGTTTCATCGTTTGTCTCCTGTTATTTATGAGCCGATCAGTTATCGCGGCAAGTCCCTGCGTCTTGCCGTCAAATCGCAAAGCTTTCGACGCTCGCCGGACGGAATAGCTCACGCAGTTCAAGCCGGCGACTTGACAGTCCCTTGGCGAAATGACGGGCGAGAAAACGGTCAATAGCATGCTCATTAGCCGAAAAACCGTATGACCAGAAGTCCGTACCCATCAGTTTGCGAGCAGCACGTAGTTGGTCCTCGACGAACGACAGGGTAATTTTGGTGGCGGCCGTATCGCTCACGTTTGCTGTTAGCTGATATTCCGGCACCCCGATGGGTTTGCCCTTCAGATCTTCCGGGCTGTTGATGCCCCTGGCTGCGCAGCTGGTCGGTAACGATCCTGCTCGGCACCGGGTTTGAAAGCAGCACTTGCACCACGGCCTTGTCGCGCAGCTGATGACGACGGCAGGGAAGCGGTGACAGTGATAAAGCGATTTTCGCTTTCTTCATCACTTCACTCTACCGCTGCGTCCCCATCAACCTGACAGAGCCCGCCCGACCAGGATTGTCAAATTATCTGCCGTTCCTCGGTCACAAAAAATACGCAGTGCTCCATATCAGAGAATTTCGATTCGTCCGGGCGAACGTTGGCGAGATAGTCTGGATTGAAAAAAAAGGACCGCATGTCTTCAGTAGTATCGAACCACAATTCCGAGGCAGCGTCGAAGCCCTGACTCGATGTGTCCAGTTGCCGTCCGTCAATGCCGATCGGCAACGTATAGCTTTGCACATATTTCCGGACAAATTTCTGGCTCGCCGGGCACTCTCTAACAAGTTTTGCGTGGGTGGTACTCAAGTACTCACGAAATTCTTCTTGCGTAAAGTTTGATTTGCGCTTGATGGCGATGATTAGCTTGATCATAAAGACTCTCTCACTGACTATGTTCAACCCTTCATCGGAAACGTGAATTCCGACCAGATCCTGTCTCCCTGCGGGCGGCTTTGAGCACCAGGTTCATGATGCCATTAAAAGAGGACCCCAGACTATTTAGTCTAATCGTCCCGAACTCAAGTCGCAATATTTGAGAGCGCTTCGTTGTCTGTCGTCGCAGTGAGGGTAAACCGGGGATCCTTGAGTCTACGCTCAACGATCCTCCTGACTTTTTCACCGACGGCGCTAGGGCCGAATTCGCCATAGCGCCAGGGGATAGCCGCCCCCCTGCGTACGGCAGGGCGCTCCGATATCTCCTTGAACCATCGATCGATATTTGAGAATTTTTTTAAATCCTGCCCCTGCCATTCGTGATACTCGATCCATGGATACCATGCGATGTCGGCGATGGAGTATTCCTTACCCGCTATGAACTGCGATTGGGCCAGTTGCGCATTGAGGACACTATAGATTCGAGACGATTCGATCGTGAATCGCTTGATGTCGAAGTTGATAGCTTCCTTGTACATGACGCGGTACAGATGCGCATTGCCCAGGTACGGGGCGTGTGCGATCTGAAAATGAAGCCACTTGAGGACTTCATACCGGGCAGCGCCCTCTACTGGGAGAAACTGCCCAGCCTTGTCGGCAAGATATTCGAGGATGACCCCGGACTCCCACAGCACAATCGGCGCCGAATGTGCTGCGTCGTCGATAAGAGCCGGTAATCGCCCATTCGGATTGATCGCGAGATACTCAGGGGATCGCTGCTGGCCAAGATACATGTCCACGAGCTTCCACTCATAGGCCCAACCGAGTTCCTCCAGAAGGAGGGTTACTTTGCGGGGGTTCGGTCCGCCGCAGACAAAGACTGTCAACATATCGTTCCCGATGTCAAAGTTTCCAATACGGACCTATTCGTCCTGTTGTGCCCATTACGCCTACCAGGCCGTCATTCCCCCGTCGACGCGAATATCGGCCCCGGTAATGAACGAGCTTTCATCCGACGCCAGAAACAGGGCCGTTGCCGCTACCTCTTCCGGGCGTCCCATTCGTCCAAGCATGACCTTTCCCAGCATTGATGCGGACCACTCTGCGTTGGCAAGCAAAGGGCGCGTCTGATTGGTCTCGATTAACCCGGGCGAGATCGAGTTGGCACGCACACCGTGTGTTCGCCCTTCCAGTGCCAATTGGCGCGTCAATGAAACGATCGCGCCTTTCGCGGCCGTGTGCGCCAACGCAGGTAACATCGGATAGGTCTGCCAGGCGCTGCAGGACGCCGTGCTTATGATCGAACCGGAGCACTTGATCAGCTCCGGCCATACGGCCTTCACCATTTGAAACACCAGATGCAATTCCTGGTCGATGGTCTTGTACCATTCTTCATCGCTGATTTTGTCGATCGGCGCGAAATACGCCATCGCTGCATTGTTGAACAGCACATCGACGTGACCGTATGTCTTTACTGCAAACTCGACCAGTTCCTGGCAATGCTCCTTCCGTGTGAGATCGCAAGGCTGCAGCGATACCATCTCACCGCCGGCCTCGCTCACCTGGACGAGCGTTTCCTGCGAAGCCTGCACCGATACGTCGCAGCCGACGACACGCGCGCCTTCCCGTGCGAACATCAGCGCGGCAGCGCGTCCCATGCTCCCGCCCGATCCAGTGATGATGCACACCTTGCCTGCCAGCCTGTTACCACGATTCATGTCTTTGCTCCGTCCGGATTTACAATGATGTGCTCACGATAAAAAGCCGCGGTCGTTAGGCGCACCGCCCTCCTCCGTGGCCAAAAGATGCGCTTCGGAGTTCGTCACATCGCGAGGTAGCCCCCGTCGACAGCCAACTCGGCCCCCGTCACGAACGACGCGTTATCGGACAAGAGCCATACTGCGGCCGCGGCGACTTCCTCGGGGAGACCCAACCGCGCCATCGCATGACGAGCCTTGAGCTTCGGCAGCAATTCGGCGAATTGTGGATCCGAGACGAGCGCATTGACCATGGGAGTGCTCGTGACGCCAGGAAGGACAGCGTTGACGCGGATCTTCCGCTCGCCATAGTCCACGGCCGCAGCTTTCGTCAACCCAAGTACGCCTCCCTTTGAGCCGCAATAGTCGGCCGCGCGCGGCACCGATACCCGCCCAAGCGCGGAAGCAGTGTTGACAATAGATCCCCCTCCTGTCTGGAGCATCGCGCGAATCTCATGCTTCATGCAAAAGAAAACACCCTCGTAGTTGACGCCTTGGATGCGGCGCCATTGCGCCGTGGTCAACTCGTGCAGCAAGACGTTCGTCTGAGAAAGACCAGCGTTGTTAAATGCGCCGTCGAGACATCCGAACTCGCTTAACGCCGCTGCTACGAGCGCCTCGACCTGCGCTTCGTCGGAAACATCCGTCTTCACGAACAGGGCTGTGCCGCCTTGGTGCCGAATTGTCGAGACGGTATCCTCACCTGCCGCAACGGCGACATCGGCCACCACCACGCGCGCCCCGGCCTCGGCACAGGCGAGGGCTGCCGCTCTGCCGATACCCGCGCCCGCACCAGTTACGATAATCGACTTCCCTTCAAGATCCCGATTCATCTCTGCTTCCTCCTGCCTCGATCACCGCGAGGCTATGTCAACATCATTCTCGATCGAAGTCCGCTTGCCATCGTCGAACCACACTTTCATTTACACAAGCCTGGATCCGGTCCGTACTCTCCCGTCTCCAGCAACTCTGAGGCGGCGATCGCATGGAGCGTCCATCGAAGCGTCGCCGTTTGTTAATGCGAGGTTCCCCGCGCGACACCCGCTTGCGCCGCCCCCGCGGTAGTCGACGGTTTGCCTTTTGGCATGGGATTCCCGCGAGGCAAAAGGAAGCAGGCCAACGCGGGCAACAGAACGAGCGCGCCCACCATGTTCAGGATGAACATGAACGCGAGCAGGATCCCCATGTCCGCCTGAAACTTGATCGGAGACAATGCCCAGGTGGCGACCGCCACACCGAGCGTCACCCCAGTCAGCACCACCACCTTCCCCGTAAAGAGCAAGGCCTGGTAGTACGCCTGCGACAAGCTCGCTCCTTGCCTCAACCTCGACAGCGCCACCGTCAGAACGTAAAGCGCGTAATCGACGCCAATGCCCACACCGAGCGCGATAACGGGCAAGGTCGCCACCTTCACGCCTATACCTAGCACCACCATGAGCGCCTCAGCCAATACGGTCGTCAGCATCAAAGGCAACACGGCGCACAATACCGCCCGCCACGAGCGGAACGTGATGAATGCCAGCACAATCACCGCCGCATAAACGAGCAGCAGCATCTCGGTGTGGGCATGCTTGACCACGATGTTCGTCGCCGCCTCGATCCCCGCGTTGCCCGCCGCCGACAGGAACTGGTGATTCGCCGTGTTATTACGATCGGCAAACGCCTGCACCGTGCGCACCACGCTATCAAGTGTGCTGGCCTTGTGGTCTTTCAGATAAATATAAATAGTTAGCAGATCGCAACTCTGGTTGAACAGCTCTCGCGGCGCACGGTTCGTGATCGAATTGACCATGTCCTGGCTGCGCGGGATTTCGTACCATTTCAGACTGCCTTCGTTCATCGCCGTCGCGGCGTTCTTCGCCAGATCCGCAACCGAGTTGGTCGACTCGACCCCCGGCAACTGCTGCAGTTGCCACTCGAGCGCATCGACCTGCTCGAGGTTTTTATATAACGTGCACTCATATTGCGGAGTCTTCACCATGACCACATACGTGTCGCTGCTCGCCGAATAGTTCGCTACCGTGAAGGCGTTGTCGCGGTTGTAACGCGAAGTCGAGCGCAGTTCCGGCGCCCCAGGCTTCAAATCCCCGATTTGCAGATGAAGGCTCACGGCAAAGCCCGCGATTCCAAAGGATGCCGCGACAAGTAAGACCAGACGTGCCCACTTGCGCTGCGTAAACAAATCGAGGAATGCCCAGAACGGATGCTTCTTATGGGGCAGATCTTCTTCGTCCTGGGACTCAACGTTGAGGCTACGCGACGCCGCCTGGCGGCTCACCCCCACATAGGAGAGCAGAATCGGCAGCAGCACCAGGTTTGTAAAGATGAGCACAGCCACACCAATACTCGCCGTAATCGCCAGATCCTGAATAACCTTGATCTGGATGACCATGAGCACCGCGAAACCCACCGCGTCGGCCAGCAATGCCGTCAGCCCCGCGAGGAACAGCCGCCGGAACGTGTAGCGTGCCGCCACCAGCTTATGCGTGCCACGGCCGATGTCCTGCATGATCCCGTTCATCTTCTGCGCGCCATGGCTCATGCCGATAGCGAATACCAGAAATGGCACCAGAATCGAGTATGGGTCGATTTCGAACCCGAGCGTCGGCAGCAACCCCAGTAGCCAGACCACCGCCAGCAGGGAGCAGGTCACCACGAGCAACGTGCTGCGCACGCAGCGCGTATACCAGTAAAGCAACGCCGTGCAGATCGCGATCGCCAATGCCAGGAACAGGAGCACCTGCTGCAGCCCGTCGATCAGATCACCCACCACCTTCGCGAACCCCGTGACGTGGATCTTGATTGAGGGCGATTCATACTTATGCTGCAACTGTTCGAGCCTGCCCGAAAATTCATGATAATCGAGCCGCCGGCCTGTCGAATCGCTATCGAGCAGCGGTACCCGAATGATGCTCGAGCGGTAGTTGTTCGCCACCAATTGACCCACTTGGCCCGAGCGCTCGATATTGGCGCGAAGTTGATCGATGCTCTTCGTCGAGCCGTCGTAGTCGTCGGGAATTACCGGGCCGCCTTCGAGCCCCCCCTCCGTCACCCCCAGCCAACGCGTCGATGGCGTCCACAGTGATTTCATGTAGGCACGGTCTACACCGGGCAACAGGAAAATTTCGTCGTTGAGCTTGCGCAGCGCCTCCAGATAAGCCGCATCGAAGATCGTACCGTTTGTGTTCTCCACTGCGATATTCAGCGTGTTGCCCAACCCTGCGAGCTCGCTCCTGTTGGCCAGGTAGTTCACAACGAACGGATGTTTTGTCGGGATCATCTTCTCGAAGCCCGCATTGAGCGTGAGCTTCGTCGCCTGCAGACCCAGTGTCACCGTCAGCAGCAGGGACACAACGATAATCGCCAGGCGGTTGTTGAACAGTAGACGCTCGGCCCACGATCCTGAGTTCCTGTCGAAATCGTTCAGATCGCGGATCACTGGCTGTTCGGCAAGTGACGTGTCATTATTCATTGCTTCTGCTCCGCAAACTGGGTTGCTAAAGTCACGCTTGTCACACCGCGCACGCCGGACAAGACGAGGGACCCGTCAGCAGCCTGGGTAATACCCGATAACGCCGAGGCGCTGCGTAAGGTCAATTGCCGGAAACTACTGCCCGCGTCATGGCTTTGCAGCAGCTGGCCCGCCTGATTGACGAGCAACAACCTGCCGTCGGGCAGGCGCAGGCCCGCCGTCAGCGTGGTGGTATTGCCGCCATCGATCTTCTGCCACGTTTGGCCCGCATCGCCGGAACGGTAGATGTTGCCGCGCAACCCGAACACCACGATCGCGTTGTTGTTGGCGACCAGCGAGCCGAAATAGGTACCGGCGTAAGGGGTGGCGATCCTGGTGAACGATTCCCAACCGCCAGTAGCGCGAAACAGCGAACCCTGCTCACCCGCGATGAAAAGTTCGTTGCCAGACACATTGATGCTGTAGAGATGCAGGCCCTGGGGATTCGGTATGCGCTCCGAAATGGACCGCCAATGTTTTCCGCCATCCTCGGTGGCAAACGCAAGACCATAGGCCCCGACAATCAGCCCACGCCGCTCGTCGGCGAAATAGACATCAAGGAACGGCTTGTCCGGCCCATCCGCGACGAGTTGGTCGGCCGCGGCAAGCGCTCGCCGCGCATCCTCGCCACCCTCACCGGCCGCGGCCGCCGCAGCCTCATGTACAAGCGCGGCAGCCTGTACGCCATCGAGCTGCTTGATCCAGTTCTTGCCGCCGTCGACCGTATGCAGCACGACACCGCCGTGTCCCACAGCCCATCCGTTCGTCGCGTCGACGAAGCGGACGTTGGTCAGTGTCAGGCTCACCGGCACTGACGCCTGTGTCCACGTCTTGCCGTTATCGTCGGAGAGCAGAATGATGCCGTGCTCGCCCACGGCCACCAACCGCTCGCCTGCACGGCTGATCGCTAGCATCACCCGGTTGCTCGCACGTGTGTCATGTATAGCCGGGCGCACGAGCAGTTCCGGTTCCGCGTGTGCGCCCGTCACCGCAAAGGGCAATGTCAGGAGAACGGCCATCTCCACCATCGTGCGTGTCAAACCTGATTTCATCTGCATGATTCCTGTCCTCCGGGGCATCACTCACGGATGCCCCGATCGTCTGGTCGTTCGATCCGCGCTTAACGCACGCCTTCGCCCGCCATTGCTTCGGGCGTAAAAAACGTCTTCGGGAGTCGGTCAAGCACCTTGAAGAAGTACTTGTAGGAAGGATTCGACCAATCCGTCACGCACGATGCCAGGTAGGTACCGGTCGTAAGGTTGTAAAGCGAGAAATTCGCGTTAGGCAGCACCATCGGGCCTTCAGGGACAATAAACGGCAGCGCCATCTCGACACGCCACAATTGGCCATTCGCGTCGTACCCATCGCCAAGCACAGCGCCCCACGTATCCTCATCCAGATAAAAGCGGCGCTTGGGCACGGCGTGCCGTTTGCCCGGCGCGAGCGTCGCTTCCACTACCCAGACCCGATGCAGTTCCCAGCGGACGGCATCCGGATTGTGATGACGCGGCGTCAGCAACTCTTCGATCTTCTTGCCACGCTCGAAAAACTTGTTGTCGTTATAGGGAATGTACATCTCCTTCTTACCGATGAGCTTCCAATCATATCGATCGAGCGGTCCCCAGAAAGTGAAGGCCTCGTCATAGTAGTTAGTGCCGGAATTGACGTCGTCGGGCGTGTCATAGCCGATGGTCGGTGCCATGCGCACGCGGCGCTGCCCCGTGAGGTATTGCCATGCCTGGCGCGGCTGGTCTACGGAATCGACAGCGAGGAACTGTTCGCCGGCTTTGAATGGCGGATCCGTCATGAACACCCGCAACATCTGGCTATTACCTTTGAAGGTGTCCACCGAGCCATTCTTGTCGTAGTACGGGTATGTGCCCTTGTTGTACGTTTTTACCGCCAATTCCAGATGACCGTTTGCCGTACCAATATAGTTGGCGACATTCAGCGATGTCGTTTCGCCGGCCCAGATCAGGCGATGATTCCACATCGCTTCTACGCCATTCGTCGGAACCGGAAATGGAATCCCGCCGTAGCACCCTTCGAGCGCGTTGCCGCCCTCCTTCGTCTTGCAGTTCGTGGCGTTCTTGAACGTATTGTCATAAACCCACTGCGGTGCGGCCGCGGTCCGATGCGTCGGATAAACGTCAAGTCGGAAAGTGTCCGGATACTTCTTCAGCAGCGCTTTAGTCCCGTCGGTCAGCTTATCCGCATACTGATCCACGTTTTTGGCTGTGATCGAGTACAACGGCTTTTCGCTCGCGAATGGATCGGGGAGTTGATCGCCCGATTTATAGCCGGGTGGCGCCTGCGTATAGCCGCCGTCCCATGCCGGGATTGTCCCGCTCTTATTGCCGGCCTTCTCTGCACCGAATGGTGTCAACGTGCTCTTCAGCTTGGCCGCTTCGTCGGCACTCACGGCGCCGACGGCCAACTGGCTCGCGCCCACCAGGCCACACAACGCCATCAGCAATGCTGCGCTTCGAATTTTCATCAGGTATCTCTCCAATTAAAACGTGCGCTGAACCGAGAGCGAGACAAAGTCCCGGTCCTTGAACGTCTGCCCATACGTGTAAGCCTGAACGGAACTGTTCGGCGGACCAATCACGCCAGCCGCCGGACCATAGAAATGCGTGTAATTAAGGCCGAATTTCCAGACTTTCTGATATTCACCGTTGATCCCGATACTCATATCGCCACCGTGATAAACGCTGAATCCGGGATTGATCACCGATGACTTGCCGAAGAGTCCGTAGCCGATCCCGATGGGAACGTTGATATCGAGTCCGCTCAACACCTGGAAATAGGCCGGTTGAAACACCACGCGAATAGCTGCGGCATCGCGCGTGGAGTTGGGGTCGAGCGCCGACGCGTTCCTGGATACACTCAAGCGCCGGTTCCACGCGATCTCACCGAGGAGAGTGCCGCCCTGCCACAGCGGGGAACCGTTCAGTAGCGAAACCCACGACAGGTTGGCGTGCATCGTCTTGCCAACTGGATAGAGCGGGTTGTTGTTGTTGTCCGCCGCCATGCCATTCGGCACGGCCACCGCTCCGCCTTCAGGCTGGAGCGGCATGTTGTAGCGCAAGGAGGCCTCACCCGCGACGTTGACGTCCCATACTGTCGTCGAAAAGCTGCCACCAACGGTCTTGATGCTTTCCGGGAACACCAATTGATAGGTGCCCACCTGACCCGTCGTCGGATTGAAGCCCGCGCCGGAATGCACATAGACGAGGGGATCCTTGGAATCAAACTGCGCTGCGTATAGACCGTACTCGACGCCTTGTCCTTGAGGGCGGAACCGTATTTGAATACCGCCCTGCCCTGAGTTCTTCGGCTTGATATCGCCAGTGCGCTGAAGGTATAAACCGGGGCCGCCGGGAATAATCGTGTTAGGCCCGGCCAGAATGCGCTCGCCCCCGGTATCGAGAATGTCGACGTCGGAGAAGTAGCTGCCCACACCCGGCAAACGATCCCTTTCCCAATGCACCTGGTAATAGCCGCCCACGGCCAGATTGGGCAACAGTTGCATCTGTCCCGACAGCTGCGGAACCGGCAGAATTAATTCCTTGAACTGCGTGTTTGGCACCGACAGCAGCTTGGCAATGTCGACCGGTGACTGCGCTCCGGCGATACCGTTGTTGCCAAAAAACAGGCTCTCGCCGTACAGCAAGCTGTGCTGCCCCACGCGTCCTGTTAAACCGACATCGCCGATACTGCCCTCGCCATGCACGAAGGCATCAAGCAGTTCGACATCGCGACCTTGCGCATCGCGGGTATCCTGCGGAAACTCATTGAACGGTACGGATGCCGCATTGGCCGTAGACGGCGAATTGTTGCCATTCGAATGGTTGTAGACCGTATCGTACCAGGCGGCACCGCTCAAGCGCACACCGAAACTCTTGTAATTGAGATCGAACTCCGAGAGCAGGTTAACGCGATTCGATATCAGCCCGCCGCTCTTGAAATTGCGATCGCCGTCGTCAAGATTCGCGTCCTCGGTCAATTGCGATGACGGACTCTTCACCCGAATCCCCGTGCTGTATTCGAAGGTGTTATCCCACCGCGCAGTCAAATCGTCATTATCCGTAGTGAAATTGAACGCGTGTGCTGTCGGCTCGATCAGCACGCTTAATGCAGCCGCGACCGAACTCGCCATCACGCGGCGCGTGAGCCACCTCAATCTCAGTCCACTCGGGTCGCGGCCATAGCGGCGTATGTCCGACCACCGGTTTCTTCCTGTCATTGTCTGTCCCCTTCGGGTTCCGTTGTTATCCACCTGCCTGAAAGATGCACGTGTGGCACCTCAACCTTGTGCCTGTCTTTACCGCCGATGCTGGAGATCCATCATGCGATGGTGCTTCCATCAAACGCAGTGCTGAGTCGGAGCAACACGGCCGCCCCGCATAAGTTCAAACCATGATGGACGCGCCCATCCTTTAACGGTTATTGCGCAAACAGCGGCGAGTTGTCGACGTAAATACGGTAGTCGGCAATCTTTGAGCCTTCCATTCGCCAGATCGTCGCGGCTGGGAAGCTCATTTGCTTCCCATCCTTGCGCGTGTAGGCGACCGTAACCTGCGAAATGATCCGCCCATCGACGCTCCACGCATTGATCACCTCATGTTTGATCCCAGCGATTGTCTCCAGGAACCTCTTTGAATGCTCGGCGGCCGCAGCGCGCCCGATGACAGGTTCTGAGTTGCCAAAGACGAAAGTACAGTTCTCAGTCAGGAAGGACGCGAGTCTCGTCTCGTCCATGCTGTCCACCGCCTCGTAGACAGCGGTCGAAAATTCAAAAGCCTGTGTCATTTCTCATTTTCCCCAGCCTGATTCGCGCACATACGGCAGGCCGTATGTGCACGATTTGGTTTGCAAAATCTAGTATTAAATTAGTAATCCATATTGCATATTCTAGCGAACGACCCACTAATCCCGCTTTCTGGAGAGGACGCTTAGGTGCCGCGAAGAGAAGGAACGAAACGCTACTTGCGAGCTGGCTTGCCGACCAGTTCCCGGTATTCGTTCGCCGAGGCCGGCTTACGTCCGAGCAGGCCCGCGAGGTCGCGCGCCATGTTGAACATCTCCAGATTGTCCTTGAGACGCTCGTCGCTGTTCGGGTGCTTCCACGGTGTATCTTCTGTGCCGATACGGATGTGCAGGCCCATCATCGTGGCTAGGGTCGTCATGTAGAGACCCGCGCGACCTGCCGCACAGACGCTGATAACCGAAGTCGGATCGATCTGGCGGATTTGGTCGACCATCAGGAACATGTGCTGCGTCATGTCGTGGGCATTGCTCACCCATGTGCCGGAAACCAGCGTGCGACCGACGTTGAAAGGCAGACCATAGAGAAGCAACCAGTTATACGGCTTCCTGAGAATGCCGGTATCGATCAATTTGCGCTTTGCGAGTTCGATCTCGCCAGAGCTGTGAACAGCCAACTCGGGCTTGACTCCTGTCGTTTCAAGCGCCTCGATAGCCGGCACCATGAAGGCCTCCGGATGGCCCGGCGCACACGGTGCGACTTCGCACAACCCTTCACGCGCAGGGCTGATGCACATATCGAACGTCGTTCCGTTGAGTACGTTCACGTTCGGAACGAAGTCGTTGCCAAAGCGTGCCCGCAGCGGCTCGAGTACCGCGGAATACGCCTCGACCGGCGGAATGTCGCGATCGAGACGCCGCCCCTGCTTGTCGGTCATGAAGGAGAAATCGATGTGGACGCCGCAAGCGCCAGCTTCGATCACGCTGGAAGCCGCATCCACATATTCCTCGATCGACGTGGTCGTCTCAAAGCGTCCTGACACGGCGGCGTTAATTGCAATCTTTTCCGGTACGTCCCATTTGGGTTGCAACTCGGCTCCAGCAATGAACTGATACTCCTCCATTTCACGTTTGGCAGCTTCCCAGAGTGGCAGTTTTTCGATCATTTTGATCCTCAAGGTAGGTAGTGAAGTCGGGATCGAGATGCTGATAAATTCGATTCGATCCGATCCGACCGCAATGGGACTGCTATCCAGCTTTCCAACGCAGACAACGGTTGACACGATGCGTCACGCAATGCAGGCGCTTCTTTTTCGCTTCCGAAGGTGGGACGCCGGACTTACGGCCTCGCCTCCATCAAGTCCGGGCTGTACGCCTACCAGGCGTGACAGACAATGGCATGTGACCTGTCATTCTTAGGATCATCATTGCCATATCAGTATTCCCCCGTTGGAACCGCAACGCGGACGCGGTGCTCAGCGCGTCCACGAATGCACCGCAGACCTGTCGCTCTTCCAGCTTAATCATTTGTTTTACGTTGCCTCGATGTCAAATCGCTTTATATCGAATGATATTGAAAAGGATGATGTGTTCTGACGAGAACAATGTCAAGAACCCTAGGGAATCTACCTAGCAAGATGGCCCGCGCACCATTTTTCTGGCGTTAAGTTCTTTTCTCTGATCGTCTCCATCAAGGGAGCGAGCGGAGAAGTGACAGATTGTTGAAAGGCACTATGGCGGATCACTTGAAGACGTTTTCGGGAGCGGCAGCCCTTGCCACGGGTTCGCGATTGGCTTATAGAGCGCTTCATGATTTCATAAACTATACGTCGTATTCCTATGTAACGTGTTAAAGCAGCGGACCATTCAATCTCAGGCCGCGGACACAATCCGGCGTTGATAATCATGTAGCGGGCCTCGGCGTCGTGGCGAGCGGCGCGGAGGTAGAGTCAGGGTGTGACAAGCCGTTTTTACCTGACGGAGGCCGACATGAAGTTCTGCGGAATAGACCTGCACTTGAATAACAGTGTGGTGGTGGTCAGCGATACCGAAGACCGGATTGTGCTGCAGCGACGCTTGCCGAATGCTCTCGAGGCAATCCTCGCTGCCCTTGCGCCTCACCGTGGCGAGCTCGAGGGTGTAGTCGTGGAATCGACCTACAACTGGTGCTGGCTGGTGGATGGACCGATGGACGTCGGATACCAGGTACATCTGGCGCACGTCGCAGCGATCAAGCGCTACGAAGGACCTGCACGGTCCAGGTGGCGTCGATCGAGAACCTCGTTACCCGTCACACCGGTGCGCGGCCACGCTGCGCCCAGGTCAAGCGAATGACGGCCGATCAGGTGAGCGCTCTCGGATTGCCGCCAGATGTCGCGCTGGCACCCAAGGCCAATCTCGCGATCTGCGAAACACTGCAGCAGCAGATTGCGATCCTCAAGAAACGGCTGGCCGAGTGCGTCAAACTACGTGCCGACTACCGCCTGCTGAAGACGGTGCCCGGGATTGGTGAGACGCTCGCGACGGTGATCATGCTGGAGACGCGGACAGTGAAACGGTTTGCGGGCGTTGGTCAGTTCAGCTCGTACTGCCGCTGCGTCTATAGCGTGCGGCAAAGTAACGGCAGGAAGAAGGGTGAAGGCAACACTCGCAACGGCAACGCATATCTCGCATCGGCGTTTATCGAGGCGGCGAACTTTGCGTTACGGCAATGCCCGTCGGCACAGCGTTTCTATGAACGAAAGCAGCGCGCGACCAACCGGATCGTCGCGCTCAAGACCGTCGCCCACAAACTCGCGCGTGCCTGTTACTACATGCTGCGCGACCAGCAACCGTTTGACGTGACGCGATGCTTTGCCTGATGGTCCGGCGCAAGCTGGCGAGCCAGTAACCTGACTGGCCGGCAGCCACGGCATTGATTGGACGCATGCCTTGCGCCGCCTCCAGTTGTGGATGACTGGGTCGCCCAGGCTGTGAGCCCCTTCAGGACTGGCGCTTACCCCGTGTGAGATAGCCATGGCTTTTGCCAATGTCTCAGGTCACGGTCTGGAACCGACGGTTTTCTGGGGCGGCGCAGGCCGCCAGGGCAGTTGCGGGCGGTGTCGCACCTGCTTGATCTCGATGGGTGTCTGGCGCGATCCAGATCGCAGCCAACCGAACGAAAACCCGGGCGCGATTCGAATCCGCAAGGAGCGTGGTATGGTTGAAGAGGCATCGCGAGGCGTGGTGTTGATCTCACAATGCATCACCACCACGCCTCGCGATGGATGATGATTTTTGCCCTTGATTTCGGCCCGCTAATGGGTGTCAGGTTATTGGGCCGGTCAATAAGATGGCGTGATGAAGAAATCGAAATCGCCTTTCTATGGGGTATTGAAAGTAAAGCCTTGTTGAATGGACAAATTGTGTTATGCGAAGGAAATTTCCTCGGACTGTTTATATACCGGCCTGCGGGGCGCCTGCTACGACGAGACGCAGGCCGGCCGGTATACAACCCGGAAAGCGCAGATGTCGGGCTGATGGCGGTTCTGTCGCAGTAAGCCGATCTGCTATGGTGGTCGGTCCCGAGACGAGCGATGTAACGAATGATCAAGGCCCCGAACGCCGGCATCAACCTCATGTGGCTGGGACTTTATTGCTATGCGTATGCTGTACGCGAGCATGCCTCCATTAATGACGGACTCGTCCTCTTCGTTCTGAGCATCGTCGCCATTGTCTGGATGGCCTATGAAAACATCCGTGAAACGGATCTTGGCCACGGACTGGCCGGCTCGGCATTGCAGTTAGCGTTGTTCTTCCCTGTGGCACTTTACAGCCTCCCGCTCCTCCTGATTGCTATGGCAATTGTGCTGTTCGCATCCTTCAGAGCTGGGCCGGCGTGGCTCGTCGATCGCTACGCGGCAGTTAGCATTCCACACCGGCGCTCTATATCGTGCCGTCCCACTCTGCAAGCACCACACATTGGAGCAATGCCTCTGGGTAATCTGACCTACTCCAACTAAAGGGGATCAGTTCCTTATGCGAAGTGGTACTGTTCGCGCCTCTGGCCGTAATCCACATGTCTATTATCATCTCCGCCGATCAGCGTTCCACATCCGGCCCGACATCGTTTGACCGGCCATCGCTTTCCGATACCGTGCGAGCCGGCTGGTCCTGCCCGATATCTCGCTCCCGTTCCGCTGCATGCCTGTCACGCTGTACCGGCATCGCGCCAACGAAATACGCCATTTCAACCGCCATCACACGATCCTCGCTCACACGAGATTCTGCCATCGCGTAGGCGAGCTGGCGCCATGCAGCAAACACCCCACCGTGTGCAACCCAACGCGCCTCGCGCTGCGTATCGTTTGCGACGGCCCGCCAGTACTTCGGTACCTCGCCGCGCTCCATCATATGCACGATTGCTGGTCTGGGATACCTGTTGCGTTGGACAGGCATCGTGCTGCTCCCCGGTGGCGCGACCGCACTTCTCTCATTATGTTTCGCTCTCGCCCTCGCCGGAGTGATGCATCGCCGCACCACGTCCTTCGCAGATAGCAGAAGAGGCATTCCACCGGCCTCACCGCCTATGTTCAATTCGAAGCGTCGCTGGCTTCGATCTCTCCGTCGCGAGGTAACTGAATCAGGGCCTGGCGGGCGTGATGCATAACCATATCGCTGATTGTCCGGGCGTTAGGGGGAGCCGTTTCCCAATGATGCCAATACAGATCGACAGGAATCTTGTGATGAGGGGCCAGGGATATAAGGTCACCTGAATTCAGCAGCGCCTGCGCCTGAATGGATGGTACGAGCCCATAACCGACGCCGGACTGGATAGCGGCTAGTAACGCCGAAGGCGACGGGAAATAATGCGCGGCGTAGCCTCTCACAGGAAAGCCCAGCAGGCGCTCAAGAAACATCGCATGCAAGCCGTCCTTGCGATTAAACAGGACGGCCGGCACCGCAAGGATCGTGTGCAACGTTAGCCCTTGGGCGAAATGCGTCCGGGCAAATTCCGGGTGAGCGACGCATTCATATTCCATCGCGCCAATGGACTCAGCAACAAATCCAGTCGGCGCAGTGCCTTCCGTCGAGACGCATCCCATGGCCTCCCCCCGAGCCAATATCGGCAATGTATGATCCTGATCATCGACGATAAGTTCGAGTACAAAATCGCTACCGGCAATAGCACACCCGACCGGCTCGAACCACGTCGCCAGTGAGTCTGCATTGACTGCGATTGCGACTCTTGTACGCTCGCTCCCTTCCGGTTTGATTTGATTGAGCGTATCCGTTTCGAGCGCCCTGAGCACCTGTATATGCCTCAAGAGTGCTTCGCCCGCAGGCGTCGGGGCCGCGCCATCGCGCACCAGCAAGGGCACCCCCAGAGACTCCTCCAGCGCATTAATTCGCTGGGACACTGCTCCGCGGGTGATGCTCAACGAACTTGCGGCATGCCCGAAATGTCGCAACTCCGCGACGACGGCGAAAGTCTCTAACTGTTGACGGTCGAACCCCATACAGCCTCCGGCCGGTAAGCGTTGCTCATCGCGATTCCGTTGCTCACTATCCGCGCTTCATTCTGGCACTAGCAACGGCAATCTGCAGATGAATCAATCTTGCCCTATAACGATGCTGTATAAAAGCGACACATCATCTCCCGGTGATCAAGCAAATATACGAGATTTTTGCGTATACACATGCGTATACGCAGCACATATCAATGAGATTTTTTTATCTTAAATCAAATACTTAAATATTAAATTCGAGTCCTCTCCTGGCACCAACAGTTGTTCTGGCGTAAGCCGAAGTAGTTCGAGAAACCCCGTAAGATCGACGTCTTACGGGGTTTTTTGTTGCCTACAAAAACCTGGCTGCTTCGCTATCGCCGTCTTGGCACGGGCAAGGAGAACTTCCTTAGCCTCGGCCCCTACCCCGATATCACACTCGCTGATGCGCGACGGTCCGCTTCTACCGCGTGCAATCTGGTTCGCGAAGGCACCGATCCGGTCGAACATCGCCGGGCCGAGTCCATCGCCCGCAAATGCGTGGCCGAAGGCGCCTTCCATCTCGTGGCCCAGCGCTGGCTCGACTTCAAACCCAAGGAATGGGTGGACGAAACCTACCGGAAGGCGGAGTTTGTCGTGCGCGAATATCAGGAAGACGTCGGTCGCGTCCGCGAGCGGGTTCGGGAGGACGGCAGTGTTCTAAAGGGGCGGATTGAAAACCTCGTTGGTTCCTACAGCGACGAACCTTAAGGAGTTCCATCACGAACTACCGGCAGCAACGCGTCTTTTGCGTTCTTTGCGTCCAGACGATGCGAGCAGTCCCAGCGACCACGCGGAGCGCCGCAGCGGCCGCACCGCCCAAAGGCTACATGAGCGCCACCTTGCCCGTAAGCTGCGGACACGCGTCAGCATCTCTGGCCCAACGCTCAGCCCGCGTAGTCCTGCGGGCCCCGGCACAACTCAGAAAGCATGCGCGATTCCGACTACCACCGCAAGTTGGTTGGCTCCGGTCGCGACAGGGGTGGTCGACCCTGTCGCACTCAAGGCAGACTTCGCGCTGTTGATGACGTACGTGACATCCGTGTACAGCGTGGTGCGCTTGGATAGCAGGTAGTCTGCGTTGACGCCTGAGCTGATGGCATGCGCCGAAACCGTCCGAAATGTGTGATAGTACGAACCCGCCGAAACTTGAAACGCTGGCGTTAACTTATAGCGAAGGCCTCCGAATCCCATGGTCTGCGGCGGTGACGCAGCGAACGTAGCGGCAATGTCGTTCAGAAGGAGTTCGTAACCAGCGTACAGGGTCGCATTGCCAATAGACCAGGAACCGCCCGCGAGATAGCGCCGCTCGCTGTCGCCGGACGAGGCAACACTCGTCCCTTGGCGTTGCTCATAAACGAAGGTCAGGTTGATTGGCCCTTGGCGATACCGGCCACCAATATCAAACTGCTTGCCGACCCGGAACTCTCCCGGCACCTGGCCCCCATTCGCAATCGTCGAATCGTAGCCAAAACTGTAGAGCGCGTTCAACTCGAACGGACCGGCGTGCCCGAGATATTCGAGCGCGTTATCGGCCCGTCCTACAAACTGCGCATCCTGGGCCGACAGGCCATAGCTGGAGTAATTGAGAGGGTCAAGCGCCAGGAAGAAGCGATACATAGGTGTCATCTGCCGGCCGGCCATCACCGCACCGAACTTATCGCTCTCAAGGCCAACGAACGCCTGGCGGCCGAACAACCGTCCTCCCTGCTGCAGGGTACCGTTATTCGTCGCAAAGCCCGATTCGAGCGTGAATATCGAGCGCAGACCTGCCCCAAGGTCTTCCTTGCCAGTGAAACCCCAACGAGAATTGATGCGATTGCCGGTGTTGATACGAAACAGGTTGCCGGAGCCCTGCCTGGCTGCATGGGTGACGAACTCGACGCCAGAGTCAAGAATGCCGTAGAGCGTTACCGATGACTGAGCGTGAGATGCAATACTTGCCGACGAACATATCGTAGCGGCGAGCACTGTCCTCAACAGTCGCGTACCGTGATTCGATTTCAAGCTAGTCTCCTTATTATGAGTAGTTATACTAATTTAATATTCAGGCGATACACATCGACAATTTTTCGATTTGCATCCGACGGTGCGGGGCGAATTAAACCTGTGCGATGCGTTTGCTCACGAACAGCATCGCTACAAGCCCGACGACTGGCCCGATGGCAAGCGTAAGAACGGCAAGCACGATTGAATGTGTCCCGCCATAGACGTGTCCGACAGCCAGAGGGGACACAGCGCTACCCATTTGCCAAATGGCGTTTGTCCAACCAGCGCTCGCTCCAGCCAGACGTTTTCCGGATGCGTCGCTCACCTGTGCCATAAGCACCGGCAGGTAACCATATGAAAACGCGCCAAGAACCGGAGCGACGATATAAAACTGCGTGACAGTCGAGCACATGCCAAACACCACAAGAGTGATGGCAAACGCGACCAGAACCAGAATGGACATGAGCCGACGCGAGATTCCCGGCAGGTCGGATACCCAACCGAGTGTGGGTTTCGCAATGACCGCGCCGATGCCGAAAGACGCGATAATCGACCCGGCCACGACAGGGGAAATACCGTACTGCCGCGTCATCAGCGCATTTCCCCAGGCGCCGAAGCCAACAGTCGCCCAGAGACCGCCGCAACCAGCAATGGAAAGAAATATCAGATTGCGATTGCGCAAGAGACTAAGCATCTCTTTCGCACTGTTGCGAGCCGGAGCTCGTTCGCCGACCGGGCGATTCTTGAGAAACAGAAGGGAGACGATGCCCCAGGCGAACGTGGCAATGCCGAGCATGCGAAATGCACTGGCCCAGCCGTACTGCGCGGAAATGGTGGGCACGATTGCATTGGCGAGGACCACGGCGAGCGAAGTTGCCGTGGTGTAAATGCCCATCGCTCGCCCCCGGTCTCGCGTGAACCAGGCAGGAATCACCTTCATCCCGGCCGAATAGTCAGCTCCGGCTGCAAAGCCCATTGCCAGTTGAATCAGAATGCCCGCCGTCAACGAGGTCGTCTCGCCAAAAAAGAACGTGAAGACACCGAGCGGAAGCAACGCGAGAGTCATCATGGCCCGACCGCCGAGAAAATCGGTCAGCATGCCTCCGATGATGTTTGCAACCACGTATCCCGCATAGAACGCCGTAACAAAGGCACCAAGGAGCGACACCTTGATACCGAGCGATGCGCCAACAGGCGCTGCGACCGTGCTCCATGCGACGCGGTCGACGTAGCTGAGAAGAAATGCTGCCCACACGATAAACAGAGCAACCCAGCGGTAGGGGCTCGCCGCTGTTACACCGACGCTTGACGCGGTCCAGTCCGCGCCCGATGCGTCACTCGACGACGTCAGGTTTTTTCCCACGACTCCTCCATGCAGGGCGTGCGTACGCCGCCCTTATTCTTTTTCCGATTTGACATCCGGCGCGTAAGGGGCGCCGGGCGTGTGTTGCCGGGTTGCGGCGTTACAGGTCCAGCACAAGTCTCCCGGACTTCGAGCGGGAGCAGCACGGTAGAAACTGGTCGTTTCGTGACTGCTCTTCCGGAGATAGGAACAGGTCTCGATGTTCCGGCTCGCCGTCGAGAACGCGGGTAAGGCAGGTTCCACAAATGCCCTGCTCGCACGAAACGGGTACGTCAACTCCAGCGTCCGCGAGCGCCTGCGTCACCGTGCGGTCTGCGGGGATGGTCACCGTCTTTCCAGTGCGCGCAAGGCACACTTCAAAGCTGCCATCGGCCGACGTGTCGACGGTGGGAGCCGAGAAAAACTCGTAATGCATTCGACTCTCTGGCCACCCGCTCGCACGCGCCGCATCAAGCACCGCGTTCATGAAGCCTTGCGGCCCGCAGACATAGAGATGCGTGTCCGGGGTTGCGTCCTTGAGCAGCGCATCAAGACGAAGGCGTTGGTGCTCATCCTCGTCGTCGAAGTGATAGTGAACGCGCTCAGCCCATGACGCGTCCGCGAGCCGCTCGAGGAAAGCCGCACGCGAACGCGAACGTACACAGTAGTGCAGCTCGAAATCTTTACCGGTACGGTCGAGGTGCTGTGCCATGCAAAGCAACGGAGTGAGTCCGATGCCCCCGGCCAACATCAGGTGCTTCGCGGGAACGGACGCGAGCGCGAAGTGATTGCGAGGCATACTGACGCTCAGTTCGTCCCCTTCTTTAACTGCGTCGTGCATACCTGCCGAACCACCTCGCGAGTGCTCTTCGCGTAACACGGCAATTTGATAACGCGAGCGCTCGTGGGGCGCGCTGCAAAGCGAATATTGCCGGACATGCCCCGTTGGCAAGTGGACATCGATGTGTGAGCCAGCATCGAACGCCGGCAAATCACGACCGTCTGGACTTGCGAATTCAAAACTGACGATGCCGTCAGCCTCGATATTGCGCCGCGCAACTCGTACCATCATTGTGGAATTCTTCATGGCCACCACCGTTACATAATCGACAAGCCGCCGTCGACCATCAGCGTGGTGCCGGTGATAAACGATGCCTCATCGCTCGCAAGCCATAGAATCGGCCATGAGACCTCCTCAGGAGACGCCCAACGTTCTAACAACGACGTGTCTTGCCTCTGTGTCTTGAGCACCTCTACACTCTTTCCAGCAGCCTGCGCCCGATTGACGTGAAAATCCGTCAGCGTCGAGCCTGGGCATATTGCGTTGGCACGCACACCGTGTACAGCCTCCTCGAAGGCAAGCGTGCGAGTCATAGCGAGCATGCCGGCCTTGGTTGCATCGTAGAGGCCCATGCCCTTGCGGCCGGTGACCGCGTAGCAGGACGACACGTTGACGATGCTCGCCGAACCCGCCGCGCGCAACAACGGCAAAGCAGCCCTGCAGTAGTTCGCGGTGCCCACCATATTCACCGACACCATGCTTTGCCATTCTTCCGGCGTCGCATCGGCGAGGGCGCTGTAGTTGCGCATTGCGGCGTTGTTGACGAGGACGTCAAGCCGGCCGAACGCACGTTGGGCAAGCTCGACGGCCGCGGAAGCTTGCTCGGCGTTCGCCACGTCAGCGACATACGTTTGAACTCTTGCCGCGGCATCACGGCCGAGCAAGTCGTCTGCGATATTGGCGAGCGCTTGTGGATTTGCGTCGACGAGGACGACTGCAGCGCCTTCGTCACAGAACACACGCGCGGTAGAAGCACCAATGCCGCCTCCGCCGCCCGTAATCAGCGCGACTTTGTCTCTTAGTCTTGAACCTTGCATCTCACGCCGGCGCGGTGCCGGCCTCCTTATGCAGCGTTGAACAATGAGCGCTGAGCCCGCTCAGATTGAGTAAATCGGCTGGCCCTTGCCATCCGAGAGATGGATGACAGCCCACTCTTGCGGTTTCCGGTCGCGCGGGAGCAAGGCGCCGGCCGCGCGCACACGCTGCTGGTCTGCATCGATTGCGGGCGGGTCGGTGTCAACCTGCAAAGAGGTAGCTGCTTCATAGAGCATGCGTCGAGCCATTACGATGGCGCGGTCCGTCGGCAACAGCTTCTCCTTGCTGTGGTCCTGAATGGGACCCATGCTTTCCTGCAGCGACGCGTCCTGCATCGCGAAGCCGAAGACGCCTGAATATGCGCGCTTGTCCTTTTGGGCCTGACGGTCAATCAGATAGTCGTTGCTCTTGTTCGCCTTCGGGCGGAACGTGCCCGGCTCGTATTCGCAGTGAATGCCCTTACCTGCGTTCAGGTCGCTTATCTCTTCCTCGGACAACGGACGGTCCGGACGGAAGTTGATACTCCACGCCCAGCAGGTATGGTCGTCAATCGGCACCCAGACGTGACCTGCTAGCGAGTGGTCGCCAAACGGCGGAATGAGCGTGTACCACGGGAAGAGGTACTGCGTGATTCGCCAGTAGTAAGAATCCGGGCCGCCATTGCGACGCCCGAAAAGCGTGAGGCCGAACGGCTGCTTCTCGATTTCGAAGATGACGTTCCCATCCGCCTTGATGTACTCGAGCGCTTTGGTGCCCTGGTGCATCGGGTCTTCGTCGACTTCGTAGCGGTGCACGTACGAGACGTGGCTCGTGTCGATGCCGCCTTCCATAGCCTGCAGATAGTTTGACTCTTGCAGACGTTTGGAAACGAATACGTGGTCCGCCGGCAGGTTGCACCATTCGAGGTCCGGCGGTGCCGGCTGCTTGTCTTTGGGGCCCATGTAAGCCCAGAGAATACCGGCGCGCTCGATACACGGGTATGCCGTGATGCTCATGTGCTTGCACGCTTGCGGCGCGGACGGCACCTCGACGCAGTTTCCGTTCCGGTCGAATTTGAGGCCGTGATACGAGCAGCGGATGCCGTTCTCCTCGTTGCGCCCGAAATAGAGCGACACACCGCGATGCGAACAGAACTCATCAATCAGCGCCGGATTGCCGTCTGAATCCCGAAACGCCAGCAACTTCTCTCCAAGGATTTGCACTCGCACCGGCGGGCAGTCTGGCTCCGCGATTTCGCTCGCCAGCAGAATTGGCACCCAGTAGCGCCGCATCAGATTACCCATTGCTGTGCCGGGACCCGTGCGCACAAGCGTTTCCGACATGTTCTTGTCCATGCTCAAACTCCAAATCGTATGTGATGTTGTCCGTCTGATGAGATTGTGTTCTCATTCTACGGACACGAAATTTGAAGTCAAGCCTCTACGAATAGGTAGTTTCTCTACAATGGCGCAGATGGCATCGGCCAAGGGGATAGCGGAACATGGAAGAAAAAAAGGCGCACGAGAGCGTTCGTGCGGTTGAACGAGCTTTAGAAATACTTTTGGCGTTCAGGCCGGGAGATGAATCTCTAACCGTCGCTGAGTTGCTTGGGCGTGTGAACCTTAGCCGTCCGACGTTGTATCGACTGCTAAACACATTGGAGCAGGCCGGGTTCCTCGCATCGACCGGTGAACCGCAGCGATTCCACCTGGGAAGCTCGGTGGCTCAATTGGCACACGTCTGGCTGAGCGAACACAGAATCGCCGAACTGGCGCAGCCGGTTCTGCGCAACCTATGGGAGGCGACGTCCGAGACCGTGGCTCTGTTTGTTCCAGATGACACGTATCGACTTTGCGTGGCAGAACTGGAGAGTCATCAGCCGCTTAGTTTTCGACGCGGTGTCGGCTACCGCGAAAAGCTTGTGCGCGGCGCCAGCGGCCGCACCATTCTTTCGCAGATGCGACTGACACCAGACGAATTAACGCGTTATCTCGTCGACCCTACCCAGGATGTGTCGGCGTTGATTCAAGACATCGAACAAATCCGTTTAAAAGGGTTCGGTACAAGTCACCACGAATTGATTGATGGCGCCGTCGCCGTGGCGGCACCTTTCTTCAACGGGGCCAATCAGGTCGCAGGCTCGCTATGCATCTTTGGTCCGAGCGTCCGGGTCACCGAGCAGCGGGTCGAGGAGTTTGGAGAGTTGCTCAAGCGCGCAACCGTCGCTTTATCTCGGCTTCTCGGCCAGCAAGTGTCCTGAGAGTTTGGGACCATGCGCGCATCGCTGGTCGTCGCATTGGCGGCAGCGGCGTAGCGATTGTCGCGGACTAAATTACCCCTACGAATCAAGGCGCCTGCTCTCTCTCAGGCACTTTGCATTTCAGCGCCAGGTCGCGGAACGCCTCACCTGCGCTAGACTGGGTTGAGCAACGGAAGGAGACTTGGATGATACGCAGAACGCTCAATGCCTCGCAGCTTCAGCAGGAGGTCGACCGGCGAATCCATCGACTGCAGGAAATCGTCGAGGATGGCGTGAAGATTCGTGTGCCGCGGCCGCAGTTGCAAGAGGCTGACAAGACAGGCTGCAACTGGAACATGACTCACTTCGGCAACGCGGTCGGCTTCGAGCGCGACATCGAGGGCGTGCTGAAAGCAGTGCGTGCGGAATACAACCTCAATACCGAAGTGAAGGACACCGGCAATCCATTTGGGGACTAACCGCGAAAGACATCGATTCGCTGTTCGTTTTTTATGGCGTGGGCACTAATGATGCGCTTACCTCGAATGGTCTACCTTGCGACGCCCCGTCGCAGATATTTTCGCTTTGAAATCTTTGCTTTCTAGCAGCATCGACATGGCCGCATGTTGCTCAAAGTTGCCGACAACTACCAAATGGACCAGTGCGGGGGCTGCGAGCAAAACAAAGCCTTCGGCCAAAACGGCAGTTGCCAGAAAAGCCGTCGTCAGGAAGGTCGCAGCGACAGAGAAGGTTGCGGTGAAGAAGGTGGTTGCCAAGAAGGCCGTGAGTGCGAAGGCGCCGGCGATACGCAAGCCGACGACGTTTTATTGCGCCTGTGCTGCCTGACGTTGCGCGGCTTGCCATCGTTGATAACCATGTCCGGTGGCTCAGGGGCTGCCTCGGAGTTCTGAAACGGTATGGTTCGCCTGGTTTGGCGCGCGATCAAGCTAAGGCATCTCGAGGAACCAGTGTGCTTCCTTCAAGATGAAATCAGGTTCGCCGTTTCCCCCCACACGCCGATGTCGTTACACTCGATGTCTGGCCATCGCTCCCTCATCTTTCGGCTCATGGATCTAAAGCAGATTCAATATTTCATCGCGCTGTTCGAAGATGGCTCCGTAACACGCGCCGCCAAGCGGCTCAATATCGTGCAGCCCGCGCTCAGCATGCAGATCGCAAAGCTCGAAACGGAACTGAACAGCCGGCTCTTTGAGCGCGGCCCGCATGGCATGACGCCCACCGACGCTGCACGGCAGATGTACCGCCTCTACATGCCGATCATGCGTGACATCGACCACGCTCGCGAGCAGCTCAGCCGGCACGATGTGATCGTCGCCGGGCGTATCTCGCTCGGGATGGTGGCGTCGGAAGCGCAGAGCGTCCTGCCGGAATCGCTCGCGCTATTCAACGCGCTCTATCCGCATGTCGAGGTGTCGGTGGCCGATGGTTTCAGCGCGCAACTGATCGACGCGGTGGAAGCGGGCCGGCTCGACGCGGCCATCATCAACCGGCCCCGCGGGCGCCTGTCGCTCGATACGTCTCCACTGGTAGTCGAAGAGATGGTGCTCGTCACGAGCGCGGAACACGGCCCTGCGCTGCCCGACACCATTACGGCATCCGCGCTGACGGAGCTCGAGCTCGTGCTTCCGACGCGCCGCAACGGCCTGCGCGGCGTGCTCGACGCCGCGCTGCTGAATGCCGATATCGTGATCAAGCCGCAGTTCGAGATCGACCTGCTGACCACGATCGTGCAATTTGTCGAACAAAGCAGCATCGCGACGATCATGCCGCGCGTGGTCGTGCAGCGGAAGGTCGACGACGGCCTGCTGCGCGCGACGCCGATCTCGGCGCCGCGCATCGTGCGTCACATCGTTTGCGTGAGCCATCCAAAGCGGCCGATCGGTCCTGCCACGACCAAGCTCATCGACATCATCGCCGATCAGATCCGCCGCGTCACCACGGGGATCGAGATCGCGGACCCCGATCCGGCCAACGGCAACCAGGCGTGAGCCGCTTCGCTGGCGCCGGCCTTCCGGCGGCTGGCGCGCGTCGCTAAGCGCATCGCTGCGGGTAGCGAACGGCGCGACGCAAATCTGCCTATCGCGCGCGGTCGCGCGATCAGTACGGGTCGCGCACCGGCGTGTTGTCGAGCTTGCCGAGCGTCTCCGGCACGACGAACGCGCCGATGAGAAATATCACGCTGATCGCGCCGACGAACACGGCAAGCGTCATCGGCAGATCGAGTGGCGTCTTCGCGACCAGCGAGACGAGCGTGGGCATCATGCCGCCGATCGCAAAGCCGATATTCCACGACAGACCCGTGCCGGTCGCGCGGATCGCCGTCGGAAACCGCTCGTTCAGGAAGATCAGAATCGGCGCATAACCTGCGCTGCCGAGCGCACTCAGGATGACCGCGTAGACACCGACCATCGTGATGGTCTGCGCCGTCGGCAACAGCAGGAACAGTGCGGGCAATGCAAACAGACGGATTGCGCCGAGCAGGATGAAGGTCCGTTTGCGGCCGATGAACGTGCTCAGGTGACCGGCCGCGACCGATGCGATTACCACGGCCACGCTGCACAACATAAGGATCGCAGCAGCCGTCCCATTCGGTGCGTGATTGACGACCTTGAGGAAGGTCGGCAGATAACCCGACGTCAGGTAGTAGCCGCTGCCGCCGCCGATCGTCAGCAGCAGGTTGACGAACAGGATCGAACGATAGTCGCGCGAGAACAGCGTGCGGATCGGCGAACGAACCACCTCGACCGGCGCGTTACGCGTCTTGTCGGCGGCGGCACGCGCGGTCTTTTCCGCGGCACGCGCGGTCTTTTCCGCGGCAAGCTTCTTCCACAGCGGCGATTCTTCGAGACTGTTGAAGACGAAGAGTCCGAGCACCGAGCTGATGATCCCGGTGAAGAACATGCAGCGCCAGCCCCACACGTCGAACAGGTCGCCGGGAAACAGCGACGACATCGCGAGATACGTCAGCGAAGCGAGCAGCGCACCAAGACCTGCCCCGCCGCCGCCAATCAACCCCGACACCGCGCCGCGATACTTCAGCGCAACGGATTCCGTGCCGATCGTGTGCGTCGACGCCACCACGCCGCCGACGAATACGCCCTGCACGAGACGCAGCAGCAGAAAGAGCACCGGCGCGATCACGCCCACCTGTGCGACGGTCGGCAGCAAACCGAACGCCGCCGTCGACAGACCGACACCGACCACCGCGAGAATCATCGCGCCCTTGCGGCCGCGCCGGTCCGCATACGAGCCGAACAACGCGGATCCGAGCGGCCGCATCAGCAGCGTGACGGCGAACGACGCATACACCGCGGCGAGCGACAACATCGCGTGTTCGGAGGGGAAGAACAACCGGCCGACCACCGGTGCGACGAACAACAGGACGAACAGATCGAACAGATCGAGTGCCCATCCCAGACACGAGGCTACCACTGCGCCCATCACCTGCCGCCTGTTGATTGCGGGCACGGCGGCGCCACTTTGCGCTGCAACGGACATCATCATCTCCTAAGTTAATACCGGGCTGGCCCAGATGTGAACTCACCCGATGTGCGACGCGCTTCGGCCTCGTGAAAGGCACGGCGCGTTCTTGTTACGTTGACGAAAATCGTTATGACGTCAGGCGAGCCAGACCGCGCTGGTCTTGCGCCGCAAACTGCGCTTGCCCGCTCCATGCCTGTCTCCCGAATTGCTCGATCTATGCGCGGCTATCAGCTACCGCGAAACACGGGCTTGCGTTTGCCATGAAACGCTTCGACGCCTTCACGGAAATCGTCCGAACTGCGCAGCCGGCTATAGCAATGTCCTTCCAGTTCGATCGCGATCGAAAGCGGCGCGTCTTCGGTGTCATTCAGCAGCTTCTTCGCAGTGCGCTGCGCGAGCGGCGAGAAGGCGCGCAACTCGTCGACGAGTGCATCGGTCGCGGCTTCGAGCTCCGCATCGGGCACGCAGTCGACCACGATGCCCCAGTCATACGCCTGCTTGCCAGGAATGCGGCGCGAGCGCATCACGATGTCCTTCGTGCGGCCGACGCCGACCATCTTCTGCAGACGCGCCGAGCCGCCCGAACCCGGAATCTGGCCGAGCTTCTGTTCCGGCAGTGCGTAGAAGCTAGTGTCGGTCGCGATGCGGAAATCACAGGCGAGCGACAGTTCGAAACCGACGCCGAAGCAGAAGCCGCGATTGGCCGCGATCACCGGCTTCGAGCACCGTGCGGGCGCGGCGACATTCCACGCCAGCTTCGACACGTGTTCCGGCGACGCTTCGAGAAAGCCCTTGATGTCGCCGCCGCTCGAAAAGTGCTCGCCTTTAGCACGCAGCACGATCACGCGGACGCGGTCGTCCTCGTCGAGTGCTTCGAATGCGGCGCGCAGTTGGTCGCGTGCATGCATCGAGATCACGTTGAACGGCGGGCGGTGCAGAATGATGTCGGCGCGTTCGCGCGCGGCGTCGATTTCGATCGAGAAGCCGTCGAGTTCTTGCAGCAGCGTCTGGCCGCGATGAGTCAAGTCAGTCATGTGTTACTCCTTTTGTGGTTCTGTCAGGTTGTGCGGCGCCGTGCTCCGGTTCGTACTCGCCCGCGGAAAGCTTGCGGCGCAGGATCTTGCCGACCGGCGATTTCGGAATGTCGACGACAAACACGTATTCGCGCGGGCGCTTGAAGTTGACGAGATCGGAGGTCCGGCAAAAGTCATCGAGCGCCTGGGCTTCGACGTATTCGCTGCGCTTGATGAAGGCGACAACACGCTGCCCCCAGCGCTCGTCTTTCACGCCAGCGACGGCCACTTCGTCCACCGCCGGATGCAGCGACAACACCGATTCGATATCGACTGGCGAGATGTTCTCGCCGCCGCTGATAATCATGTCGTCGACGCGGCCCGATACGAAGAGATCGCCGTCGTTATCGAAGTAGCCGGTGTCGCCGGTGAAATACCAGCCGTCGCGCAACGACTTCGCGTTCGCGTCGGGCCGGTTCCAGTAGCCTTCGAACGACTCGTCGCCGAGCAGGTCCGCAATGATCTGGCCTTCTTCGCCGGTTTGCGCGAGTTCGTCGGGCGACGTCGCGTCGAGCTTCACGACGCGCAGCCGCGTATTGATGCCGGCGCGGCCCGCGCTGCCGGGTTTCAGCGTCGCGTCCTGATCGATACTGAACGTGTAGACCTCGGACGAGCCGTAGTGATTGACGAACAGTTCCGGCTTGAAAGCAGCCGAAAGACGCTTCAGCAGACCGTCGTTCATCGGCGCGCCGGCAAAGCCGAGTTTCGTCACCGAACTTTTGTCGGTGCGCGCGAACTCCGGTGCGGCCAGCAGATCGTGATAGAGCGTGGGCACCAGATACAGACACGTCAGCCGGTACGTGCAGATGGAATCGAGCGCAAGGGTCGCATTCCAGCGGCGAACGCAGACGAACAGCCCGTCGACGAGTGCCATCGCCAGCAGCGAGCGCACGCCCATCGTGTGATAGAGCGGCATCACGCCGAGCGTGCGTTCGCCGTGGCGATAGAGGTTCTGTGCGACGTGCGCGAGCGCGGCGGCGCGTTCGTGGCGATGCCGGCGCGGCACGCCCTTCGCCTTGCCCGTGGTGCCGGACGTGTAGAGGATCAGCGAGTAGTCTTCCGCGGTGGCCGCAGCAACAGCTGCGCCTTCGCGCCGACGCTCGCGCAGCAGTGCATCGAACGAAATCGACGCGCCCGCCGCATCGTCCAGCGCAATGCGCGCAACGGCCTTCGCGGCGGCGCTTTGCGTGACGGCTTCGGCGGAAACCGGCTCGTACACGATGGCTTTGACGCCCGCATCGGTCACGCAGTAATCGAGCTCATCGGGTTTCGCCCGCCAGTTCAGCGGCACGATCGCCACGCCGGCGAACTGGCACGCCCAGTGCAGCGTCGCCATTTCCCAGCGGTTTTGCAGCACGACGAGCAGACGGTCACCGTGTGCGAGGCCGAGTTCGTGCAGACCGTCCGCAACGTTCAGGATGATCCGGTGCCACTGCGCATACGTGAGCGTCAGTTCACCATCGACGAGCGCCAGCGCGTTCGGGCTGCGCTCCACGCTTTGCAGAAAGGTTCGGCCGAGATCAAGCATCGCTCGTCTCCTTCTCTTCCTGCGCCTGGCGTCGGCGCGCCGCCACATCGAGCACGGCGGCGACGATCGGCGTATAGCCTGTACAGCGGCACAGATGGCCCGACAGCATGTCGCGCACCTGCGCCTCGTCTGGATCCGGTACGCGCTTCAGATAGTCGGCGCACGACATCAGAATGCCGGCGGTGCAAAAGCCGCACTGCAGCGCGTGATGACGCTGGAACGCCTGCTGAAGGTCGCCGAGCGTCTGGTCGGGCGCGAGGCCTTCTACCGTATCGATGCGGCGGCCGTCCGCCTGCAACGCGAGCATCAGGCACGAACGTCCCGCCACACCGTCGATATGAACCGTGCAGGCGCCGCACACGCCGTGTTCGCATCCGACGTGCGTGCCGGTTGCGCCCAGTTCGTGCCGCAGAAGATCGGACAGCAGATCGCGCGGCTCGCAATAGCCGCTCCGTTCGCGACCGTTGAGCGTCACGGTGATTCGCCGCCGTTCGCCGCGCGGTTGTATGCCCTGCGGCATCGTATTAACAGGGGTCTTCGGGGTCTTGCTCACTTCGCCTCCTCGATCACGCGCCATCCCAGTTGCCGGACCAGATGCCGGCGATACGTCGCACTGACATGCGCGTCGTCCTGCGCGCCCAGCTTCCAGCTCAAATCGTTCAATGCAGTACGCAAGTCGTCGCCCTGCAGACGCGGCCAGCGCTCCACCACCGGCCGGTCGGCGACGCCACCCACTGCGAGCTGGATCAGGTTATCCGTCACCACCGCCGCGCACGACACGAGGGCGAAATCGCCATGACGGGCGGAGAATTCCGCAAAGCCGTAGCGCTCGCCCGGCTTTTTCAGCGGAAAACGCACAGCCTCGACAAGTTCGTCCGGCTCGCGCGCCGTCATCAACATCCCCTGAAAAAAGTCCTCGGCGGCGAGCACGCGCTTGCGCTTTGTCGAGCGCAGCAGCACACCGCCGCCCAGGGCTGCCAATGCGAGAGGCAACTCGGCGCTCGGATCCGCGTGAGCGATCGACCCGCACACGGTGCCGCGATTGCGGATCTGAAAGTGGGAAATGTGCGGGAACGCGAGAGCGAGCAACGGCACTTCGTCGCGCAGAGACGGGCGCCACTCGACGCTGCCCTGCGTCGCCGCCGCACCAATAACGAGCTGCCCCGCCTCGTTGTCGACCCGCACCGTATTCAACTCGTCGGTGCGGGAAATATCGACGAGCCAACGCGGTTGCGCGAGGCGCATGTTCAGCACCGCCATCAACGACTGGCCGCCGGCCAGCACGCGTGCGTCTTCGCCGCCATGCGCGAGCGCTTCGAGCGCATGTTCCGTACTCGTCGCGCGCAGATAATCGAACGGCGCCGGTTTCATGTTCTACTCCTGAAGAATGCGAGGAAGCGCGAGAGCCACGAGCCTTGCGCGCGGCCTTGATCGACGGGCTTGCCTGATGCTTGCCGGCCCAGCGATTCGAACAGTTGCCGCAGCACGACTTTCGCCGCGCCTTCGAGCATCCGCCCGCCGACTGCCGCAACCTTGCCCGACACCTGCGCTTCATAGTCGTACGACAGCCGCGTGCCGCGCTCCGTGGGCGTCAGTTCTACGAGTCCTTCGCCACGCGCGGTGCCAAGTGGCGAGCTGCCGGCACCCGCGAGGCGCAGACGATGCGGCGCGTCGATATCCGACAACCCGATCCGCGCTTCGAAGCGCGCCTTGATCATGCCGACGCCGACCGTCACATCGGCGCGATACTGGTTCGGTCCGGTCGCTTCGAGCGCGTGGCAGCCTGGAATGACCTTCGCGAGCGCCTGTGGGTCCATCAGCACCGCAAAGATCGCTTCAGGTGTGGCGTCGAGATCGACAGTGCCCCGCGCCGTCAGCGCCTTGCCGCCCGCAAGCGCCTTGTTCGACGCGGCGGCCGCAGCCGCTTGAAGTAACTCGGGACGCGAAGGCGGCGGATCGTCGATGCCGATCAGGTGCATCACCTTCGCAGGCGTGAGCGGCAAGCGGATATCCTCGACGCCGAGTGCATCGGCCACTGCATTTGCGATGCACGGCGGCGTGCTCATGTTGTTGCCTTCGCCCAGCCCTTTCGCACCGAGCGGCGTGAACGGCGACGGCGTTTCCAGATGCACGATCACCGGATCAGGCACTTCGCAGGTGGTCGGCATCAGGTAGTCGGCGAGCGTGCCCGACTGGAAACTGCCGTCTGCGCCGTAGCGGAACTCTTCCATCAATGCCGCGCCCAGGCCCTGCGCGAACGCGCCACGAATCTGGCCGTCGGCGAGTGCCGGATTGAGCAGCGTGCCAGCGTCGTGGGCGGTCACATAGCGGTCGATGCGCACCCGGCCGGTTGCGCGGTCCACTTCGACGGCGCACATGTCGAACGCGAAACCGTAGGCCGCCGATGTGTTGATGCGATCCTGCTCGTCGGGCGCGTCCATGTGCGGCGGCGTCCAGAACACCGTCTCGCGCAGGCCCGGCTCTTCGCCTTCAGGCAACAGCGCGGGCGCCCAGTGCGGCGCATTGCTCGCGACGCGGCCAAACGGCAGCGCGCGGTCTTCCTTGCCCTTCGCAAAGATGCGGCCGTCTTCGAAACAGATGTCCTCGGGCGCACAACCCGATTGCTTCGCGACGATGCGGGCCACCTTGTCGCGCACACGCATCGCTGCCAGATGCACCGTGCCGGCCACCGCACCGGCAAAACGACTCGAATAGTTACCTGCCGCCACTGACCACGCGTCCTTGTGTGTATCGAACTCGACGTTGACGACGATGTCCCGCGGATTCAAACCAAGCACATCGGCGACAACCTGCGCGCAGACCGTCATGTGCCCTTGCCCCGCCGGCGTCGATGCAATCGTCACGACCACGCCGCCGAGCAGATCGACGCTGACTGTCGCGCTCGCGATGGCGCCGCTCTTCGGGCCGGCTTTTTTGCGCGCCTCGGCGGGCATCACGGTCGTGATGTAGCCCATGTTCGACACAGACGGCTCAACGATCGCCGCAAAGCCGATGCCATACACACGTCCTTCGCGGCGCGCCGCATCGCGACGCGCGACGAGTTCGTCGTAGCCGCCTTCAGCGAGCGAGCGGCGCAGCGCTTCCTGATAGTTGCCGGAATCGAGTAGCGCACCCGCTGCGGCTCGATACGGGAACGCCTCAGCGGCGACGAAGTTGCGGCGATACACGTCGAGCACCTCGAGCTTCAGTTCGATCGCGATGCGCTGCATCAGACGTTCAAGCGCGAAATACACCTGCGGTCCGCCGAAACCGCGGACGAGGCCCGTCGGCGTTTTATTCGTGAGCGTCACGCGGTTGCGCACGACGAGATTCGGAATCGCGTAGGCGCCCGTCAGGCAGCCATGCATCCGGTAGAACGTTGCTGGCTCCGGCGCACGCAGATAGCCGCCGCAGTCCTCGATCTGGTCGTATGAGAGCGCGGTAATGCGGCCGTCGCCCTCAACTGCGGCTTCGAGCGTCGTCAGGCGCGCGGTGGCCGACGTGGCCGCGCTCAGATGTTCGAGGCGATCCTCGACCCATTTCACCGGTGCACCGGCCTTGCGCGACGCAAGGCACATCAACACCACATACGGAAACACCGCCTGTTTCACGCCGAAGCTGCCGCCCGAATCGCGCGGCGCCTTGTGCCGCAGACGATTTGCCGGCACGTTCAGCGCCATCGACATCACCGCATGCAGCGAGAAGGGCCCCATGAAATTCGACGTGACGTCGTAACCCTCATCGCCGGACAGATACTCGGCGATCACCACGCCGCATTCGATCGGCGCACACGTGTTGCGCGGATAGTGCGCGTCGATTGTCACGCGATGCGGCGCGCGTTCGAATGCTGCTTCGGGCTCGCCATAGCGATAGTGACGATCGCTGATCACGTTCGTGCCGACCTTCGGATGCAGAACCGGTGCATCGTCGGCGATCGCGTTTTCGATCGACGTCACCGGCGGCAGCGTCTGGTACTCGACCTTGATCAGATCGAGCGCGTCTTCAGCGAGCGCACGCGATTCGGCCAGCACCACGGCAACCGGTTCGCCGACATAGCGCACGCGGTCCATCGCGAGCGCCCACTGCTCCATCGGCGACTTCACGCCGACCACGAACGGCCGCGACCAGCCCGGCAGATCATCACGTGTGAGCACGGCACGCACGCCGGCCAGTTTGAGCGCAGCGTCCGTGTCGATGCTGCGCAGTTCCGCATGGGCGTGCGGCGAGCGCAACACCGCAGCGTGCAGCGTGCCGGGTTTCACGGCGATGTCGTCGCCGTAACGTCCGCGGCCGGTCAGGATCGCCGGATCTTCGACGCGTTCCATCGAGCGGCCCACATGGCGCTGGCGCTGGCGTTCAGCCGACGTTTCGGGCTCGCCAGCGGGGCGTGCATCCGCTACCAGTTCGGCAACTGTATCGCGCTGATTCATTTCATTGCTCCCTGCCCGCGCGTGGCGGCTGCATCGGCGTCGTCGCCCTCGTCGTTCCCGCCTCGGTTGAACTCGCTGGCAAGACCGCTCCAGCGGCGCGCAATCTCGCGATGCTCGATGCCGAACAGATCCATGATCCGGCCGACCGTGTGATCGACGATGTCGTCGACGGTTTGAGGGTGCGCATAGAACGCGGGCACCGGCGGCATCACGATCGCGCCCATTTCGGTGGCGAGCGTCATGTTGCGCAGGTGCGCGAGATTGAGCGGCGTTTCGCGCGCGACGAGCACGAGGCGACGACGCTCCTTGAGCATCACGTCCGCGGCGCGCGTCAGCAGGTTGTCGGCGAAACCGTTGGCGACGCTCGCCAGCGTTTTCATCGAGCACGGCGCGATCACCATGCCCGCGGTGAGAAACGAGCCGCTCGCCACCGTCGCGCCGATGTCGCGCACGTTGTGGACGACGTCGGCGAGGTCGTCGAGGTCTGAACGCGTAAGACCGAGCTCCTGCGCGGCGGTAATGGCGCCCGACGGCGACACGATAAGATGCGTCTCGGCCGTGCCGAGCCGGCGCAAGGCCGCCAGCAGCCGCACGCCGATGACTGCACCACTCGCACCCGAAATGCCGACGACGATCCGTTCACGCGTTTGCGTTGACTGCATGGCTGTGCCTCGCTCAGACCGCGTCGCGCAGCTGGCCGCTGTGCAGATAGGCATCGAACGCCGCGTTGCTCGTGGCGACGAGCCGGTCGAGATTGACGGCGTCCTGCCCCGGAATCCGCACGCGGGTGAATACATGTGCCGGATAGACGACCGGGCGCGTCGCGTCGAGACCCATCTTGGCGCTGACGCCCTGCATGTGCGGCGGCGCATCGTCGGGCTGGCCGACGGTCGTCGATGGATCGAGCGGCGAGCCCTGTGCGCCGGCCACAATCACGAGATCCCGATCCGCCTGGAAGCGCGTCGCGATCGCCCATTCGATTTCGGCAGGATCGTGCACGTCCACATCGGTATCGACGACGACCACCTGCTTGATGTCGTAGTGCGCGCCGAACGCGCACAAAATCACGTTTTTCGCTTCGCCTTCGCGCTTCTTGTCGAACTGGACCCACAGGTGATACCGGCACACGCCGCCCACCGACAACTCCACGTCCTTCACGCCTGGATGGCTGCGCTGCAGATGCGCCAGCAAGGTCGCTTCGCGCGGAATGGCGCCGAGCAGCAGATGCTCCATTTCAGCCGGAACAATCGTGTGATAAATGGGCCGTTCGCGATGTGTGACTGCCGTCACGTCGATCACCTCACGCGCTTCGCGCGCGCTGTAGTACTTCGGGAATTCGCCGAACGGACCTTCGGGCTCGCGCACCTTGGGCAGGATGCGGCCCTCGATCACGATTTCCGAAAACGCGGGTACACGCACGTCGTTCGTCACGCACTTGACGACCGGCAGCGGCGCGCCGTGCAAGGCACCGGCGATCTCCAGTTCGTCGCTGTCGATCGGGGAAATAGCCTGCGACGCCAGCATCGTCAACGGATCGACGCCAATCGCGATCGCCACGTCGAGGGCGTCGCCCGCCGCTTCCGCGGCCTGATAGAACGCCAGCAGATGACGCGGCAACATCAGGATCGCCATGCGGTCCGGGGCGTGCACCTGAATGCGGTTGATCGACACGTTCTGGATGCCGGTCCGCGGATTACGCGCAATCACGAGGCCGGCCGTGATGTAGGGACCGTTGTCGTGCTCGCTGTGTGTCGGGATCGGCAGCAATGCGTGCAGATCGATGCCCTGCGTGCGGACGACCTGCTGGCACGCGGCCTCGTCGCGTGGCAGTTCGTGCCAGGCAACAGGATGCCCGGCCGCATCGCGAAAGCGTTCGAGCAGCGCGGCCTCGGGCACGCCCATCGCTTCGGCGATCCACGCGCGCTTCGACATGAAGCCGCTCACTACCGGAATGGCGTGGCCGCCGGGCTTGAGAAAAATGGCGGCTTGTTCTCCGTCGAGCCGTTTGGCGACTGCCGCGAGTTCGTGTTGGAGTGAAACCGGCTGATCGATCGTCGCGACGCGGCCCGTTGCCGACAGGCGTTCAAGCCAGTGGCGCAGCGTCGGCGCGGTGCTCTGCGGCGCCCATGAGGATTGAGGTGGCCGCTGCCTGCGGCATCGCGTGAGTCCATTTACGTCTCCATCGGTGCTTGCCGTCGGGCGCCGGAACGAGTCTGTCGGGCGGACCTGCAACAAGTTGGAATGAAGCGTAGCGAGAACGGGCTATAACTTCTAATATTGTTTTTTGATGTCTTTCATCATTAGTTTTGATATCAGTGTTAGCCCCGATGACGCCCTTCGTGCGCTCGGTTATCAATAGGCAACGCTTCCGGTAAGGGTCTTTCTCAGCTATTCAGATAGCCACGCGCTGTGCTGTTTTCGCCGGCTTTCGTGAGTGACCTGATGGACCACGCAGCGGATATTAACTTTCGTGATGCACCCCGTGGCACCCCATCTGGACGTCAAATGGACCTCTCATGGACCTGAAGCAGATCCAGTATTTCATCGCGCTGTTCGAGGACGGCTCCGTGACGCGCGCCGCCAAGCGCCTGAACATCGTGCAGCCGGCGCTCAGCATGCAGATCGCCAAGCTCGAGGAAGAACTGCATCAACAACTGTTCGACCGTGGCGGGCACGGCATGGCGCCCACCGCCGCCGGACGGCTGATGTACCGCCTCTTTCTGCCGATCATCCGCGATCTCGCGCATGCGCGTCAGCAAATGGTTCAGCGCGACGAGATCGTAACGGGCCACGTGTCGATCGGGCTGATTGCATCGGTGACGGAAAGCGTGCTCGCTGATTCGCTGTCGCGCTTTCACGCGCGCTATCCGCATGTCGAAGTCACCATCGCCGACGGCTACACCGCGACCTTCATCGACTGGGTGTCGGGCGGCCAGCTCGACGCCGCGCTGATCAACAAGCCGCGCTCGCGCCTGTCGCTCGACTCGCAGCCGCTCCTCGATGAAGAGATGGTGCTCGTCACCAGCGCCGAACATGGCCCCGAACTGCCGCATGCGATCGAGCTCGCGCAACTACCCGAACTCGAACTCGTGCTGCCCACCAAGCGCCACGGCCTGCGCGGCGTGCTCGATACGGCCGCGCAGCATGAGGACGTGCTGCTTGCGCCGCGCTTCGAAATCGATGTGTTGAGCACGATCGTGAAGCTCGTCGAAAGCACCCACTTTGCGACGATCCTGCCGCGCATCGCGGTTGAACGTGCAGTGCGCCGAGGTGCGTTGCGCGCCTATCCGATTCTCGCGCCGCGCATCGTACGCCATATCGTGCGCATCAGTCATCCGCGGCGGCCGTTGAGCGCTGCTGCCGAAGCGCTGATCGACATCATCGCCGACGAATTACGTGAAGTGTCGAGCGAATCAACGCGCTGTGCCACGCATGATCAAGGGACCGCTTCGAGAATTAATCCGTGATCAGTTTCCGTCCCGTAAGAAAGCCGTTAGGACGGACACTATGTTCCAGTGGCGGCCGGGTGCGTCCGGCGGATGCCGCTCCGGTAGCTGTATGTGCACGCGCAAAGCTCCCGGCACGCCAGCGGCGATTTCGCCATGCGGGTCCGCAGTTCGTCGCGAATCTGCTCAGCGGCTAGAACGGCCTTCGGCATCGGACTGCCTCCCTCGGTCGCACGTCCGGATCGGGGCTGAATGGCCCATACGTTCGCTGGTCGCTTACGTCGACGGTGAGCGACGTTTTCGGTTCGCCAACTCAACCTATCGCGAGTGGCTGGGGTTGGACCCGGAGGAGATCGTGGGACGGCTCACCCATGAGGTTCTCGACGCTGACTATTTTGCTGCCATCGAGCCGTACGTCCAACGCGTGCTCAACGGGGAAAGGGTCGAGTACGAGGTTCACGATTCACCGGCCGGCGTGCCGGGTTGAGATCGACCCCCGTATCATGCCGGCCGAACCGGACCGGCCAGCTTTGCGCCGCAACGCGATTCATCAGCGCACAGGGCACCTAGTGTCGCGACCGCTTTATCGAGCCGCGCCGACCACGGGTATCCATAGTTCAGACGCATACGGTGCCGGAAGGCGCCGTCCGCAGAGAAGATAGGTCCGGGCGCGATGCTGATCCCACTGTTAAGCGCAGCCTGGAAGAGCTGTATCGAGTCTACGTGATCCGGTAGCGCCACCCATGTGAAATAACCGCCGTCAGACCTCGTCGCCATCGTATTGGCCGGGAAGTACCGGCTGATCGCGTCGAGCATCTGCGATTGCTGAAGGGCCAACTCGCGACGTAGTTTGTGCAGGAAACGTTCATATCCGCCATGCTCCAGATAGTCGGCGATTGCGCGCTGCGCGGGCATGCTGGCCGATAACGTGGTCATCCATTTCGCGTGTTCCAGCCTGCCCGCGAACCTTCCGGCTGCCGCCCAGCCGATACGATATCCGGGCGCAAGGCACTTCGCGAACGATCCACAATGGATCACAAGACCTTTCCGATCGAAGAATTTGGCCGGACGCACCGGATCCGGGCCAAAATGCAGCTCGTTGTAGACGTCATCCTCGATGAGCGGCACGTCGTGTCTGGCGAGCAGATCAACCAGTGCCTGCTTCCTGGAATCGTCCAGCGTCACCCCGGTCGGATTGTGGAACGAGGTCATGAACCAGCAGGCGCGAACCGGATGTTGCTGCAGCGCTTGCGCGAGTGCATCCAGATCATGACCCTCCACCGGGTCAACAGGAATCTCCACTACGTTCAGCCTCAGACGCTCGATAGCCTGCAGCGCTGCATAGAACGTCGGCTTTTCGATCACGATCACATCGCCTGGAGCGGCGAGCAACTGGGCGCTTAGCGTCAGGGCTTCGAGTGCACCGCTCGTAATGATTATCTCGTCGACGGGCACCGTCATCCCCGCCATCAGGTAACGCAGCGAAATCTGCTGGCGCAATCCTTCGTACCCCGGCGGCAGTCCGTCAACCATGCTGGCCAGGTGCGTTGAACGATTGACCTTCGCGCACGACTTTCCGACGCGCGCCATCGGAAACAGCGCAGGGCTCAAAAACGCAGAACCAAGTGGGACAGTCTCGGCATGCCTGATCGTCTTGAGGACCTCAAAGACAAGGTCGCTGATATTGACGGTCTTCGGGTCGGTACTCATCGAGGTCCCGGGACTTCGCCGCAGCAATTCTCCGGAACTCGGCGACACGAAATAGCCTGAACGCGGGCGCGCCTTAATCATGCCCCGGTTTTCGAGCAGGTAGTAAGCACGAAATACCGTCGCGGGGCTCACGCCCCAAGCCTTGCACGCCGCGCGAACCGAGGGGATACGCGCGCCGGGTGGCAGATCACCGCGCTTGATGAGCTCACTGAGTTGGTGGGCTAGCCGCTCATACCGCTTCAACTTGTACTCCTCACAGATAACACCGTTTCGTGCGTCGGGCCCGCCCCGGTAGCACGCACTTAACCTTATAAGAATGCCACTTATCAATCTGATACGGCCTTTCTTTTGCAATCTGCTTCTATTGCGACCGCGCACACGCTGGCAAAGTGCAGCGCAGACAGTTTCCCCTTCTTTCGATGTTTAGCCTGCTTGTAGCGGTCCAATCGGTAGAGACTTTTAAGCCGAATTTTTTAGCGATAAATCAATGGCATTTGGGTTCCCGGTATCAACCATCAGATGCAGCGCGTTCATCGTGCTCCGTCGGGCCTGGAGACGACATATGGCAGTCGTGCTCGTCACCTGCGCAGGCACCTCACTCGCTGTTGCAGGTCCGGCCGACACTGGTTCCAGTCGCAGTCTTACGTTTGAACGCAACGTCTGGCAGCAATTGACGGACTGGCTTGCGGGTCCACCAGCGCCCCCAATCCGCTTCGGCTCAGCCTGCGCGTCCGTTGCGCAGCTGCCCTCTATTCCCGCCGCCCTTGCCGGACCGGTTGCTGGCCCGATGCCCGTACTGATTAATACTTGCGATTCGCTGGACGGCACGCGTGGCGATGCCCCCGGCACCGCTGCTGCGATGGCCAGTTCGGGGCCGAACGTTGTGACGCCGCTTAGGGAACTGCGGTGGCAAATCAGCGACCACGCGGCGGCAGAACGAAACGGCCTTCTGGCCTCTGACGCAGTGGCCGATACCGCGTCGCGGGTCGACCGCGCGGAGCAGTCGCCAGAACCACCAGCGATGTCAACCCCGGTTTGCTCATTGGGTAGGGGTTGTGAGACACAAGCGGTCTCACCTTCGGTCGAGACCGATACACTCGCCTCGGTGCAGCTTTCGTCGCGCACTGCTACGCAGCCTTCCTCAGTATGGACCATATTGGGATTTATATTGTGGCCGATTCTGGTGATGGTCCTGGTCGTCGTTGTCGGTTGGGCCCTCAAAAGGTGGTTTCGCTACGACAAGTCCCTGCTGCGTGCAGCGCGTGCAGGGCTGCGCCGTGGCCGGTTCCATGTTCAGTATCAACCTGTCGTTGGCGTGCGGCGGGCCAGGTGTGTCGGCGTCGAAGCATTTCTGCGCTGGGACAACGAGAAATATGGCGCGCTGGGCCCGGCCCACTACATGGAAATCATTGAGAGCAGTAGCCTGATTGGGCCAATGACGCGATTCATCCTATCGCGTGCCGCTCAGGATCTGCGGGAAATCGGTGCTCCGAAATCGCTCTACCTGGGCGTTACCGCTCCCGCATCTTACCTGGTAAGTTCCGCGTTCATCGCGGACCTTGGTGACGTTGGCTCCCTCGGTCTTCCACCGCTAATACTGAAGATCGGGGCAGACAGCGTGAGGAAGTTCAGAGAACGACTCATCCCGATGATGGCGCAGGCGCGTGATAAAGGAATGCGCTTTGCCCTGTCGGGCTTGCGCCCCACTGACGTCGGACTGGAACTGCCGCCAGACATGACCTTTGAGATGGTGAAGATTGACAGGGAAGTGCTGGGAATGGATCCCGATGAGCGCTCCGGACAGATCACTGCGTTGACGAGCATAGGCCATGAGATGGACGCTGTGGTCGTGGTCGAAGGCATTGAGAACACGGCACATCACAACATCGCGCGGGCAAGCCGGGCCGAATTCGGTCAGGGTTTCTTCTACAGCCGTGCGCTCGGCGCAAGCCAACTGAAGGCATTTCTCCAGACTGCTAACGCTCCGTCCTCAAAGTCGGCGGGAGCTGCAACCGTGCTCGGCTGGCGGGTCCGAAATTTCTAAATGAGGCATTCCGCCCGCAACCGGATCAACTCGGCACAACCTCAATTAATTTGCATGACATAATAATGAAGCGCTATATCCAGCGGCGGCACAGTTCGAAAACCTGATTGCGAACGGCACGCTTGAGCGCGGCGTGCGGCTCCCGTCGGTGCGCCAGGCGAGCAGTTCGTACCGCGTCAGCCCTTCAACAGTTTTCCAGGCTTACTACACGCTCGAACGACGAGGCCTGATCGTAGCAAGACCTCGGTCGGGGTATCTTTCCAGCTCCCGCCACGTCGAACGCAGCGGGCCGGTTTCCGGCACTACGCTCTCCTGTGTGCTTCATGTCAAGATTTAACTGAGTGTCTGCAATGGCCGATGAGCGAGCGCCCGTCCTCTACTGTTGGATGGCCGATTACGGGGCGGACCCGTCGCCTCAACGTCCGCGCAGAGACGCATGTGACCGTCCGCTCCTGGCCGAACCCGATCGAACGCTAACCTCAAATCGATCGCCGCTCGCTGCGTTTATCCCTGCGGTCGCAGACGCTTACCGAATGGGTGCAGGAAAGTGAAACACCGCTTCATAGTTTCGCGGTCTGTTCCGGCAGCGACGTTGGCAAGAAGCGCAAGAAGGACGACGACATCGCACAGACCTTCCCGCACGAACTACGCCAGTCGAACTCCACGAGAGGATCGCGTTTCTCCAGTTCCACTGACTTCATCGTCCCGAAGCCGGAGCAGACCTAGCTGGGATAGGCGGCAATGGAGAACGCGGTAGCCGTAGTCAATACAGCGCGAGCATGCAGAAACAAGGACGGATTTCAGCGCGCCGCGCTTCGAGACGCAGGGAGACATTATTCCGTACGCTGCCCCGGGGTTATGGGCAACGTACGGGAGCAGAATACAAGCCTTGGTTACGAGTGCGGGATGCGCAATCGAAAGGCCGGTGCGGGCGCCCTCCACGCTATCACCAGAATTTCCCCTTCGCCTCGGTCGTCGCGCTTGCCCGCGCGTTTATCTTCGCCGACCTCGCCCGAACGGGCGGCTGTGCGACGAGTTATTCCTTAGTCGAGAAGGCCGAGAAAGCGTCCATGACTCGGCCGGAATAGGCGACCGCAGCGCCGGCGTTCATCGCAATGGCGACGCCCAGCGCCTCGGCGATCTCCTCACGAGTCGTGCCGAGGTCGATCGCCTTCTTCGTATGATTCGCGATGCATCCGTCACTGCGGGTGGTCACAGCTACCGCCAACGAAATCAATTCGCGCGTTTTAGCGTCCAGATGTCCCGTTTGAGCGTCGGCGGCACAAATCTGGCGGTATCCCCCGATTGTCTCCGGGCTGGCCTCGGCCAGTTCTTTCACGGACCCGCTAACTTTGGGGAGAAACGACTTCCAGTCAATAAGCATGGGTGTGGTCTCCGTAGGAATATCATTTTCAGTGATAGGGATGACGACCTCTGCGACGGTATCGACGTGCCATGATGAGTCGCTCTTTCATCTGAGGGAATCGTCGATGGCGAGATTACCATGATCGGGCTGGATATTGAGAAGAACGAATTTCAGATTCACGGCTTTGATACTGCCGGGCAGGTTCCCATACCGAACTGTTCCGGTGTCGCCCGAATGCTCAGGCCCGCCACGCCCGAATCGCGGCGTAGTCGCGCCTGCGCGCTCGGCCGGTGTACTTGCCCGTTGCCTTGACGATCACGACGCTGCGGCGATGTATCTCCGCAACGTCGCGGTATCGTTTTGGATTCGCCCGGGGCACCGGCGACGGAGTACACCGTTTCGAACCCGACGATATTTAAGGTGGCGCAACACGGTTACCGGCCGAAGGCTTTGGCTGATGACGCGACGAGCTCTGTCGGTGTTTGACAGTCAGCGATCTGGGGCAAAGGCAACGTTCAACTGAACGATCCAAGGATCGGACGATCACCTTCCGGCGATCGGGTGCTCACGCACCCACCAGCCGCATCGCCTTCATCGTCTTCTTGAAGCCCAGGATTCTCAGCACTCTTTTCGGAGGCCTGTACCTCCTCTGGCTGGCCTTCAAATCGGGACGCACTGCTCTTGCCACTGCAGCTACAACCTCACCGAAACGGGAACAGCCAGAGAAGTTGACGAGCCTGTACGCGCGAGGCGCGTTGCTGCATCTGACAAATCCGAAGGCCATACTCGTGTGGGTTTCGATTGTCGCCCTCTCTTCGAACAACTCGGGATCTGCCTACGGGGCCGTGATTCCAGGCTGTGCGGTCATTGGATGCCTGGTGTTCAGCGGGTATGCCGTCCTGTTTTCCATGGACTCAGTTCGCCGGCTATACATTCGGACCCGTCGCGCTCTGGAAGGATGCCTTGCTGTCGTATTCGGGGTTGCCGGGATCAGGCTTCTGGCATGGCCTTACAGATAGGGGCTCGGAAAGAGGCCTGACGATCTTGCCGGCCCTTTATGCCCTAAACTCTGTGCCCTTTCATTCATCTCCAGAGGAAGCCCTATGTACTCTTCCACCTTCATTTTCAGGGCCGGTCAGTACGACGAGGAATTCCATCGCCTCGACCAGGAGATCGCCGAAATGGCGCGTGCAATTCCTGGGTATCTGGGTGAAGAGACCTGGGAGAGCGCCAGCGCCGGATTGATCCAGAACGTCTACTACTGGGAGTCGGAAGACGCACTGCTGCAATTGATCAGGCATCCGACGCACGTCGAAGCGAAGTCGAAGCAGGCCCGCTGGTTGGACGGCTACCGGGTCGTCATTGCGAAGGTGATCCGGGAATATGGGGATGGCGGCCTCGTGACGCGCAAGGAAGATCAGCCTGCTTGATCGAAACCGCTCTCACATCGTGTTCGAGGTAGCGTGGCCATCTTGCCCCGATCCGTTGCGAACGTTTGCCGTTCGGGCATGAGTGTCCGATGAATTTCGTCGCCGGGACGCTTGCGCGCACGGTCTCGCACATGCGTTCATTCTGCGGCACGATGACCCAGCTCCGACGCCCCGCTAGAGACACCACCGACGCCTGTGCTCGACGGTCCCCCATTCTCAGCGGCGACGCGCGCTTCGGCCGCGAGGAAGTCATCTGGGAAGTTAATGTCGCGATGCCCGGGATGGTAGCCGGCGTTTTCGATCTGAATCAGCTGGGCGCGCACCTGCGCACGGGTAAGAGGTGGATTGTCTTGTTGGGCGAAGGAAACCACTGGTGCGGCGAGTGCGATGGCAGCAGCAGCGATTCGAATGACGGACTTCAAATGTTGTACCTCCTGGATTGTCGACCGCTGCGCGCAATACCGTTTGCAGCCGGTAACGACAGGTTAATTGGACCAAGCTTAAGGCCCGCTTAACGGGCGTCTAACGTCGCAGCGCTACTTGGCAGCTTGACGAAGGGAGCTCCCGGGATGACCGATCCGCACGGCGTTGATGCATGGAGGCGACGCTGTGCGCAATGCGCCTGCTGAACACCTACATGTGCTCAAGAGGGAACGGCGGCTCGATCGCATGCCGCTTCACGCTAATCCGTGAAGAATCCAAAAAAGACGGTTTCGCACTCTGCAGGGTACTGATTAGTCGCTTGTGGGTAGCTCCGTCAATCATCGATATTTTTGGCGAGACAATCTGCACGACCTTCCAATACGATAGCCCGCAGCATGTCGTGATCTATTGCGTGTGCGACGCGATCGTACTTACCAGTGACCGTCTCAGCCGCCAGCATCGCATTAATAACCGCTTCGTCGACTGCTTCGACAACCGCCATAAACACTGGATCGAGCAGATCATTGCTGACGGCGTCCAGCGTCAAACGCGGAGGCTCTGGTAACGAGCCAAAGGAGTTCGCCGTGGTGAACGCAAGAAATATGTCGCCGGAGTTGTTTCCAGATGGCGTTCCCGCACGACCGATGCCGATGCCAGCGCGCTTGGCGAGCCGTTCCAGTTGCGTCGGCATGAGCGGCAAGTCTGTCCCGATGATAGCGATGATGGATCCCCGTTCGTGAGGCCACCCCGCTGACTGTGCCATCCGTTCACCGACCGGAACCCCACAAACGCGAAGCCATGGCCGCAATCCATGATTCGCTTGAACTATTGCGCCAACGGTGTAAGAAACTCCGCCGATATCGATCCGGCGCGAAGAGGTACCCGTCCCACCCTTGAACTCGTAGGCCATCATCCCCGTGCCGCCACCAACATTTCCTTCGAGTAAGGCGCCTCCTGCAGCGGACTCGATGGCTTCGATGACGTCGCTCTCCGAGATGTGCTGCCCGCAGATGTCGTTCAACCAGCCGTCGTACGTTTCGGCGGCGACCGGTAGCACCCAGATGCCCTTGTCCAGTTGTGCCCTGAATTTCGAAACCATCCAGCGGGTGGTCGCATGCTGCGCCATCCCAATCGAAAAGGTATTCGTCAGAGTAATCGGGCCGGTAAACCAACCGGCTTCGCGAATCCAATGGACGCCTGTCATTTCCCCATTCCCATTCATCGAGAATGTGCCGGCCCAACTCGGATGCAGAAGCCGATCGCTCGGTCTGGGAAGTATTGCCGTCACCCCAGTCTGCATAGCGCCTGAACCTGTTGACAAGGTCTTGTAGCCCACCGTCACACCAGGCACATCGGTGATGGCATTGTTCGCGCCAGGAATGCCCTCGAATGGCAACCCCAAGTCCCGCGCACGGCGCTTTTTCGTATGCACGCAGTGTTCAATCCGGGATTCCTTGCTCATTTCTTCTCGCCTCCTTTCCAGCCGCTCTTGAGAAGTCGCTAGGTTCATCCAATGCAAAATGGTAGTCAAGTACCTTTTTGTTGAAATGGTGCTTTACAAACATTTTCGACCAGCATAGCTTATCGTTCGTGGTCCTTTTGGAAGGCTCGCCCGATGTCGAGTTACTTCCCGACATACGCTCCAGAGGAGAGTTCATGAAACCAGCAGTTGAAGTTCGCTCGATATCAAAGAGCTTTCTCGCACCCGGAAAACGGCATGTGTTTGCGCTAAGCGATGTCAACCTCGCCATCCCATCGGGCAAGTTCACGACTCTTCTCGGCCCCTCCGGCTGCGGCAAAACTACCTTGCTGCGGACAATCGCCGGATTTGAAATGCCCGATTCTGGTCGCGTCCTGATCGACGGCCAGGATCTGACGTCAGCGCCGCCTTATGAGCGACCGCTGAATACTGTCTTCCAGCACTACGCGCTGTTTCCCCATCTCGACGTTGCAGGCAACATCGCCTATGGGCTCGAGATTGCAAAGGTTCCGAGACACCTGATCGATCAGCGTGTTGGCCAGGCATTAGAACTAGTACGGCTTGAATCCATGGCAAAAAGAAAGGTTGCTCAGTTGTCGGGCGGGCAGCAGCAGCGAGTCGCTCTCGCCCGCGCCCTTGTCATGCAGCCCAAGGTCCTCCTGCTCGATGAACCGATGGCAGCGCTCGACCGGCAGTTGCGCAAGCAGATGCAGGTGGAACTCAAGCGTCTTCAGCACGAACTTGGCATTGCCTTCGTGTGCGTCACGCACGACCAGGAAGAGGCCCTGTCGATGAGCGACATGATCGTCGTCATGAACCGGGGGAAGATTGAGCAAGTGGGTAGCCCAAGAGAAATTTACGATTCACCCAGAACCGAGTTCTCGGCACGCTTCATCGGCGAGACCAACTTGCTACGCGGCAAGTGGATCGGGAAGCGCGACGGGTGCAGTCTTCTCAGAACGGAACGGGGAACCGAAATTCTCGTCGCCGGTGCGAGACCCGGCGAACACGCAGCCATCGCATCGCTGAGGCCCGAGGCCGTGGACATGGTGTTCGGGAGCGTATCGGACGGTCACTGCCTGCTCGATGGGATTGTGTCGGATCGTACCTACATGGGCAATTACACGCGCGTCGACGTCGACCTGCAAGGTGACCGGATCACGGTCGTCCTGAATGCCAAGGCGTCGGTTCCCGAGGTCGGCGCGCCGGTCAAGCTCAGCTATCACCCACGCGACGTTACTACGGTGTCCTTGCCATGAACGATATGACTTCCGTGTCCCGGGTCGCCGATCGCGAGCCGGATCCGCAAATCCGTCCACGGCGAACAGGCGCCGCGACAACACTCGCCTTCCTGACGCCCGGCGTACTGCTGTTCACGCTGCTCTTCGCGGTGCCGGCAACCATCATCCTCGCCTACAGTTTCGCGACCCGGGATACCTATGGCGGCGTCATCTGGCATTTCGATCTGGATGCGTACAGTCAGTTTTTTGGCTTTCCGAACGCCGATCTGCTCAGGGACTGGGACTTCACCTATCTCAACATCGTCATCAGGTCCTCGCTGCTCGCCCTTTCGACCGCCATGGCCGCTCTGGTGCTGGCCTACCCCGCAGCGTGGTATATCAGCAGGCAGTCATTCCGGCGCAAGTATCTCCTGCTGCTACTTGTGACGTTGCCCTTCTTCATCAACGGTCTGGTGCGCATTTACGCCTGGATGCTGATTTTGCGATCGGATGGACTGATCAATCACGCACTGCTGGCGGTGGGCCTGATCGACAAGCCACTCCAGATGATCTATACGCTACCCGCAGTCGCCGCATCGATGGTCTACCAGTATCTCCCGTTCATGGTTCTGCCACTCTTCTCGTCGATCGAAAAGATGGACTTCCGCCTCGTCGAAGCATCGCTCGATCTCGGCGCCGGCCGGTTCACCACGATGCGACGGGTGGTCATTCCACTGACCATGCCAGGTATCGTGGCTGGCGTCGTTCTCGTGTTCATTCCCGCGCTGGGCAATTTCATCGCCCCAACGCTCATTGGCGGCGCCAAGGACCTGCAGATCGGCACGCTGCTGGCGCAATCGTTTCTTGCCGCCCGCGACTGGCCATTCGGATCAGCGGTGGCGACAATCCTCGGCGTCATCGTGGTTGCCTGTCTGTATCTGGTCGCCCGGGCTGAAGGCAAAACCGTTATGTCATCGACCGGCAAGGAGCATTGACATGCCAATCGAAAATGTCCTGCGCAGGGCGGGTTCGATCCTGCATCTGGCCATATTTTTCTCCTTCCTGTACCTGCCGATCCTCATGCTGGTCGCGTATTCGTTCAATGCGAACCCGGTCAGCATGATGACCTGGAAGGGCTTCACCTTCGACTGGTACCTGAGAGTTCTGGCCAATCTGGGTTTCACGCACAACGCATCCACGGCTGTCGGCGCCTCCGATCTGCAGTTGTATTCCGATCCCAACCTTGGGCGTTCTCTCATCAACACACTCATCGTGGCAGGTTCGTCCTCCACGATTGCGACGGTGGTCGGCACCCTCTCCGCGTTAGGCATTGCTCGCACCGAATCGCGCCTGAAGACGTTGCTGCGCTCCGCAGTCTATATGCCCATCGTCATACCCGACATTGTCCTCGGCATCGGCCTGCTGGTCATGTTCAGCACCATAGGTTTCCCCCTCGGCCGCCTGTCGGTCATTCTGGCCCATACAGTCTTCCTTTCCTCTTATGCCACGGTCGTCGTAGCCGCCCGTCTGGTTGGGATGGACCGTAGCCTCGAGGAAGCCTCCGCCGATCTGGGCGCACGGCCGTTGACGACGTTCAGACGCGTCACGCTTCCAGGCATTGCGCCACCCATTCTCGCCGGGTTCCTTCTGTGCCTCGTCATTTCCTTCGACGATCTGGTTATCGCCTATTTCACGAGCGGCGTGGGATCGACCACCCTTCCTGTGTACCTCTTCGGTGCGATCAAACGCAACGTGTCTCCTGAGATCAACGCGGTATCGGTACTCATGATGCTCGCTTCACTGGCGCTGGTTACCGTCTCGCTATTGGTCCGACGCCCCGGTCGCTCGTTGGGAAAGACTCAGGACGCGCCGCTCCCATTTGCCTGAAACCATCAGGAACCCTCCCGGCTACTGTTTCGGTTGTCCTGGAGGAGATTTTTTCAACAACCTGTCTGCATCACTAACCGTTTTAAACGTAAGTCGACATAAGGAGAATCTCATGCGTTGGTTTTCTGGAGTACGTATGGCAGTGATAGGTCTTGCGATCACTGCCGCGGGGCATGCTTTTGCAGAGCCACAATCGCTACATTTGTATAACTGGACGGTTTATATCAATCCGGATGTGCTGCAGGATTTCACAAAGGAGACAGGTATAGCAGTCACCCTCGACAACTACGGCACCAACGAGGAAATGCTCGCGAAGCTTCAGGCCGGAGCCACGGGCTACGACATCGTATTTCCTTCGGTTTTCATGCAGAATATTCTGAGCAAGCTGGGTTATCTGCAGGACCCTCATCTTCGCTCGATTACCGGCTACTCGAACCTCGACCAGCGGTATTTCAAGGCAACCAGCGATCCGCAGCACGAAGTGTGCATGCCATATAACTGGGGCTCTACAGGGTTGATGTACAACAAGGCGTTGACGAAAGGCGTCGATGTTACTTCGTGGAAGGTGGTGTTCGACCCTCCGCCCCAGTTGCGCGGCAAGATTGCCATGCTGGACGATGAACGGGAAACGTTGGGAGCAGCGCTCATTTACAACGGATTTTCCTTCAATTCTACCAATCCGAAGGAACTCGCGAAGGCCCGGGACACCATCAAGCACGCCAAACCCTACTGGGCGGCGATGCTGACCGACGGTATAGGTGACAAGGTGATCAACGGCGATTTTGCGATCGCGCACTGGTGGTCGGGTTCGGTTGCGCAAAGCGTCGAGACTGCTCCCGACAAAGTGGGTTATGTCATTCCCAAGGAAGGTGCGAATGGATTTCAGGAAGACATGTGCTTGCTGACCCAGTCGAAAAACACCGAAGCGGCGAAGAAATTCTTCGCCTACATGATGCGACCGGACGTCTCCGCGAAGAACACCAACTGGCTGCATGGTGGATCACCGAACAAGGCGGCGTTTCCACTGATCAGCCCGGCGTTACGCAATAACCCGAACATCTACCCGGACGCGGCAACCCTCAGCCACTTGTCCTTGCTCAGTGATGTAGGCGATTCCGTCAGACTGTGGGACACAGCCTGGACTCAGGTCAAAGCATCGAAGTAAGTGCTTTTGGGGCGCCGCGAGAGCAATAGTCAGCGGCGCACGAAATCACCAAAAGTATTCTGCAATGTGCGCACCAGCTCCGCGCGTTCGACGACGTCGTCACCAAGCGTGATCAGGCAACTTGTTACCAATAGATCCAGTAGCGCAGCGAGCGGCAAAAAGGAGTCCCATGTTCGCCAGCGCATGCTGGGAAGTACCAGTGATATATCGCTGTCTTCGTCAGCCCAGTTGCAATGAATATCGGTCACAAGCAGCACCGTGATGCCTGCCTCGCGAGCGAGTTTAGCCAGTGGCCGCGTCTTCGTCGCGAATCGCCTGCAGTCGATCAGAATCAGCAGCCTGTTCCTTGCTGAACTACCGAACATTTCCAGATAAGTGCCGTTCGCTCCATCCATGAACGTAATCCCGCCGCGGACATACTGCATCTGCTCGCTGAAATAGCGAGCGATGCCGGCGATGTTTTGAAAGCTGGCAACGAAGACCGCCTCTGCATTGGTGATCGTGCTCACAGCCTTATCCCACTTATCGCTGCGAGCCATTGCGGAAATTCCCCGCAAGACGTCGATTTGTTGTTCGATCAATTCGCTAACAAGGCGGCCCTCCTGCTGATCGCGCCGCAGATCCTCGATGCTTCCTGACAGCTCCCAAGCGGAACTCTTCGGCCCCCCCTTACGGCTAATTCGCTTCAGATCGTTCTTGAGCTCGTCCAGACCGTTGTAGCCAATGCGCCTCAAAAACCGCCCCACCGTCATTGGGCTCAAGTCCATTTTCTTGGCGATTGACGCCGCGGTTTCAAATGGAATTTGTTGGAGATTCGCCTCGAAATAGCGTGCCAGCAGTTGATCTGAATGCGTCTGGCGCGCTGCGTCGGAACTCAGTTTCTTAACGATTTGGTCGAACATATGAAATTTCCGGATGGCACGAATGCTTGCGCTGCTTTGAACAAGGTTCGTATGACTCCACGTGGACTCGCCGGTCCACAGCCGAGGTCTTTCTGAACGTTACGAATTGGTGTAATGCCACTGGCTACAAGCGGCATTCGATGCAAAATCAAGCGGGTTTCAAGAATGCGTGTTTTTTCTGATTTTCGCAAGACGATTTTCGACCACAACGGGGGCCTTAACGCCCACATGTGTCAATGCGGCGCCATGTTGAAAGGCCGTTGTGAAGGTCCATTCCGCATGTGACGAAGAGTGCTTCTTATTATCGCGTAGGCGCGGATTGCGCCCTGGGATCATTCAGTTTTGAAACTTACGTGGCTCACCGGCCGGCGCGTACGAGCGTCGCAACGAGCAGTATCGGCATCCAATGCATCACCATCGTGATTGGGCTGACGGCGACCCTTCAGTCGTTGTATCGTCAGCCAGTTCGCCCCGGCTGTTTGAGGTGCCGCCGTCCCTAGCCTGTCACGAGCAGTAGGCCGCCCCGCGTTTCGCTTCGCGGACGTCACCCGTGTGGTTCCGAGCGGAATTCAGCCGAAACGCTGCTGTGATGGTGAGGAGTGCCACAATCACAATCCCCACGAGGTATTCGGCGGTTAGCATGAGGCCTCCTCCTAAAAGCGTTACCGCCTCAAGCCAGCGGTTGTATAACTTCACGTAGCCCGATAAATGGCCGTCCAGACCCGCTCGGGCGCACTGCCCACGAACTGCCGATGCATAATCACGCCGCATCGGCCGCAACGGTAGTGCTCAATTGCCAGTACGCCTTCGCACTCACCGATACCGACCAACGTCATGTCACTGGCTCGGGACTGGTCAGCAGAGCATCCTTGAAGTTTGTCGCACTCGTCGCAGAGTTCCATGATGTCACCGCATCTGTGCTTGAACGGGACGGCGGTACTGCAGGATCAAGAATCGAGCCTGCGCGACCAGCCATCGGTAATCAATCTGAAAGCGGATAGCCGACATGCCGTGCCTCGCTCCTATTCGGCTATATGCAGTATTCTTTCCCTTCGGGCGCCAAGTCGGCCAGCCCGATGGTGTCAACGCTTGAATCTCTGGCATGTCCGAAAAAGAACAGCCCGCGTACCGAGCCGGGCCAAATCCATGCAGGGAAGCATGGAGGAGACGTGAAATTCATTCTAGGCCGCGCAATTCCGCATTGCAACACGGCGTTGAAAACAGCAGAAGTGGCGGCGAGATCACGCTTGTAGCGCCGGAGCCACGATGAACGCATGTCGTCCGGGGCCCGCAGGGGCGACTGTCACTGGTCGTCGTCAGGCGGCCGAGGATTGCGATAGGGGTGCTCAGTAATGGGCATCCCTTTGTTAATTGAGTTAGCAAGGTAATTCATCAAAAGAAATTTAGTATATGAAAACAATTTTCACCATGCGTCTCAAATTTCTTAAAAACTGAGACGCACGGTGAAAATTGTTACAAGAAATCCAGCATAGTAGTGACATACAGTGTTCTTTACTGACTCTACTTGCCATGATCGTCGAAACCAATAAGTGTGCGACAACTGAAATAAATTGCCCGTCGCCTGAAAGTACAAGAAACGTTTGCGGGAACCGCACGCTTACTCTGGTGTGGAATGCAACGACAATTCGCAAGCCCTCCGTATCCTTCCAACGCCGGCTGGAGGTCCTCGGTAGGTTTCGTGGGGAAGGCTTCTTCACGGTTATCACCGCGTTGGCTTTACTAGCCCTGACCATCGGCATGCTGGTCGCCAATTAAAGAATTGACAGACGCAGAGCGTCTCCCGTCCGCCTGGACGCTGGCCGAGCGAACTATCACGGGCATTCCGCTGTCGTGTTGTCGCCCTGAATGTGAGGGAATCCACCAAGCGCTGATCGTCTCTTATCCGCTCCCCCGAGTTCCAGATCTGGCATCTGGCGTTTTTCTTCCGTGGCGTCCGCACCTGCCTGTATCACATACCGGCAGCCAGTATTCTGCAATGTCCGTAAGAGACTGTTCCTGGATCGAGTATTAATCGCAATCGATCTTGCGCCGTTATCTGTACGTATTCCGTCGAAGCCCACCCTGCAAAGTGAGCTTTCGCGCCTTCTCCTACACATTGGTCAGCCTCGGGGTTCTGCTGGTACTCGCCGGAGCCCTGTCGGTTGTCGTGGTCTTCCTCAACCGCGGCATCATCCGCTCATTGGGCGGCGAGCCATCCTATGCCACCGATATCGCCAACCAGATAGCCAATAACGATCTGACTGCCGTAGTGAAGATCGCCCAGGACGACCGCTCGAGCCTGCTGTTTTCGATGAAGCGTATGCAGGAGCAGCTCACGCATACGATCAGCACGATCAAAGTTTCGGCCGACTCGATTGCCACCGCCACTCACCAGATTTCGGCGGGCAATCAGGACCTGTCGCAGCGTACCGAAGAACAGGCCGCCTCGCTCGAGGAAACTGCGTCCAGCATGGAGCAACTGACCTCGACTGTCACCCAGAATGCCGACAATGCCAGTCAGGTCAACCAGCTCGCAGCGCAGGCCGCCCAGGTGGCCGAACAGGGCGGCACCGTAGTGTCACGCGTGGTCGAAACCATGGATGGCATCAATGCCAGCTCGGACAAGATTGCCAACATTGTTGGCATCATCGAGGGCATCGCCTTCCAGACCAATATCCTCGCGCTCAATGCGGCCGTCGAAGCGGCGCGGGCGGGTGAGCAGGGTCGGGGTTTTGCGGTGGTGGCCTCGGAAGTGCGTTCGCTGGCGCAGCGCTCCTCGGCGGCGTCCAAGGAAATCAAGGAACTGATCCACGATTCCGTGGAGCGCGTGCAGGCAGGTGCCGGCCATGTGCGGGATGCGGGTGCGAAGATGCGTGAGATCGCCCACGAAATCAGACGCGTGACGGGCATCATGGGTGAGATCACAGCCGCATCGCAGGAACAGAGCAAGGGTATCGGCCAAATCAACCAGGCCGTCACGCAGATGGACGAAGTCACCCGGCAGAATGCCGCGCTGGTGGAACAGGCGGCAGCGGCCGCCAGCTCGCTCGCGTCGCAGGCGAACGATCTGAAAACTTCCGTTTCGATGTTCAGGCTGAACGCCTCACGCGACGCCGAGGTCATCCACCATGTCGGGTAAAGGCACACGACGGCGACACCGGCGCGAGCCCGAGCGCTGGCGGCGCCAATCCCGAAGCGGCCCGCAGCGCAGCCTACCGGTACTTCCGCAACGGCGAGATCCATTTTTTGACGCGGGGTTCGCCGCTGCCAATCGAAGTAAAAATAGAACATCCCATTCCGGGAGTCCCGCTTCCCATAAGGAACAGCTATGAAAAGGTCGCAAACTTACGCAAAATTTTATTGATGTAAATTCTAAACATTGCGCGTATTTGCCACTAAATTTGGCAATTCCTCAAATTTAGTGGCAAATACGTCCGAAATTTAGTTCGTTTGACACAAGCGGTTTCCAATCGATATACTAAAAACTGACTAATCGTTCGTACGCGACATCAGCGCCGACACCAACGGCGCTGCGCTCGTACGTTCGAGCCATCAACATCGCGAAAAGTCTCCAACTGCACCAACTGCAGGTCATAGCCGAGGGCATGGAAACGGTTGAGGAGCTTCTCTTTCTTCGTGCCCATCAGTGTGATGAAGGCTAGGGTTTCTACTTTAGTCCGGCGGTTCCCCCAGATGCATTCGTCGCCTTGCTAACTGGCGGTATCGCCCAGAACGTAACAACACGAGCGTGCCGAAATTCCGTTGATTGGCCCCTACCTGAGCCAGTTTTACCTTTGTGCGGTCGCTGGCACCCGAGCGGTCTTTCCACTATAGAGAAATGGTCCGCCTTTTGAGCGGCCGTACCCGCACGGTAACCAAAAGGTCTCACCATGGTGCAATTGCATAAACGGGTGTGGCAAGCCTGCAAAAACGGATCACGCAGTGTGGCCAACGACGCTGTGAAGAAGGGCCGAAAACTATTCCCACAATGCTCACCGCACCGGCAAGCGCCCTTGATGGGAAACATGACGCGAACTTCTCGACATTGGAGTCGGTTTCTTTTGACCGGAATGGCGATTGTGATCGTCGTGGAGTTGGCGTTGCTATACGGCGTGATGCATACACGAGAGCGATCAGATTTTTCAGAATCCGTCGCGATGTTGCGTCGCGTGAAGCAACTCGACGCCCAGTGGGAGTTAGATATTCTGAACGAAAAACTTGGCATAAACATGAGGGCCGACCCGGCTTCTAACCCGCCCACCGATTTGGTCGATCAGTGGACGCGAGTGCAGGCAGTCGAGGCCAGTCGCAACCGCGACGACTCCAGCGCGTGGATAGCGAGCGCCGCAGCCGTTTCGAAAGCCCTCTACGAAAAAGCCAAGCTCGTCGAGCAATTCAGGTTCCACAACGCGTCCCTCGAAATCGCTCTAAATTCGTTCTCGACAGTCGAAGACCGGATGCGGACTTCTCTCAGGGAAATTAAGGACACCCGTCGGAAGCAGGCAACGAAAATCGCTACGGACGTGAACGCCGCCGTGTTGGGTACCATGGAATATGCGCATTTGGCGTCTAGCGAAAGGGCCGGCAAGGTCAAGGGTGCTCTGGACGTTCTTGAGGGTGACGCGGACCGATTACCGATCGACCTGCAAAGCGCAGTGAACATACTTGCTTCTAGTGTCCGCGCGGTCTTGCGCGAGCAGCCAGCGGTGAACGCGACGCTGAACGAAATCGCCGCAGTACCGGTAGCGGGCCGTCTAGACGCACTCACTGATATTTTGACGCGAGCGCAGCTACACGACAATGCCCGAGACAGACGCTCGAAGTTGTTCCTGATGATGTTCTCCGCGATATTGGCCGGCTTGCTGTTGTATGTCGGCAGCCGCCTGGTTCTCAGCTACGGTGTCATCAACCGCGCTAACAAGGCGCTCCATCAATCGAACGCATCATTGGAGCATCGGGTGCAGCAGCGCACCCGCGAACTGCAAGAGGCGCAAAGCACCCTGGTCGCCACCGCGCGTCAGGCGGGCATGGCCGAAATCGCCACCAATGTATTGCACAACGTCGGCAACGTGTTGAACAGCATCAACATTTCAGCGGATCTGATTAGCCACAAAGTTCGCGCCTCGAAATCGCAGGGGCTGGACAAGGCGGTTCAAATGATAAATGAGCATTCTGCGGATCTGGGGGATTTTATTACTCGCGATGCCAAGGGCAGGCTCCTGCCAGCTTACTTGAACCAGCTGACGGAGGCGCTACAGTCGGAAAAAAAGGGCATCGTCGACGAGCTCGTGCAGTTGACCAAAAGCGTTGACCACATCAAAGAGATCGTCGCCACCCAGCAGACTTATGCCGGCGTATCCAGCATACTCGAGCCTGTGCAGGTAACCGATTTAATCGAGGACGCCCTGCGCATGCAATTGGGGACACTCGCGCTTCATCAGATCAAGATAGTGAAGGAGTACTCCCAAATCCCCGTACTTTTGTTGGACAAACACAGGCTGCTACTGATCCTGGTCAATCTGATAAGTAACGCTGGGCATGCGTTTTCTCGGGCGGTCGAGCGGACTCGCGAGATCACACTGAGCGTGGATATTACGGACAATGAAGAGTTAAGGGTTCGCGTGAAAGACGACGGCGAAGGGATTGCGCCTGAGAATATAACGCGGATCTTTGAACATGGCTTCACAACCCGCAGAGACGGCCATGGATTTGGCCTGCATAGTTGTGCATTGGCTGCCATGGAGATGCGAGGCACGCTGACGGCCCGCAGCGATGGGCCAGGCAACGGAGCGGTGTTCACGCTTCGGGTACCCCTGCATTTGACTGGGGACGAGGGATCAGTCACCGGGACGGTGATACAGGAGCGTTTCGCGTCCGGGGTTGATGGTTCTGTCGGGTAGCTGGGTGCGGTTACCCGCGTCCAGCCCTCTCAGGTAGGGTCAGGAGCCGGCGCGCACCTGTAGGCTCAGGGGTGCCTGAGCGGTCGCTACGATGTACTCGCTGATTGAACGGGTCGCCTGAACGGGATCGAGCCCTATACGCGGCTTGAAAGAACGCTCGATCGGTTGCCGTCATATCCTGTCAACCGCGTGCAGTCTGGCTGCGACCAACTTCGGTCCTTTGTTCAAGTCCGACAGGCTCCTGGCTTGAAAATTTCCGCTCACAGCTTTCCCTCGGCGGCCATGCGCACGTAGGTTGGATCGAAACGCAACCTCACGTTCGTCTTAGACCCCGTTGTTACCCCGTGGTCGTAGCTCACGCCCACTACATTCGCACTCGAAGCTCCATGACCGAGTAGTCCATGCCGGAACGAAAACTGCGCGATCAACGCCATGATCCTCGGCAGGTCCGGACTCGTGACGAACTCAAGTGCCTGTTGCGGTGTATAGAAAAGCGCCGTGGTCGCAAGCTGCCTTTTATACCCTGCGAGATCCGTACCAGAGGACTTCGCCATCGCCTTCAGGGCAGAGTGGCCTTGCGCCGTATCGGCCTTCATCATCTGTATCGTCTCAAACCACGCGCCGGTCAACGCTTTGCCAAGCGCAGGATTGTCCTTCAGCGTGTTCGTGTTGACCACCATCATGTCCATGATTTCGCCGGGGATTTGGCTCGAATCGAAGACTTCGGAAATATCTGGTTGAGCCTTCAGTTCAGCGAGCATGGGGTTCCACGTCACTGTATTGTGGACGGCGGGACTTGCGAAAGCGGCGACAATGCCGCCGTCCGACGTGTTGACGACATGGACGTCGCCCTCGCTTAGTCCAGCTGTTTCGAGCGCACGCGCGAGCAGGTAGTGCGAGACGGAAAACTGGACAAGGTTGATCTTTTGCCCCTTCAAGTCAGCGAGTGTTTTTCCCTTGCCTTTGATAAGCACACCGTCGTTGCCATTCGAATAGTCACTCACGATGAGCGCGGTGCTGTCGATGCCACTGGCTGCGGGAATTGTCAGCGCATCCATGTTGGTCATCGCGCAGCCGTCAAACTTGCCGGCCGTATATTGATTTATCGAGCCGACGTAGTCGTCTAATTCGACGAGATCGATCTTGATGTCGTATTTCCTTGCCCATTTGTCAATGATGCCTTGTGTCTTGGCGTAGCCCCAAGGCATCCAGCCGGCGTACAAGACCCAGCAGATCTTGAAGTCCTTTTGAGGTGCGGCATAAGCGGGGGTATGGGTGAAACTGGCAAGCACAAACGCCAGAGAAAGGAGGAGGCGTAGAGAGCGAAGCGAACGCATATGCATATAAGATCCTTGGTACGGTTATCGGCCGCGCAGCGTTAGCGTTACGGAGCAGCCGATCATGCTTGCAGCTGACCGACGGCGCGTAACCGCCTCGCTCGATGTCGCTTTGCCCTATGTTGCGCAGTGTCGTAATAATTGGCACGGCGGTAGGCGTCGCAGCGCTTCGGCCATGGTAAGTCGCTTACGATATACCACTGGTGAGCAGTCTTGCGAACGCTTCGGCCGCGATGGCCTCACTGAAATAATAACCTTGCCCTTCCTCACAGCCATGGGCCTGAAGGAACGCGCGCTGTTCCGAGGTCTCCACGCCTTCTGCAACCACTCGCAGCCCGAGGCTTTTGCCGAGATTGATGACGGCACTGACGATGGCAGCGTCCTCGGCAACAGTGGTGACGCCGCGCACGAACGACTGGTCGATTTTCAACGTATCGACAGGAAGCCGTTTCAGGTAGCTCAGGCTGGAATAGCCGGTTCCGAAGTCATCAACCGCGATCTTCACGCCCAGATCCTTGAGCCCGCGTAGAAGGGCGGTCGTTGCCGCGATGTCCTTGATGAGAATGCTCTCGGTAATTTCGAGCTCCAGTAGGTGCGGTTCCAGCCCAGTCTCGATCAGGGCCTCGCGAACCCCTTCCAGGAAACGCTCGTCGCGGAATTCCGATACAGAAACGTTGACCGCCATGGACAACGACGGGAAGCCTGAGTCATGCCAGGATCGTACCTGTCGGCACGCCTCACGTCGCGCCCACCGACCGAGCGATAGGATCAAGCCGCAATCCTCGGCAATCGGGATGAACTGCGCAGGAGGCACAAATCCCAAATCCGCAATCGGCCAGCGCACCAGCGCTTCGCCACCGGTAATTACACCTGACGCAAGATTTACTTTCGGCTGATAATGCAAGAGGAGTTCACGCTGATCCAAGGCCCTATGCAGGTTGCTCACCATGGATTGCCGCTCGCGGGCGCGGATGTCCATGCTCGGCTCAAAGAAGCAGAAGCCACCGCCTTCTTTGACATTACGCATCGCGGTTTCCGCGTTCCTGATCAGGGTTTCCCCGTCGTCGCCGTCATTTGGATAGAGGCTGATGCCAAGGCTCACGCTGATCTGGAGATCATGCTCAGCGATGCGGTCCGGCTTGCTCAGTGCCGCGAGCAGCTTCTCTGCAAGGCTGACCGTTTTCTCCGGATGCGTCACATCCTCAAGCACAACTATGAATTCGCTTCCGCCTCGATGGAATACGGGATCTGACATGCGCACGTTCGCCACCAAGCGTCTTGCCACCGACCGCAGCACCTCATCGCCCACCCCATAGCCCAGGGCGTTGTTGATGCGCTCGAGGTTATCCACGCCCACGCATATCACGGCCAGTTGTTTCCGGTGACGTTCGGACAAGGCAATCGCTTGCGGCAGCCGATGATGGAGCAGGATGTGGTTAGGAAGATCGGTCAGAACATTGTGCTTGACCATATGGGATAGTCTTAGCAGATCAAGTTTGCTTGTCTGTATGGTTTTCTCCAGATGGCTCGTTTTAAGCGCCGCGTCGTGCATCATCTGCCACTTCATGGTCAGCGCGCTGGCCATTTGGCGGATCTCGATCGTGTCGAACGGCTTCTTCAGGATAAGCAGCCGGTCGCTCAGGTCGAGGCGCTTCGACAACGCCTCCCAGGAATAATCGGAATAGGCGGTGCACAGCGCGATTTGCAACTGCGCGTCGACCTGCCAGAGGCGTTCAATGGTCTCGACGCCATCCCAGCCGGGTGGCATGCGCATGTCGACGAATGCGAGCGCATAGGGTCGGCTCTCGGCCAGTGCGCTGACCACCATGGCCAGACCTTCCCCGCCCTGGTAAGCCGAATCCAGTTCGAAGCCCTGTCGCTGCGGTGGGGCTTCGCCGAACAGTGCCGCCTCGGATGCGGCGAGCGACGCCGCCCTCTCCTCCTCCGGCCCCAGGATCTTGCGGAAATCCTGGTGAATTGCTTCATGGTCGTCGATCACCAGGATGCGACGGTTGGCGGTGCCGGGTGACATGTTCATGTCGCTCCTTCGCGGGCGAAACGCGCATCGTCGTTCCATGCATCCACGCCAATGACGCCGCGGCGCAGGAGCTCGCTGGCGCGACTGCCCTCGACGGCTTCACTGAAATAGAAGCCTTGCGCATCCACGGTACAACCCGATGCAACCAGAACGTTGCGCTGCGCCTCGGTTTCGACGCCCTCCGCGATCACCCCGACACCCACCTCACGCGCAAGATTGATGATGGCGCGGATCGTCGCTGCGCTGCGCGAGTCTTCCGTAGCGTTGTTGACGAGAGACGGTGTGATCTTGAGGTGATTCACACGATACGTCCGGAGATAGCCGATCGACGAGTATTCAGTTCCGAAATCGTCAATGGCGATCCTCACGCCGAGCTTACGCAGCTGTGGGAGCGCGCCGGCTTGTCCCCATTTCACCTGGGCCAGGGTCGCCTCGGCCACGTCGAATTCCAGATCGGACGGGACAAGACGCCACTTCGCGAGGGTTTCAGCGACGTCGCGTACCAGGTCGTCCCCGTATCTGAGCTGGGCGGCGGAGAGATTGATCGCGATTACCGGCAGGGCAATTCCGGCATCGCGCCAGCATCTCAGCTGCCGACACGCCTGATCGAGCACCCAATGTCCGAGCGCCCCGATGGTGCCGTTTTTCTCGGCGATCGGGATGAAGGCTGCGGCCTTGAGCAGGCCGCGTGTGGGGTGGTTCCAGCGGACCAGCGCCTCCATGCCGACTATCGTCCCAGAAGACAGCTCGATCTGGGGCTGGTAGTAAAGCTGCAGTTCGCCGGTGTTGATCGCCTTTCTCAGATCGTCGGCAAGGGTAATCCAGTCGAGTACTTGCTGGTCGAGATCATCCGAATGGAAATGATAACGGTTGCCGCCCTCCTGTTTGGATCGATAGAGCGCCAGATCGGCCTGTCCCAGCATCGCATCCGGTCCCGCGCTGTCCGGAACATATGGACAGATGCCGATGCTGACCGAGATGTGCACGTCATTGCCGCTCAATCGATAGTGAGAGGCCAGCGCCTCCTGAATCTTTCCCGCCAGCGCACCCGCATTCGCGGGCTCGCCCATTTCGCCCTGCAACACCGCGAACTCGTCGCCGCCCAGCCGCGCCACCAGGTCGCTTTCCCGCGTGCAGTTCGTGAGGCGGTGGGCGACCTCCTTGAGCAGCAGATCGCCCACCGGATGACCGAATAAGTCATTGACCGGTTTGAAACGGTCGAGGTCAAGATAGAGGACCGCAAAGGGGACCGCGCCGCGCCGGGCCGAGGCGAAGGCCTGTGCGAGTCGTTCGATGAACGTCGCGCGGTTCGCCAGACCGGTAAGTCCATCCGTGCGGGCAAGCTGGGCAATTTTTTCCTCTGCCGCACGGCGCTCGGTGATGTCGATGATGATCCCCTCGACTTCGATAAGCCGCCCGTGCGCATCGCGAACCGGGATATAACGGTTCTCGACCCAGCGATGAGCGCCGTCGCCGGTACGCAGACGAAACTCGATTGAGGCGCCTTCGGCATCCTTGTCCATCACGCGCGCCATCGCCGCGCCTACCTTGTCCCGATCGTCCGGCTCGATGAGCTTCTCCGCCCAGTCTGGCGATGCGAGCAACAGGGCAGGATCGTAGCCAAATTTGGTGATGTTGTGGGAGATGTAGATGAGCGGTAACGAGGGCTCGCCCCGCAGACGATAAAGGATCGTCGGGCTATTCTGGATGATGATGTTGGCGTCGGACAACGCCTTGGTTCGCTCCTCGACGGCTTTTTCCAGGCAATCCATCTTGAATGCCGCATCCCGCGTCATCTGCCACTTCACGGTTAGCGCGCTGGCCATTTGACGGATCTCGATCGTGTCGAATGGCTTTTTCAGGATAAGCAGGCTGTCGGTCAGGTCCAGCCGCTCGGACAGGGCTTCCAAGGAATAATCGGAATAGGCGGTGCACAGCGCGATTTGCAACTGCGCGTCGACCTGCCAGAGGCGCTCGATGGTCTCGACGCCATCCCAGCCGGGCGGCATGCGCACGTCGACGAACGCGAGCGCATACGGCCGGTTCTCGGCCAGTGCGCGGACCACCATGGCCAGACCTTCCTCGCCCTGGTAAGCCGAATCCAGTTCGAAGCCTTGTCGCTGCGGTGGGGCTTCGCCGAACAGTGCCGCCTCGGATGCGGCGAGCGATGCCGCCCCTTGTGGCTCCGGGTCCAGAATCTTGCGGAAATCCTGGTGAATTGCTTCATGGTCGTCGATCACCAGGATACGACGGTTGCCGGTGCTGATTTGCCGGGTCATGAAACGCCCTCCGCAAGCTTGAGTGGCAATTCCGGGGTGAACGTCGCGCCTTGGCCGACGCCCTCGCTGTGCGCTCGCAACGATCCGCCTATTTGCCTGGAGGTCAGCGCGGCGCCATGCAGGCCAAAGCCGTGGCCCTCCTTCCGGGTCGTAAAGCCATGGCTAAAGATCTTTGTCAGACTTTCCGCCTGAATCCCGACGCCGTCGTCGATCACCGCAAAGCCTGCGAGCAGTGAACCGCCATTCTAGGTATTCGTCATTTCATACGCATTATAGGTATACCCGGTTTGAAAATGGTGAACACCCTGTCGGGCCGACGACAACTGATCCACCTCTGGTTGCACCAGGATCGGGCTTGCGTCGCATGTCAGCATGCGGATCACAGCGGTGACGGGATGGCACGTTTTGAATGGACGTTTTTCATGGGCACCACCCTGGCGCAGCCGTTCGCTACGAACGTCCACCCCAGCAGCGGTGCCAATTCTGCTATTTGCTAATCGTAGGGTTCCCTGCGGCAGACCAACTGCGCTCATCGAGCGGCGACCAATTTGTATCCTTCCCGTCGATTCGCCTCATGCGTTGCTGCGCGTTTCCGGAGAGAACGGTCTCGGGTAGCGGACAAGCGAAAACTGTATCCGCGAGCGTGTATTCCGACGCAAGCCTACCCACTGGCTGCAAAGCAGCAGTGTCAATGCGTCCGCGATCGAGCCAAAGCTCGTCGCGAATATGGAACCGAGTGACACGACCGATTACGACATGGTCGTCCACCTCGCCAAACGACAATATTGTCTCCACCTTGCATTCCATCGCGACCGGCACACCTTCAACGCGCGGCGGACGCACCGTCACAGAAGGCGCCTTGGTCAGCCCGCAAAGTTCGAACTCGTCCGCCTCAGGCGGATGCTCGACGGACGTCAGGTGCATCTGATTTGCAAAGGGCAGCGACACGACGTTGAGCACAAACTCGCCTGTCTCGCGCGCATTGGTCAGCGTATCTTTCAGTTGTGTGCGGCTCGAGCGAGGTTGTATCGTAAGGCTGATCATCGGCGGTTTTCGCGCCACTACGGTGAAAAACGAAAATGGTGCGATATTGGCGACGCCGTCCACCGACAGCGTGGAGGCCCAACCGATCGGACGCGGAACCACACTGCCAATCAGAATCTTGTACAACGCACTGCTATCGAGAGCATCCGGATCAATTTCCACGGGAATTCCCTGTCAGACTGCAGATTTTCAAAAACGGCCATGGCCGATCACGCAACGACGAAACTTTCAACCGAGGATGACTTTCGGATAGCGACGCGGCTCCCGCCCTTCAAGAACGTCGCGGCCACGCGCCGTATCCGCATAGAGCCGTCCGTGAACGATCCGGCCATCGCGGACCTGGAACAGGAAGAGATGCTCGTTCCGCATCGAGTACCCATTGGTCGCTTTTGCTTGCGCAATCACGGGCACGATCACAAAGTCTTCCGCCTCGAGAATCGCCCGCGCGTCGTAATTGAAATATTCCCACTCGTGGTACACGTGCTTCCAGAACGCAAGGAATTCTTCCTTGCCATGATAGGTGCCACCATACGGGAGCGAGTCCGAAAACTCAAACGTGATGTCGTCTGCCAACAGCGCGACAAGGTCGGATTTGTCGTTGCGATCAAAACCCGTAAAGGCTTTCCGGCATGCTTCAACAATTGCTGAATGCTTCATGTCTCATCTCCTTTGATTGGAACATCACCATCACACAATATGAGCATATGCTCATTTTTTCGGACGAAAATGGCCGCAAAAACGTAGCAGCCATGTTCGCATAACGTTCCGTTTGCAGTGGGTTCTTCGATTGATCCGCCTACTGCGCTGCCAAACTCCCCTCGCCTTCTACCCACGGATCGAATCCGCTGCCAAGCACGTCACGCAGCGACTTACGTAAGCCCCCCAAGCACGAGAGAAGCAACTTGTTCGGGGCGTTCAGCCGCGACAAGCTCAGCGATTTGTGCCCCCATGCTATGCCCGACGAGCGCCACTCGGGAAAGGCTCGATTCGTCGAATAGCTTCTCGATGTCGGACACGGCTTGCGCCCGCGTGCACTTATCGTCCTCGACACGTCGCTCGCACGCCCTCCCGCGGATCTACAGCAACTGCCGGAATCCCGGTGTAATAAAGTGCTTTGATCAGTGGATTCCAGACTTCATGGCTATCGAGGAAGCCATGAACGATGACTAGTGCGTCAAAGTCAAGGGTACCCGGTCGCATCCCCCGATTCGAGGTTTGGCTAGCATCAAGGGCGGCCTTCATAGTCGGTCTCCTCCATCTCCACAGAGTACTTGTCGAACGTCAACGCGAATCATAATATGAGCATATACGCATATTGTAAAGACAGATATCAATCATGATCTTGTGCTCAGCACGGCGTCGTTCTGAACGAGTCTGTCGAGTGCCACTGCAATTCACCTGAAAACTGGAGAGAAATATGCCTGTATTCCATGCCCACATTCCTAAGGGTCGTTTTTCCAAAGAGCAGAAGATAGCGATGGGAAACGCGCTGAATCTTTCGCTCGTCGAAGCACTCAACCTTCCCAAGGGAGACCGCTTCATTGTTCTGAGTGAGCACGCCGAAGACGAGCTCTTCATTGATCCGACGTTCATGGGAATGAACCGCACGCCGAACGCGATGATTATCACGGTCCTGGTCGGCGCACACAGGCCGGCGTCGGACAAGAGCGCGCTGCTCGCAGCCATCATGTCGTCGAGGTGCCGCAGGCTTGGCGGATAGGCCACGTACCAGCGCACGCAAGTCAGGATCACGTCGAGCGGATAATGCAGGCGTTGAGCACTCGGCCCACCGCCGGATTTAACGTCTTCTTCGAGCTTTCAGTCGTTCATGTCATTCCGCGCATCATAGCGGTTCGCTTTATCGCAACAGAACCCAAATATGTTCCATCGACGTTGCGCGCCCTCATTGGCTTTCTCGTCGCGCATTTTGACGGCACGGACTGCGAGCGCCGCTGGACGCAGCGATGGCGATCAGCCTCGCGGTGCACTTCGCCTTCCCGGAAGGTCCTCTCTTATTCGAAACGAAGTCGCGCCACGAGCATCCAAATTTGGGGGTTCGGCCCGTCACTCCTGGCTATCACGCGTGGGATAGCGAGACGTGTCTTTATCGGCATAGTCAGGGTGAAGGGTTCTCCCGCCATGTGACGACGCGAAAGTGAGCGACGCGGATCGGGTTCCTATGCGCCTGCTCAATGAACTGTACATGGAGCCTTCGATTGCATGAGAAGGAATGCAGGCATCTCGGCTATGTCGGCGAGAACATTAGATAGGCGGCTGGCGCAAGGTGCAGCACTAGCTCGGGTCGTACCTGCTAACGAATACTTGGCCGCGCGCCCGGCGATCAAATCGGCAGACTGATGAAGTCCAAAATGTTCCGCGCAAAAGTCCCCAAATTCCGTACGGATGACCGAGGCCACCTCAATGTTGCATTTTGGTATGCATGAACAGCAGGAAAATCTGGACTAGTTGATAAAATGCGCGACGATTCGGTTACCAGATTTCATTTGGTATCGCCTAAATTGGGCTCCAAGAAATGGGCCAAATCACACGCAAGGGTTCCGGATTGAACGCGCGCTTATAATTTAATATCTTTCAATAAGATGCCACGGCACTACAAAACTCTTCGTTAATGTTGCAGTCGCAGGCGCGTTTTATTCCACGTTTCGCAATCAGTGCATAGTGAAAACAGTCCTTAAGCGCCCCATTCTGATCCGCGCAACCGAAGATTGGAATGGTGCGGGATTGTTTAAATGTCGGCGCGAAAGCGGTCGACGCGCAAGTAGACTCGCCTGCATATAAAAATTCATTTGCGGAAACGCATGACGACATCGCCACCAGTGACGGAGATAACATTTTGCGTAAACTTGTCTTTACGATCAGACTAAGATTAATGTTGGCGTTTGGTGCGTGTACGACATTCATGTTCTCCGTCGGCCTGCTGGGAATACTCGCGCTGCGACACGTCGAAACGAGCGCTGATTCGCCCTACCGCTGGTTTCTAGCAAGTCTGATCGCGCTTTCCTGGATGGGATGTGGTGTCGCGATCTGCAGCGGTCTTCATATCCAACGGCTTGTTTGCGGCAAGCTGAACCGAATGGGCAGAAAATTTGAGGAGATTTCGAAGACGCTCGATTTATCGAAGCGGTCGTCGAGTCCGAGCATGGACGAGTTCGGCCGCTCTGCTGTTGCATTCGACAAACTGATGCGTCGTATAGAAGAGACCGTGTCCACTGTGCGCTCATCCAGCGATTCGGTCGCCACGGCTACACGTGAAATCGCTGCCGGAAACTTTGACTTGTCTGCTCGGACCGAAAAACAGGCTTCGTCGCTAGAGAAGACGGCATCAGGCGTGACGCAACTGACCGAGTCAGTCAAGCAGAGCGCTGACAACGCGAGCCACGCCAAGGCGCTGGCCATGGAGGCCGCCGTCGTCGCAACCACAGGCAACGATCTGGTTCAAGCCATGGTTGCGACCATCGAAAGAATTGGTGGTAGTTCGAATAAGATATCCGAAATCACGGGAGTCATTGAAGGAATAGCATTCCAGACAAATATTCTTGCGCTCAACGCCGCCGTAGAGGCTGCCCGTGCTGGAGAACAAGGAAGAGGTTTTGCAGTTGTGGCAAGTGAGGTCCGTAGTTTAGCTCAGCGTTCTGCTTCTGCAGCGAAAGAAATCAAGGAACTGATTGCCTCATCTGTAGCGACGATTCAAGATGGCTCACAACAGGCGACTGAAGTCAGCACTGCCATGAGGGAGATTGAAAGTGCTATCAAACGTGTTTCCGATTTCATCAGTGAAATCGCGGGCTCATCGGAAGAGCAGAGTCGTGGCATTGAACAAATAAATCAGGCCATCATTCAAATTGACCACGCGACGCAGCAAAACGCAGCGCTTGTGGAACAGGCTGCGGCGGCCGCGCAGTCGCTTGAGGAACAAGCGACCAACCTGAACATTGCGGTTTGTTCATTCAAGCTCGCGGATAAACTGTAATTTCCCTCTCGCCTTACCGCGACAGAACCGTCATGTCGAACATCGCGATGGTCCCTGGCAGGCCGGCGCACCTCACTCGGCGGCCGGCCACTCGTGCGATGTATTTGAAATCCGCGACTGGAAAATCCAGCGCGTATTCATCTACCTCGATCCTGATTACGCGGGCAAGGACACAACGCACTATCCGTGGTTCGACAACCAAGGTTGACTGGCCGTCCGCCGTTTTTTTCAGTTCTGATGTTGCGGGGGCGGTCGTGCGCTGTCTTGCATCAGGTCGGTCCGGACGGCATAGCCGCCGGTGTTTTCTGTTCACTTAGGAACCCAAATGCATATCATCGTTTATTGCCTCGATCATCCCGAGACGGCAGAGCGTCGTCGGACCCACTTTGCGGCACACAAGGCACGGTTGCAGGCTTCGCCGCTGCGTGCCCTGATTGCTGGGCCGCTGACCGAGCCGGACGGGACGACGAGCGGGAGCTTCTTTCTCTATGAGTCGGAAGATATTGAAACGGTCCGGCACTTCGTCCTCGATGATCCGTTTAACACGGCGGGCATCTGGAAGACAGTCGACATCCGGCATTTCGAGAACCGCGTCAATAGCCATTGACGGTGTGAAGAGGCGTCGCTTTCTACCCACAGCGTAGAAAGAAGACCGGCGCGCGAGCCGGTCTTCTTTCAGGCGTGAAGTGAGACTTACTGACTGACGCCGCCTGCAGCATTCGCTTTCTTCGCCTTGACGCGATACCTCCCCGACTCGTCACCAAAAATCTCCGTGCGTCGCCACGATCGAAATGGCTGGGGATCCGTGCGCTGCATGCTCGCGGGGATTCATCTGTCTCGGCGTTAGAAAGCCAGCCGGGACTAGACGCATCGAGCTCCGGTCCGATCTTAAAGATCCCTTACGCATCCCTCCGAGGGAGTACCTCTTCGCGCCCCTTGCTCCGCCGATATTGGCCGGTGAATGTCGCCTGAGTGACGACACATCCTTGGGGAGACGAACATGAGTTCGGTAAACGATGCAGGTCAGGAACTTCATCTTGCCGCACCAGTAGATGCGACAGGACTGCATAGAAAGATAGGCTGGGCAGGCGCATTCTGGGTAGCCAGCGGCGTACCGGCGCTGGTGCTGTTCTCGGTCGGCTCGATTGCGGCGACCGTCGGCAAGCCGTCGTGGATCATCTGGGCGATTTCGATCTGTTTCGGCTTCATCCAGTCCTTTTCTTACGCCGAGATCGCCGGGCTGTTTCCGCACAAGTCCGGCGGCGCATCGGTGTATGGCGCGGTCGCCTGGGTGCGCTACAGCAAGCTGCTCGCGCCGCTCTCCGTGTGGTGCAACTGGTTCGCGTGGTCGCCGGTGCTGGCAATCGGTTCGGGCCTCGGTGCCGGCTACGTGCTGAACATGCTGTTCCCCGCAACCTCCGCGATCAACACATGGCAAATCACGCTGGTCGATCTGGGCTGGCTGTCGAGCGGGCTGAGTCTGCGGGTCAATGCCACCTTCGTGATCGGCGCCGCGATTCTGCTGACGACCTTCGCAATCCAGCACCGCGGCATTCTGCAAGCCGCGCGGCTCCAGATGATTCTCGGGATCTCCGCGCTGCTGCCGCTCCTGCTGGTCGGCGTCTATCCGCTGCTAACTGGCGATCTGCCGATGCACAATCTGTTTCCGCTCTACCCGCTGGCAAAAGACGCCGGCGGCCGCGTGATCGACGGCACGTGGAATCTGAGCAGCATCGAACTGATGGCCGGTGGACTTTTTATCGCCGCCTGGTCCACCTACGGATTCGAAACGGCGGTCTGCTACACGCGCGAATTCAAGGATCCGCGCCGCGACACGGTCAAGGCGATCGTCTATTCCGGACTCCTGTGCCTCGTGTTCTTTACGCTCGTCCCGCTCGCGTTCCAGGGCGCCCTCGGTCTCGGCCAACTCGTCTCGCCCGAGATCAAGGACGCCGCCGGCAACGTCACGCAGCCCGCTATCTACGATGGCATTCTGTCGCCGGGCATCTACAGCGGCATGGGCGTTTCCGAAGCGATGGCACAAATCGTGCACGCCGGCAACCTGGGCGCATTCATTCTGAAACCGATGCTGGTGTTCGCGCTCGTGCTCGCCATCATGACGTCGATGGCGGGCTCGTCGCGCACGCTCTATCAGGCTTCCGTCGACGGCTGGCTGCCTAAATATCTGTCGCACGTCAACCACAACGGCGCACCGACCCGCGCGATGTGGACCGACCTCGCATTCAATCTCGTGCTGCTGCTGATGTCCGACTATGTCGTCGTCCTTGCGATGTCCAATGTCGGCTACATCATTTTCAACTTTCTGAATCTCAACGCCGCCTGGATTCATCGGCTCGACCGGTCGAGCTGGGAGCGTCCTTTCAAGGCGCCGAAATGGGTGCTCGGCGCCGGCACCGTGCTGTCGTTCGCCAATCTCGCACTGATGGGACTGGGCGCGGATGTATGGGGCAAAGGCACCCTGATTTCGGGCATCGTCTTCTCGGCGCTGATCGTGCCGGTGTTCATCTGGCGTCACTACGTGACGGACAAAGGCCGTTTCCCTGACGCGATGCTGGACGACATGGACCTGTCGAACTCCAGCAGCGAGCGGCGCGCGGGTTTTCTGCCGTATGCGGCGTTAGTGCTCGGCGTGGTGGTCGTCTTCGTGAGCCACTGGATCACGACCTGACTACGCACGCTTGCTGGAAACCGCGCGCCCGTGTTGCGCGACCCTTTGCGCAACACGGGCGTTGTTCATCGCACGGCGAAGATCGCGCCTTCGATACCCAACACCTCGCTGCTGGCCGAATAGATACCGATGCCGCGTTCCCAGACGTTTCTTGGCACGCCATTCGCCCCGCGAATGCGATAGCGCAGTTCGAACGGTCTGCGATCCGCCAGTGATTCCTGCACGCCGCGCCAGACGTAATCAACGTCTTCCGGCACGATCAACTGGCTGTAGCTATGTTCGTGACTATCGACAAACCAAGTGGCCGGATAGCCGGTCAACTCTTCGCAGCCGTCGCTGACGAATTCCATCGACCACGATGGATTGTTGCGGCCGCGATAGATCAGTCCCGGCACGCCGTTCAGGAGACCCATTGCGCTGCGCAGCCTGGCTTCGATTGACGTCTCCTGACGTTTTTGCGCCGTGGCGTCGAATGCGGAGATAAAGAACGCGTCTTCGTGCCGACGGCATGCCACCTCCAGCCAGCGAAGCTGTCCGTGCGGATGAACGAAGCGGATTCGCTCGCGCATGCAGACTCCGCTTTCGTTGCGCAGCCGCTCCAGCATCGCTCGCCAGATCAGCCGATCTTCAGGATGCACGTACGCGGCTATCTCGACGCCCGCCGCACTCGTTTCCATCAGTTCGCTCCATGCAGCGTTTGCGTGGCGAATGCTGCCTTCAGTATCCACTTGCAGCAGCGCGACTGGATAGGCATCGAGGCCTAACGTGCCGGCGGCCAATTCGCTTACAACAGCATTGTCTCGCATTCGTTTATCCCTTCGTCATTGACGCGCCAGGGCATCGCGGTGAACCCACGCGGCGAGTTCAAGCCGGGAACGCAAATTCAGCTTACGTAGCAAATTTTTGACATAGACCTTGACGGTGCCGTCGCTAATGCCCAATTGCCGCGCGATCTGCTTGTTGCTCATGCCGTCCGAGATGAGCGCCAAAGTCTGCGCTTCGCGCTCGGTCAGTTCGACCTGACGAGCGCCTCTTTCGCCTTCGGGTGCGTCGACGTCTTTCGCCAGCAGCGTGACCAGACAATCGTCGAGCACGATCACGCCCTGCACGCAGTTGCGTATGTATAGGCGCAGGTCTTCGGGCTCGGTTTCCTTCAGCATATAGCCGTCGGCGCCAAGGCGCAGCGCGCTCAACAACTCGTTGCGATCGAGCGAGGCCGTCAGCACGACCTTGCGGCTCTCGATTTCGAGTTGGCCCAGTTCATCGAGCACATGCAAACCACCTAGTCCCGGCATGTGAAGATCGATCAGGATCAGGCCAGGCCTTAACTGCTCCGCGAGCGCAATGCCCTGCCGGCCGCTGGACGCTTCGCCGACCACCTGAAACTCCCCGGTCGAGTTGAAGTACTCGGCGAGGCCGCGCCGGAACAGCGGATGGTCGTCAATCAGAAGCAACGTCGTCGGACCCATCAAAAGACACCCTCCTGGAAGCGTCATTCGGGACAAGCAGGCGCACCCGCGTGCCGTTCGGCTGCACATTTTCGATGGCAACGCGCGCGCCTATCGCGCGGGCACGCTCGCGCATGATCTCCAGCCCGTAGTGATTTTCGTCGACCGAAGCAGGCCTCAAACCTACGCCATCGTCGGTCACGGTCACACACAGGGTGTCCGCGGGACCGTCCATCACTTCGATCCGCGCATGTCGCGCGTGGGCGTGGCGGACCACGTTCGACAACGCCTCGCGCACGATCTGCAACGCGTGCAGCCCGACATCTGGCGCGAGTTGGATTTCGGGCATGCGGTTATCCAGTTCAAAAACCACGTTGCAGCGGCGCGAAAATTCATCGACGGAATCCGCCAGCGCCTGGCGCCACGAACGCCCTTCGAGCGTCAGGCGCGCGCCGGTGATCAACTGGCGAACGTCGCGCTGCAACCGCGTCATCGTGGTACGCAACTCTGCAATCAGCGGTTCCGCGACCTCGGGCTTGCGCGACTGCTGCTGCACCCGGCTAACGAGAAACGACATGAAGCCAAGCTGCTGCGCAACCGAATCGTGAAGCTCGCGGATCAGCACTTGCGCGCCGTCGTCCGTAGTGTTTGCTTCCTGCTGGCGGTCTGGACGTTCCTGCTGGATCAAGCCGATTGCGGCGCCGAGCGCCTGCACCGCATGGCCGACTTCAACCGCCAACAGATGGCTCGCAGGTGACGCCAGTTCGAGCAGAAGCATGGCGCCCCCGAACCTTGCAACCAGCCGAGCGCGACCGTCGCGCAAGCATGCCGAACACAGCTGGGTCGACGGTTCGGCATGGGACGTCTTCAACGCGCAGTCGCGAGGTTCATCGCATGAGAGGACAACGCCGGACGCTCCCGTCAGCAACCTTTCGCCCGCGACCGCCAGCGTCGCGCGACTACCGGGAAGGTCCGCTTCGAGCCAGCCGACAAACTGCTGCAATGGCTGCATTGACCTCTGCCCGCCCGCGATGTCGACGAAGACCCGCAACAGCGCATCCCGGAAACGCAGCGAAAGATCGACGCCATCGACCTCACCAGCCGCTTGCGAGGATGCGCGCCGCCGCATCGGGGTCCGGCTCAACGCCATGCGGGGCATCCCGTGAGAAAAGCCTTTTAAACGCAAGAACCGTGCCGTAGTCCGCGCCATCCCGGCACTACTCCCTTGGTCATACCTCGTTGTCAGGATTGAACGGCGTTTCCCTTTAAGGAACTATTTTGCTTGTGGGGACGCAGTTTTTCGAGTGTTTTATCCGTCAGACCGGTGCTTCGCAACGCACTCGGATGGAGCAGGCGCCCCGTTTTAGTTCAGATGCAAATGCACACGTTTGAAGCGAAACATTATTCACGTGCTTTACCCGCATCGACAGAACCGGCGACTCAAGACATGACATCGACACACAACAGAACACCAGGCTCTCCCCCGAGCCTTCCGCGATATCAGGCGCTCCGGATATGTGAGGAGGCGCGTCAACACATCGTGGTCGTTCAAGCCGACGCACTCACGAAGATCGCGGCTTTCATCGCGACGCTGCCGGCAGCGCCTGACGTGAGCGTACTTCTCATTCAAGGCGACACGTCAGCAACGGCTCGCCGCGCATCGTTCTTCCCGACACACGACGCGCTCGAGCGCCATCTTCTAGCGACCCTGGATCGCGCGGCAATCGGCTTGCGACTCTATGTATGCGGCGACGAAGCGTTTATCTGGCGCATCCGGCGCCTCGCCGTTGAAGCGGGCATGCTGGCGGAAGAAATCAGCGCCGAGCTCGATGCCACACCGCGCGCGGTGTATTGCGTGCATTGCAGCGCATCGCACGTGTACGACGCACTGCCTGAAGTCGAATGCATCGGCTGTGGCATCAACCTCGGCGTGCGCCAGCATTTCTCGCAGCGCGTCGGCGCGTATCTCGGCGTGTGCGCCGATCCGGATCGTCCTCACCTGGAGCACCGCGCATGAACACGATCGAGGTTCGAGTCGAAGCGACAAGGCTGCTGACGCCCGTGGTGCGCGAGTTCACGCTGACCGCCGTGCACGGCCGGTTGCCGAAGTTCTCTTCCGGCAGCCATATCCAGGTGCGGTTGCCGCTGGAGGAGCGCCCATTGCGCAACGCCTATTCGCTGCTCGGCGATCCGGCGAACGCGTCCAGCTATCGCATCGCCGTGCGCAAGCAGGATGATTCGCGTGGCGGCTCGGTGTTCATGCATGAGCGGGTCAGTGAAGGGTCGGCGTTGAAAATCACACCGCCGGCCAATCTGTTTGCGCTGCATTCCGGCGCGCGCGCTCACATCCTGATTGCGGGCGGCATCGGCATCACGCCGTTTGTCGCGCATGTCGCCGCGCTGGAGCGCGACGCCGCCGATTTCGAATTGCACTACGCCTACCGGCAAGGGCTCACCGACGCGTATCGCACCGAGTTGAGCGAGCGCCTGGGCAGCCGTTTTCATGGTTACGACGGCGAGCGCGCGCGCCTCGATATCGAACGGGTGCTGCGTGGCCGCCCGATGGGGACGCATGTCTATGTATGCGGTCCGCAAGCACTTCTGAATGCCGTGCGCGAGACAGCTCGGGCGCTCGGCTGGCCTGACGGCCGCGTGCACTGGGAAGCGTTCGCTGCGCCGCAGCCGGGCGCGCCGTTCGTGGTGACACTCATGCGCAGCGGCTCGAGGCTCGACGTGGCGGCAGACCAGAGCCTGCTGGAAGCGCTCGAAGCGAGCGGACTCGAGATTCCGAACCTGTGCCGCGGCGGGGTCTGCGGTCAGTGCGCGACCCGTCATGTTGCCGGTGAAGTCGACCACCGCGATCTGTTCCTGCACGAATCCGAGCGCGCCACGCATCTGATGCCGTGCGTCTCGCGTGCCCACAGCAGCTCTCTTTTCCTTGATCTCTGAGGACCGCGCCATGAGCGTCATTCTGAAACCCGCCGAAAGCTACCGTGAGGCGTTTTCGTTTCGCAACAGCGAGGCCGCCATTGCGCGCTTCCCCTTTCCGTTTCCCGAAGACGCCTACATGTATTCGGTGAATATCGAACCGGCCACGCCGCGCGATCCGGGCTCGGCCTTCGAGCACTGGTTCGATATCGACGAGCACTATCGCTCCGAAGCTGCCGAGCGCGCGATCGTGCTGCAAAACGATCCGCGCCGCTGCATGGTGATGCCGCACATGCAGAAAGCGTCGTGGGACGCGCTGGAAATGATCATGGAGCATCTCGCCCAGGATTATCCAGAGCTGTTTTCGCTGAAACGCACCGGCGATCGGTGGCTATGGCTCAATCGCGCACTCGGCATCGAGCAGGCGTTCCGTTTCGGCGACGCGCAGACGTTGCCGTGCGAGCCGCTCGAATACGTCATGCGGCAGACGCAAGGCGATATCGCGCTGCTCGATCAACGCGACGGCGACCTCTTCATGGATGCCGGCGTCATCACCGGACCTGCGGACTGGTCACTCGCATTCGATGCGGGAATGAGTTTCAGGCAATGGCATTCGCCGGTGCCGATGGCGCACGAGATGGGCATCTTCGATCGCGCGCTGAAGTATCTGCTGAACATTCAGGTGGACCGTCCGGTACGGCGTCTGAACTGGACGCTCACGATCAATCCGCGCCTCGACACCGCGCCCGAGACTTACCACCTGTGGGGTGCGGAGCGCGGCCAGGTGACGCCGGACAACGTCGCGCAATGCGTGCATCTGCGCGTCGAACTGCAATTCATGGCGCGGCTGCCGCAGAGCAACGCGCTGATGTTCAGCATCCGCACTTATCTGGCCAGCATGGCCGAGCTCGTCACTCATCCTGCGTGGGCGCGCCGTCTTCATCGGGTGCTGCGCGACCTGCCCGAACCTATTGCCGACTACAAGGGCATGACGCGCTACCGGAAGATCCTCGTCGACTGGTTGAGCCAGTTCGACAACGGCCTCTAACACGCCGCGCAATTCACGCACACCCCGACACCCTCACCTCTGGAGTAACAGACATGGCTAATTCATGGCGTATTTCCGCGCTCGCCGATCGACATCGCGCATTGGGCTCGAACCTGGAAGACTGGAATGGCATGGGCACCGCATGGACCTATTCCGGCGACCTCGCCGACCAGCACGAGGCGATTCGCACCAAGGCCGGTTTGATGGACGTCTCGGGTCTGAAGAAAGTTCACTACGTGGGGCCCCACGCGGAAAGCCTGCTCAACTGGGCGACCACGCGCGACGTCGGCAAGCTCTATCCCGGCAAGTCGGTGTATGCGGCGATGCTCAACGAAGATGGCAAGTTTATCGACGACTGCATCGTCTACCGGACCGGGCCGAACGCATTCATGGTCGTGCACGGCTCGGGAACCGGCCATGAACGTCTCGTGCGCTCGGCGCAAGGCCGCCAGGTGGCTGTCCTGTTCGACGACGATCTGCATGATCTGTCTTTGCAAGGTCCCGCTGCCGTGGACTTTCTCGCGGAACACGTACCGGGCATTCGCGATCTGCCTTATTTCCATCACCTGCAAACGCGGCTTTTCGGCAAACCGGTGATGATCTCGCGCACCGGCTACACCGGCGAGCGCGGCTACGAAATCTTCTGCAAAGCCGCAGATGCGCCTTTCATCTGGGACACCGTCCTCGACAAGGGCGCGACATTCGGCATCGTCCCGTGCGCGTTCACCGCGCTCGACTGGCTGCGCGTCGAAAGCTATCTGCTGTTTTTCCCCTACGACAACTCCGAGATGTATCCGTTCGCGAACGAAAAGGCGGGCGACACGTTGTGGGAACTCGGGCTTGATTTCACCGTGTCGCCGGGGAAAACCGAGTTCTGCGGCGCGGGCGAACACTTCCGTCTGCAAGGCAAGGAGCGCTTCAAGATCTTCGGCGTGCTGGTGGACTCCACCGAAGCGGCCAACGGTGGCGATGCCTTGTGGAACGATGGCAAGCAAGTCGGCGTCGTCACCTGCGGCATGGTCTCGCGGCTGACCGGCCGCTCGATGGCGATCGCGCGCCTCGACGTGGACTACGCACGCGCCGGCGCACCGCTCGAAGTGCGCGGCCGCATCAAGGCCCGTGCAAGCGCCGCCGAACTGCCGTTCGACGATCCGGAAAAGAAGAAACGCACCGCGATCGGTTAGTCCGTCGACGGTCTCCCGTTACGTCTCTCACGTATTTTCAGGAGTGTCGCAGTGACCCAGAACTACATACTGACGATCAGTTGCCCGGCCACCTCCGGCATCGTCGCGGCCGTCTCGTCCTATCTCGCGCAATCGGGCTGCTATATCGGCGAGCTGGCGCAATTCGACGACGAATCCAACGGCACATTCTTCATGCGTGCGGTGTTCCGCTTTAACGAAGCGAAAACCGGCAGCATCGACAAGTTGCGCCACGACTTCAGCAGCATCGCCAACGACTTCGCGATGCAATGGAAGCTCTACAGTGCGGCACAGCCGATGAAGGTGCTGCTGATGGTCAGCAAGTTCGACCATTGCCTCGCCGACCTGCTGTACCGGTATCACAAGGGCCAGCTGCATATGCAGATCACCGCCATCGTCTCCAACCATCTGGACCTGCGGCCGATGGCGGAGCGCGAGGGCATCCGTTTCATCTATCTGCCGGTGACACCGGAAACCAAGCACCAGCAGGAAGCCGAACTGCTGAAGATCGTCGCCGAAACGGAGACGGAACTCGTGGTGCTCGCGCGCTACATGCAGATCCTCTCCAACAACCTCTGCAAGCAGCTCGCCGGCCGGGCCATCAACATCCATCACTCGTTTCTGCCGGGCTTCAAAGGTGCGAAGCCGTATCACCAGGCATTCGAACGCGGCGTCAAGCTGATCGGCGCCACCGCGCACTACGTCACGTCGGATCTCGACGAAGGACCGATCATCGAACAGGAGGTGCAACGCGTCGATCACGTCCTGCAACCCGATGGTCTCGTGGCGATCGGGCGCGATACGGAAACGGTGGCGCTGTCGCGAGCGGTGAAATTCCACACCGAACATCGCGTCTTCCTCAACCGCGACCGCACCGTGATCTTCCGATGAACAAGGCCCAACTCATTGACGGCAAAGCTGCCGCTGCCGGGCTGCTCGAGACGGTCCAGCAGGACGTCGGCATCAATCGCATCGAAATCGGCGATAGAACGCGTCTCGTCGGCGACACGGAGTTCGATAGCGTCTCACGTGTGGCCGGCGCCATTACGCCCGTTCCCGGCGGTGTGGGTCCGATGACGATCGGCTTTCTGATGAAGAACACCGTTCTGGCTGCAAGGCGTCAGTCGCGGCAATAGGCGATGACGCTGCCGTGTATCGAGGAATCCACGTGCCCGACTGGCGTATCACCATCGCTTCCCAACGGGAAATCCTGTGTTGTCGTACAAGACATCTAGTGAGTGAAAGACCATGAACAAGCGCGTCGCAATCATAGGTGCAGGCCCTTCTGGAATGGCGCAATTGCGCGCTTTCCAGTCCGCGGGAGAAAAAGGTGCGGACATTCCCGACATCGTCTGTTTCGAGAAGCAGAAGGACTGGGGCGGCATGTGGAACTACACGTGGCGCACCGGCACCGACGAGAATGGCCAGCCGGTGCATGGGAGCATGTATCGCTACCTGTGGTCCAACGGGCCAAAGGAATGTCTGGAGTTCGCGGACTACACCTTCGAGGAGCATTTCGGCAAACCGATCGCCTCGTATCCGCCGCGCGAGGTGCTGTGGGACTATATTCGCGGACGCGTCGAGAAAGCCGGCGTGCGGCCTTATATCCGCTTCAATACGACTGTCCGTCAGGTGAGCTTCGACGCCGCAACCAAAAAATTCACCGTCACCGCGCAAGACTTTTCCGCCGGCACGACGGTGTCGGAAGATTTCGATTACGTCGTCAACGCGTGCGGCCACTTCTCGACACCGAATGCGCCAACCTTCCCCGGGTTCGAGAGTTTTGGCGGCCGCATCCTGCACGCACACGATTTCCGCGACGCGCTGGAGTTCAAGGACAAGGACGTACTGCTGGTAGGCAGCAGCTATTCGGCAGAGGACATCGGCTCCCAGTGCTACAAGTACGGCGCGAAGAGCATCACGAGTTGCTATCGCACGGCACCAATGGGTTATCACTGGCCCGACAACTGGGAAGAGAAACCGCTCCTGCAGCGCGTGCGCGGCAACATCGCCTACTTCGCCGACGACACGCACAAGCGCATCGACGCGATTATCCTGTGCACCGGGTATCAGCATCACTTTCCGTTCCTGCCGGACGACCTGCGCCTGAAGACCGGTAATCGCCTGTGGCCATTGAACCTCTACAAAGGCATTTTCTGGGAAGACAATCCCGGCCTGATCTACCTCGGCATGCAGGACCTCTGGTATTCGTTCAACATGTTCGACGCTCAAGCCTGGTATGCGCGCGATGTGATCCTCGGACGCATCACATTGCCGCCAAAAACGGAAATGATCGTGCACAGCCTCGCATGGCGCGCGAAAGAAGAAAAGCTCGTCACCAATCAGGAAATGTTCGAGTTTCAGGGCAGCTACATCCAGGAGCTGCTCGACGCCACCGACTATCCGAGTTTCGACATCGAAGGCGTGAACCGCACGTTCCTCGAATGGAAACACGACAAGCATCACGACATCATGGGCTATCGCAACAAGTCCTATCGCTCGCTGATGACCGGCACGCAATCGCCGCCTCATCACACGCCGTGGCTGTCGGCGCTCGACGACTCGATGGAGGCGTATCTGGGCGAAGCCGCCCCGGCGCTGAAAGCCGCCAGCTAAGCGACGCGAACCAGGGAAGAACATGCTGATACGCACCCCCATGAGCTCGCGCCCCGCGGAGCCTGCGCTGTTTGCGCGCGAGGCCGGACGCGAACGATATCGCGTGGCGGGCGGCGGCCTCACGGTCGTCGCGCTCACGCCCGGCGATACCTTGCAGATCGTCGATATCGAAGGCCGGCAGCCCTGCGAACTGATGGCGTTCGATGCGCAAGGCAAAGCCGCGCTGGGCGCGCTCGAACTGCGAGCCTCGGCCGACGCATCATTCATTGCGAGTCTTTTGCATGACGGCCCGCCCACGACTGTGCTGACCGGTCTACTCAAGCGCGGCGTCGATGCGAGCGCACGGCAGCCCGCGGCGACCATCTGGAGCGGCGATACGCCGGCGGGTTTTACCCGCGAGCTCGTGGCCGCCGGAGCACTGCTCGTCATCGTCGCCGCGCCGGGCATCGCAAGCGCAATCGATTCGCAGAATCCGCCCACCGGTTTGCGTCTCACGATCGATCGCGCGAATCCCGCGCTGCTCGCCGCGCCGCCGCTTCCCGCTCCGCTGGCCGACGTACTGAACGACTTCACGATCCGGCCCGGCATGGCCACCGCGTACACGGTGCGCGCGGGGGAATACATTCAGGTGCTGGACGTCGCGGGCCGGCAATGTTCGGATTTCGTCGCCTTCGATCTCGCCGCGCTGGATCGAAACGAAGAACTCGACCTCGACCAGACCGTGACGAGAACGCTGAACGGCAATGCGTATCCCGCACCCGGCCTGTTCTCGAAGTTCTTCAATCGACGCATGCAGCCCATGCTCGAAGTCGTACGCGACACGGTGGGACGTCACGACTCATTTGCACTGGCGTGCGCGGCTCGCTATTACGAAAGCCAGGGCTACTTCGGCCATAGCAACTGCAGCGACAACATGAGCCGCGCCCTCACCGCTTTCAACGTGGCGCCGCGCCCCGGCTGGCCCGCGATCAATTTCTTCTTCAACACCGGCATCAACGCACATCAGCAGATGACGCTCGATGAACCGTGGTCGCGCCCCGGCGACTACGTGCTGATGCGCGCGCTGACCGATCTCGTCTGCGTGAGCTCCTCCTGCCCCGACGACATCGATCCCGCGAACGGCTGGAATCCGACCGATATCCAGATCCGCGTCTATCCGAACAAGGAACGTTTCTCCATTGCCATGGCTACCCGAACCACGCCCGATGCCGAACCGGTCCTGACCCGCGAGTCAGGCTTTCATGCAAAGACGTCGGCGCTCACCCGCCATTTCACCGACTATCGCGGCTGGTGGCTGCCCACGCACTACGAGGGTTTCGGCACCGTCGAAGAATACTTCGGCTGCCGGGAGCGCGTCGCCATGATGGATCTGTCCGCGCTTCGCAAGTTCGAGATCATCGGTCCCGACGCGGAAGCCCTGTTGCAATACTGCCTGACGCGCGACGTCCGGCGCCTCGCTGTCGGTCAGGTCGTGTATTCGGCGATGTGTTATCCGCACGGCGGCATGCTCGACGACGGCACGCTGTTGCGCCTTGGTCCGGACAATTTCCGCTGGATTTGCGGCGAAGACTACGCCGGTGTCTGGCTACGCGAACAGGCCGCAGCGCTCGGCATGAAAGTGTGGATCAAATCGGCCTCGGATCAGATTCACAATCTGTCGATTCAGGGACCGCTGAGCCGCGAGTTGCTCAAGCAGATGGTGTGGACGCCGCCCACCCAGCCGGCGCTCGAGAACCTCGGCTGGTTCCGCTTTCTGGTCGGCCGGCTCGACAACTACGAGGGCTGTCCAATCATGGTCTCGCGCACTGGCTATACCGGTGAACTCGGCTATGAAGTCTGGTGTCATCCGCAGGACGCCGAACGCGTGTGGGACCGCCTGTGGTCGACTGGGCAACCACTAGGCATGGTCCCGCTCGGACTGAACGCGCTCGATATGCTGCGCGTCGAAGCCGGCCTGATCTTCGCCGGGTACGAGTTCACCGACGAGACCGATCCGTTCGAAGCAGGCATCGGCTTTTCGGTGCCGCTGAAGAGCAAAGCCGACGACTTCATCGGTCGTGACGCGTTGCTTGCCCGCAGTGCGCATCCGCGGCACAAGCTGGTCGGGCTGGAACTCGACGGCAATGAGCCAGCGCATCACGGAGACTGCGTGCATGGGCAACACAACGCGCGGGCGCAGATCGGCGTGGTCACGAGCGGCGTGCGTTCGCCGATACTCGGCAAGAACATTGCGCTGTGCCGGATCGACATCACCCATGCCGAACCGGGCACGCATGTGCAGATTGGCAAGATCGACGGACATCAGAAACGCATCGATGCGCGAGTCGTGGCGCCGATCTTTTACGATCCGGACAAGAGCCGCGTCCGCGCCTGAACGGCAGCAGCACGGGCCCCGGCGTGCGCAAAGGCGCGCGGCTTGCGCCAGGTGGCGCGGCGGGGCGGCGCCACCAACCCCGCTCAATGCCGCATCAAGGACCACAATAGCAGCGCCAGCAACAGCACCACGACCATCTGCCAGAACAGCACCGGATCGCTCTCGAGCAAGGGCTTGCGCCGAATCGGCGCCATCGCGTCCCGACCGCTCGAGAAACGTTCGAGGTCAGCGCAGACTTCGAGCACGTCCTGATACCTGCGCGCCGGATCGGGCTGCAGGGCTTTCTCAAGCACCAGGTCGAGCCATTGCGGCGCGTCCGGCCGGTACTGATAGAGCGGCACGCGGCCATTAAAACCATAGGGCAGCTTGCCGCCGCTAAACAGCCGGTACAGGGTCACGCCATACGCGAACACCTCGGAGCGCGCATCGCCCTGTGCGCCCTTCATCAATTCAGGCGCCATATAAGCGGGCGAGCCCGGTGCGACGTCGGGGCCCGGCAACTGCATGCCGGGCATATAACCGAAACCGAGATCGAGCAGGCGCGTGCTATTGCCCCACATCACCAGCACGTTCTCGGGTTTGATATCGCGATGGAAGATATTGCGGCGATTCAGCACGTCGATCGAACGGCCCAGCTGCCGCGCGATCTCGAGCGCACGCGGCAGCGCCATGGGCTGAGGCGCCGCCAGCAGTTTTTCGAGCGTGATGCCTGCGCCGAGCGGCATCACCACATAGAGCCGGGTTTGCCGGTCGGCATCGACCGGCATCGGCGCGAGCACGCCATCGTCGCCGATCTTGCCGGCCAGCCAGCGCTCGCGCACGATCGACTGGCGCACGTTCTCGTCCTGCTCGACACGCGGCTTGGGAAACTTGAGCGCCAGCGGCGTGCTCGGATCGGCCAGATCGTAGCCGGCGAAAATCCGCGAATAGAAGCCATCGCTCAACACGCTCTTGAGCAGATATCCATCGACCACGTCGCCGGCGTCGGGCACGGCCGGAATCGGCAAGGCGCCGACCACCCGCTCAAGGTAACCGACATCGAGCAAAGGCAGCTCGCCCACATCGAGCACCGCGCTCGTCACGTCGTCATGCGAGCCGCGCGTCACCGCCAGCGCGCCGAGCCGGCGTGCAGTTTCGAGCGCACCGCTGCGCGCCGCCAGCACCGTCTGCAACTCGCGCATCGGCACGCGGCGATAGAGCCCATCGGAGCACATCAGCAGGCGGTCGCCCTCGCGCAGCTCAAGGGTTTCGATGCGCGTCACCAGCGTCGGAAGCATGCCGACCGCATGCGCCACATAAGAACCGAAGGCGACTGGCACCACGTCGTCATCGCCAAGCTGGGTCAATTGGCCATCGCGCAGCAGATACAGCCGCACATCGCCGGCCGCCACCAGATACGCGGTAGCGCGACGCACGATCAGCGCCGCAAAGGACGCCGCCATCTGCGCCAATGCGGGATCGACGCGGCCGATCTGATGCAGCCAGCCGTGTATTGCCTCGAGCGCGCGTGCAGCGGCCACGCCGGGCTGCAAGGTGTCGGGGAGCCCGTAATAGGCATCGATAAAGGTCCGCACCGAGAGTTCGGCCGCGACCCGGCCGCCCTTGCTGCCGCTCACGCCATCGGCCAGCGCGATCACGCTGCCACGCGCGGCGCGCCCCGCCAGATCGCCGAGCATCACGCCGACGTAGTCTTCGTTGATGTGATCCTGCCCGCGGGCGCGGGCAGGGCAAGAGACACAGCCGATCTCGAGGGCGGCGCACTCGCCGCGCTCCGGCCGCAACTGCAAGTCGATTTCCTGGCCGCCCATGCCGCGACGGCTAGCAGGCCTTCCCTCTGGATCGTCTGGCATCCGGCCCGTGTTCGGTGCGGGCAAGCTATCCGGAGAGAAGGGTTCACTCATTTACTTTTTGCCGTGGGTCATCACGTCGCTTGTTTCCAGATCGTGCTCGATCTTCTCGAGCACCTGCGGCGAGCGCTTCTTGAGCATCAACAACCAGACTGCGCCAACCAGCATATACGCAACGAACAGATACGGCAGGATGTTATACGGATAATCGGGCACCGGATACACGCTGCCGATCACCGCGCCGACCATCGCCAGTGCGCCGAGCACGCCCCACAGCACGTTGATCGACTTGAGCTCGCCCTGCTTCTTCAGGTAGATCGGCGCCGAGATCGCAACCAGAAAATACGTGACCAGGAAGCCGAAGGTCGCGAACGTGCTGGTATAGCCGAAGGTGTTGAGCGGACCCGTGCCGAGCATCGCAATACACACGACGAAGGTCACGATCGAGGAAAACGCCACGGCCAGGTACGGTGTCTGGTGCGTGCGGTGCACCATACCCATCGAGCGGTGCACGAACTGGTAGCGGCCCATCGAATACAGCAGGCGGCTGGACGAGTTGATGCACGCAAGCACGCACGAGAACGCGCTGACCGAGGCGATCAGATAAAACACCGGGCCGAGCGGCGAGGCGCCGACGCTCGTGAGCAAGGTGTTGAGCACGGCCGAGTCGCCGCCGAGCTTGGCTGCGTCGTCGTGATAGGCGATCGTCATCGAATAGGCCACAAACATAAAGAACAGGCCCGACAGGATCAGGCTCCAGACCACCGCACGCGGAATCACGCGCAGCGGGTTCCTGGTTTCCTGGCCGAGCGAGGCCGCGCTTTCGAAACCCACGTACGAGAAGATGCCGAGCACCATGCCCTGCGCCATGCCCTTGCCGCTCACGCCCTGCAACCCCAGCTGCGCATGGTCGATGATATGGTCCGGATGCAGTGCGAGCACATAGATCAGCACACCGCCCACGATCACCACCGAAGCGGCTTCGATCGCCAGCGACAGACGCGAGGAGAGCTTCACGTCACGTGCCGAGAAGAACCAGGCCAGGCCGACAAAGATCGTGTAGACCGCCCACGACGGGATATTGATGCCCCAGGCGGAAAAAGCGTTCTGCACGAACACCACGCCTGCGGCGCCAACCCCCATCGCAGTACCCACGTATGCCGCGATCATCCCCCAGCCGGCAATGCCGCCCGCCATCGGTCCAAGCGCGCGCGAGATATAGATAAAGAACGAACCCGCCGTCGCGATCCGGCTCGAGAGCGCGATGATGCTCATGCTCACCAGCAGCAGCCCGAGCGTCGAAAGACCATAAATGAACCAGGTCCCCGCGCCGGCCAGCGCCGCGATCGCGGTCACATTGATCGACGGCGTGAAGGTCGGAGAAAGGTTCGCGATGGATTGGCCGATCACCTCGGAAAAACCTAAAGTACCGGCACGCAAGCCGCCTGACGATGCGGGCGCTACTGGCGCTGCTTGCGTGCTGCTTTGCGGAGTGCTCATATGGGGCTCCTGATGGATTGGTGAATCAAGGTTGAATACGCTCAACTCTTCCACAGTCAAAAAAATCGAAACAACTTAATTCATTTTGTCCACCCGGGAATCCACGAAGTACCCGCGAGCGGAATGCGCGCCATTGCCGCCGCCTCGACCGTCAGCGCGACCAGATCCTCAGGTTCGAGGTGATGGACGTTCTGCTTGCCGCACGCACGCGCGATCGTCGTCAGTTCCATATTCAGCGTCTTCAGGTAGTTGCGTACGCGGCGCGACCCTTCATCCGGCTGGACACGTTGTTCGAGCACCGCGTCCTGCGTGGTTACGCCGACCGGGCACTTGCCCGTGTGGCAGTGATGGCAGAAACCCGGCGACGTGTTCAACGCCGCGTAATCCGCCGCTGCCGGATGCAGTGCGCCGTTCTGAAAATACGTATCGCTGTTGCAGCCGAGCGCCATCAGCATGCCCTGCCCGATCGCCACCGCGTCCGCGCCGAGCGCCAATGCCTTCGCCACGTCAGCACCGGTGCGGATGCCGCCCGATACGATCAGTTGTACCTGGCCTTTCATATTCAGATCCTCGAGCGCATCGACGGCCTGGCGAACCGCGGCCAGCGTCGGAATGCCGACGTTCTCGATGAAGCAGGTCTGCGTCGCCGCCGTGCCACCCTGCATCCCGTCGATCACAACCACGTCCGCGCCCGCATGCACCGCAAGCTTGACGTCGTTGAACGTGCGGGTTGCGCCGACCTTCACGTAGATCGGTTTTTCCCAATCGGTGATTTCGCGCAGTTCCTGAATCTTGATCGCCAGATCGTCCGGGCCGGTCCAGTCAGGGTGACGGCTCGCCGAACGCTGGTCGACGCCGGCCGGCAAGGTGCGCATCGACGCGACGCGTGGATTGACCTTCTGCCCGAGCAGCATGCCACCGCCGCCCGGTTTCGCGCCCTGGCCGATCACGATTTCGATCGCATCGGCGCGGCGCACGTCGTCCGGGTTGAAGCCATAGCGCGACGGCAGGCACTGATAGACCAGCGTCTTCGACGAGCGGCGTTCTTCCTGCGTCATGCCGCCGTCGCCGGTGGTGGTCGAGGTGCCCATCGCGGTCGCGGCCTGGCCGAGCGCTTCCTTCACGTTCGCGGACAGCGCGCCGAAGCTCATGCCGGCAATCGTGATCGGAATGTCGAGCACGACCGGTTTCCTGGCAAAGCGGGTACCGAGCACTGTCTGCGTTGCGCATTTCTCGCGGTACCCTTCGAGCGGATAACGCGACAGCGATGCGCCGAGAAACAGGAGATCGTCGAAATGCGGCACGCGGCGTTTCGCGCCCAGACCGCGAATTTCATAGAGGCCGCGCTGCGCGGCCGAGTGGATATAGTCGATCGTCTTGCGGTCGTAGCCTTGCGACTCTTCCTGCTGCAAACGGGCGAAGTGAACGGGTTTGGCTTCCATGGAGACCTTCTTCGAGAGCGTGTATTCAATATTCCTGGTTCGCGTCGGCGTTCCAGTGATAGAGCGTGCGAGCGGAGGCGATCCGTTTGAACGACGCCGGGTCGTGGTCCATGCCGGCGGCGGTGAGCAGTGCGCGCACCGCGTCGATATCCGCCTGCGTCATCGGCTCGTACTGCGCGTCCGCGCCGAGCGATTTCACTTCGCCGCGCACGTACAGCACCGCTTCGTAAAGCGAGTCGCCGAGCGCATCGCCCGCATCGCCGCAGATCACCATGCGCCCGGCCTGAGCCATGAACGCCGAGAAGCTGCCGACCGAGCCGCCCACCACGATGTCGCCGCCCTTCAGCGAAATACCGCAACGCAGGCCCGCATCGCCGTCGATCACCAGCAGACCGCCATGCGCGGAAGCGCCCGCGCCGTTCGAGGCAAACCCCTTCACGTGCACCTTGCCGCTCATCATGTTTTCCGCGACGCCGGTGCCCGCGCTGCCGTCGATCTCGATCGTCGCGTGTTTGTTCATGCCGCCCGCGTAATAGCCGGCGTGACCTGCGATCGTCACCCGCATCGGCGCATCCACACCGACCGCGAGGTTATGCGCGCCGTTCGGCGCGACGACCATCACCGCCTGGCCTTCCAGTTCGCTCGCTGGTTTGTGCAAGAACTGGTTCAACTCACGGACCGTCGTGCGCTCCAGATCGAAAGTCAGGCTTTCCATACATACATCTCCTCAGGTGCGGGTTCGAAGACCCTGGCGTTCTTGATATCGGGCAGATGCGCGAGCGAACGGAACTCGGAAGCGATCGCGACGTAGTCGTCGTTTTCCGCGACCACCGCCGGCTTGCACGCGAACGGGTCACGAATCAGCGCGAGTTCGGTCGAGGTGCCCATCAGGAACGTGTAGAAGCCGTCGAGTTCTTCGAAACCCTTCTGCAATGCGACCGGCAGCGTGTCGCCTTCGCGCAGCCGCCATTCGAGAAAGCGGCAGGCGGCTTCGGTGTCGTTGTCGGTATCGAAGTGAATGCCTTGCGGTTCGAGCTTGCGGCGCACACCGTGCGCGTTGGACAGCGAACCGTTGTGAACCAGGCAGAAATCGTCGCCGGCCGTGAACGGATGGGCGCGGTCGGGCGTGACCGCCGATTCCGTCGCCATGCGTGTATGGCCGACCAGATGCGAGCCCTTCAGGTTCGCAAAGTCATAACGCCCGGCGACTTGCGACGGCGAGCCGATATCCTTGTACAGATCGATCGACCGTCCGCTCGAGAGCAGATACAGCTTCGGATAGCGTTCGCGCAGCCACGTCTTCACGCGCTCGACGTTGCCTTGCACCGTCAGCACCGCATGATTGCCCTTCGCATCGACGCGGGCGGTCACGTCCATCGCCGCGTTCAATGCATCCAGCAGCGGTTGCCATGCGAAGTCCGCGCCTTCGTCGGTGAAACCCGCGTAGATGCTCAGCTTGCGCTGACTCGCATCGACCGGTTTGCCGAACACCGCGAGGCCCGCCGAATCCGGTCCGCGCTCGGTCATGCCGATCAGCATCGGCACCATCAGTTCGCCGAGCCGTTCGCGCAGTGCCGGCGTTTTGACCAGCAAGCCTACAATTCCGCACATAGTGCTTCTCCTTAGAAAAACTCGAGGTAGGTCTTCAGTTCCCAGTCCGATACGTGGCGCATGTATTCGAGCCACTCCATCCGTTTGAGCTTGAGAAATTCATCGGCAACCGGGCCGAGCGCGTCGCAGATCACGCGGTCGCTTTCGAGCGCATCGAGCGCCTGCTCGAGGTTCTGCGGCAGCACGCCGATGCCGTGTTCGGAGAGTTTCATGGGCGACCAGTCGTAGAGGTTCTCGTTAGCCGGTTCGCCCGGCGACAGAGCGCGGTCGATGCCGTCGAGCCCCGCAGCGATCACTGCTGCCGTTGCCAGATACGGATTGCAAGCGCCGTCGGGCAGTCGCAGTTCGATGCGCTCGCCGGGCATACGCACCATCGTCGAGCGGTTGTTGTCGCCGTAGCTGATGTACGCCGGCGCCCACGTTGCGCCCGTCAGCGAGCGGCCGACCACCAACCGCTTGTACGAGTTCACGGTCGGATTGCACAGCGCGGTCAGAGCCGGTGCGTGCGCGAGCAGGCCGGCCGTGAACTGGTAGCCGAGCTTGGAGAGACCCATGCCGAGCTGGTCCGACGGATCCGCGAACAGATTGCGCTCACCATCGCCAATCGACATATGCATATGCATGCCGTTGCCGGGACGGTTCGCGAACGGCTTCGGCATGAACGAGCAGATCATGCCGAGTTCATTGGCGATCTCGGAGGCCGCCATCTTGAAGAACACGTAGTGATCGCACGAGGTCAGGCAATCGGTGTACGTGTAGTTGATTTCGAACTGACCGTTCGCGTCTTCGTGATCGATCTGATAGACGTCGATGCCGACCGCGCGCATCGATTCGGTGAGCTTTTCCAGAAAGACGCGCGTGCGCGACAAGCCTTTGTAGTCGTAGCACGGTTTGGCGAGCGTATCGCTTGGATCGCACGGCTCCAGCGTGCCCGACGCCGAACGTCGCAGCAGCGAGAATTCTGGTTCGAGGCCTGTGAAGAGCGTCCAGTTGCGCTCGCTCATGCGAGCGACCTGCTTCTTCAGTGTCACCCGGGAATCGTATTGCCAGGCCTCTCCATCCACGTGACCGTCGCAGACGATCCGCGCGAGGCCCGGCTGCCAGGGCACTGGCGTGAGCGTCGTCAGATCGCCCACGGCCATGTAGTCGGGACCATTCGGCGCGATGCCGACGCCCCAGATCGCAAACCCCGCGAAGCCGGCGCCGGCTTTCAGCACGCTCTTCAGATGACTGACCGGCACCGACTTCGCCTTGGCTACCCCGTGAATATCCACAAACTGCGCCAGCACGTACTTCACGCCCTGCTGCGTCAGATACGCTTGCGCCTCTTCCGCCGAGCCGAAGCGGGGCACGCATCCGAGCTCGTTGACCGGCAGCTTGCTCGCATCGTTCAGGTTCATCGCCACTCCTTGCAACTGCATCTTTCGTGGTTTGGAAAGCCACACGCGGTGCGTGTGACCGGGTTATGCAACACGCTCTCGAACGCCGGTTGCGGCGCGCTTCAAGCCTGTCTTCAATCAGCCGGGTACTTTATTGACGAGCAACAAAGATTCCCCAGGTGAAACTCTTTGCGCGCGACCCGGCGCTGTAATCTGCTACGCTTTCCTTTTCCGTGAGGCCTACATGCAACCCGGTGAAGACAACAAAACGCCGCTCGAACGCTACCTTGGTAACACCATCCGCGAACTACGCCAGCGCCACGGCCTGACCATTGCTCAGGTTTCCGCCCAGGCCGGCATCAGCCGCGGCATGCTCTCAAAGATCGAGAACGCGCAGACTTCCGCAGGTCTCGAGGTCCTCAACCGCATCGCCCAGGCGCTCGGCGTTTCGCTCTCCATGCTGTTCCGCAATTTCGACGTGCCACAAGGCGGCGCACAACTCGTCAAAAAAGGCGGCGGCATGGAAGTGGTTCGCAAGGGCACCAAAAGCGGCCACACCTATCACCTGCTTGCCTACGACCAGGGTCCGCGCAAACTCTTCGAACCCTTTCTGATCACGATGGAGGACGAGGCTGAACGCTTTCCGGTGTTCGAGCATCCGGGCACCGAGTTCATTCACATGCTCAAGGGTGTGCTCGAATACCGCCACGGCCAGCACACCTACATCCTGCATCCCGGCGACACCCTCACCTTCCAGGGCGAGATACCGCACGGTCCGGAACGCCTGATCAAGACACCCATTCAATTCCTGTCGATCTTCGTGTATCCGCAATCGAGTGCGGCTGACTGATCGCTCGCCGTCTCCATTGCAACCGACGCCTCTATCAATGCAACGTTTGTGCCATGTTTATCTGAGTGAATCAAAGATTCCCACCGATAAACGCTTTGGGCGCCACACGCCGTTCCTGACATCTATGCTGAAAGGCTCGTCAGCCTGACTGCGGTGCACATCGTTGTTGTGACTGGTGCGACTTTGCACAAAAACGAGGTGTGCGGTTAAGCAGCGTTAAAAGCAACGCTTATACAAACCGGCGCTATAGCGCCTGAATCAGCGCAATGCATCGTCCGGCAGATCGGGCAGTGCCCGCGCGAGCGACGGTTGAATCGCGTTGTCCAGCACGCCGCGCGTCAGCATGACGATGTCGCCGGCGAACTGATCCCACTCGCCCTGCCGATGCAGCAGAAAAAAATCGCGCCGCCCGAGACGGCTCGGCGGCAACGGCATCACCGCGATATCGTCCAGATAGTGCCGTGCCTGCCACAGACACAAGGGCGTCGAAATCGCAAAGCCCACCCGCGCGGCCACCAGACTCAGCAAAGGGTCGGTCGCGTCGAACTCGTAACGCCGCGGACTGTTGATGCCGAGATGGCGCGCGAAACGCTCGATCTGCTGGCCGATCACCGAGCGCGCCGTATAGCGGATCAGCGGCAGTTCGAGCGCGAGCGTGCGCCAGTCGATATTGCGGCGTCCGCTCAAGTGGCTACGCGCAACCACCACCACGAATGCCTCGGAAAACAGCGGCACTTCGACGATCCGTGCGTCGTTCAGCGTGGTTTGCGTGCAGATCGCGATATCCAGTTCGCGGTCGTGCAACTGCTTGCTCAGGCCCGGCGTGAGACCAGACCACATGGAAATCTGCCGCTCGGAATTCGACACCGCGCGGATCAGTTCAGGCCCGACGGTCGCCGCAAACGAATCGACGCAGCCGAGGCGCACCGGCATCTTGCCCGTATGTGACGCATCGCCGATGCGGGCGCTCACCATGTGCGCGTGCTCGATCAACGGGCCCGCCAGTTCGAGCAGCGCGCGCCCCACCACGTTCGGACGCGGCGGGCGGCTCTCGCGGTCGAACAATGTCAGGCCCTGGTCGCGCTCCAACGCGGCGATCGACTGGCTGATCGCGCTCTGGCTCACGCCGAGCTGCTTTGCGGCGCCCGTCATCGAGCCGCTGTCGCAGACAGCCACAAAAGCCTGCAACGCGCGCAGATCGATCGGGGTCGGGGTTCGTCTCATGAAATGCTCCGCTCGCGTGGGTGACATGCTGGTCATCCTGCGCGGTACGACAGCATGGTGCCGAGGTTCGCAGGGTTAGTGTGCAGGATGAGAAATTGCACTGGCTCTCCATAAGTTTGCCTAATACAAAATTGGCGCGGCCAACATTTTCCTAGAATTCGCCTCATTGCCCACACAGAGGTCCACATGAGCCACTACGATTTCATCGTGATCGGCGCTGGTGTCATCGGCGCATCGGTCGCCCATCATCTCGCCGCACTGGGCGCGCCTAGCGTGCTGGTTATTGAACAGGGCACGATCGGCGCGGGCACCACGTCACAGTCGTCCGGCCTGTTGCGCACGCACTATTCGGTGCGCCAGAACGTGGAACTCGCGCGCTCTTCGTGGTGGGCATTCAATAACTTCGCCGAGTATCTCGGCGACGACGAAGCGTCCTGTGGTCTCGTCAAATGCGGCTATCTGATTTGCGCGCCCGATGGCGACAAGCTGGAGCCGCTGCGCGCCTCGCTCGCCGCCCAGCAGGATATGGGCATCGAAGTGCAACTGCTCGACAAGGCGCAGGCGCACGAGCGCCTGCCGATCGCGAGCTTCGACGACGCCGCACTGATCGGCTATGAACCGGAGGCGGGTTTTGCGGATGCCTATCTGGTGGCGACCGGCTTTGCCCGGTCGGCGCGCCGGCGCGGTGTCAAGATCCTGGAAGGCGTGACGGTCAAAGGCATCGTCCGCGAAGGACGCCAGATCACCGGTGTCGCAACCAGCGCGGGCAACTTCAGCTGCGGCACACTGATCAGCACGCAGAACATCTGGACACCGGAACTCGCCGGCTGGATCGGCGTGCCTCTGCCGGTCAAGCCGGAGCGTCACACGGTGCTCGCACTCGAATGCGACGGCGCCGCGTATTCGTTCAGGATGCCCGCGTTCAAGGACCTCGGCTCGGCCGGCATGCTCTATTACCGCAGTTATGGTGGCAGCCAGATGCTGGTGTCGGAAGGTGTGGTGGGCGAAACGCTGAATTCGCCGGAAACGGAACAGGGCGATATCTCGCTCGACTACGTCGCCGAAGTCGGCGCCCAGGTGGCCGAACGCTTCCCGGCCTATGAGGCCGCAGGTCTGGCTTCGTCATGGACCGGTGTCTACGACGTGACGCCCGACTGGAACCCGGTACTGGGCAAGGTCGGCGATATCGAGGGTCTCGTAGTCGGTTTCGGTTTTTCGGGGCACGGCTTCAAGCTCTCGCCCGGCATCGGCAAGATCCTCGCCCAGCATGCACTCGGCCTGCCCACCGAGGTTTCCCTCGCGCCCTACGCGCTCGACCGGTTCGCCAGCGGCGCACTGCTGGTGGGCAAGTACGGCTCGGGCGCGGTCTCCTGATCGAAGGATGCTCCCGTCATGACAATCAACATTCTGGTTCCAGTCAAACGCGTGGTCGATGCCAACGTGCGCGTGAGGGTTGCGGCGAATGGTTCGATCGACACCACCGGCCTCAAGATGTCGCTCAACCCATTCGACGAATGTGCCGTCGAAAAAGCCTTGCAACTCAGGGAAACCGGCTCCGCAGCGAAGGTGACGGCAATCACATGCGGCACGCCAGCCAGCCAGGACGTGCTGCGCACAGCGCTCGCGATGGGCGCCGACGATGCCGTGCTGATCGACACATCGGCGGCAACCGCCACGCTGGATTCGCTGGCCGTGGCGCGTCTGCTGCACGCTCACATGACGAGTCGCGACTACGGCCTCGTGCTATGCGGCAAGCAGGCCATCGACGGCGATATCGGCGGAGTGGCCGCCATGCTCGCCGCCCTGCTCGACTGGCCGCAGGCGTTGAACGCGAGCGAACTCACAGCCGACGGCAACGGCTGGGCCGTAACGTGCGGCGACGACACGGGTACGGCGACGTGGCGGCTCGAAGGCGCGGCTGTCGTGAGTGCCGACCTTCGTCTCGCCGACCCGCGCCGCGTGACCTTGCCGAGTATCGTCAAAGCGAAGCAGAAGCCGCTCGCGAGCGTCGACGCCGCCACGCTGGCCGTCGAACTCGCGCCGCAGGCCCACATCGTGAAACTCAGCGATCCTCCGGTTCGCCAGGCGGGGATCAAAGTCGCCGATACCTCCGCGCTTATCGCAGAGCTGGCCGGGCGGCACGTATTCGATCAAACAGGACTGTCGGCATGAGAAGCCTTGTCATAGTGGAAACGGAAGGCGGACGGCTTGCCGATGCGACGCTTCGGGTCATCAGCGCTGTCATGCAGCACGGCCGGCCGGTTGACGTGCTATTGCCTGATGCCGCGCTTGCAGCCTCTGCCGAAAAGATCGCCGGCATTGAACGTGTGCTCGTGATGACCGATGAAGCGAATGAGCATGTCGTGCCTGAAACACTCGCCGCGCAATTGCACGCAATCCATGGGTCGTATGCGCTGATCGCGGCGAGTCATCGCACGCTCGGCCGCAGTGCATTGCCGCGCGCCGCCGCGCTGGCCGGCGGCGCATTCATTCCGGACGTGGTCGCGGTTGAGGGCGATAGCGGCTTCGTGCGCAGTCTCTATGCGGGGAGCGTCGTAGCGAATGTGCGTACAAGCAGTGCCGTGACGTTCGCGAGTTTCCGGGCATCGTCATTTGCGCCTGCTGCGCATAGCGGCGGCACCGCCACGCGTGTCACGCTCGAACCGGTGGCAAGATTCACCAGGACGACGCTTGTCGAGCGACAGGCATCCGCCCGGACCGGCCGCGATCTGCCCGACGCGCGGATCGTCGTTGCGGGCGGACGCGGACTCGCGTCGAAGGACAACATGGACCGGCTTGGCGAGCTCGCGCAAAAAATGGGCGCGGCGCTCGGCGCGTCGCGCGCTGCCGTGGACGCCGGCTATGCGCCGAATACCGCGCAGGTCGGGCAAACTGGCAAGATGGTCGCGCCCGACGCCTATCTCGCGTTCGGCATCTCCGGCGCGATCCAGCATCTGGCCGGGATGAAGGACTCGAAGATCATCGTCGCGATCAACAAGGATCCGGACGCACCGATCTTTTCGGTCGCGGACATTGGGCTTGTGGGCGATCTGTTCGACGTGGTGGGCGAGATCGAGGCGCATGTCGGCGCGGGAGGCATGAGCCGATGACACTTCATCTGTCTGGCGCGTCAACCTCATCGACTAATGGTAAGGCATCGTCGCATCCGGTTACGGGATCACAGCCTGCGGTGCGTTTTTTCAATTGCGCCAGTCTGGTGCCCGAACCGTGGGCGAACGGCGGTGGCGTTACACGGACCATCGCACGCGGACCCGAGGATGACACGAGCGTCCACTGGCGCGTCAGCCTGGCAACGCTTAGTGGCGCGGCCAGGTTTTCGCAGTTTCCCGGATTCGATCGAACGCTGGTACTGCTCGATGACGGCTCAGTCGATCTGCATTCGCAGGATGGCCAGTTAATCGCGCGCGCCGGGCAACCGGTACAGTTTTCCGGCGATCTGCATGTGTGGGTCACGTTGGCCGCCAGGCCGGTTCACGTGCTCAATGTCATGACACGGCGCGATGCTTGCCGCGCGACCGTCAGCATCCACACGCATTCGTTGCGCGTGACACCTGCTGCCAGTCAGCTGCTGTTATCAGTCGACGGTCAATGGACGCTCTCCAGTTCTCTGCTTCGCAACGTCTCGCTGGCACCGATGAATGGAATATGGCTCCAAAAACGGCACGAAGCGCTGGATCTCAGTCCGCTCGGACCGGGGGCGAAACTGCTGTCGATCGCGATCGAACCGCTGGCGGACCGCTAGGAGGACCCTATGGCAAGCAACGCACTGATCGAACAGTCCAGTCCACGCGAGTCGATGGAATACGACGTCGTGATCGTCGGCGGCGGCCCGGCTAGCCTGTCGGCCGCGATCCGCCTGAATTAGTTGGCAGCTGAGAAAAGCGTCGAGATTGGCGTGTGCGTACTGGATTTCGGTATCCGGCCTGACCGGAAATCCGAGGAAGCCCTTTACCGGCGTGGATTCCGTCCTGGTTATTCACCCCTCCCTCTTCCTTCGTGATTCGGTGCGTGTATTGCCTGCAATGGTCAACCTCGCTCACGGGATTTGCGAACGGAAAATTCAAGAACATAAAAACGAGGGATGGCAGGATAGGCTACCGCCGGTTTTGGGCACCATGTGCGACACACCGTCCTGGAGCGGTCGCGATACAAAAAGGGATATAACTCGGGAATAAAGGAGATTCTGCTCCAGTATTGCAAGAGCGTGCCGAGTCATTGGCAAGAACCTTTGATGCTTTTCCAAGCGGCACGAAATCCCGGCGCAAACTGCGTAATTCGATTGGCGTCGGGCATGTCATGCACCATGCTGGAGAATATGATGAAAGCTCTGACTTTGATCCCTATTGCCGCATTGACGTTGTGCACCACGCTCGCCTATGCGGGTGACAACACCGACACACCCAGGACGGCCACGGACAGCAACGCAGCTATGACGTCGGACGCAGTCGGCGGTACGTCCGTGGGCACCAGCAATAGCGGTGCCTTGCACGGCAAGACTCGCGCGGAGGTCAAACAGGAATTGCAGCGCGCCCAGCAGGACGGCACGCTGGATCGCTTGAACGCGCTCTACGGCGGGCAGTGAGCAAATGCACAGCGGTACGGTGCGCGCCGCACAGCGTCCCGGGAGACGACGTCAACAATTAGAGCGAGGGTCACAACCTGGGAAAAAGTCAGGACTCGAGCCGGGCGACAGCACGACCATGGCGAGCGGCACAACGATGAACGCGACCGGAACATTGCGTCGTCGGGATGTGCTGCGGATATCCGCAGTCTTTGGTGCGATCGGCGCGTGCGCGCCGATCAGGACAACGCGCATGGTGTCACTCCGACGGCCACTCGAGCGATACCGCTCCGAAATCGGCAGCGAGGGTGACGGGCTTCCAGCGCTGCATCGTCTCGCGGCGTGCCTGTTCCTCGGTTTCGACGACCTGCCAGGCGTCCGAGCCCAGCACAAGGCGCGCTGGAACCATTGCACGCGATGCTAGCGCCACGATCAGCTTTGCGATGCGCTCAGGATCCCCCACTTCATGGCCGACGTAGGCATCAATGAGCGCCTTGAAGTCTCCCAGCGATGCCTGGTAGTCCTGCGGCAGATCCTGCAGTGTCGCGCGAGCCTCATGACCCCATTCGGTGCGCATGCCGCCGGGCTCCAGCGTGCAGATGTGGATCCCGAAGGGAGCGACTTCCTTGCCGACTACGTCGCTGAATCCGCCCACCGCCCATTTGGCCGCCTGATAAGCCGAGAGTCCCGGGGTGCTGATGCGGCCACCTGCCGACGAGACCTGAAAAATGTGGCCGCCGCCCTGTGCTCGCATGACCGGAATGGCCGCACGCGTGAGGTTCACCACCCCAAAGAGATTGGTCTCAATCTGCGCGCGGAAATCCTCGGCGGACGTGTACTCAAACGGCTCAATGTGGCCATAGCCGGCATTGTTGACCAGCACATCCAGCCGTCCGAAGAGGCGCACCGCTTCGGACACGGCCTCCTTCGCCTGCTGTTCATTCGTGACGTCCAGTTCAAACGTTGCCAGGAGATCGCCATACCGCGCCTGCAAATCGGTGAATCGCGACGTGTCGCGCGCGCTCGCCAGTACCTTGCCGCCATCCTGCAACGCGGCTTCGAGAATGGAGCGGCCCAAACCTCGGGATGCACCTGTAATCAACCAGACTTTGGACATGATCGTTCGACCTTTGAGATGCACCGATCCCGGTGCGTTTTTGACAGAGCTGCGGGCGATCCCAAATCTAATCGACATCGCCCGCAGATACAGGCCGCTGCAAACCCGACGCGCCTTTCGTTTCTGCCATGCGGCAGTCCTTCGAGCACGCTCCTGGCTGCCGCCGTCGGCAAAACACATTGCTTCACGGCGGCATGCGATGCAGCGGTCACAATGCTTACTGCGGATTGAATCCAGCCTTACCCGCGAACATCACGGATTCGGCAAGCTCCTTTTGCGCCTGCAACGCCGTGACGCTTCGCGAGTAACCAGCGTCCAGCACCGCATAGGCATCCCCGCCAAGGACAGTACGCAGCGGCGGCTCATGCATCTGGCTGACCGTATAGATGGCGTCGGCCATTTTCACGGGGTCGCCCGAGGCTTGTTCCTCACCAACCTCCACAATCTGACGGCGAAGCTGTCCAACTATGCCGTCCTTGTAGGCGTCGATTTCCTGGGTCCAGCGGATATTGGCCACAAAACCCGTCTTGATCGAGCCCGGCTCGATGATGATCGTCTTGATGCCAAACTCGGCGACTTCCTGGCTCACCGATTCAGCAAAGCCTTCCAGACCGAACTTCGCGGCGTGATACATGGAACCGCTCGGGAAGGCTGCACGCCCACCGACGCTACTGACATAGAGGAACGTGCCGCTGTTCTTCGCACGCATCGCTGGGAGGAACGCACGCGTAACATGAATGGGCGCGAGCAGGTTCAGAGCGAGCTGCTGCTGGATATCTGCTTCAGTCATTTCTTCCATTGCGCCGATAACTGCGCCACCCGCATTGTTGGCGACGACGTCGACATCTGCGTGGCGCGCAACGACAGCCTGCACCTGTTCGCGATTGGTCAAATCGAGCGACTCCACCTCGAGCAGCGCCGGGTATTTCTGTTTCAACTCCTGCATCGCGTCGACACGGCGCACCGCCGCAACTACACGGTGCCCCTCTGCGAGCACCTTCTCAGTGAGGGCAAGCCCCAGACCACTGGACGCGCCGGTTATGAACCACTTTTGACTGGACATGATTCTGTTCTCCTTGCAAATAAATGAGCGAGTACGCGCTCAATTAAAGTCGAAAATTTTTACTCCGTGATCGCCCGCCATAGGACCCGAAATCCCAGCGCGCGGTGACGTTCGGCATCCTCTGGATACCTGTTCACATACTCAATTGTGGTATCGGCAATGTGCTCGATCACGGATGAAAGAAAGGCGATTGGCGCATCCACCAGCACACCGTCACGCACTCCGGCCTCCATCATCCGGGACACCGCCAGAAACGCTTCCATACCCCGCGCCCTGGTCTCGTCCAGTATATGCCCCGAAGCCGAGAGCCGCGCGACGGCAAACCGCCCGGCGGCATTGGAGAGCCCCCAGCTCACATAGCGCTGGAAAACGTGCTCCATGCGTTGCCGGTAGTCCGCCTCATCAGGATAGTCCGGCATCACGGTTTCCGCGAGGCTCCGCTTGAGGTGCAGATAGACCTCCTGAAACAGCACTTCCTTGTTCTCGAAGTACGTGAACAAGGTACCCTCAGCCACGCTGGCGCCCCGGGCAATACTCGCCGTGGTGGCCTGCACGCCCTGCTCAGCCACGGCCTGCGTTGCCGACATTAACAGGGCGTTGTGTTTTTCCGGACTCAAAGGGCGCGCCATGGACTTTCTGCGTATATATAGAGTGAGTAGTCACTCAATTATACGCGTTTGTTAGCGTAAGGCAATCTTTCGATTTGCACGAAATCTGCTGGGAAGACGCTGGGTACCCTTTCAGAGCACGCTTTACTTCCCGAAACATGAATCCGAACTTCTGAACGAAACCATCCGGCGCAGCCTTCGCCAGATGTGCCCGATCTTTGACGAATATGCGGGCGTGGGGGATCTCGCATGCAGTCCCAACCCGTCAGGAGCTCAGTGAGCTCTTTCGCAGCCTTCGACGTTCAAGGCCGTTGCGCCACTGGCCCAGGATCAATGCACTGGCAACTAGGGCGAGATACAGGGTGAGAAGATTGTGGCGCCAGGCACCTAGTGCTGCCTGATGGGCGACGAGCGTCGGATCGGCGCGCGGAAGTCCGAGGCGCGTCCCCTCGACGGCCCGCATCATCCGGATAAAGCCCGCCGCGGACAGCAGCGGTAACAGAACCATGAACGCCAGCAGCGCGGGCTTCATGCGGCGCGCCCACACATAGTGGCGCAGCCGGAACCACAGTCCGAGGCATCCGTGTATCCAGCCCGGTGCAAGCAGCGCAAGCTGCAGACCCTGTGTGCCGCTCGTGAGCAGCACGACGATGACGCGCTCGTAGTCGGGTTCGAAGCCATAGAGCGTAGACGCAAGCCGGGTCGTCACCGCATGGCGGATCAGCAGCATCGGCAGGCTGAGCCCGGCCCAGAGGCGGATCCATTCGGCGGGCGGCAGCGCCCAGTGACGCCGCCCGTATAGCGTGTGCAATGCCAGCGCAAAATGCAGGGACGCGGCACCGTACAGCGCGATCGTTCCCGGCGTGCTGCGCCACAGCCGCAGCGCGAGTACGAGGCCGCGTCCGGCAAGGTCGAGCGACCAGATCCCGAGCGCGTGATTGACCAGATGCAGAAAGAGATAGGTCAGCATCACCAGCCCCGAGGCAAGTTGAAGACGGCGTAGAACGGCTTGCATCCTTATCCTCACCTCTCCTGGGGGGCGGACGTCCCGCCAAAGCCTCTCACTTCTGTTTCCGATGAACGGGGCGCGACATGCGTCGGGAGGGCGTTGTCACGGCGCCCGCTATTCTCGCAAGTCTGCTGATGCGCCGGCGTAACCGGCCAAACACGCTGGCCGCCGATGACCGATGCGGGGCGCTGTTACGCTGATGCGCCGCGCATAGTCGTAGCGACGCGGCAAATCGCTGTAACGCCGATACCGAACCGCATACGCTCTGGTATTCCTCGCGGCCAATCCTGCCATCAAGGATAACGGTCAATCCCGACGCGCGGGCCATGTCGATGATGTCCATTTTGATCTCCCATTTCGGGTGCCATGCCTGTAATACCGCAAGCATGCGCCGGTTATTCCCTGACTCGACGGGATGCGGGGCTGTGGTGCAAATTCGGCAGGCGGGCGAAAATCGCTCATTTTTCGAAGACCTCGGGGAAGGCACGAAGGATGTTCTGCAGTCGCTGCTCGGCCTGTCGGACGAACGGCTCTCACGGTTGAAGTCTGACGGCGTCGTTTGACGCCGCATTGCGCCTCGCTAGTAATCCTCTGCATTATTACCATGGATTTTTGCGCGATATTGAGGAGGATGGCACTCGAGCCAGGCGCTTACATATGTCGCCAGCTTCACATTGACAGATAGCGCCACTTCCCTGGAGCGCCTGCCGATTGGCTTTTACAGGACCGCACTTTCCTTCCGGTCCAGAGAAGAAAAACTTGGCGCGTAAAGTACAAAATCGGGCGGCACAGGTCAAGTTCCCACGGACGACTTGCGATTGAATAGGCACTGGAGATTGCGCACGGTTCACGCGGCGCACGCCCAGCCCTCAACACAATCGGAGACTCATTCCATGAACGCAGAAGCTACGCTCGCCCTCAACGATGTTTCCGCCATCGACACGGTCCATATCGCTGGAAACGCCACGCCGTGGATTCCCTTCGCGCCGATCAACGACAAGATTCTTCTCAAATACTTCAAGATCAATCCCGTCACGGGCGAAGTGGTCTTGCTCATGAAGGCGGCCAAAGGCGAAGGCGCGCATATTCATCGCCATACCGGCACGGTGATGGTCTACACGCTGAGCGGTCGCTGGAAATACGACCAGCACGACTGGATCGCGCAAGCCGGCGATTTCGTGTTTGAGCCGTCGGAGTCGTCACACTCGTTCACGAATCTCTCCGACGACGATAATGGTATGGCGCTCGTGGTGTCGACCGGTGAGCTCCACTTCCTCGACGAAGACGGCAAGGTCACGTTCGTCGAGACGTGGCGCACGGCTTTAAGCCGTTATCAGGACTACTGCAAAGCCCACAATTTTCCTGAGATCGACCTGATCGGCTGCCAGGGCGGCCGCTAAGCGACGTCGGCGGACATAAGCCTCGCAACTGCTTCACGGAGATCACGTCGATGACCCACCTTGTACCCTCCGCACCGCTTCCCTCCCTGGAAGAGCTGACACTGGCCTGCGGGCCGCATACCCACACAGCTCTGGCCACAGGGCCGCGGAGCGGAGAGTGCGTCCTCCTGCTGCATGGGTGGCCGGAATTCGCCGATTGCTGGCACGGGATTCTGGTCGCGCTCGGCGCAGCAGGCTACCGGGCAGTCGCCGTGGATCAGCGTGGTTACGCTGAGAATGCCCGGCCGCAAGACATTGCGTCTTACGCAGCTGGGCATCTCCAGGCGGACGCCCTCGCTTTCGCTGATCAGCTGGGCGCGGGACGCTTTCATCTGATTGCCCACGACTGGGGCGGGTTGGTTGCGTGGGGGCTCGCCTCGACGCATGCACACCGCGTGAGTTCGCTCTCCGTGCTGGCGACACCCCATCCGTTAGCGCTGCAAGCGGCACTGCATCAAGAAGACCAATACCGGCGCCTGGATTATGTTCGTGTTTTTCGTCAACCAGGGGGTGTCGCAGAGCGACGCCTGCTTGCGGACGGAGCAGCGGCGCTGCGAGCCGCCTACGCGGGACGCGTTCCCGCTTCGCTCGTGGACGAAAACGTGCGGCGCCTCAGCGAGCCTGGTGCGCTTACCGCGACGTTGAACTGGTATCGCGCGCTCCCGGATAACCTGTCGTATCCCGCAGGCCGCATTGCCGTCCCGACACTCTACGTTTGGGGATCCGAAGACCGTGCTCTCGGCCGCGAAGCTGCCATGCTTACGGGCGGCTTTGTCGACGGGCCCTATCGTTTCGAAATACTGGAGGGGGCCAGTCACTGGCTCCCTGAAGAAGCGCCGGACCGGGTCATCCCATTGCTGCTCGACCATCTCGCCATCTCGCCGTTGGTGTGAATCCTCGTGCCGGCAAAAAATCCGCCCCATCCGATCTACGATACGCACCGTACCCGTTACTCATGTCTACTCACTCCCTAAACGACAATCAGCCGATTGCACGCGTCATGGTGGCCGGCACCGGTGTGCTGGGCGCGCAGATCGCTTTTCAGTGTGCGTTTTCCGGTATCGACGTCGTCGCCTACGACGTCGATACCGCCTGCCTGGAGCGCGCGAACGCCCGCTTTGATGCCCTAGGGCGCGTCTACGCTGCGGACCTCGGCGCGTCTCGCGAGCAGATCGAAGCCACGTTGGCACGCCTCGAGGGCAGTACCGACCTCGGTTCGGCCGTCGCCGGCACGAACCTCGTCATCGAAGCCATCCCCGAGGATCTGGCCATCAAGCAATCTTTCTACCGGTCCCTGTCGGCTGTAGCGCCGGCCGGTACCATCTTTGCGAGCAACTCGTCGACGCTGGTGCCGAGCCAGTTCGCCATGTTCACCGACCGGCCCGAGCGCGTGCTGAGCCTGCATTTCGCGAACGAGATATGGAAGCATAATATCGCGGAAATCATGGGACATCCGGGCACCCACCCCGCCGTATTCGCACACATGGTGCAGTTTGCGCATCGTATCGGCATGGTGCCTATACCGCTGCGCAAGGAGCAGCCCGGCTGCTTGCTGAACACCGTGCTTATCCCGATGCTGGTCGCCGCTCTAGGTCTGCTGGTCAACGAGGTCGCAGATGTTCAGACGATCGACAAGGTGTGGATGATTGCCAAAGAGGATCGCATTGGCCCTTTCGGCGTTCTCGACAGAATCGGCATGACGACCGTCTATAACGTGACCCGCGCGCTTGCTGAACGGTCGGGTGATTCGACGTATCGGCGCATGGCGGAATACGTGAAAACTCATTTCATCGATACAGGGTATCTCGGTGAACTGGCGGGACGCGGCTTCTATCAATATCCCGATCCGGAATTCCTGAATCCAACGTTCGTCGCCGCGTGAAACCCAAGGCGGCCTATTGCTACTCAGCAAAGCGTCCGGGGTCAGCCTCGTGACGCATTGCTCGAAACTGCCGGGGCGTGACGCCCCGCAGTCGCTTGAACGCACGGCTAAACGCGCTTTGCTGCGAATAACCGAGCAGTTCGGATATCTCAGCGAGACGCAGGTTTGACTGCTGCACATACTTCAGTGCGAGATCTTCACGAACCTGTTCCCGCAGTTCATCGAACGTCGTGCGGGCCTCTGAGAGCCGACGTTGCAGGGACCGCGGGGACATAGCAAGCGCTCGCGCTATGGCGTTGAGCGAACTGTCCGTGAACGGCAACAGCGCGCGAATCATCGTTTGCGTGCGTACCGCCCATAGTGCCTCCACCTGGGCTCTTTCCCGCCGCAAATGCGCCTCGAGCACACGATGCGCGTTACGGCGAAGTTGTGTCACTGGACGCGTCACCGTACCGCGATCGAGGACAATCGCGTTTCTGTCCTGATCGAATTCCAGGGATGGTCCAAACGTGCGCCTGTGCATTGCGCAGTCCGCAGGCGCCGAATGACGGAATTGCACAACGGCCGGCTGCCAGCCGGTACCGCAGAGGGTACGCAAATACTGCATACCGTTAGCGAGACCCAGTTCAACTGCCTGAACCTCGCCGGGACCGGAAGCGCTTTCAAGGTCGTAAGTCAGCACCATCCCCTGATCGTCCCGCGCAGCCCGAATAGAAGACATCGATGTATGTAGTACGTAGAACTCGGCAAGCGTATCCATTGCCTCCCCGATGGTACGCGCGCCATGCATCATGACAAGAATCGGCCCCAGGACCGCCAGGCCCTGATATTCGGCAAGCCTCAATCCAAAGTTCCGGCATTGCGTAACTTCAGCAGCCAGCGAAAGGAATCGAAGCACTTGCGCGCCCCGGATCGGCACATCGGCTGAACGGAGCGCAAGATCCGGCAGATCGGCTCCTGCCGCAACCAGCTCAGGTTGAACGCCAAGTCCCTCAAGCAGAGCAGCAGCTCCGGTCAGTACGACACTGGGTAGGTAGCCTTGCATTCTATATACGGATCGTTACTTGAGATGGTTCGCTGCGTGAGGGAATTTACCTGATGGTATCGCGTTGTCGAATGAAAGAGTACGCGCATTTTGTGCGGGGTCTCATTCGCGACCGTGTTGCCTCGTAGGGCTTGTCGTACACCGCGACGCAGGCGTTGAAGGGGGCGTCGACGATGATCCGGGTAGCTGGCTACGAGTGAAAAGATCGGCAAGTTCTCAGATCATGATTAGGCATCCAAAATGTACGACGACATGTACAGCGTGTTTGTCTGATCGCGTCTACCCGCGACGTTCCACTTAACGCGACGTCGCCGAATCACATCGCCGTTCGTACCGGTATCACGTCTTCAACGCGACGTCGCTCAGGCGCTGGCCATTCCAACGAGTAGCGCCGTGGATCGGTGCGAGCTTCGGCCGAAATCCTGAACCGTATAAACTAGATGTCGTTCAACTCATCGCTGATGCGTGAGTCGCGTGCGCTCAGTTTCGTCAATCGCTTGATCGACAATAGTAATATTCCTGAAGGCACGCTTCGAAAGAGCCAGTTCCGCAGTAATGTGTCAAGGCACGTGGTCGCCCAGCTTGGCGTCGCAAGCACACAAACCAGGTGCGAGCTGGCGTTTCTCAAGAAGCTCCACGACCTTGGCGACAAGACGATGGATGCGTGACTAAACACGCATTGCAACCACATCGAACCGCGCCCCGCCGGTCGATCTCCCAACGAAATGCCTCTGATCAAGAGGGTGGAGAGCAGAGCATGTTGCGCTTTCCCAGTTTTCAAAGATGGCGGCCGGCAGGAGTGCGATCGGTTCGGCTAACCACCGGGCTGGTGCTGTTCACCTATGTAGGGGCACACCTCCTGAATCACTCGCTGGGGAATATCTCGCTCGCGTGGCTGGAGCGTGGTCTGCTTGTACAGAAGTTTATCTGGCAGGGATGGCTTGGAACAGGTGTGCTGTACAGCGCGCTCGTGACGCATTTCTTCCTGGGTCTGTGGGCTCTCTATGAGCGGCGCTCGGTGCATTGGAATCGGGGTGAGGCGGCGCAGCTCGTCCTCGGTTTGTGCATTCCGCCGCTGCTAGCCAATCATCTCGCCAATACGCGGGTCGCATTTGCCGCCTTCGGCCTGAACAAGGGTTACGCGCAGTTGTTGTACTCGTTCTGGATCGCTTCGCCATTCTTCGGCCGGGCGCAACTGATGCTGTTGGTGGTCGCCTGGTCGCATGGCTGTTGTGGCGTCTGGTTCTGGTTGCGGTTGAAGCCATGGTTTGGGGCGTGGCGAAGCGTGCTGCTGAGCGTCGCCGTGCTGCTCCCCGTGCTCGCTCTTCTAGGTTACCTGCAAGGCGGACGGGAAGTGATCGCGCTTGCCCAGGATCCCGTCTGGCGCGCTGCGGCGACTCGGCCGACGGTCGTCGGGACGGGATTGCAAAATCTCTGGCTCGCCGATCTGCGCAACGACTTTTTGCTCTTCGATGGTGGCGCGCTGCTGCTGGTACTTGGAGCGCGGCTGCTGCGCACGGTCCGGGAGCGCCGGCACGGACGGCTCTGCATCTTATATCCAGACGGGCGCAAGGTATTCGCGCCGCTCGGGTTTTCGGTGCTGGAAGCCAGCCGGATGGCCGGAGTTCCCCATGCAAGCACGTGCGGTGGCCGGGCCCGATGCACATTGTGCAGGGTGCGCGTGCTCAGCGATGTGCCGCTGCCCAGGCCAGCCGAGGCGGAGCGGCGTGTCCTCGAGCGACTGGGAGCTGACTCGCAGACAGTGCGTCTTGCGTGCCAGTTGCGGCCGATCCATGATCTCTCCGTGTGGCCACTGGTGCCGCCGGCCGCATTCACGGCCTTTCTGCAACCGCGTCAGCGGGACGTCATGCCGCAGGAGCGATTCGCGGCGTTCATGTTCGTGGACATGCGGGGTTCCACACAGCTTGCGGCGGCGCAACTACCGTTCGACAGCATATTCGTAGTTAGTCGCTTCCTGAGCGCTGTCTGTGCCGCGGTGGTAGAGGCGGGTGGTATGCCAAACCAGTTCATCGGCGACGCTGTGCTCGCGATTTTTGGCTTACACAGCGAGCCAGCCATTGCTTGTCGCCAGGCGCTCTGCGCGGTGCCGTTGGTGGCAGCCAATATTGATCAACTCAACGCTGCGCTCGAGCAGCAACTGAAAACACCTATCCGGTTTGGCATCGGATTGCATTGCGGCCGGGCTGTAATGGGTGAGATTGGCTTTCGCGAGCATGTGACATTCACCGCAATTGGTGACCCACTGAACGTGGCCTCAAGACTTGAGGAACTGACAAAAGAAATGGCTTGCGACGCTATCGTGTCCGAACAGGTATTCCAGCATGCCGGCGTTTCGGCGGCAGACCTGCCGCAGCTTGATGCGCACCTGAAAGGCCGCCATGACCCGGTTCATGTCCGTGTGCTGTCCAAGGCATCCCAGATGCCTCAGACCTGACAGCACTTCGCGACATTGCGCGTCACTCACGAATTTATTCTCGCTTTCGCGTCGCCCAGATAGTCCGCCGCAAACCTACCGCGTCGCGACCGCTAGGAAGCCGGATGCGCTCGCAGGTCCGAGATGAAGCCGTTCAGTTCCATGCCCCCGGCATCGGTAATTGCCCAGTAATTCATTCCGGCAGCACTCCAGTGCGCGAGATGATAGCCCTGCTGCTGGTAGATATGAGGCGTGGCGCCCGCGTCGTCGCCCGGCCACACATAAAGATTGATCGGGTGCAGCTTGTACCGATAGACCATCACGGCGACCGGTCGCCCGTTCAGGTAATCCAGCCGCCCGCCGACCAGCGGATATCCCTGCTGCGCCAGATCGACCACCGGCGGCGCAAAGTCCAGCTTGCCGTCAAACCACGGCTTGACCGTGTGCCGGTCGGTTGAAATTACATCCGAGAGGTGATTGAACTGCAACGAGCGGATATGGTTGTCCACGAGTTCCTGACTCAGGCGCGTCTCGCTCGACGGCACCGAGAGGTACAACCCCGCGCTCCACGTCAACGCGACCACACTCATCACCATCGCGCCAACCGGTGCCCAGCCCAATGACCCGCCGCCGCGCCGCCAACCGAACAGCTCAACCAGCCGTTGCCAGAGCGATGGCCGCCCCGGCAACGCCGCCTTGATGCGTTTCACCAGTTCCGCGGGCGCCTCGACGCGCAAATCCGCCTGCCTGAGTTGCGCACTCACCTGGCGGTGCTGCGCGTAGACCTGCTGACACTGCTCGCAGCCTGCCAGATGGCGCTCGAATTCGAGCGCCTCGGACAGGCTCAATTCCTGGTCGAGATAGCCTGGCAGCAGTTCGAAGGCCTGTTCGTGATCCATCATGCCTCCTGATCCGTCGGGGCGAGCAACGCCGCAAGTTGCTGGCGGCCGCGTCCGAGGCGCGACATCACCGTCCCCATCGGGATGCCCACAATCGTGGCGATTTCCTTGTACGACAATTCTTCCAGCTCCCGCAGCACGATCACCTCCCGGTATTCCAGACGCAGACTCTGCAACGCCTTGTGCACCCGCTTCTGGCTCTGGCTGCGCATGAGCATCGCTTCAGGACTGTCGTCGTGATCAGCGGTACTCGTCTCAAGGCTATGCATGTCTTCCTCAAACTCCATCGTATCCGGTGCGTGGCCCCGGTTCTGCTGATACCAGGAGTAGAAGGTGTTGCGCACGATGCTTAGCAACCAGGCACGGGCATCGTCGCCGCGGAATCCGCCAAAAAACCGGAACGCGCGCAGATACGCCTCCTGCACCACGTCCTGGGCATCCTGGTCGTTATGCGTCAGCCATCGCGCAACATTGAAGGCTGAATTCATATGAGGTAACACGAGCTTCTCGAAGCGCTGCGCGCTGACTGGATCGGTCATTGTGAAATTCCTGCAGTAACCGCAATCCGTGACCGACAGTTATAAGACCGCCAGCACGTCGTTTTTATTCCCCGACGGTCAAAATCGCTCCGTATTACTCTGGCGTAGTACGCGGAGGTCGTTTGATCGATACACGTGCGCGGAGAAACCTTCGGGAAACGCCCCGCCTGATGCAATTGCATCAAGCTAACCAAGCCCGCCGCCGTGAATTATCTCCGGCTTGAGCCGCCAGTCAAGTCCTCCCCATGCCCGGTCCGGTGCACGATACGACGCCCCTCGTCTAATTCTCCCCGCCGGCTGGCGGTGCCCTCGAGCGCGGGCAGACGGATGAGTGATTTCAAAGACATTGTATCCGCGCTGAAGGTCACAACGACGCACTCCCTCCCCCGCGAACGTAACCCTGCCCATGGAACGGCGCCCCCCGCGGACGGCCGACATCCCCCCGACCAGCCATCCGATATATGTCGCCGATTGCAAGGTGACGCGGACAGTCAGGCCAATGCTTTTATCGAAGATTCGGGAATATCTGATGACGAAGCCGCGTCTACTCATTGCATACCGCACACTATTATCAGGAGTCTGAAATGAAGAAGCTCGCTATTGCCGCCATGTCGCTGTCCGTTCTCATGTCATCGGGCGCATTTGCCCAGAGCAAGACACGCGCCGAGGTCTATCAGGAACTGATCGAAGCGCAGCAGAACGGCCTGAACTATGTCACCGATACCTCGTACCCAGATGTCAATCCGATTTTCGCGGCGCAGGTCGCCCGCATGAAGCAGGAGCATATTGCGAAACAGCGCGCAACCATGACGGGCAGCACTACCAATTGAACACGCATTTCGTCCCGGCTGAACTTTCATGGCGGAGGACGGCACGCATGCGTCCCGTCCTCTCACCACCGCTCGCATCATGTGCAGCCCAGGCCGATCCTCGCGCGAATAAGCATTCCATGAAGCAAGGAGCACTACTATGAAATCGGATTCGATGAATCAGTTTGTTGACCAGCCACTACGTGCGCTGGTTGTTGCGGGCGCAGTGCTGATGGCAACTTCGGCCAGCGTGTATGCGCAAACTTCCTCTGCCCCTGCCGCACATCAGCTCACTCGCGCGGAAGTGCGACATGAACTCGAAGAGCTGGAGGCGGCCGGGTATAACCCATCTCGTTATACACAAATCGACAGTTCCGGAGACGATGTTGGATAGCAAAGTAGCCGGAAGGGGGTTGTTAACAATGCGGATTTCGCGTTTACTCTCGGATTTTCAGCATGAAGATCCGAAACGACGCGGGAGCATGGGTGGACGAAGAATTTGAGACTCTGGATTTGGGCGATCCACGGCGAGACCGGCGCGCGAAGGAACTGATCAAACGGTTTGCCAGCCGGCCCACGGCCAGCATTCCGGGCGCGTGCGAAGGCTGGGCCGAGACGATGGCAGCATATCGCTTTCTAGGCAATGAGCGCATCGACTGGCGCGACATGATGCAGCCGCATTGGGATCGCACCACGGCGCGCATGGGAGCGTTGCCGGTGGTGCTGTGCATTGCCGATACGACAGAGCTGAACTTTAACGGTCAGGACATCGAAGGGGCCGGCCCACTCAGTTATGAAGCACAGGTGGGCATGTATCTTCACGCGACTTATGCGGTGACACCGGATCGGGAGCCGCTGGGTGTGATGAATGCCTGGATGTGGGCGCGCGAGTCACGCGATGCAAACGGCAGGCGTGGCGGAGTCAGGGAAAGTGCGCGGTGGATCGAAAGCTATGAGATCGTGGCCGAACAGGCACGGGCCCTGCCAGACGCGCGGCTGGTGTATGTGGCCGATCGTGAAGGCGACATCGCGGCGCTCATGCAGCGTGCGCAGGAATTGGGTGAACCGGCGGACTGGCTGATCCGCTCGCAGCACAACCGTGCCTTGAAGGACGAAGAAAAGCTGTGGGACAAGGTGCACGCGGGTAACGTGCTCGGCCGTATCAGTTTCGTGCTGCCCGGGCGCAGTGGCCAGAAGGCACGTGAAGTGAAGCAGGAACTGCGCAGCCAGCGCATTACGCTGCCCGGTCGCGTCAGCGTCACGCTCACCTGCGTCGAGGCGTATGAGGTGGATGCGCCAGCGGGCGTAAAGCCAGTCATCTGGCGTCTTGTGACCAACCGCGAAGCGGGTGATGCGGATGCGCTCATCGAACTCATCGACTGGTACCGCGCGAGATGGGAAATAGAAATGTTCTTCAATGTCCTGAAGAACGCCTGCCGGGTTGAGGCGCTGCAGCTCTCGCAGATGGAACGGGTAGAGAAGGCACTTGCGCTGTACATGGTCGTATCGTGGCGTATTGCACGGCTCATGCGTGTGGGCAGAACGTGTCCGGAGCTAAACGCGTCGCTATTCTTCGCGGCTGACGAGATACATGGTGCTCACGTGCTCTGCAAGAAGGCGCGTCCGAAAAAACCACCGACACTGAACCAGATGATACGGATGATCGCGTCACTGGGTGGATTCCTCGGGCGCAAGAGCGATGGTGAACCGGGCGCGAAGACGTTGTGGATTGGCATGCAGCGAGTCATGGATGCTGTGAGCACCATCCAGATCTTGCGCGACGGCTACGACACTTCTGTATAACGAGATGGGTATAACCCGGCCCAGGGCGACGACGTTGACTACCCCGCCGACATTCAGGCCGCGGAAGCAAAGGTTGCCGCCAAACATCTAGCGGAAAGAAGCGCAGTGATGGGCTTGGGGCAGACCGGGCAGACGAAGCCGACACCTTGAGTCGGCGCAGTGTCACAGTTCGGAACGTGATAATCCGTGCTGCGCACCGGCATAGATAGTGCGCAGCGCAGAGCTCCCCCTCGCGCCTCCTTCCGGTCAGTTGCTCAACCTCTGGCGGCATGAATTCCGGGAGAGAGTGCTCCTACTTGACGGTAATCGTCTCTTTCATATACGGGTGAATTCCGCAGAATATCTTGTAGACACCGGGTTTATCGAACTTGAACTGAAAGGTGTCGTTCTGATCGAGCGCGCCGGAGTGAAACAGGCCGGCATCGTTGACAACCGCATGCGGTTCGCCATCGAGATTTTTCCAGGTCACGGTCGAACCAGCCTTGACCGTGAGGGACATCGGCGAAAACATGAAGTTCTTTATCACGACTGCGTTGGCCTCCTGCGCCTGCGCGACGGTGAACTCGGAAGCGAATCCCGACATCAGCATCCCGGCGGCGAGTGAGACGATGAAGGCGCGACGAAAGAAAATGGTTCGCATGATTAGGATCCTTGTGGGTGGGTGGTGTCCGGAGTCAGGCGAGTGTCGTGTCGCTAAGTGTCGCCTTCAGCGGGTGGCGCGCGATCTTGATGCTGGTCACGCCAAGCATCCTCGGAAGCTGATCGCTCGCCACCGTCAGCGGCATGGGGCCGGAGCCATTGCCGGCCGCCGGTTGGGGATACGCCGTCGAGCGCGCCGTATGGAAGGTGATGTTGCCCTCCACCTTCGACACGATCTGATGGATATGCCCGTTCAGGACGGTGACCGAACCAAAGCGCTTCAGATAGCTCATCGCCTGGCCTGCATCGCCGGTGCCCCACCCCCACGGCTCGTAAATCGTCCACATCGGCATGTGCGCAAAGACGACAATCGGCGTGCTGGACGAGCGCCCCTTCAGATCGTTCTCCAGCCAGGCGAGCTGGTCGTCGCCCAAGCCGCCCAATCCATTCGGCTTGAAATGCATTACGTTGACGAGCCCGATGAAGTGCACGCCCTTGTGGTCGAAGCTGTAATAGCCTTTATTGTCCGAGGCTTGACCGAAGCGGTTGAAGTATTCCGTCCCTGGCCCGTCAGTCACATCATGTTCGCCGGGCACGGTATGCAGCTCGGTGATATTCAGGCCCGACAATAATTGGGCCGCGAGGTCGAACTCTGCCGGCTTGGACAGATGAGTAATGTCACCTGTGTGAATCGTCAGCGCCGGCTTGACCGGCATGGCGTTGACAAAGTCAATCGTCTGCCTGAGCGTACCGGCGACATCCGGATTGGCTTCCTTGTTGAAGCCTATATGAGAATCGCTGATCTGAAGGAACAGGGGAACACCCGAGGCAACTGACGAATCCTTCGCTGTGGCGGCGAGGGCTAATTCCACCGGCGTGAGAATACCGCCGGCCAGGACAAACACGGTGCCTACGCCACCGAAGGCAAGACATTTCAACGCGCCGCGGCGCGACGGATCGGATGGAAGATCAGACGACATAGTGCCCTCTCGACTAAGGTTCAGGAGGTAGACCGCCGGATTATCCGACGGGCCTCCAGACTGGATTCAATGCATAGACTGCCGGGTCATCCGTTTTATTCCAGCCCGCTGCACATTTCGAATTTGGTCGTGGGGTCGGCGCAACCGGTTCGCGCCCTGGTTGGTTGCGGTGGCCGCGCACCAGGATCGCATTGCCACGCACGTAACCGCGACGTGAGCAGAATCGGTGACCAATACCGATCGGCAGCCTGATGCTGACGAGCCGACTGCGAACTGATTTTGTTGTCGGCCAAATGTGTTTTATTGAAGTTGCGGGAATATCCAGCGACGAAACAGCGTCTACTCATTGCATATCGAAAAGCGGACTGAGGTCTGCAATGAAGGAATTTTCAGTGGTCGTCCGTTCTCTGGCTGTTCTCGATTCGTCAGGTGCATTTGCGCAAGTCAAGACCCGCGCGGAGGTTTCCAGATGAACTGATCGAGGTACTGCTGAACGGCCCGAACAATGTCACCGAAACCTCCTACCCAGACGTTAAACCGATCTTCACGGAGCAGGATTCACGCATGAAACAGGCAGCGCAATTTGAGCGCGTCCTCGGCATGCCGGAGTTCATCGGGCAGTCTTCACCCCACCCTTCAGCCCCGACTTTTCGGGCGTTACGGGCCGACTATTTGCCCGCTTCTGGCCTCTTATAGGTGCACCGATGTCATCACTCATCTGCATCCGCGATCGTCGGCGCTTTCATCGCGGGCCAATTGCGCAAGGGACTTGAGCGCCGAAGATTGCAGAAAGAATCACTGAACTCCAAATGCAAACACAACGCCAGGCAAGATCGCCGCTATTTGACCGTGAAGGTGTATTCGGCTTCCGTACGATGCCCGTCGGCGGCGACCGCAACCCACGTGACCGTATACACACCGGGCGTTAGCTGGTTCAGCAGCACCGACATGTGTTTCGGGTTCGACGAATCGACCATCGCCTTGCCAAGCGTCACGGACCTGCGCTTTGCATCCGTCACCGTGATCGCGCTAAATGCCGCTTCGAGTCCGTCATCGAAATCGATCGACACCTCCCTGGGCGAAACAGACATGCTAGCTCCAGGGGGCGGCACCTGACGTTTTGGATAGACATGGGCGTTCGCCAGTTGCGCGATCGCGAGACTCAACGCGGCGACGACGCCGCGTGCAGTGGAGCCATTCAGGAAGGAGTTTTTCATAGATGTATCGTCAATCTTGATCAAGGCATGGATCGGGTCTGCGCCGCGTCGTTACCGCCTATTAGCGCATTCTATTCCGCTTGAAGTTTGGCTTCGACCCGTTGTTGCCCGCCTGAATGTCGGGGGTGGTATGGATCGTCACCTGGAGAAGGCGCGATATCCGCGCTCACTTCAGCTTTTCGAGTTCGTAAGTAACCTCTGCACGCGTTATATGAAGTGCGCCGAACCCCAGCGGCATTTACGAGTACACAGTTCGATGCTGCCAACTGAACCGCCCCGAGAATCGTGGAGGCTGGTTGGTTTAAGTTGATGCCGGCACAGCGATGGTATTGCTGAATTGCCGGTAGTAGTTTGCCTCAGCTTCAGCGGGCGGGATATAGCCGAGAGGTTCCATCAGCCGATGATGGTTGAACCAGGCTACCCATTCCAGCGTCGCCAATTCGACGGACTCACGCGTTTTCCACGGCGCACGACGATGAATCATTTCTGCCTTGTACAGCCCGTTGATCGTTTCAGCCAGCGCGTTATCGTAGCTGTCGCCCCTGCTGCCAACCGACGGCTCGATGCCTGCTTCGGTCAGCCGTTCGCTGTAGCGAATGCTGACGTATTGCGAACCTCTATCGGAGTGATGGATCAGTGTTCCGTCATTGTCCGGCCGTCGAGCGTACAGCGCCTGTTCAAGTGCATCCAGAACGAAGTCCGTGGTCATCGACGAGCTGACGCGCCAGCCGACAATGCGCCGAGCAAACACGTCGATCACAAATGCGACATAAAGCCAGCCCTGCCACGTCGAGACGTACGTGAAATCCGAAACCCAGAGCTGGTTCGGCCGGTCAGCCTTGAACTGACGGTTGACCCGGTCGAGCGGGCGTGGAGCCGATACGTCGGGGATCGTCGTGCGAACTCGCTTTCCACGCCTCACACCGCGCAAACCCTGTTGCTTCATCAGCCGCTCGACGGTGCAACGTGCCACCGCGATACCCTCCCGGTTCAACTGCTTCCAGACTTTGTCTGCGCCGTAGACCTGCATGTTGGCCTGCCAGACTCGCTTGATTTCCGGACTCAGAAACTCATCGCGTTTCGCTCGGGCACAGCGCCGCGACGGATCGCGAAGCTGTGCGGCATGACGCCGATAGCCAGACGGGGCAATCCGCAAGACCTTGCAGATCGACTCGACCCCGAAGGTGTCGCGATGCTGATCGATAAAGGCCTTCAGGACTTCAGGCGGCGGTCGAGTTCCGCCTGGGCGAAAAATGCGCTCGCCAGCTTCAGGATCTCATTGGCACGGCGCAGTTCCTTAACCTCACGCTCCAGTGCCGTGAGGCGCTCACGTTCCGACGTCGTGACGCCCTCACGCTCACCGCTATCAACTTCTTCTCGCTTGACCCATCCCAGCAGCGTCTGGCTCGTACAGCCGATCTTAGGGGCGATGGATTCGATCGCTGCCCACTGCGAGGGATACTCGCCCCGATGCTCTTGCACCATGCGCACAGCACGCTCGCGGACTTCAGCAGAAAATTTGTTCGACTTGTTCATAGCTCCATTTTCTCAAGAATTGGAGCCTCCACCAAATCCGGGGCGGTTCAAACAGCGCGGCGTTCACAATGAGCGAATCAGGTATGGATAGCATGATAAGTCGGTTCAACGAATTCGATTTTAAGTCAAGACTCCTTGAGTAAACGAGCGTCTGAGATTGGCTGCGGGATTGACCCGGCCGCATGACGCTCTGCATCGATGGATGACATTACGCGGCGTCACGGAAACGCCGGAATCGTCGGGTCCGTTCCCTGGATGTCGGCCTCGGCGCGACGCAGCTTGATCACCTCCTCGATTTCTTCGGCGCGATCTTTCACCACGTCGACCATCATCAGTAGTTGGCCTTTTTCTATAGCCTGTTCAAAGCGCTTGAGCCGCGTATACGGTACATCGACGCCAATCATCGTCGCCGTCCATGCACCAAAGCCAGCGCCACAGAGCGTGATCGCCACGACCGCGCCGCCTGCAATCGTCAGGCCAGCCGGCGGGAACGCCAGTGCGACCAGTCCGGCCAGCGTCCCCGTGAGGCCGCCCATCGCCACCCCTCTCGCGAGGGCGGGCAACAGATCGCTGCGTTGCGCCAGGGTCGCTTCTGGCAAATCCTCGAGCGCCACATTGTGATTGGCAATCACGTGGATATGTCGCCACTCGACCCGCAATAACAGAAGTTCGTTGATAGTCATCTGTGCACTATGCACATTCGGCAATAGCAAATAGATACGTCTCATGTCCTTCTCCCGAACGGTAGTTCACCAGTCCCGAAGCATCGGGATGGGTGTCTTGTCCATACCGCAACTCGAGCAAGGTTATTCCCGAAGGACTGGCATGTTGGTAACCGACCGGAATAAATCGCGCGTACTTGCGGTCTGATTCGGGTTCAATGATCTAAGTCCCGTTGCATGCTGTTGCAAGAACATAAGCGAACTATGCGCTCTTGCTGATTGCGCACATCTCCGTCGCGTTGAAACACAAGTTCATCGACCGCGACGGCGTTGCTGGACGCATGGGAATTTGATCTACAGGAACTTCGCAGGACGCGCCCACTCCCGGCATCCTTCGAGATTTCCGTCAACGTAGGCAATGGTGCGACATCGAATTCACAGTGACTGACGAATCGCTTGTGATCTCCGTCACCGCTGCACGGAAGTTGATTCGTTGGCTCATGTTTAATAATCGAGTTCCTCGCGAGACGGCTTTATCGTGAGGGTTGGGTAGGCATGTTCCATGGCAGCAGCGAGGCGTTGTCGTCAGCCATTTTTTTCTACCCCCCCGGCAGCTTTGGGAATAAGCGGCGCCCGCTCCCGGTATACCGTAGTGTGAGCACGCGTGATTAAGACTGCAGCGTTCCATCCTCTCACATTGAAGCGAGCAGAGAAAAGGGGAATGCGGTATCCAACGTTCTGGAGCACTGGATTCCGGTCGGTTGCGATGCATACGACGAGAATGTGTTTATGCCGTGGATCAAGGAATCCTTACAGCAGCGAACGGTGGCTTTGCTTCGAACCTGTCTCCGACGGTAAGGCCTCTACGACGCACCTCGTCCGACGGAACCCGGTTGAGTTTTCCGCGCGCTTCATGATGCAGAACCAGAAACTTCCAGTCATTTATATTGGAGTCCAAAGTGAACAAGCGAACCATCGTTTTCTCCCTGATTCTCGCCGCCGCAGCGGGCATTGCGATCAACGCGCAGGCTCAAGAAAAGACTCGGGCGCAGGTGCGGCAGGAGTTGATTGAAGCCGAACGCAACGGTCTGAATTTCGTGAGTGATACGTCGTACCCCGACGTTGCGCCGATCTTTGAACAGCAGGTCGCGCGGCTCAAGCAGCAAAACGGCGACAGTGGGATGGGTGTTGCAACGACAGGCACTAGCGATGCCGGCCACATCAAACAAAAGACGGCCCCCTCAGTTCCGTCGACCTGCGTCGGACCTGTCAGCTTCTGCGATATTTTTTTCGGCTCTTGAGCCACACGCCACCGTGCTACGCTAGAAGTGGTTTCATAAACGCCCCGTGTTAACTTCTCGCGTGCCGTGTTAGCTTGCCTGGCATGGCATGGCATGGCACGACGAGAAAAACTTGTAGAAGAGCAAGGGTACGAAGCTCATGGTTTTTTCAGATGCTCATGATTTTTCACTCGCCGTGCACACGTCCTCTGCTAGCCCACATGAAGTTACCCTTGTCGAAGCTACACTCGATGAAAACGCCACGCCGGGAGAGCCCTGACGAATTATTGGGGATCTTGCCGATGACAGTGATCCGCTCGATGAAAAGCTTGCGCAGGGAGGCGTCGAACTGATCTCCCCGTACAGCAGCAGCCATTGCAGGATGGTCGCGCGCTGAGTTGATACCGGCGCCGATGGAAGATCAAGCGTATGTTCGCATGGCTCAACAAGAGTTCATCGCTGACACGCGTATAGCGTGAGAGATAGGCGAGCACTGCTTCGGGACTCGCGAACGGACGCTTGGTATTCACAAACCATTCGGAGGCGCGCCGCGGCGCGAGCCACTGTGCAAATGCCGCTCGGTCAGCGAGCTGCGCATACTCGCCGAAGAACTGGAGTCGCCCGCGCCGATGTCGTGCATGTCTCATGCGTGCGTGACCCGGATCGTCGGGCGCGAAGATGCAGACACGGGCAAAGCCGGCCCCTTTGCCGACGCAAATCGGACGAGGCGGCGAAGTCAACCGTCAATCATTGTGGTCAGGCCAGGCCAGCCGCAGGGGTCACATCGATCGCGATGAATGTTGACTTCACGAATGCCAAATTCTTTGCAGAATATTTACGCTCTAGCATCAATCCATTGACCGCGTTAGTCACGCGAACTGGCCAGTGTCCCTAAGCGGGCCAGCTTGTCTCAGCAGCACGCCGTTCCAGTTGATTCCCGGTAGCGCCATGCATCGATCGGCGGCATCGATTCAATGCCAATGAAACGGTTGCTCCGGGCAATTGACTTGCCCTCCACCCACTTTGACCGACCGATTGGAGCTGACTCCTTGAGCGAGACCGAACAGCAGGTACTGGCCGCAGCCGACATATTGATCGATGCATTTGCGCGGCATGACCGCGACGCCTATTTCGCGGCCTTCGCGCCGGATGCGACTTTCCTGTTCTATCACGTTACCGAATCCTTGCCTTCGCGTGTGGCGTACGAAGCGCTCTGGCACCGCCTGGAACAGGAGCAGCAGTTCGCAGTGCTTGGTTGTGAGTCGAGCGATCGCTCTGTGCAGCTGGTTGGCGAATGCGCGATTTTCACGCATGCGGTGCGCACCACCGTATCGACGCGCGCGGGCCGCGCCACGCTTGATGAGCGCGAGTCGATCGTGTTTGCGCGGACTGGCGGAGGGTGGCTGGCGGTCCATGAGCACCTGTCGCCACTGCCTGCCCATGCGGAATCGGATCAGACGCTTGAGGACTCGGCAGCATGAGCTCAGCGAAGACGAACGTGTCCATGCGGAGCGACGCAGTTGCTCGACGGCCAGGGTGCCTTCCAGGAAATTCAAGCACGTAATAGCCGCGGGGTCAGCGCCGCTTCCAGTAGTCTTTGCCAAAAGCGAGAAAGGGATATGAACAGCAACAACACAACGACTTGGGATCCCGCACCGGCCGCCGTGCCGCCGCATCGGGGTGGCATCGAGACGCGCTCGATCGATTATGTTCCGGAACGTGAACGGCACGGCCGTGTAGCCGGACAGGGGCCATTCTGGTTTCTCGGCAACTTCCAGTTTTTCACCATCGCGATCGGGTTCGTCGGACCGGGCATGGGACTTTCGCTCGGCTACACGGTGCTGTCGGGTACGCTCGGCATTCTGTTTGGGACCCTGTTCATGGCGTTTCACGCATCGCAGGGCGCACACCTCGGTTTGCCGCAGATGATCCAGTCGCGCGCGCAGTTCGGTTATCGGGGTGTCGTCGTGGTGTTGCTCGCTACCGCCTTCACGTTCGTCGGCTTTAATGTTGTCGATACGGTGCTGATGTCGAGCGGACTGAAGGGTATCTTCGGATGGTCGCCAGTAGCCGTCACGATCGGAACCGCGCTGCTCGCATTGGCGCTCGCCGTGTACGGCCACGACTGGCTGCATCGGGTGTTCAAGTGGATGCTCGTCGCCAGCCTGCCGCTGTATATCGTGCTGTCGCTGGCGATCATGTCCGGCGCGGCGGGCGGCAAGGTCGATCATCCGGGGGCGTTCAGTATCGTCGCGTTTGCCGCACAGTTCGCCGCAAGCGCGAGCTACAACATCACCTATGCACCCTATGTCTCGGACTATTCGCGCTACCTGCCACGCGAAACCCGGCCGCGTTCGATCATCGCGGCAGTGTTCATCGGTGCGTCGGTGTCGGCAATCTGGCTGATTGCGCTCGGTGCGTGGCTGGCAACCCGGCTCGGCGCGTCAGATGGCCTCGTAGCGCTGTACGGCGCGGGCAATGCGGTGTTTCACGGATTCGGTGCGTTGATCTCGCTGGCATCGATCGGCGCAATGGCCGCGACGATGGGGCTGAACGCGTACAGCGCCATGCTGACCATTGTCACAGGACTCGATTCCTTCTGGCCGGTGAAACCAACGCGCTCGATCCGTATCGTCACGCTAATAGGACTGACCGCGCTGTGGATGATCATCTCACTGGCGTTGACGGGCAATGCAATCGACATCCTGTTTGCCGCGCTGACGATCATGCTGTATCTGCTGGTGCCATGGACGGCGATCAACCTGGTTGACTATTTCTTTGTGCGTCGCGGCGAATACGCGATTACCGATTTGTTCACGCCGGGCGGGATTTATGGGGCGTGGGGCGTTCGTGGGCTGCTGGCTTATGCGATCGGATTTTTTTCGACGATCCCGTTCTTCGTGTTGCCGGGTTTCTATACCGGTGCGATCGCGCAAAAGATCGGTGGTGTCGATATCGCGTGGGCGGTAGGCCTGGTAGTGTCTGCGGTGGCTTACCTGTTAATGACGCGCTCGCTTGACACTAGCGCTGAGAAGCCCGCGATTGAAACCAGCGAAATCGAATTGGCTTCCTTAGCTTCCCGCGCGCCAGAGGCTGCGGGCGTCTGATGAGTGACAGGTTGTGTCGACACGAGCGTGGGCGGGTGGCCGCGAGAGGCCATTCGCCTTTGAACAAAGCCATCATGATGATCGCGTGCACGCCCGAGGGGCCGTTGTAAGGGCCGGAGCCGCCGTTCGGACATCCTCGCCATAGCGCGGACCAACGGCTGGAGTTGGCCGGTCTCGGAAAGCTGACAGATGGACGATCGAGATGTTTCGCCGTGGTGCGGGACCGCCTGCCCGGAAGATCCTAGATAGTCGTATTTTGTGCTTCCGCTGAGCGCATGAGCTTGTCTTCCAGCGTTGCTTTCACGCCGGACCATTCGGTATCGATGATGCTGAATCGCACCGAATTGCGCTTGCGGCCATCAGGCATGATCCGCTCATGGCGAACGATACCTTCCTGTTTTGCACCGATGCGCAATATTGCAGCCCTCGACTTCTCGTTTAGCTCATCGGTCGTGAACTGCACGCGGACACATTGCATTACTTCAAATGCGTATTTCAGGAGGAGGTATTTCGCCTCCGTGTTTGCCGCCGTTCGTTGGACAGACTCGCTCAGCCAAGTGTGACCGATTTCGAGTTTCCTATTGGTCCGGTCGATCTTCCAAAAGCGTGTGCTCCCAATGATGCGGCCGGTATCACGAGCGATAACCACAAACGGGACGACGTGACCTTCCTGATGTCCCCGCAATGCCGTAGCGACGTATGGGTCGATAGTCGACGGCCCCGGCACGACAGTCACTTTTAAATTCCAAAGCTCGCCGTCTGCCGCAGCGTCGAGGAGACAAGGCGCGTCTGCAGGTTCAAGAACGCGAAGATCAATGGTCTTGCCAACGAGAGTCAGTTGAAGTGCTTCGGTCATAGCCATGGGTGAAGTGTTGATCGGCGATGCGCCGCGACGTGCCGCCTGCTCGACGACGTCGACATCGCGAGTTGCGATCAAGTAGCGACAACCAACCCAATTGTCAGCGATCTCTCGCCTGCCGTCGAGCGGCCGGTACTGGCCGAGATGGAATGGACATGTTCAGCTTGAACCTTGCCAGGCTTCGATCGGCAGCACGCGCCCCGAAGCGGACTGACGGGCTTCCCGATTGCGGCCATTCAGCCAAACGTTTTGCCGACTGCGGGCGGCAGCAGTCGGCACGGGATCAAGCTACGCTAGGGCAACGCGCTTAGAGGGTGTTAGGCACTTTTCGCCAGACCTGGTACCCTGGCGGAATGACAGAACGCAAGCCATACCCGACAGATGTCTCGGATGAAGAGTGGAGCTTTGCCGCTCCCTATCTAACGTTGATGAATGAAGATGCTCCACAGCGGCGGTATGAACTGCGCGAGATGTTCAATGCGTTGCGCTGGATGGCGCGGGCGGGTGCGTCGTGGCGTATGCTGCCGACCAATTTTCCGCCATGGGAGTTGGTCTACCAGCAAACGCAACGCTGGTTGAACGCGGGCTGCTTCGAGGCAATGGTCAGTGATCTGCGATCCGTAATTCGGGTCGCGCAGGAGCGTCAGGGCCAGCCCAGTGCGGTGATTCTGGATGGGCGCACTCTGCAGTCCACCTGCGAGAGCGGACCGCGCGCGGGTTACGACGGTCATAAGCGCAAGCGAGGCAGCAAAGTCCATATGGCTGTCGACACGTTAGGTTTGTTGCTGGCGGTGCACATCACGCCGGCCAACGAGCAGGAGCGCGCACAGGTAGCCGAGCTTGCCCGTCAGGTTCAGCAAGCAACCGGTCAGACGGTAAAGCTTGCATTCGCTGACCAAGGCTATACCGGTGATACGGCTCGACAGGCTGCGCATGACGAAGGCATCGAACTGCAGATTATCAAACTGCCAGAGGCAAAGAAGGGCTTCGTGCTGCTGCCGCGCCGATGGGTTGTCGAGCGTAGTTTCGGCTGGCTCAACCGGTTCCGGCGACTGGCGCGAGACTACGAACGTCTGCCCGAAACGTTAGCCGGCCTGCACTTTGTTGTCTTCGCCATGCTCATGCTTGTACATGTCGCGCCGGCTGTCCAGGTGCCTAACACCCTCTAGTCATTGGCACGCAAGCCAATTCCAGTCCGCGCGACGTTCGGTACGTCGAAATCGCATCCCCCGACCAACCACAATAACGATAAAACGGTGCCGCGTTCAGCGTGGCATCGAGCCGCATCGAGGCAAGTCCGTGATCGCGAGCCAACGCTTCGAGTAACTGCAGCATCTTGCGCCCAATACCGCGCCCCATGTGAGACGGCCGGACGAAGATGGCGTCCACTTGCCCGCTTGCGACGGTAAACATCCCTGTACCAACGACCAATCCTTCATCGATGGCTACGTAAAAGTCGCGTTCGACAACGCTGGCCCATTTGTCGGTCGGCGAGCCATCAACCCACGCTGACAAGGATGCTTCTGGATAATATTCGGCGCACGCAGCAAGTACCGAAGCCTTGCGGATATCCCACGCATCGAGCACATCGCCACTGCTAGCTTTCCGTATCGTCAGCATGCCGCGCTCCTCAGCGCGATCTGCCAGGTCCAAGCGTCGATAGGACTCAGAAGATCGGAAACACATACTTTGTCGTGCATGCAACCACTCCTATTTGTGCCAATACAAAACGGAGCGATTGAAAAGACACGGCCCCGTCATGACTGGCAGGGCCGTTGAGGAAATCTATGTGCGATGTATGAACGTCACGATTCCCACGACTCGCCAGTGGCGGTCATGGTGCACATCATGAATTTGCACGCGTCGTGGTCCATGACCGGAGGTTGCCGTTCTAGAGCGAAGCTGTCAATAGCGCTTCGGAAATTGTCACCGATTCAGGCAGTCACCACGAGCGGCTCAAATTGGCCCAGTTCGCGCCGGTGGTCTAGCCGGCACAACGCCGGCGATACGCGGTCACCTACTCGATGCGCTCGATTGGCAGGGGCAGCATATGATTCCGGCCAATATTCAACGATGCGAGTGATTTCGCCGGCTTCAACTGAGAAAAACGATACGGCTCGCGCGGACATAGATCCATCGGTATGCATCATCCCATGCGGGATAATGCCGGCCGATGGCGGCGAGCAGTGTCTCCGGCGTCGTCGGCCTTTCGCCGGTCGCAAGCGCCATGGCGTCGTAAAGCCCGGCAACAGCGTCGCGTTCGACGCAATACACGTCGGCCCGGTCACTGCCCAGATAGTCGCGATCGTACCGGTCAAAGACCAGCGTGCCGTCGTCGCGAAACTGGAGTAGTCGTACCGGAAGCTCACCGCGCCTGACGGCGTCACTGCCGCATATAGCCCCCGTTGATCGGCAACCTTGCAGATCTTCTTGGCCGGCTTCAGCGCTCGCAACTGCATGTCTGTGAGCATAGGGGACTCCTCGAACGTATACCGTCAACCGATACCGTCAGACTGATTTGACGGTATCGGACAAGGCCGTCCGAGGAAGAAATGTCGGCACCGTCACCGATACCGACATTTCCACCAGGCATTGCCCGGATCACAGCAGAACACACCGGACAATAACCTCATGTTTTTAAACGAAAAACATGAAAAACCAGTCCTCCCGGAACGACTTGGGAGCAGTCTGAATCATTCCCACTCGATGGTCGCAGGCGGCTTCCCCGAGATGTCGTACACCACCCGGTTAATCCCGCGCACTTCATTAATGATGCGGTTCGACACATGCCCCAGCAATTCGTGCGGCAGATGCGCCCAATGCGCAGTCATAAAGTCCAGCGTCTGCACAGCACGCAGCGCGACGACATACTCGTAGGTCCGTCCGTCGCCCATCACGCCGACGCTCTTCACCGGCAGGAATACCGCGAACGCCTGGCTTGTCAGGTCGTACCAGGACTTGCCGGTCTCCTTGTCAATGAAGGTGCGCAGCGTCTCGATGAAAATCGCATCCGCGCGGCGCAGCAGATCGGCGAAATCGCGACGCACTTCGCCGAGAATCCGCACACCGAGACCCGGGCCCGGGAACGGGTGGCGATACACCATGGCCGGCGGCAAACCGAGCTTCACGCCGAGTTCGCGCACTTCATCCTTGAACAGTTCGCGCAGCGGTTCGAGCAGCTTCAGATTCAGCGTCTCCGGCAGGCCGCCCACGTTGTGGTGGCTCTTGATGGTCTGCGTCGCCTTCTTGCCCTTGCCGGCCGATTCGATCACGTCCGGATAGATCGTGCCTTGCGCGAGCCACTTCGCATCGGTCAGCTTGTTGGCTTCGGTCTGGAACACTTCGACGAATTCCGCGCCGATGATCTTGCGCTTCGCTTCCGGGTCGGTCACACCGGCCAGCTTCGACAGGAACACTTCGCTCGCGTCGACGTGAATCACCTTGACGCCGAGGTTCTCAGCGAACGTCGCCATCACCTGCTCGGCTTCGTTCAAACGCAGGAGGCCGTGATCGACGAACACGCAGGTCAGCTGATCGCCGATCGCGCGATGCAGCAGCGCCGCCGCCACCGACGAATCCACGCCGCCCGACAAGCCCAGAATCACATGCTCGTTACCGACCTGCTCGCGGATCTTCGCGACGGCTTCGTCGATGTAGTGGCCCATTTCCCAATCGGGATTCGCGCCGCAAATCTGCAGCACGAAACGTTCGAGCATCGCGCGGCCCTGCACGGTGTGCGTGACTTCCGGGTGCCATTGCAGACCGTAGAAATGACGCGCCTCGTCAGCCATCGCGGCAATCGGGCACGATTCCGTCGAGGCCATCAGCTGGAAGCCCGGCGGCATTTCCAGCACCTTGTCGCCGTGGCTCATCCACACCTTCAGCATGCCGTGACCTTCCGGCGTGGTGAAGTCGTTGATGCCTTCGAGCAGGCTCGTATGGTTGCGCGCACGCACTTCGGCGTAGCCGAACTCGCGCAGGTGGCCGATGTCGACCTTGCCGCCGAGCTGCTCGGCCATCGCCTGCATGCCGTAGCAAATACCCAGCACGGGCACGCCGAGTTCGAACACCGCTTGCGGCACGCGCGGCGTATCCGTTTCGGTGACCGAGCTCGGGCCGCCGGACAGGATCACGCCCTTCGGCGCGAAATCGCGAATGAACGACGCATCGACGTCGTACGGATGAATTTCCGAATACACGTTGGCTTCGCGAACGCGACGTGCAATCAGTTGGGTGACTTGCGAACCGAAGTCGAGGATCAGGATCTTGTCATGCATGGCAGCGGACGGAGTCAAAAGTGAACGGATATGGGATGCCGCGCATGAAGCGCGGCGTTGAATTCAAAGCAGTCCGCGTGGGGACGATCGAGCATGAAGCGTGACGATGAAGCGCGCTGGGCCAGCGGGCGCAGCAGGCACTCACCTGCTGCGCGCACGAACGGAATCCGGTAGCTTCGGCAAACGTTCTGGCGCTCGAGGCGTCCGCCCTGAGTCAGCCATGAATCAGCCATGAGTCAGCCATGAAACGGCGGACGCGGCGCACCAGGCGCATCCGCGGCGGCGTTGCGTGCGTCGTCGCGCGCGGCCGCAGTCTCAGCCCGTGCGGCGCGTTCAGACGCGGTCAGCCCGGGTTCGGCGACCACCGGATGAAGCGGCGCCGCCGAAACAGGACTCACGGGCCGTGTGACCGGCATAACGGGCTCGACGACCGGTTCGGTGCGATAGGCCGGAAAGCCCGCCGTCACCCGACCGGAATCGCGCTTGTTGGCAGCATCTTTCGCGGCATCTTTGGCGGCCTGCTTTTCGGCACGCTCGGCAGCAGTGGCTTCAACCAGCCGCACCTTTTCACGCCGCCGCACCGCGCCCGACAGCCGCACACCGCCGAGGCCAACCACCAGCAGTACGACCCCGGTCAGCACCGCGATGATCTGCCCGAAACCGGTCAGCGCCGGCGTATGCAGCCCAAGCAGCCAGACCAGCATCAGCACGCCGGTCAGCCAGTTCACATGGCCGACGACCTTGGCCACCGTCGACGTAAGCGCGCCGTCGATCGACGCGTGCAAAGCAAGCCACGCGAGCCCGATCAGCGCCACGCCAAACCCCTGGCCGACCAGAGCCGGCTGGGTTTGCACCAAAAGCAGCGCGTTGTACAGCGAAGTCCAGGGCGTCAGCAGAAACAGCAGGCCGAACGCAAGCAGCAACAACGCATCAAGGATGAGCACAGCGCGCAGCAATGGCTTCATTGGCGTTTAGTCCACGTGGTAGTTGGGCGCTTCCTTGGTGATCTGCACATCATGCACATGCGACTCGCGCAAGCCCGCGCCCGTGATCTGCACGAACTCGGCCTTGTCGTTCATCTCCGTGATCGTGCGGCAACCGCAGTAGCCCATGCTGGCACGCACGCCGCCGATCAGCTGGAACAGGATCGCGTTGACCGAACCTTTGTAGGCGACGCGGCCTTCGATCCCTTCCGGCACCAGCTTGTCGATGTTCGCGGAGTTGTCCTGGAAGTAGCGGTCTGCCGCGCCGTCCTTCATCGCGCCGACCGAACCCATGCCACGGTACGACTTGTACTGGCGGCCCTGGAACAGGAACACGTCGCCCGGCGCTTCTTCGGTGCCGGCGAACATGCTGCCCATCATCACGGAGTTCGCGCCGGCTGCCAGCGCCTTGCTGACGTCGCCCGAGAAACGCACGCCGCCGTCGGAGATGACCGGCACGCCCGAGCCCTTCAGCGCTTCCGATACGTCCGAGATCGCAGTGACCTGCGGCACGCCCACGCCGGCGACGATCCGCGTCGTACAGATCGAGCCCGGGCCGATACCGACCTTCACGGCATCCGCGCCGTATTCGACGAGCGCCTTAGCCGCCGCGGCGGTAGCGATGTTGCCGCCGATCACTTCGACATGCGGGAACGTCTGCTTGACCCACTTGACGCGCTCGAGCACACCCTTGCTGTGGCCATGCGCCGTGTCGACGACGATCACGTCCACGCCCGCCTGCACCAGCAGCTCAACGCGCTCTTCGTTGTCTTCGCCCACGCCGACCGCCGCGCCTGCGCGCAGCTTGCCGTGTTCGTCTTTACACGCGTCCGGGTGTTCGGTTTGCTTGGTGATGTCCTTGACGGTCATCAGGCCGCGCAGTTCGAATGCGTCGTTGATCACCAGTACGCGCTCGAGGCGGTGGCTGTGCATCAGCGCCTTGGCTTCGGCGAGCGGCGTGCCTTCCTTGACGGTGACGAGGCGCTCGCGCGGGGTCATGATGTTGCGCACGGGCTCGTCCAGACGCTCTTCGAAGCGCAAGTCACGGTTCGTGACGATGCCGACCAGTTGCGCGCCTTCGACAACCGGGAAGCCCGAAATGCCATGCTGGCGCGACAGCGCGATGACGTCGCGCACCTTCATTTGCGGCGGCACGGTGATCGGATCGCGCACGACGCCCGATTCGAAGCGCTTGACCTTGGCAACTTCACGCGCCTGTTCGGCCGGCGTGAAATTCTTGTGGATGATACCCACGCCACCCATTTGCGCCATCGCGATCGCGAGACGGGCTTCGGTGACGGTGTCCATGGCGGCGGACACGAGCGGCATATTCAGGGAGATGTTGCGGGTCAGCCGGGTCTTGAGGCTGGTGTCGCGCGGCAGAACATCGGAGAAAGCCGGGACGAGGAGCACGTCATCGAACGTGAGTGCTGTTTGGATCAGACGCATGGCAAATCCTATAGGCGCAAAAGCGAATTATACGCGATACCTCCCCGGTTTTCACTGCACTAACAGCAGCTTAGCGAATTTCGGGGGATTTTTTTCGTGACTTCAGGCCCTTCGATTTCGCTTTCACGTTCGCCTCGGGTTCGATCCGGTTTCGTATGCGCGTTCGGGTGCATGGAGGCGCCGCCCGGTTCGAGCGAGGGCAATTCGGAGGGCTTCCACGCCGCCGAGCCACCGCGCGGCAGTTAAAAAGCGCCTGAACACACCGGATAAAACCGCAGGAATGCAGAATCAAACAAGACGCCCCGCCCGCCAAACGGCTATTCTGCCGACCATTCCAGTTTTTCTTGCAGGGGCAGTCGATGCAGCGCGGTGTGGCATATGGAGTAATGGCCGGGGCTTTATGGGGCATGGTGTTTCTGGTGCCGCGCGTGCTGCCCGATTTTTCACCGCTGCTGCTGAGCGCGGGCCGCTACACGATGTACGGCATCGTTTCGCTGGCCGCCGCGCTGCCGATCGCGCGCTCGCTCGTCAAACGCCTGACCCGCGAAGATCTCGGCGCACTGGTCAAACTGGCGCTGGCCGGCAACCTGCTCTACTACCTGCTGCTGACCGCAGCGGTCCATATGATCGGCATCGCGCCGGCATCGCTGATCGTCGGCGTGCTGCCGGTCACGGTGACGCTGCTCGGCCGGCGCGATCATGGCGCCGTGCCGCTCGCCCGCCTCGCATGGCCGCTTTCGCTGGTGGTGGCCGGCATCGCCTGCATCAACATCGACGTCTTCACGGTAGCGGACAGCACGCCAGTGAGTATCGCGACGAAGCTCCTCGGCCTCGCCTGCGCGGTCGGCGCGCTCGCCTGCTGGACCTGGTTCGCGGTCGAAAACGCCCGCTATCTGCAGCGTCAGACGCATTTCAGCGGCAATGAGTGGTCGGTGCTGTGGGGTGTGGTGACCGGCGCGCTCGGCGCAGGGTTGTGGCTGGCAGTCGCCGTCATGCCGTCCGGCAGCCTGCAGGGGCCACTCGGCGACGAGCGCTGGCACACCTTCTGGATGCTGAATCTGGGCCTCGCCGTCGGCGCGTCATGGCTCGGCAACGGGTTGTGGAATGCCGCGTCGAAGCGGCTGCCGCTCACCCTGTCCGGCCAGATGATCGTGTTCGAGACGCTATTCGCGCTGCTCTACGCGTTCATCTACGACCAGCGCCTGCCGCGCCCGCTGGAAACTGCGGCGATCCTGCTGCTGGTGGCGGGGGTGTGCTGGTCGGTGCGCCAGCATGCGGACGACGATACGCCCGGCGCGGCGTCGATCGAGGAAAAGGCGCAGCCTTCGGTGCATTGAGACGAGGCACCCTTGGCGCTGCCACGGTCACGGCCACGGCCACGGCTACAGCCACAGCCACAGCCAGAGCCAGAGCCAGAGCCACAAGACGACCTAGCGCGAATCCTTGTTCTGCCAGCGGCGCCCTTCGATCGAGCCCGCTTTGCGGGTCTTCTCAACACGCCGTTGGCGCGACAGCTTCGGATCCACCAGCAGCGGCCGGTAAATCTCGACGCGATCATGGTCGGCGAGTACCGTATCCAACGGCTTCAGCTTGCCGAACACGCCGACCTTCTGCGCGCCCAGATCGATCTGCGGATAACGCCGCAAGATGCCGCTCGCTTCGAGCGCCTGCTGCAGCGTGGCGCCTTCCGGCAGATCGACCACGATCAGCGTCTGCTCATCAGCAAGCGCGTAGCAGACTTCAATCGACAAGCGCGCGCTCATGCCTTACCGTAGCGCTGGTCGGCGCGCTTCACGAACGATTCGACGAAGGTGTTGGCGATGTGACTGAACACCGGCCCAATGATCTTCTCGAGAATGATGTTGGTGAATTCGTAGTGCAACGCAAATTCGATCTTGCAGGCATCCGCACGCAAAGGCGTGAACCGCCAGAAGCCGGTGAATTTGCGAAATGGGCCGTCCGCGAATTCCATGTCGATGCGCGTGGGCCGCTCCATGCTGTTATGCGTGGCGAAGTGCTGTTTGATGCCCTTGAAGTTGATATCGATCTTCGCCTCCATGCCGGTTTCGTCCTGGCGGCGGATTTCGACTCCCCCGCACCAAGGCAGGAAGTTGGGGTAATCGGCGACGTCGGTCACGAGGTCGAACATCTGTTCCGCCGAATGGCGGATCAACACGGTTTTCTGGACATCTGCCATAAATTGAACAGCGCGTGGCAAGGGTGGACAAGCGCCGCGGGCTTTCCTTGCCCCGCTTTGCTAAAATCGTGATTTTAAACGAGTTGGGCACTTTCCATTCATGAGCATCATTGACAACAGAAAAGCCTTCTACGACTACTCGGTCGAAGAACGCTACGAAGCGGGGCTCGTGCTCGAAGGATGGGAGGTCAAAGCCCTGCGCGCCGGCCGCGGCCAGATCAAGGAAGGCTACGTGGTCATCAAGAATAACGAACTGTTCCTGATCGGCACGCACATCAGCCCGCTGCCCGAGGCCTCGACCCACATCCACCCGGACCCGGTGCGCACGCGCAAGCTGCTGCTGCATAGCGAGGAAATCAGCAAACTGATCGGCAAAGTCGAGCAGCGCGGCTACACGCTCGTGCCGCTGAACTTCCACTACAAGGGCGGCCGGGTCAAATGCGAAATCGGGCTGGCCAAGGGTAAGAAGCAGCACGATAAGCGCGAGACCGAAAAGAAGCGCGACTGGGAACGCGAGAAGGCGCGCCTGATGCGTTCGCCGTCGTGATCGCAATCACCGGCTTGAGCGGCGAGTTTGGCCTGCGAGTTGGCCTGCGAGTTGGCCCGATTCGCGCCGCGTGATGCGCGGATTTGCCGCGCTTTGCTGCCCAGCCGGCTTACTGCCAAAAGCTGCGATTCAACGAATACTCAACAAAAAATGGCCCGCAAAATCAGCGGGCCATTTTTTCGGCAAGAAAGCAAAAGTCAATCAGCGCACCTCAGTCGCGCCCTTCCCCTTGCTCACGATCGTCAGCGCCGACGCGATCATCGAACTCATATCCGCCAGGTTGCCCGGCACGATCAGCGTGGTACCCTGCTTCGCCAGGTTACCGAACGCGTTCACGTACTGCTCGGCCACTTTCAGGTTCACTGCTTCCATCCCGCCGTTCGACTGGATTGCCGCAGCGATCTTCTGAATCGCCTGCGAGTTAGCCTCAGCCACCGCCAGAATCGCCGACGCCTGCCCCTGCGCCTGGTTGATGGCCGCCTGCCGCTCGCCTTCTGACTTCTGGATTGCCGCCTCACGGCCACCGGAAGCGATATTGATCTGCTCCTGCTTACGCCCTTCGGATGCCGCGATCAGCGCGCGCTTCTCGCGCTCGGCGGTGATCTGCGCCTGCATCGCGTGAAGAATTTCCTTGGGCGGCGTCAGGTCCTTGATCTCGTAGCGCAGCACCTTCACGCCCCAGTTCGACGCCGCCTCATCGAGCGACGACACGATGCTGTGGTTGATGAAGTCACGTTCTTCGAAAGTCTTGTCGAGTTCGAGTTTACCGATCACCGAGCGCAGCGTGGTCTGCGATAGCTGCGTAATCGCGAACACGAAGTTGCTCGAGCCGTACGACGCCTTCATGGGATCGGTGACCTGGAAATACAGCACGCCATCCACCTGCAATTGCGTGTTGTCGCGCGTAATACACACCTGGCTCGGCACTTCGAGTGGGATTTCCTTGAGGATGTGCTTGTATGCGATCCGGTCGACGAACGGAAACGCGAAGCTCAAGCCCGGTGTCAGCGTACGGTGATAGCGGCCGAGCCGCTCCAGCACCCACGCATGCTGCTGCGGCACGATCTTGAGCGTCTGTGCCGCCAGCACGATCACGATAATCAGCAACACCGCCCCGACGATGGTTGAATCCATTACTGCCCTCCGGTCCGTAGTTCGAATAGTTGTGCGTAGTTCTGTGCACGCATTGGTGCACGCTCAAGCCACGGTTGCCTTGGCTTTCGCTTGCCGGCTGGCCACGACGACGAGGCAACTGCCACGCATCTCGGCGATTTCATAGAACTGCGCATCTTCGGGCTCGCCGGCGGCCAGTTCGACGTCCCACGCAGCGCCGCGGTAATTGGCGCGCGCCCGGCGCTCGTGCCACGCCGGCACGCTCAAGGTCTGGCCAATGTCCAGATTGACGTCCGGGTTCTTCGACGCTTCTTTGCGCGCTCTGCGGCCGAAGCGCGAACGCCTCAGCAACAGGACCGCCGCCAGCGCCACGACAGCTGCAATCGCGAACTGCAGGTCGGCGGTCGCGCCCGCCAGATGCGCAATGGCAGCCGCAACGCAGCCCACCGCGATCATCAGCAAATAGAAAGTGCCGCTGATCAACTCCAGCACGACTAGCACACCCGCCCCGATCCACCAGAACAATCCACCTGGCGCCACGTCGACCTCCAGAAAGCAAAACACCCCGGATCTACCGGGGTGTTTATAGCACGAAGCGCGTGCATTTTATTGGGCGGTGCAGCACGCTTTTACGTGCTTTTGATGTAGCGCACCACCCTTTATGCAAGCTGCCTATCGGGCACCTGCCCGGGGCTTGTTTATTGCGCTTTTTTACTGCGCTTACTGCGCCGACGACTTCGCCAACTTCTGCCACGTCTCGATGATCGAGTCCGGGTTCAGCGAGATCGACTTGATGCCTTCATCGGTCAGCCATTGTGCGAAGTCAGGATGATCCGACGGGCCCTGGCCGCAGATACCGACGTACTTGTTCAGTCGCAGACACGTGTCGATCGCGCGCTTCAACAAGAACTTGACGGCCGGATCGCGCTCGTCGAAATCGACTGCCAGCAGTTCCATGCCCGAGTCGCGGTCGAGGCCGAGCGTGAGTTGCGTCAGGTCGTTCGAACCGATCGAGAAGCCGTCGAAGAATTGCAGGAATTCCTCGGCGAGAATCGCGTTCGACGGCACTTCGCACATCATGATCAGGCGCAAGCCCTTCTCACCGCGCTTCAGGCCGAACTTCTCCAGCAGCCCGACCACGCGCTCCGCCTGCTTCAGCGTACGCACGAACGGCACCATGATCTCGACGTTGTCGAGGCCCATATCTTCACGCACTTTCTTCAGCGCGATGCATTCCATCTGGAACGCTTCGGCGAAGTCGTCAGCGATGTAGCGCGATGCGCCACGGAAGCCCAGCATCGGGTTTTCTTCGTCCGGCTCGTAACGCGAACCGCCGATCAGCTTCTTGTACTCGTTCGACTTGAAGTCCGACAGACGCACGATCACAGGCTTCGGATAAAACGCCGCCGCGATCGTGGCGACACCTTCGGTCAGCTTGTCGACATAGAACGCGCGCGGCGATGCATGGCCACGCGCCACGCTCTCCACGGCCTTCTTCAGGTCCTGATCGATGTTCGGATACTCGAGAATCGCCTTCGGGTGAACGCCGATGTTGTTGTTGATGATGAATTCAAGCCGCGCCAGACCCACGCCTGCGTTCGGCAGTTGCGAGAAGTCGAAGGCCAACTGCGGGTTGCCGACGTTCATCATGATCTTCACCGGAATCGGCGGCAGTTCGCCGCGCTGCACTTCGGTGATTTCGGTTTCGAGCAGACCGTCGTAGATCTTGCCTTCGTCGCCTTCCGCGCAGGACACGGTCACCAGCGCGCCGTCCTTCAGCACGTCGGTCGCGTCGCCGCAGCCGACCACCGCCGGCACGCCCAGCTCACGCGCGATGATCGCCGCGTGGCAGGTACGGCCGCCACGGTTCGTGACAATGGCGGATGCGCGCTTCATCACCGGTTCCCAGTTCGGGTCGGTCATGTCGGCCACCAGCACGTCGCCCGGCTGCACACGGTCCATCTCCGACGGATCGTGGATCACGCGCACCGGACCCGCACCGATCTTCTGGCCGATTGCGCGGCCGGTCGTCAGCACGTTCGATTGGCCCTTCAGCTTGAAGCGTTGCTCGGCCTTCCCTGCAGCCTGGCTCTTCACCGTTTCCGGACGCGCCTGCAGAATGAAGATCTTGCCGTCGCGGCCGTCCTTGCCCCACTCGATGTCCATCGGACGCTCGTAGTGCTTTTCAATGATGACAGCGTATTTCGCGAGTTCGATCACGTCTTCGTCGGTGATCGAGAAGCGGTTGCGCTGCTCGTGTGCGACGTCGACGGTCTTCACGCGGCCTTGCTCGCCGGCCTTGGTGAATTCCATCTTGATCAGCTTCGAGCCGATCGAGCGGCGGATGATCGGGTACTTGCCTTGTGCGAGCGTGGTCTTGAAGACGTAGAACTCGTCCGGATTCACCGCGCCCTGCACGACCGTTTCGCCCAGGCCGTAGCTCGACGTGATGAAAACGGCGTCCTTGAAGCCCGATTCCGTGTCCAGCGTGAACATCACGCCTGCCGCACCGACGTCCGAGCGCACCATGCGCTGCACGCCTGCCGACAACGCGACTTCAGCATGGGTGAAGCCCTTGTGGACGCGATAGGAGATAGCCCGGTCGTTATACAGCGACGCGAACACGTGCTTCATGCGATCGAGCACGTCGTCGATGCCGACCACGTTGAGATAGCTTTCCTGCTGACCGGCAAACGATGCGTCCGGCAAGTCTTCTGCCGTTGCCGATGAACGCACGGCAAACGACAACTCTTCAGGCGAGCTGTTTTGCAGGGTCTCGAAACCTGCGCGGATATCCGCTTCGAGACGCGGCTGCATCGGGGCGTCGACGATCCATTGACGGATCTCCTTGCCCGCTTCGGCGAGCGCCTTCACGTCGTCGATATCAAGCGTTTCGAGACGTTTGGCAATGCGGTCAGTCAGATTGTTGTGATGCAAGAAGTCACGGAAAGCCAGCGCCGTGGTAGCGAAGCCAGTCGGCACGCGCACGCCGGCTTCGGCGAGCTGACTGATCATCTCGCCAAGCGACGCGTTCTTGCCGCCGACAATCTCCACATCGGTCATCCGCAACTGCTCGAACGGAACTACATACGCCTCTTCCTTTGCGACGGTAACTGCGTTAGTCATACAAGCCCCTAAGTGTGAAAGAAATTCACGGCTGTGCAAGTGGGCTTGGACGCGAGACGCCCATTGGAAGCGTGACCTCGCGTCTTGCACAACCTGTTGGAGAAGCAATCGCTGCAAATGGCCGGAAACACCAGAATCGCCAGAAGCACGACGTAGAAAGCGGTTGGACGAAATTACCGATCGATCCAACCCATTCGCCGCAAGTTGCCGGCTGAAAGCGCGGCGTTGACCGACCGTTCGCGGTAAGTTAGACGCCAATCGCCTGCAATTGCTTATCCAACAGGTTGCCGCTATTCTACCGTGCCGACTCTCAAAATGTGACAGTCGGACGAGAATTGCGCCTCGAATTGCGCCCCGGACCGGCTGACGGGCTTTTGCGAGGCCCCGCCGCCATCCGGGCGCAGTTGCGGTGCCCACGGTGCGCTGACATGACGCCGCTGTCATTCACGGTTAGCCACCGTGCAGCGATGTCAATGCAGCGATGTTTCATTCGAGCGCTTTTTCCCGCTCACGTTCCCCAGTCCCCCTGATGCCGCCCACCGTATTCATCGTCTCCGACGGTACCGGGATCACTGCCGAAACCTTCGCGCATTCGATCCTCTCCCAGTTCGACCAGAAATTCCGCCTGGTTCGCGTGCCCTTCGTCGACTCGACAGACAAAGCCTACGCCACGCTAGAAAAGATCAACGAAGCGATCCAGCAAGACGGCCGCCGTCCAATCGTCTTCACGACGCTGGTGGACAGCGCCTCGAATCAGATCGTCAAAGGCTCGAATGCGCTCGTGCTGGATATGTTCCAGACCTTCGTCGAGCCGCTCGAACAGGAACTGGAGCTCAAGTCGAGCCACGCGATGGGCCGTGGCCACCAGAACGCCGATACCGAGGAATACAAGAACCGGATCGAGGCGATCAACTTCTCGCTCGCCCACGACGACGGTCAATCGAACCGCAATCTGGCCGATGCCGACGTGATTCTGGTCGGCGTGTCGCGCAGCGGCAAGACCCCGACGAGCCTGTATCTGGCCATGCAGTACGGGGTGAAAGCGGCCAACTATCCGCTGATTCCGGAAGACTTCGAGCGCGGCAAGCTGCCTACGCCGCTATTGGCGCATCGGCAGAAAATGTTTGGTTTGTCGATCGATCCGCAGCGGCTGTCGGAGATCCGTAACGAGCGCAGGCCAGGCAGCAAGTACGCCGCGCCGGAAAATTGCCGCTACGAAATCAACGAAGCCGAAGCGATGATGCGGCGTGAAGGGGTCAAGTGGCTGTCGTCGACGCATAAGTCGATCGAAGAGATCGCGACGACGATTCTGCAGGAGATCAAGCTGGATCGGCCGGCTTATTGAGCGTAGCCCCTGAGCGCGGCCTGTCTTACCTACGCGCGTGGCGCTGAGGTAACCGTGGAGGCCGCCTCAGACCTGAAGTCAGTGCAAGGTCACGCGCGCCGCTGCTGGCGGCACTGTTCGAAGACACAAACCGCCGCCGCGGCCGCCACATTGAGCGATTCCATGCCGCCCGGCTGAGGAATCGTCACCCGCAAGGAAACCGCATCGCGCCAGGTCTGCGATACGCCCGCCCCTTCGTTGCCGAACACCCACGCGAGCGGTCCGCTCAGGTCGCAGTCGTAGATCGCCTCGGCACCATGCGAATCCGTAATGACGACCGGCACCGCGAGGCGCTCGATCAATACCTGCGCTTCGACATCTTCGTGGATCTGCAGCAGAAAATGCGCGCCCATGCCCGAGCGCAGCACCTTCGACGACCATGCGTAGGCGGTGCCCGGTGCGCAAAACACCTGCTGAATACCGGCGGCCGCCGCGCTGCGCAGAATCGAGCCGACGTTGCCGGCGTCCTGCACGCCATCGAGCACGAGGCAGGTTTGCGCGACCTTCTCCGGCAGCGGCGTGTCGAGCTTTTCGACCAGCAGCAGAATCCCGACACCGTGCACGACGTTCGACAACTGGCCGAACAATGCATCAGGCAGCGTAACGATACGGTGCTCGTCGATGCGCGACACAATGGCCTGCGCTTCGTCGTGACGCAGCGCGCCCTCCGTGACAATGCACGTTTCCGGCTGCCCGGCGACGTCGAGATACGCGCTCGCGAGATGGAACCCTTCGAGCAATGCGTGACCGCTACGACGTTGCTGAGGCGTCGAGCCGGCCAGCGCCTTGAGGCGCTTGTAGAGCGGATTGTCCCGCGAGGTGATGGCTTTCACAGGCAGCGAAGACAGTGAGAATGATGAAAGAGTGGGCGATGCGCCGGGCCGCACATGGCGCTCAGGCGCCGCTGCGCTCGCCGAAGGCGTCGTCGTCGAGCATGGCTTCGGTGAGTGCGCCGGACACGATGATCACGTTGCCGGTCGGCAGCTGCTTCGAAGCCGTGCCAAAACGCTGATACGCTTCACGCACCGGCGCGAACGAGCGCCGATGATGCTCGCAGGGTCCATGTTCGCGCAGCGCCGCGAGATGCTGTGGCGTGCCGTAGCCGGCATGCGCGTTAAAACCATAGACCGGATAGGTTTGATGCAACTCGAGCAGCATCCGGTCGCGCGTGACTTTGGCGAGAATCGACGCCGCCGAAATGCTCTTGACCAGGGCATCGCCGCCGATTACCGCCTCGCTGCGAATGCTCAGCGTCGGGCAGCGATTGCCGTCGATTTTCACGAGTGTCGGCACGACTGAGAGGCCTTCGACCGCCCGTTTCATCGCCAGCATGGTGGCGTGCAGGATGTTCAGCGTATCGATTTCTTCGACGCTAGCCGACGCGATACAGCAAGCCAACGCCCGGTCGACAATCTTGTCGTAGAGTTCGTCGCGCTTTTTGGCGGTGAGCGCTTTCGAATCGTCGAGCCCGCGAATCATTGGCTTCGACGGGTCGAAAATCACTGCTGCAGCGACCACCGGACCGGCCAGCGGCCCGCGCCCGGCTTCGTCGACGCCGCAGACGATGTCATCCGGCATCTCGAAGTCCAGACCGGCCTGCCGCGCCGCTGCGCCTACAGCGGCCGCAGCCTTGCGGCGTGGTGCGCGTGCGGTGGTCACGGCCGCGCCTTCCGCTTTTCGATGACGCTCGCCACGACTTCCGCCGCACGCTGCGCGGTGTTCTGCTTCAGCACGTGATGCATCTCCGTGAAGATTTCCGTCAGCGTGCGCCGGTTGCCCTCGTCGCGCAACTGTTTCAGCGTGGCCTCGGCGAGCGCCTGGGGCGTGGCGAAGTGCTGCAGAATTTCGGGCACGACGAAACGCCCCGCCAGAATGTTCGGCAAGCCGACGTATGGAAGATAGCCCTGACGACGCATGATCTGGCCGGTCAGCCAGGGCACCTTGTACGAGATCACCATCGGCTTTTTCAGCAGCGCGGCTTCCAGCGTCACCGTGCCGCTCTTGACGAGGATCGCATCGGCCGCCGTCATCGCGATTTGCGACTGGCCGTCGGTGATGGTCAGTGCCAGACCGGGATGCGAGTCGACCAGCGGCCGCAACATTTCGCGCAGTGCGGGCGTGGCCGCCGGCATCACGAAACGCAAACCCGGCTCCTGGTGCTGCATCATTTCCATCGCGGCGAAGAACGTCGGACCGATCAGATCGATCTCCGAGCGCCGGCTGCCGGGCAGCACCGCGATGATCGGACCGCTTTCCGCGAGGCCGAGCGCTCGCCGCGCGCCGAGCGTATCGGGTTCGATCGGGATCTCGTCAGCCAGTGGATGGCCCACGTAGGACGCCGCGACGCCAGCCTTTTCCAGCAGCGCCGTTTCGAACGGGAACACGCACAGCATATGGTCGACCGCCTTGGCGATCTTCTTGATGCGCCCGCCCCGCCACGCCCAGATGGACGGACAGACGAAGTGAATGGTCGGAATGCCCGCGTCGCGCAACGGATGCTCGAGGCCGAAGTTGAAATCGGGGGCATCCACGCCGACGAACACCGATGGCGGTTCAGCCAGCAGTTGGCGCTTCAGTTCGTTGCGGATGCCGAGGATCTCGGGAATATGCCGCAGTGCTTCGACATAGCCGCGCACCGTCAGCTTTTCCATCGGCCAGTGGGCGTCGAAGCCCGTGGCGATCATGCGTGGGCCGCCGATTCCGTAATACTGGGTAGCGGCGGGCAAACGGCTCGCGAGACCGTCGAGCAGCGACGCCGCCAGCAGGTCGCCGGACGGTTCGCCGGCCACCATCGCGACGCGCAGCGGACTCGGGTTCAAGGCCATCGGTTAGCGGATGATGCCGCGTTGCGACGCTTCGACAAACGCGAGCAGCGTTTGCACCGGCGCATCGCCATCGCCACCCGCGGACGCGAGTTCGCGCAACTGCAGCTTCGCTTCTTCCAGCGACAAGCCGTTCTTGTAGAGCAGCCGGTACGCCGAGCGCAACGCCGAGATCGCGTCCGGCGAGAAGCCGCGGCGGCGCAAGCCTTCGACGTTGATGCCGTGCGGCTCGGCCTTGTTGCCTGCCGCGATCACGAACGGCGGAATGTCCTGCACCAACGCCGACGCACCGCCGAGCATGGAGTGCTCACCAATGCGTACGAACTGATGCACGCCCGACATGCCGCCGATAATCGCGTGGTCGCCGATCGTCACGTGGCCGGCCATCTGCGCATTGCTCGACAAAATGACGTTGCTGCCGACGTGGCAATCGTGACCGATGTGGACGTACGCCATGATCCAGTTGTCGTCGCCCAGCGTGGTGACGCCCGCGTCCTGCACCGTGCCGGTGTGGATGGTGGTGAATTCACGGATCGTGTTGCGATTGCCGATCACGAGCCGGGTCGGCTCGTCCTTGTACTTCATGTCCTGCGGACGGCCGCCGACCGATGCGTAGTGGCCGATCCGGTTGTCTTCGCCGATCGTGGTGTGACCTTCGATCACGCTGTGCGAACCGACCGTGGTCCGTGCGCCAATCGTCACATGCGCGCCAATGACGGCATACGGTCCGATTTCGACGGATTCGTCGAGTTGCGCGCCCGGTTCGACGATCGCAGTGGGATGAATCCTGCTCATGCGTCCTCGCTTCTGATTCTGTTGCGTTGTCTGGATGGACGTAGCCGGAACTCGCAGGGCTCAGGGTAAGCCGCTGACTGCCCGGACCCCGATCTTTAAGCGTCTTTGTCCGTGTGCCGCACCGCGCACATCAGGTCGGCTTCCGCCGCCACGACACCATCCACTTCAGCGCGCGCCTTGAACTTCCAGATGCCACGCATATGACGCTCGAACGTGCAGTTCAGGATCAGCTGATCGCCCGGTTCCACTACGCGCTTGAAACGTGCATTGTCGATGCCTACGAACAGATACAGCGTGTTCGAAGGATCGCTGGGCTCTTCCGAAAACGTCAGCAGGGCTGCCGTTTGCGCGAGCGCTTCGAGGATCAGCACGCCGGGCATGACCGGACGGGTCGGAAAGTGACCCTGGAAATACGGCTCGTTGATCGACACGTTCTTCAACGCTTTGATGCTCTTATGCGGCTCGAGTTCGAGCACCCGGTCGACCAGCAGGATCGGGTAACGATGGGGCAGCAGCGTGAGAATCTTATGAATGTCGAGATTGATTTTTTCGGTGCTCATGGTGTTTCTACTCACGCATTAACGGCGCGATGATGACTGCGGATGCTGGTGCAGGTGGGTTGGTAACGCGTGCTGCCGACGCTTGCCGAGACCCGGCGGCCATGCCACCCGGTCACGACAACCGACTTTGCTTCCTGATGCTTGCCCGCCATTTTACGCGGTGCCGGCAGGTTGCTCCGCGGGTTTTTCTGCGAGTTGGCCTGCGGGTTTGCCCGCGCGTTGGCCCGCGCGTTTGCCTGATATCTCAGGTTTTGTCGCCTGCGGACTTGCTTGCTGCGTCGGCCGGCTTGCCTGCCGACGCAGCATTTTCGAGCGCCTTGATACGGTCACGGAGTTTGTCGATGTTACGCAGCAAAGCGGCGCTCTTGTTCCAGTCCCCATGATTTACCGCCGGGAACGCGCTCGTGTAGATGCCCGGCTTCAGCAACGACTTCGACACGCCGGACTTCGCCGTGACGATCACATAGTCAGCCAGCGTTACGTGACCGGCAATCCCTACCGCTCCGCCGATCATGCAATGACGGCCGATCGTGGTGCTGCCCGCGATGCCCGCGCAGCCGGCGATCACCGTGTAAGCGCCGACCTTGCAGTTGTGGCCGATCTGCACGAGATTGTCGATTTTCACGCACTCTTCGATGACCGTGTCGGCCATGGCGCCACGGTCGATGGTGGTATTCGCGCCGATTTCGACGTCTGCCGCGATCGACACACCGCCGACCTGTGGAATCTTCACCCAGCTGCCGGTACGCGCATCGCCTTCGCCGACGAAATCCGGCGCAAAACCAAACCCGTCCGAACCGATCACCGCACCCGCGTGCACGATCACGCGCTCGCCGAGCTTGCAGCCGTGGTACACCGCGACGTTCGGATACAGATGCGATCCCGCGCCGATCCGCGTGCCGCGGCCGATCACCACGTTGGCATCGAGGCGCACGTTTTCGCCGATCACCGCGCCGGCTTCTACCGTGACGTTCGGACCGATCACCGCGCTCGCGGCAATTTGCGCGGACGGGTCGATGGTCGCGCTCGGATGTACGCCGGGCACCGGCTTCGGCGCGGCCATGTCGATGAAGGTCTGCGCGACGCGCGCGAAGTAAGCGTACGGATTCGGCGTGACGATGAAGTTACGAGCTTCAAGGGAATTGAGCTTTGCGAGGTCGTCGGCGTTGATCAACACTGCGCCCGCACGGGTCGTCTCGACCTGCGACAGGTATTTCGGATTGGCGAGGAACGCCAGCTGGTCCGGGCCTGCCTGGTCGAGCGGCGCCAGACTGCCGACGCGCTGCGCCCCGTCTCCGACTACTTCACCGCCGAACTGTTGGACGATGTCCTCGAGCGTAAATGCCATGCCTATCCTGTCTCCTGTGTCGACCAGAGTTAGCGCTTTAGCGCTTACTCTGGTCCCATGCAACGCCGTCGACCAGAGTTAGCGCTTTAGTAGCGCTTACTCCGATCCCATGCCGCGCTCCGCCGCCCCCGGCAATCCCGCCCCGCCGCGGGCGACCCAGCATGCGCGTTCAGTTACCTGAGGCCGCGAGGGCCTTGAGCACCTGATCGGTAATGTCGATGCGCGGGCTCACGTACACCGCCTCCTGAACGATCAGGTCGTAGTGCTGCTGCTCGGCGATCTGCTTGATCACCTTGTTGGCCCGGTCGAGCACGGCCGCCAGCTCTTCGTTGCGCCGCTGGTTCAGGTCTTCGCGAAACTCGCGTTGTTTCCGCTGGAAGTCCGTATCCAGTTGCGACAGATCGCGCTGCTTCTGCGCACGATCGGCGGCCGACATCGACGCGCCGTTCTTGTCGAGCGAGTCGGACATCGCCTTCAGCTTCTGCGCCATGTCGGCCAGATCTTTGTCACGCTTGGCGAACTCCGCTTCGAGCTTGACCTGCGCAGCCTTCGCGGCAGCCGATTCACGCAGGATACGGTCCGAATTCACCGCAGCGATCCTGGCTTCCTGAGCGTGCGCGACTCCCGCCACGCCAACACCCAGCGTCATTGCCAGCGCAAACGCACACGCCACACGTTTCGAAAACATACCGGTTAGCAAAGTCATCCTCTCGATACTGTAGTTTGGCCGGGGCCGCCGCCGGGAGCCGCTCGTGCTGGCCGGGGCCGCCCGCCGCCCGCTCGCCGGCCGCCGGATCGCCGGCCGCCGGATCAGAATGCCGTCCCGATCTGGAACTGGAACTTCTGATACTGGTCGCCCGTGTGCTTCGTGAGCGGGAAGCCCAAGCTGAGCTTGAGCGGGCCGATCGGCGAGATCCACGCAAGACCTACACCGTAACCGTAACGCAGGCCATTCGCGCCGGTGCTGTTACCCTCCGTACCCCAGACGTTACCGCCGTCGAGGAACGTGAAGACACGCAACGTACGGTCGTATCCCGTGCCCGGCAGCGGGAACGTCAATTCGACGTTACCCACCAGCAGCTTCGAGCCGCCGATCGGGTCGTTCGTCTTCGCATCGCGCGGACCCAGCGAGCTCGGCTCGTAGCCCCGCACCGAACCGATACCGCCCGCGTAATAGTTCTTGAAAATCGGGTATGGCTTGCCGCCCATGCCGTTACCGTAACCGCCCTGGAAGTTGAAGCCCAGCACGAAACCGCGCGAGAACGAATAATAGTACTGCGCGTTGATGTCGGCCTTGTAGTACTGCGTGCTGCCGATCGGCGTGCCGTATTCGGCGTTCGCCTGCGTGAAGTAGCCGCGGCTCGGCACCAGTGCGCTGTCACGCGCGTCGCGCGACCAACCCACCGTGACCGGCACGTTGTTCGACACACGGCCGAATTCGTGCACGTAATCGATATAACTTTGCGGCGTGTTCGCGTCGATATCCAGCTGGTTCTGCTCGAGGCCGGCGCCGAAGTACACCGTGTCGACTTCGGAGAACGGAATACCGAACTTCAGGTCGCCACCGATCGTGACGATCTTGAAGCTCGAATCCGTCGAGTAGTACAGCGGCTGGTACGTACGGTAATAGACGTCGGTAATCCGCTTGATGCCGTCGACCGTGAAGTACGGGTCGACCTGCGTGACCGTCAAGGTACGGTACGTCTTGGCGGTATTCACGTTCACCGAGAGACTCGTACCCGAACCGAACACGTTGTCCTGCGACACGCCCGCGGAGAGCACCACCTTGTCGGTCGACGAGAAGCCCGCACCCAGCGTGATTGCGCCGGTCGGCTTTTCGGCCACCTTGACGTCCACATCGACCTGGTCCGGCGTGCCTTCGACCGGCACCGTAGTCACGTCGACATCGGTAAAGTAGCCAAGACGATTAATCCGGTCTTTCGACAGCGCGAGGCGGTTCGAATCGAACCATGAGCTTTCGAGCTGGCGCATTTCGCGGCGCACCACTTCGTCGCGAGTACGCGTGTTGCCGACCACGTTGATGCGGCGCACGTACACACGGCGGCTCGGGTCCACTTGCAGCGTCAGGTCGACCTTGTGGTGTTCCTGATCGATCTGCGGCTGCGCGTTGACAGTAGCGAACGCGTAGCCATATTCGCCCAGCTTGTCGACGATCGCCTTGGTGGTGGCTTGCAGCTTTTCAGCCGAGAAGCGGTCACCCGGTTTGATCTTGATGAGCTTGGCCAGCTCCGGCTCGCGGTCGAGCAGATTTCCCGCCAGCTTGATGCTATTGATCGTGTACGGCTCGCCTTCATGCAGCGTGACCGTCAGATACATGTCCTTCTTGTCCGGCGTGATCGATACCTGGGTCGACTCGATGTTGAACTCGAGGTAGCCGCGATTCAGGTAATACGAGCGGACGTTTTCGAGGTCGCCGGTGAGCTTGTCTTTCGCGTACAGGTCGTTCTTCGTGTACCACGAGAACCAGTTCGGCGTGGACAGCTGCATTTCGTCGCGCAGCGTACCCGTGCTGAACGCTTTGTTGCCGATGAAGTTGATCTGGCGGATCTTCGCGCTCGGACCTTCCGCCACCGAGAACAGCACCGACACGCGGTTGCGGTCGATCGGCGTGATCGTGGTGGTGACTTCGGCGGCATAGTAGCCACGCGTCAGATACTGGCGCTTCAGTTCCTGCTCGGCCTTGTCGACGAGTGCCTTGTCGTAGTAACGGCCCTGCGACAAACCGACCGCGCGCAGCGCCTTGGTCAGGTTCTCCTTGTCGAACTCGTGAATACCGGCGAAGTCGATCGTGCCGATCGCCGGACGCTCCAGCACCTGCACGATGACGACATTGCCTTCGGTTGCGATCTTGACGTCGTTGAAGAAGCCCGTGGCGTACAGCGCGCGGATGGCTTCAGAAGCCTTGTCGTCGCTAAACGTGTCGCCTTGCTTGATGGGCAGGTACGCGAACACGGTGCCGGGTTCGACGCGTTGCAATCCCTCGATCCGGATGTCTTGCACCACGAAGGGCGTCGTTGCGTGAGCAACCAGCCCATGCGCGGCGAATGCCGCGGCTATAACCGTCTTTGGAACAAAGCGATGAGGTTTAAACAACGTGCTTCCCCAGTGTGTATAGCTGCATCAGGTCAGACGGTCGCCATCGTGAACGCCGCCAGACACTTTAAAAATGGATTAAACGAGCCAGATCGTTGAACAGCGCGATCGCCGACAATGCGACGATGCAGGCGAGACCCGCCCTCTGAAAAACGAGTTGCCAGCGATCGGAGACAACTTTACCGGTTACAGCTTCAACCAAATAATATAACAGATGCCCCCCGTCCAAAACCGGAATTGGTAACAGGTTCAGTACACCGAGGCTAATACTGACAAGGGCCAGGAACGACAGGAATGCAGAAGGACCTAGACGTGCGCTCTTTCCTGCGTAATCGGCGATCGTCACGGGGCCAGAAAGATTCTTCAGCGAAGCCTCGCCGACGATCATCCGCCCGAACATGCGCACCGAATAAACAGCCAGATCCCACGTACGGCGCGCGCCGAGCTGCAGACTTTCGACCGGTCCATAACGCACGTCGATCGACGGCACCTGGGTGGCCAGCTCCGCACCGATACGGCCGATCTGCTGCCCCGTCGCGTCATCACGCTGCGACTGCGGGACGATGCGAACCTCTTCCAGCTTGCCCGCCGCTTGCCCGCCACGCTCTACCTGCAGCGTCACGGGCACACCGGCGTGCGATTTTACATACGCGATGAAGGCCGTGGCATTGTCGGTCGGAACGCCGTCGACCGCGCGCAGACGGTCACCCACTGCAAGGCCTGCCTGTTGCGCTGCGCTACCCGGCTGCACACCCGCGACCGTCAGCTTGCCACCACCCGGCTCGAAACCGAGACGCGACATAAAGTCGTCGTCGACGTCTTTCTCGGCGATGCCACGCAGATCCAGCTGGAAATCCGAGGTGCCGTGGGCATCTTTCGCGCTCAGCACGACGCGCTTGTGATCGAAAGCCGCACCCAGCAGTTTCCAGCGCAGGTCGGACCAGGAGCGCACGTGCCCGGATTCGCCGGCGTTCTCGGCTCGCACCGCAACGATGGTTTCGCCGCCGTCGAACCCGGCCAACGCCGCCGGCGTATTCGGAGCAGGCACAGCCACCACCGCCGCCGGCTCCGTCACGCCAGTGGCGAACACGAGGGCGAACAGGACGATGGCGAGCAGGAAGTTCGCGACCGGACCGGCCACGACAATCGCGAAACGACGCCACACCGACTGCCGGTTGAACGCATGCGGCAAGGCCTCGACCGGAATCGGCGCACCGCCGGTCTCGCGCTCGTCGAGCATCTTCACGTAGCCGCCCAGCGGCAGTGCGGCAATCGTCCATTCGGTGCCCGTCTTCGGACTCACCCACTGGAACAGCGGCTTGCCGAACCCGATCGAAAAGCGCAACACCTTGACGCCGCACAAACGCGCCACGCTGTAATGCCCGTACTCGTGGACGACTACGAGCACACCAATCGCGACCGCGAAGGCAAGCAGTTCGATCAGCAGATTCATAGGCGCCTCACTGGACGGCGCGTTCCGTGCGACGGGCGCCGTCCGGCAGGCGCGCAATGAAGTCGACAGCGGCGCGGCGCGCGGCGGTGTCGGCCTCAATCACGTCATCAAGCGCGTGCGCGCTGCGGTTCGGCAACGCGTTGAGTACGGCGTCCACAACCTGAGCGATCGCCATGAAACCGATCTGGCGCGACAGAAACGCTTCAACAGCGACTTCGTTCGCGGCATTCAGGGCCGCGCTCGCCAAGCCACCCTCGGCCAGCGCCTTCACGGCAAGCGCGAGACACGGGAAGCGCGTGTAATCCGGCTTTTCGAACGAGAGCGACGCGACCTGCAGCAAATCGAGTTGCGCCACGCCCGAATCGACGCGGTCCGGAAACGCCAGCGCATGCGCGATCGGCGTGCGCATGTCGGGGTTCCCCAGTTGCGCGAGCACCGAGCCGTCGGCGTACGACACCATCGAATGAATCACGCTTTGCGGGTGAATCAGTACCTCGATGCGCTCGCCCGGCAGATTGAAGAGCCAGTGCGCCTCGATCACTTCGAGGCCTTTGTTCATCATCGTGGCCGAGTCGACCGAAATCTTGCGGCCCATGACCCAGTTCGGATGCTTGCAGGCTTCGTCCGGCGTGACGTCGACCAGCGTAGCCGGTTCGCGCGTGCGGAACGGACCGCCCGAGGCGGTCAGGATGATCTTCGAGACGCCGCCGTGCTGCTCGGCTTCGCGCGGCAGGCACTGGAAAATGGCGTTGTGTTCGCTGTCGACCGGCAGCAGCACGGCGCCGTTGTCACGCACCGCGTCCATGAAGATCGCGCCGGACATCACCAGCGCTTCCTTGTTGGCGAGCAAGATGCGCTTGCCGGCGCGCGCGGCAGCGAGACTCGGCGCGAGGCCTGCCGCGCCGACGATCGCCGCCACCACCGTATCGCAGCCGTCGCTGTTCGAGACGTCGACGAGCGCTTGCGGCCCGTACGTGACTTCGGTCTTGCAGCCCCCCTCGCGCAGCTTCGCCGCGACGCGCGCGGCAGTATCGGCATCGCCGACTACCGCGACTTCAGGCTTGAAGCGCAGGCATTGCTCGACGAGCTTGTCGCCGTTGCGATGCGCCGTTAGCGCGTAAACCGAAAAGCGCTCGGGATGACGCGCGACGACGTCGAGCGTGCTGTCTCCAATCGAGCCCGTGGAACCGAGCAATGTCAGACGTTTTTGCATATCTCTTTCTCTAGCCGAGCAGCAGCATGGCAAGCGGCAGCACCGGCAACAATGCGTCGATGCGGTCGAGCACGCCACCGTGCCCGGGCAACAGGCCGCTTGAATCTTTCACTCCGGCCTGGCGTTTCATCATTGATTCGAACAGGTCGCCCACCACGCTGAATGCCACCAGCAGGGTCAGTGCGAGCAGTGTACGTACGGCGCCCCATTGCGCCAGCAGCGCAGAATACAGGGTCGGCTCGAACGCGTGCAAAAAGACCGCCGCAGCGGCGACGATCATCACAACCAGCCAGCCGCCGATCGCGCCCTCCCAAGTCTTACCCGGGCTGATGGCAGGCGCCAGCTTGTGTTTCCCGAAAGCCTTTCCAGAGAAGTATGCGCCGATATCGGCCAGCCATACCAACAGCAGCAGCGACAACACGAACGGCACACCCTTCATGCGCGCGGCGACGAGAGCATGCCAGCACGCGACGAATACCACAATGCCGGCAAGAAATAGAAAGGCTCGCCAAGCCCCCCGCGCGAAGGTCGGCTTGCGCAGAAGCACGTACGGCCCCGCGATCACCCAGAAAATAGCGGCCGCCTGAAAGAGCGGCCGGGGCTCCTCGACGCCGGTACCGAGACGTGTGCTCGCGACCAGCGCCACGGCGGCCACCAGCGCGTAAATGAGCGGGCCCGCGCCGCCGAGCTTCAACAGGCGCGCCCATTCCCACGCGGCGAACACGACGACGAAGGCGATCAACGCGCCGAACGCGCCCACCGGCGCGAACAACGTGACCGGCAAGAAGATCGCCAGCAGGATGATCGCCGTGATGACACGGGTTTTTAGCATGGAAGCGAATCGACGTTCTGCGATTGCGGCTCGAGTTGAGCACTGGTGCGGCCGAAGCGGCGCTCACGCTCCCCGTAGGATGCGATGGCGTGGCCGAGCGCGTCGGCGTCGAAATCCGGCCAGAACGTGTCGGTGAAGTAGAACTCGGTGTAGGCGAGTTGCCAGAGCAGGAAGTTGCTGACGCGGCGCTCGCCGCCGGTGCGGATAAAGAGGTCCGGCTCCGGCGCATAGGCCATCGACAGGTGTTCGGCGAACGAGTCCTCGTTCACCTCGACCGTCTTGCCCGCCAGCGCCGATTGCTCGGCGAGCTTGCGGGTGGCCTGCATGATGTCCCAGCGGCCGCCGTAATTGGCGGCAATGGTGAGTGTGAGTCGGGTATTGCGCGCGGTTTTGGTTTCCGCGCGCTTGATCAGGTCGCGGATGCGCGTATCGAACTTCGACAGATCGCCAACCACGCGCAAACGGATGCCGTTTGCGTGCAGTTTGCCGATCTCGCGCTCCAGCGCGGTGACGAACAGGCGCATCAGGAACGACACTTCGTCGTTCGGGCGGCGCCAGTTTTCCGAGCTGAAAGCAAACAGCGTCAGGTATTCGACGCCCTGCCGGGCGCAGGCCTCGACGGCCGCACGCACCGCGTCGACGCCGCGCGTATGACCGGCCACGCGCGGCAGACGGCGCTGGGTCGCCCAACGGCCGTTGCCGTCCATGATGATCGCGATATGTCGCGGCACCGCGGCGACATCAGGTACGCGCACGGTTGAGCTGGTATAGGTCATGGCCGTCGGGACAGTGACTGCAAAAAAAGAAGTGGAAACCCTGAAGGTGCTGAGCGTGCGGCCTCAGACCGTCATGATCTCGGCTTCTTTCGTCACTACCAGTTTGTCGATTTCCGTGACGAACTTGTCCGTCAGTTTCTGAACGTCGTCACCCGCACGGCGCTCGTCATCTTCCGAAATTTCCTTGTCTTTCACGAGCTTTTTAAGTTGCTCGTTCGCATCACGGCGCAGGTTACGAACAGCGACCTTGGCCGTTTCCGCTTCGCTCTTGACTACTTTGGTCAGTTCGCGGCGGCGCTCTTCGGTCAGCGCGGGCATCGGCACGCGGATCACGTCGCCTTGCGTGGCCGGGTTCAGACCGAGGTCCGACTCGCGGATCGCCTTTTCGACGACCTGGACCATCTTCTTTTCCCACGGCTGCACGCCGATCGTGCGTGCGTCGATCAGCGTCAGGTTCGCAACCTGCGAAATCGGTACCGGCGAACCGTAGTAATCGCACTGGATGTGATCGAGCAAACCCGTGTGCGCACGGCCCGTACGGATCTTCGACAGGTCGTTCTTGAACGCGTCGATCGAGCGCTGCATCTTTTGTTCAGCGCCCTTCCTGATATCAGCCACAGACATTTTTAAACCTCCGAACCTTCAAAACGGTACGAACCGGCCAGCGCGCACACGATGCGGCGGCCTGGATTCGCGTTAAAGCCCACGTTATGTGAACGAGAGTTTACACGTGGACGAGGGTGCCCTCGTCCTCGCCTAGTACGATGCGCTTGAGCGCACCCGGCTTGACGATCGAAAACACCCGGATCGGCAGCTTCTGGTCGCGGCACAGCGCGAACGCCGTGGCGTCCATCACCTGCAGATTGCGGCCGATGGCTTCGTCGAAGCTGATCGTGGCGTAACGGGTCGCACTCGGGTCTATCTTGGGGTCGGCCGAATAGACGCCGTCCACCTTGGTGGCTTTCAGCACGACTTCCGCGCCGACTTCCGCGCCACGCAGCGCGGCGGCCGTATCCGTCGTGAAGAACGGATTGCCGGTACCGGCCGCGAAAATCACGACTTTGCCTTCCTCGAGCTGGCGAATCGCGCGGGGCCGGATGTACGGCTCGACTACCTGGTCCATGCGCAGCGCGGATTGCACGCGCGCCTCGATACCGGCGTGGCGCATTGCGTCCTGCAGCGCCAGCGCATTCATCATGGTGGCCAGCATGCCCATGTAGTCAGCCGTGGCGCGATCCATACCGGCCGCGCCACCCGCGACGCCGCGGAAAATATTGCCGCCGCCAATCACCACGGCCAGCTGCGTTCCGAGACGGACCACTTCGGCCACGTCCGCTACCATTCGCTCGATGGTTGCGCGGTTGATGCCGAAGGCATCGTCGCCCATCAGGGCTTCACCGGAGAGTTTGAGCAGGACGCGTTTATAGGCAGTGGGCATAGGGGTATCCAGATCGCGCAGAACAGGGCAACAACAAGGGACTAATGTAGGGGTGAAATACTGATTCGGGCAAGCGCCGCCAAATTGACGAACCCTGGGGTTCGCCAGCAGCGGCTGCACAGCGAGGGTCAACCCGCGCGCAGCCTTGCGGCGCCGCCGACCGCGGCAAAGTCTTGCTCCGCCGCGGGTCCAACGGTACTAACTGAAGCTTAAGCGATGCTTATTGTTGCTTTGCAGCAGCGACTTGAGCCGCCACTTCAGCTGCGAAGTCGTCTTGCTTCTTCTCGATGCCTTCGCCGACCACGAACAGCGCGAACTTCTGCACGCTCGAGTTGCCGGCCTTCAGCATCTGTTCGATTGTCTGCTTGTCGTTCTTAACGAACGTCTGGTTCAGCAGCGACACTTCCTTCAGGTACTTCTGCACGCTGCCGTCGACCATCTTGGCGACGATTTCAGCCGGCTTGCCCGATTCAGCAGCCTTCTGCTCAGCAATGCTGCGTTCCTTGGCGATCAGATCCGCCGGCACGTCGTCCGACGACAGCGAGACCGGCTTCATGGCGGCGATGTGCATTGCCACGTCCTTGCCGATCTGCTCGTCCGCGCCGGTGTACTCGACCAGCACGCCGATACGGGTGCCGTGCAGGTACGCTGCCAGCTTGTTCGCCGTGTCGAAACGCACGAAACGGCGGATCGACAGGTTTTCACCGATCTTGCCGACCAGTGCCAGACGCACTGCGTCGACCGTCGAGCCGTCCAGCGGCAGTGCCGACAGCGCGGCGACGTCAGCCGGGTTTTGCGTAGCGACCAGTTCAGCGATCGTCTTCGAGAAAGCCAGGAAGTCGTCGTTCTTCGAAACGAAGTCGGTTTCGCAGTTCAGTTCGACCAGCGAACCAGCGTTGCCGCCGATGAACGATGCAACCACGCCTTCAGCCGTCACGCGCGACGCTGCCTTGCTGGCCTTGTTGCCCAGCTTCACGCGCAGCAGCTCTTCAGCGCGCGCCATGTCGCCATCGGCTTCCGTCAGCGCCTTCTTGCACTCCATCATCGGCGCGTCGGTCTTTGCGCGCAGTTCTGCAACCATGCTTGCGGTAATTGCCGCCATCATTTGCTCCTTGAGTTCCGTCTGTCACACGCCGCCCGGACTTCGATACCGGCGGCAAGAATTCGTTTCAACGTCGCACGTATTTTTTACGGTCTACGTTTAGGCACTGCTCACAGCACACCACTACTTTGTCGCGGCTTAAAAAAAGGGGGCCTGTAGAAAGCCCCCTTTTTTGCCGGACACGGGGTAGCTTTACGCTTCCCCGTTGACCTCGACGAACTCGTCGCCGTCACCGCCACGGGCAGCTTGCACCACTTCGTTGACCGCGTTAGCGCGGCCTTCGAGGATCGCGTCAGCCACGCCAGCCGTGTACAGAGCGACAGCCTTCGAAGCGTCGTCGTTACCCGGGATCACGTAGTCGATGCCTTCCGGCGAGTGGTTCGTATCGACCACGGCGATGACCGGAATGCCGAGCTTGTTGGCTTCGGTCACGGCAATCTTGTGGTAGCCGACGTCGACCACGAAGATCGCGTCCGGAATGCCGCCCATGTCCTTCACGCCGCCGATCGACTTTTGCAGCTTGGCCATTTCGCGTTCGAACAGGAGCGCTTCCTTCTTGCTCATGCGTTCGGTTTCGCCTGCTTCCAGCGCTGCTTCCATGTCCTTCAGGCGCTTGATCGAAACCTTCAGCGTCTTGAAGTTGGTCAGCATGCCGCCGAGCCAGCGTGCGTTGACGAACGGCATGCCAGCGCGCTGCGCTTCTTCAGCGATCGTGTCGCGCGATTGACGCTTCGTGCCGACGAACAGGATCGTGCCGCGATTCGCTGCCAGTTGACGCGCGTACTTCAGCGCGTCGTTGTACATCGGCAGCGTCTTTTCGAGGTTGATAATGTGAATCTTGTTGCGATGGCCGAAAATGAAGGGGGCCATCTTCGGGTTCCAGAAGCGCGTTTGGTGACCGAAGTGGACACCGGCTTCCAGCATTTGACGCATGGTAACTGCCATGTAAATCTCCGCGAGGGTTGGGTCTTAAGCCGGCTGCCGTATCGGCCGCGCTGCCTTTTTTGGCTGAACGCGACGGACACCCTGGGTGCGCCGGCTTGCGAGTCTGCTGCCTTGGTACTGCGCTTGCTGCTATTTACCCGTAGCGCAGGCAACTATCGCTACGAGAAGTCTTCCCGCCAGTTTTGTGCTGCATGCTTGTGCCGCATTAGCACAGCTGCTTGTGCCGCATTAGCACAGCAACAGACCAACAAAAATAAGACAGAGATCGACTTAGCCAAACATTATAGCACGCGACTATCGGCCGGCTCAACCCGCGCGGTAGCTCCCGTTCGCCGCGAGCGGTTGCACCCGCCCGCTCGCCACCGCCCGCACCAAGCCGCCCGCCTTCCGCCGCAGACACGGGAGCAAAAGACGCCGGCCCTCTCGCAAAACCCTGCGGCAGGCGGAATATGGTGCGATAATCCCGCAATAAATCGCATTTCAGGCCCGACTCATGGCTATTACGCTCAAAAACGAACACGATATCGCGCAGATGCGCGTCGCCTGCAAACTCGCTAGCGAAGTGCTCGACTACATTACGCCGTTCGTCACGGCCGGCATCACGACCGGCGAACTCGACCGGCTGTGTCACGAATACATGCTCAAGGAACAAGGTACGGTTCCGGCGCCGCTGAATTATCAGCCGCCCGGCTATCCGCCCTACCCGAAAGCCACCTGCATCTCGGTAAACGACGTGATCTGCCACGGCATTCCGGGCGACAAGACGCTGAAGAACGGCGACGCACTGAATATCGACGTCACGGTGATCAAGGAAGGCTACTTCGGCGACACCAGCCGGATGTTCATCGTCGGCGAAGGCTCGATCATGGCCAAACGCCTCGTGCAGACCACCTTCGAATGCATGTGGCTCGGCATCGACCAGGTGCGCCCGGGCGCCCATCTCGGCGATATCGGCTACGCCATCCAGAAGCATGCCGAAGGGCAAGGCTACAGCGTGGTGCGCGAATATTGCGGCCATGGCATCGGCACGGTATTCCACGAAGACCCGCAGATTCTTCACTACGGCCGTCCCGGCACCGGGCTCGAACTGCAGGCTGGCATGATCTTCACGATCGAGCCGATGATCAACGCCGGCCGGCGCGACATCCGCACCATGCCGGACCATTGGACCGTCAAGACCAAGGACCGCAGCCTGTCGGCGCAGTGGGAACATACCGTGCTCGTCACCGAAACGGGCTACGACGTGCTGACTGTCTCGGCCGGCACGCCCGCGCGTCCGCCGGTTGTCGCAGCCACGGCCTGAACGACTTCCGACCTCACCCGCCCGCCTGCCAATGAGTAGTGTTCCAGCCCTCGCCCAATCCCACGCCACGTCGCTCAAGGCAGACTATAAAGTGGCCAAAGCCCAGTTGCTGGAACGTTTCAAGACCGCCTCCAACGTCGACTCGCTGATGGGCGCGCTCGCGCGCGCCACGGACGAGTCGCTGCGCGCCGCCTGGAACACGTGTGAGCTGCCGCCCGAACTAGCCCTGCTGGCCGTCGGCGGTTATGGGCGGGGCGAACTCTCGCCGCATTCCGACATCGACATTCTGGTTCTGCTACCCGACGCGCCGATCAAGCATCTCGAAGCGCGCATCGAACGCTTTATCAGCCTCGCGTGGGATTTGGGGCTCGAACTCGGCAGCAGCGTGCGCAGCGTGTCGCAATGCCTCGAAGAAGCCGCTAACGACGTCACCGTGCGCACCTCGCTGCTCGAAGCGCGGCGCATTACAGGCAGCGACCCGCTCGTTGACGACTTTGCGAAGCGCTACCGCGAAGCGCTCGACCCGCGCGCGTTCTTCCAGGCCAAAGTGCTGGAAATGCGTCAGCGGCACGCCAAGTTTCAGGACACACCGTATTCGCTCGAACCGAACATCAAGGAAAGCCCGGGTGGCCTGCGCGATCTGCAGCTGATTCTGTGGATTACGCAGGCGGCCGGTTTCGGCAGCAGCTGGCGCGAGCTCGAAGCACGCGGCCTGATCACCGAGCGTGAAGCACGCGAATTGGGCCGCAACGAAGGCTTCCTGAAAACGCTGCGTGCCCGGCTGCATGTGATCGCCGGCCGCCGCCAGGACATTCTGGTGTTCGACCTGCAAACGCCGGTTGCCGAAAGCTTCGGCTACCAGCCGACGGCCACCAAGCGCGCCAGCGAACAGCTGATGCGCCGCTATTACTGGTCCGCCAAGGCCGTGACGCAGCTCGCCACCATTCTGATCCAGAACATCGAGGCGCAGCTTTTCCCCAACACGAGCGGCATCACGCGCGTGCTCTCGGAGCGTTTCGTCGAGAAGCAGGGCATGCTGGAGATCGCCAGCGACGACGTATTCCAGCGCGAGCCAAACGCAATCCTTGAAGCTTTTCTGCTTTACGAACAGACACCGGGCGTGAAGGGTTTGTCGGCCCGTACGCTGCGCGCGATCTACAACGCCCGCGACGTGATGGATCAGCATTGGCGGCGCGATCCGGAAAACCGGCGCCTGTTCATGGACATCCTGAAGCAGCCGGCCGGCATCACCCACGCGCTGCGCCTGATGAACCAGACCAGCGTGCTCGGGCGCTATCTGCTGAACTTCCGGCGCATTGTCGGACAAATGCAGCACGACCTGTATCACGTCTACACGGTCGATCAGCACATTCTCATGGTGTTGCGCAATCTGCGCCGCTTCGCGGTCGCCGAGCATGCGCACGAGTATCCGTTCTGCAGCCAGTTGATCGCCAATTTCGACCGGCCGTGGGTGTTGTACGTGGCGGCGCTGTTTCACGACATCGCCAAGGGCCGCGGCGGCGACCATTCCACGCTCGGCATGGCCGACGCGCGGCGCTTCTGCCGTAACCATGATATCGAGGGCGAGGACGGCGAACTGGTCGTCTGGCTGGTCCAGCAGCATCTGACCATGAGCCAGGTCGCGCAGAAACAGGACACGAGCGACCCCGAAGTCATCAAGCGGTTTGCCGAACTGGTCGGCAACGAGCGCCGGCTCACCGCGCTTTACCTGCTGACCGTGGCAGACATTCGCGGCACCAGCCCGAAAGTCTGGAACACCTGGAAAGGCAAGCTGCTCGAGGACCTCTACCGCGCGACCCTGGCGGTGCTCGGCGGCGCACGGCCGGACGCGCACTCCGAACTGAAGTCGCGTCAGGAAGAGGCGTTGGCCCTGCTGCGCCTCGAAACCGTGCCGGAAGGCGCGCAGAAGGCGCTATGGGACAAGCTGGACATCGGCTACTTCCTGCGCCACGACGCGGCGGATATCGCATGGCAGACCCGCGTGCTGTCCCGGCACGTCGAAACCGCAACGCCGATCGTGCGGGCGCGTCCTTCGCCGATCGGCGAAGCGCTTCAGGTGCTGGTGTATGTGAAAGACCAGCCCGATCTGTTCGCCGGCATTTGTGCGTATTTCGACCGCAATGGCTTGTCAGTGCTCGATGCGCGGGTCAGCACGACCCGTCATGGCTACGCGCTCGATAATTTCCTCGTCGCGCATACCGAAGAAGACGTGCATTATCGCGATATTGCCAATCTGGTCGAACAGGAACTGACCGCACGCCTGACCGGTGACGGCACCCTGCTTCCGGGACCGTCGAAAGGCCGTTTGTCACGGCTGTCGCGGACCTTCCCTGTTACGCCGCGCGTCGATCTTCGGGCCGACGAGCGCGGCCAATATTACATCCTGTCCGTGTCTGCGAACGACCGGCCAGGCCTTCTTTATTCGATCGCGCGCGTGCTGGCCGAGCACCGGGTCGGCGTCGCGTCGGCGCGGATCAATACGCTCGGCGAACGCGTCGAAGACGTGTTCCTGCTGGATGGACGCGGTCTGTCGGACAGCCGCCTGCAAATTCAGGTCGAGACCGAACTGCTGCGCGCGATTGCAGTGTGAGATTTCATGCGAGTCAAATTAACAGCCAAGCACCCGCGGCCGGCTTCGTCCGAACGCGCCCCTGTCCGTACCGGAAGCACCTCGGCGCGTAAGCCGACGCGTCCGGCCGGGCCGAAGCCGTCCCCGTCGACGGCGGGTTTTAGCGGGGCGCGGGGTGAAGGCGCTGGCGCAGCGGGTGGCGGCAAGCGGCCGGCTGGCGCAGGTAAGCCGGCAGGCGCCGGCGCGCGTGCGCCACGGGCTGAAGGATCGTTTTCCCGCGAGCGGGATGCGGGTGGTGCGCGCCGGGCACCGTCGGATCGGCCGCCGCGACGCGAAGGGGCAGGCGCCGCGCCGCGCCGCTTGGAGGGCAGCGGTGATCGTGCACCGCGTCGAGATGACGGCGAGCGCGCACCGCGCCGGTTCGAAGGTGGTAGCGAGCGCAGCGAACGTGCTCCGCGCCGCGCTGAAGGCGAACGCACTCAAGGTGCACCGCGCCGGTTTGAAGGTGCTGGCGATCGAGGCGAACGTGCCCCGCGTCGCTTTGAAGGCAGTGCGGATCGTGGCGAGCGCAGCCAGGGCGCGCCGCGCCGCTTCGAAGGCAGCGCAGATCGCAGCGAACGCGCTCCCCGTAGTTTCGAAGGCAGCCGCGCCCCGCGCCGTGACGACGGCGAACGCCGCTCGTTCAGTGGTCCGCGTCCGGGCGCAGGCCGTCCGTCGGAGGGCGGACCGCGTGGCGAGCGTCCGGCGCGCGATGCCTCGGATCGGCCCCGCTTCGGCAGCGACCGTGGCGCCCCGCAGGAGCGCCGTAGCGGCGAGCGCGGACCACGCAGCGACAGCGCGCCGCGCCGTTTTGAAGGCGAGCGTGGTTCGTCCGAGCGTGGCGAGCGCACTTTCGCGAAGCCCGTCAAAAGCGGCTACGGTGACCGCACGGACCGCCCGGCGCGCGCACCGCGCGACGACCGTGGCGAGCGAGCACCGGCCAAGCGGGAATTCGGCGATCGTCCGGCGCGCGCCGGTGAACGTAGCGAACGTAATGACCGGGGCGAACGCCCTGCTCGCAGCTTCGACAAGGCGCTGCCGGCCGCCGGCCGCCGCTTTGGCGATGACACCCGCCCCGCTCGCGCCGACAAGCCGCGCGGCCCGGCGCCAGCAGCCAAAGCCGAACGCGACGCCGATGCCGCTCCGCGCACACCCCGCCGCGATTACGAAGATGCGCCGGGCACCCTGCGCCTGTCCAAGCTGATGTCGGAACTCGGCCTGTGCTCACGCCGCGAAGCCGACGAGTGGATCGAAAAAGGCTGGGTGCTGGTCGACGGCGAGCGGATCGACACGCTCGGCACCAAGGTTCGCCCCGACCAGCGCATCGAGATCGACCCCGCCGCCGAAGCCGCGCAAGCGAGCCAGGTAACGGTCCTGATCCACAAGCCGGTGGGACTTGTATCGGGCCAGGCGGAAGACGGCTACCAGCCGGCGATCACGCTGGTCACGCCGGAAAACCGCTGGGAAGGCGACCATACTGACATCCGCTTCTCGGTCGCGCATCTGCGCCAGCTAGCGCCGGCCGGGCGCCTCGACATCGATTCGACAGGCTTGCTGGTGCTGACGCAGGACGGCCGCATCGCCAAGCAACTGATCGGCGGCCATTCGGAAATCGACAAGGAGTATCTGGTGCGCGTGTCGTTCGGCGAGCACACCACCGACGTCGAAAGCCACTTCCCGCCGGAGAGCCTCGCGCTCTTGTGCCACGGCCTCTCGCTCGACGACGTGCCGCTGAAACCCGCACAGGTCAACTGGCAAAACGGCGAGCAGTTGCGTTTCGTGCTGCGCGAAGGCAAGAAGCGCCAGATCCGCCGGATGTGCGAACTGGTCGGCCTCGAAGTGATCGGCCTGAAGCGCGTGCGGATGGGCCAGGTGATGCTGGGCGCGCTGCCGCCGGGCCAATGGCGCTATCTGTCGGCGGACGAGTCGTTTTGATGCCGGGAGCCTGACGCCTCAACCAGCGAAAGATTCACGGTGCCTGCGCCGTGAGGTTCGCCCAACAAAAACCCACGCCGAGGCGTGGGTTTTTTGTTTCCGGCGGCGCGCTAGCGACAATTCGACCGCCACAGGCCAGAATGCAGCTTCAGTCGTCGCTACTCAGATCCATATCCGGAAACAGGACTTCCGTGAAGCCGAACTTCGCGAAATCGTTGATCCGCATCGGGTACAGCTTGCCGATCAGGTGGTCGCACTCATGTTGCACGACACGCGCGTGAAAGCCTTCGGCGACTCGGTCGATCGGCTTACCGTATTGATCGAACCCGTGATACTTGATCATCGAAAACCGGCTCACCGCGCCTCGCAGGCCCGGCACGGACAGGCAGCCTTCCCAGCCCTCTTCCATATCCAGCGACACTGGTGTGAGGGTCGGGTTGACCAGCACCGTCTCGGGCACCGGCGGCGCATCCGGATAGCGTTCGTTGTGCCCGAAGCCGAAGATCACCACCTGCAGATTGACGCCGACCTGCGGCGCGGCGAGCCCCGCGCCGTTTGCGTCGTGCATGGTCTCGAACATGTCTTTGATGAGCTCATGCAGTTCGGGGGTATCGAAGTGATCGACCGGATCGGCAATTTGCAAAAGGCGCGGATCGCCCATCTTGAGAATTTCGCGGATCATAACTGCCCCTCCAGGAGCTTGCGCATACCATCTTCGTCGAGTACCGGGATGCCGAGTTCCTCGGCTTTCGCCAGCTTGCTGCCCGCTTCGGCCCCCGCCACTACGTAGTCGGTTTTCTTCGACACCGAGCCGGCCACTTTCGCGCCGGCCGTTTCGAGCATTTCTTTCGCTTCTTCGCGAGCGAGCGTCGGCAAGGTGCCGGTCAATACGACCGTCTTGCCGGCCAGCACGCCTTGCGGCGCCTTTGGCGCGGGCGGCCCTTCCGGCCATGTGACCTTGCCCGGCGCGCGGAGTTGCTCGATCACCGTGCGGTTGTGCTCTTCGGCGAAAAATCGCTGAATCGACTCGGCCACCACAGGCCCCACATCGTTCACCTCCAGCAATTCTTCGACCGAGGCATCCATGATCGGATTCAGCGAGCCGAAATGTTTGGCCAGATCTTTCGCCGTCGATTCGCCCACATGCCGGATACCGAGCGCGTAAATAAAGCGCGCCAGCGTAGTGTGCTTGGCCTTTTCGAGCGAATCGAGCAGATTCTGCGCGGACTTTTCGGCGAAGCGGTCGAGTTCAGCGAGCGTCGCAAAGCCGACGTTGAACAGATCGGCCGGCGTGCGCACCAGATTCTGCTCGACGAGTTGATCGATGATCTTTTCGCCGAGCCCGTCGATATCCAGTGCCCGGCGCTGCGCGAAGTGCCACAACGCCTGCTTGCGCTGCGCTGGGCAGAACAGGCCACCCGTGCAGCGCGCAATCGCCTCGTCCGGCAGCCGTTCGATGCTCGAGCCGCACACCGGGCAGTGCGTGGGCATGACGAACTCGCGGGCGTCGTCCGGGCGGCGCTCGAGCAGCGCACTCACCACCTCGGGAATGACGTCGCCGGCGCGCCGCACGATCACCGTGTCGCCGATGCGGATATCTTTGCGGCGCACTTCGTCTTCATTGTGCAATGTGGCGTTCGTCACCGTCGCGCCGCCGACGAACACCGGCTCCAGCCGCGCAACCGGCGTGATCGCGCCGGTGCGGCCAACCTGCACGTCGATCGCGACGAGTTTGGTGAGTGCTTCTTGCGCAGGGAACTTGTGCGCCAAGGCGAAACGCGGCGCACGCGAGACAAAGCCGAGCGCGTCCTGCTCATCGCGCCGGTTGACCTTATAGACGACGCCGTCGATATCGTAAGGCAGCGTGTCGCGCTTCTCGCCTATGGCGTGAAAAAACGCCAGCAAGCCTTCGGCGCCCTGCACCACCGCCCGCTCGCCATTCACCGGCAAGCCGAGTTCCTTGTACCAGTCGAGCAATTCGCTATGTGTGGCCGGCATCTCGCCACCTTCGAGCACACCAATTCCATAAGCGAAGAACGACAGTGGCCGCTGCGCCGTGATCTTCGAATCGAGCTGCCGCAAGCTGCCCGCGGCAGCGTTACGCGGATTGGCGAATTCTTTCTGCTCAGCGGCCCGCTGGCGCTCGTTCAGACGTTCGAAATCGCGCTTGAACATGAGCACTTCGCCCCGCACGTCGAGCAGATGCGGCACGCGTTTGCCCTTGAGCTTGAGCGGAATGGAACGGATCGTGCGGACATTTTCGGTGACGTTCTCGCCGGTGGTGCCGTCGCCGCGCGTGGACGCCTGGACAAACGTGCCGTCGACGTAACGCAGCGAGATGGCAAGGCCGTCGAACTTCAGTTCAGCCGCATAACCAACCGGCACCGGCGGTTCGCTCGCGTTCTTGCCGAGCGCGTCGCCGACGCGCTTGTCGAACGCGACGATATCTTCGCCTGCGAAGCCATTGTTCAGCGACAGCATGGGCTGATCGTGCACCACCGGCTCGAAGCCGCTCGACGCCTCGCCGCCCACGCGCTGGGTGGGCGAATCCGGCACAACCAGGTCCGGATGCTCCGTCTCGATCCGCTCCAGCTCCTTGAAGAGCTTGTCGTATTCCGCGTCCGGCAGGTCCGGCTGGTCGAGCACGTAATACGCGTAATTGGCGCGTTCGAGTTCCGCGCGCAGCCACGCGGCCCGCTCTGCGGGCGCGCTGGTTGCAGGGTTTGAGGCGGGGGTTCGGGCCATGCTGTCGGAAGCTTTTTTCAGTGAAATTCAGACACTGGATTATCGCAGGAAGCGTGCCCCTTTACATCGACCGAATGGCCAGTATCGCGCGTTCGTCATTGCTGTGAATAGTGCGGGGAAAGCACCACGTGAAGCATTACCCCAAACGCCGACGGCCGCACATCGTGCGGCCGTCGAGTACTACATAAAAAGCAGAGCCGTTACTGGCTGAACAAACGCCGGGTGGCCGGCGAACCCGCCGGAATACCCGCCTGTTCGAGCTTCGCGTAGAGCGTCATCAACTGCTTTTCGATCGCCAGCAGCGCGGTTTCCGGCAGCGGACGGCGCCCATCGTCGACCACCCGTCCGCCGATACGCTCAGCCAACGATTTCGCGTAGTCGCACATCAGGCGGAACGGCAGGATATCTTCGTCCGCGACCGGCACGTCGAGCACCAGCGTGATCATCTGGCCGCCCTTATAGGTCAGGTCGTCGCGCAGGAAATTGGTGTCGCCGAATTGCAGCATGAACACCGGACTCTGCTTCGCGTCGAGCTTGACGAAGCGCGTGCCGTCGCGCGAGAGCAGCAAGCCATCCTGCGACGCGACGGCCTGGACATAATTGGCCGACCACGGCGCCCCGTCGGAGAGCACGTTGATCGACAGTTGCGCATCGCACTGCGCGGCGAAGCCGTCGAGTTCGCGCGCCATTGCAACTGTTTCGAGCATGTCGGGAAATTCCGGCGACGCGTCGAGCGCATCGGCAAACTGCTGCACGCCGGTCACGAATTCCGAGAACTCCAGTTCGTTGAGCGCCCCACTCCGATTGGCCAATTGCGCGGCCGCGCGCAGTTCTTCATAGCGCGCGCCGTTTTGCAGCAATTCCCACGCGCCGCCTTCGAGCTTGCCTTCGATATGCACCGGCTTGCTGCCGGCGCGGCGCAGACGCTGCGCAAGCGGAATCACCTTGTCGCCGGCCATCGGGCCGTTCAAACGAATCGGCACGATGCAGTCGATGCGGCGATCGACGATAGCCGGCGGCGCCGACGAAATCGTCGTGGCAGCGGGCAGGATCGGCTCGGCCGGTTCGCCGGTCTTCGCCGCGTGGCCGCCTTCGGCTTCAACCATGCCTTCCGCTTCCGGATAGCCATTCGGCGTAGTCATCTCAGCCTGAATGTCGGCCGATGTATCGAGCGGCGCGGCGGTCGCGCCAAAAGTCGGCTCGACGCGCGCCGCAGCGGTTTCCGCCGCCGCGTCTGAACCCGCTACCGGTTCGCGCCGCGTGGTCGGCCGGGCCGGTTCGATAAACGGGCTCTGTTCTTCCTGATCGTCCCGCGTGAAACTTTCGGCGCTATCGACCGGCATCGGACGCGGCATCTTGCGGCGCACCTTCGCGCCTTGCCATGCGTTGTACACGACCACGCCCCCGACCACCACGGCACCCGCGCCGATCAAACCGAGTGTCAACTCGTCCATGCATGCTCCATCAGCAATTCTTCTGTCTGCGCGGCTTTGCGCCCGCCCCACGTGTCGCGCGGCCGACGGCCGCTGCGCTGAACGCGGGCGCCCGCGATGATCAACCTAAACGAAAACTTAAACGATATTCTGGGCGAAACCCGCCGCCGTTTCCATGTCGACCGCGACGATCCGCGATACGCCCTGCTCCTGCATGGTCACGCCGATCAGTTGCTGCGCCATTTCCATCGCGATCTTGTTGTGCGAAATGAACAGGAACTGCGTCTTGTCCGACATCGCGCGCACGAGGTTCGCGAAGCGTTCCGTGTTGGCGTCGTCGAGCGGCGCGTCCACTTCGTCGAGCAGGCAGAACGGCGCCGGATTCAGCTGGAACATCGCGAACACCAGTGCGGTGGCGGTCAAGGCTTTCTCGCCGCCCGACAGCAGGTGAATCGTCGAATTCTTCTTGCCCGGCGGCTGCGCCATCACCTGCACGCCGGCGTCGAGAATCTCGTCGCCGGTCATGATCAGCTTGGCCTGGCCACCGCCAAAGAGACGCGGGAACAGTTCGCCGAAATGACGGTTCACTTCGTCGAAGGTGCCTTGCAGCAGCGTACGCGTTTCGCCGTCGATCTTGCGGATCGCGTCTTCGAGCGTTTCGATCGCGTTGTTCAGGTCCGCCGATTGCGAATCGAGGAACGTCTTACGCTCGGTCGCCGCCTTCAGTTCGTCCAACGCGGCCATGTTGACCGGGCCGAGCGCGGTGATAGCGTTGTTGATCCGCGTGACTTCGCCTTGCAGGTACGACGGCTTCATGTCCGGCGTGAGCTTGGCCTGCAACTCGGCTTCATCGACGCCGGCCGCAGCCAGTTGCTCGATGAACTGCTCGCCATTCAGGCGGGCGGCCTGCTCCTTCAGCTGCAATTCGTTGATGCGGTCGCGCAGCGGTTGCAGCGCCCGCTCGGCGGTCAAACGGGTTTCGTCGGCGGCACGCAGCTTGGCGGTCAGGTCTTCCAGTTCGAGGCGCGCGGCGTGCAGCGCTTCTTCCTTGACCGCGCGGATATCGAGCGCGTCCTGCAAGCCGGTATGCGCGGTTTGCTCGTTGATCGTTTCCAGTTCGGCGCGCGCATCTTCCAGCGAGGCAGCGACGCGCTCGCTCTGCTCGTGCGAGACCTGGATGCTGCGCTTCAATTCGTCGATGCGGTTCGCCATGTTGCGCGCGGCGAAACGCGCGTCGGTGGCGGCCCGATCGAGATCGCGCGATTGGGCGCGCGCGGCGGTCAGCGCTTCGTCGAGCGCTTCGAAAGCCAGCTGGTGATCTTCGAAACGCGCCTGCAATTCGGCGAGTTCAGCGTCGTGGCGCTCGAAGTTCGCTTCCGATTCGCCGCGCAACGCGCGCTGCTCGTCGATCTGCGCGGTGATTTCTTCGAGCTCTTCGCGGATCTGCGTGCTGCGCTGCGTATAACGCTCATGCGCTTGCGCGAGCTTGAGCACGTCCATCTGCAAGGCGTGCACGCGTTGCGTTGCGCGCTCCGACTGTTGACGCACATCGGTCAACGCTTGGGCGGCTTGCGTGTGCGCGGCTTCGGCGCGGATCGCGGCGGCCTTCGCTTCATCGGCGAGCAAGGCTTGCGCGCGCACCTGGCGAGCCAGGTTTTCGATTTCCTGCTGACGGGCCAGCATGCCGGCCTGTTCGGAGTCGGCGGCATACAACTGGACGCCGACACGCGTCACGACGTGGCCGGCCTTCACGACGAACGAGCCGCCCTCCGGCAATTGGGCGCGCATGGCGAGCGCCTGTTGCAGGTCGTCAGCGACAAAGGCGAGGCCGAGCCAGTCGTTCAGCACGGCGCGAATGCCGGCATCGTCGATACGAACCAGCGACAGCAGCGGACGCAAACCCGCCGGCGTAGTGACCGGCTGACCGGCTGCCGGCGGTGCGTAGAACGCGAGCTTGGCGGGCGGCGCGTCGGTGGCGAACGCCTTGACCCAATCGAGGTTCGACACTTCCAGCGCGGCGAGCCGCTCGCGCAGCACCGCTTCGAGCGCGGCTTCCCAGCCGGCTTCGACGTGCAGCTTCTTCCACAGACGCGGCAAGCCGCTCAGCTCGTGCTTTTCAAGCCACGGCTGGATCTTGCCTTCGGTCTGGACGTTTTCCTGCAGTTGCTTGAGCGCGGCAAGGCGTGCGTCGAGCTGATGAATCTGCGCGCTCTCCGACTGCACGCGCTCCTGGGCAGCGCGCCGTTCGCCGTCGAGACGCGGCAGCGTTTCCTGCGCGTCGGCGAGACGGGCCTGCGCGTCGTGCAGGATTTCTTCGTGCTCGGCGAGCTGCGCGCGCATGTCTTCGAGTTGCGCTTCGTCAGGGGCATCCAGCCCGCCCGCTTCCGACTTCAGCCGCTCGTGGCGCTGCTGCAACTGCTGCAATTGCTGATCCGCATTGCGCTGATGCGCCGCTTCGAGCTTGAGTGCCTGTTCGGTCTGCGCAATACCGCCGCGCTCGGCGTTCAGTTCGGTCTGCGCATCGCGCCAGCGTGCCTCGAGCGCCGGCATCGCGTCATGCCTGGCGGCGGCTTCGTCTTCGGCCAGCGCGGCTTTTTCTTCGGCGACGGCCAGTTGTTCTTCAGCGTCTTCGAGATCGTCTTGCGCTTTTTGGGCTTGCGACTGCCACTGCTCACGTTGCGCGGTCAATGCCGCGATCTGCGCCTGCGCGCGGTTGCGCGATTCGACGATGAACTTGATCTCGGCCTCGAGGCGGCTGACTTCGGCATTCGCCTCGTACAGCGCACCTTGCGCACCCTGCATCGCGTCGCTGGCGGAATAATGCGCGACGCGCAGCGTTTCGAGTTGCGCTTCGACTTCGCGCAGCTTCGCGGTTTGCGCTTCGAGGTCGATCTGCGCCTGTTCGATTGCGCGCTGCTGGCGCTCCTGCTCGCCGCCGGCTTCGTTCTTGCGCAACAGCCACAACAGACGCTGCTTTTCTTCGCCGTCGGCCTGCAAATCCTTGTACCTGGTCGCGACGATCGCCTGCGCTTCGAGCTTCTCGAGATTCGCACTGAGTTCGCGGACAATGTCTTCGACACGGATCAGATTCTCGCGCGTGTCGTGCAGGCGGTTCTCGGTTTCGCGGCGGCGTTCCTTGTACTTCGACACGCCCGCGGCTTCTTCGAGGAACACCCGCAGCTCTTCCGGCTTCGCCTCGATCAGGCGCGCGATCATGCCCTGCCCGATGATCGCGTACGCACGCGGCCCGAGGCCGGTGCCGAGGAAGATGTCCTGAATGTCGCGGCGGCGCGCTGGCAGGTTGTTGATGTAGTAGCTCGAGGTGCCGTCGCGCGTGAGCACGCGCTTGACGGCGATTTCGGCATACTGCCCCCACTGTCCGGCGGCACGGCCGTCGGCGTTGTCGAACACGAGTTCGACGCTGGCGCGGCTACCCGGCTTGCGCGCGGTCGAGCCATTGAAGATCACGTCCTGCATCGACTCGCCGCGCAGCTCGGAAGCGCGCGATTCGCCGAGCACCCAGCGCACGGCGTCAATGATGTTGGACTTGCCGCACCCATTCGGTCCGACCACGCCGACGAGCTGGCCCGGAACCTGGAAATGCGTGGGATCGACGAATGACTTGAAGCCAGCGAGTTTGATCGAGGTCAGACGCACGGCGATTTCGCTGTTTGAAAAGGGAAAATAAAAGGTGGCTCGTGAAGGCCGCGCCAGCCGTTCGCCAGTGCAGCAGAACGGCCCGCGAAACCTCGCGATACGGGCGCCAATCGCACGCGTTGAAGCATGCGCCAGCTAATGAGGGGCAATCATACCATCGCGCGCGAGCGGTTCTTACCGTCCTTACGGTCGGCGCGGCCGTCGGTGTCGAGAGCCGGGTCCTGATTGGCGGGATCGGGCGGCAAGGCCTTGGTCCGGTGCACCCAACTGGAGAGTGCCGACGCCAGCACGATGCACAAGCCGCCCGCCCATTCACGCGGGCCCGGCGTCTCGCCGGCGAAGAGCCACGCGGACAAGGCCGTGACCACGATCTCGAACAGCATGATGATCGAGGCCCGATTGGCCGGCACCCGCGCGAGTCCATACTGCACGAGCATATTGTTCGACGCGAGCAGGAAACCGAGGCCGAGCACCAGTAGCACGGCCGTGCCGAGATGCGCGCCGGTGGGTGGTGCGGGCATCGCCTCGAACAGCGATGCAAAGGCGCTGAAAATCGCCGCGCCGCCGAAGATCGTCGCGGTACGCATTTCCGGCTTCATCTCAGGCAGCACGCGGCTCGTCTTGAGGATCAGCACGTTGCTCATCGCGAAGCCCATGCCGCCCGCAAGCCCTGCCCATTCGGCGAGATTGCTGGGCACCGGGATGCCGAGTTGCGGCGACCACAGCATGGTCATCGCGCCGGCCAGCGACAGCGCGGCGAGGCCAGCGCCCGCCCAGGTCAGCCGTTCGTGCAGGATGAAGTGCGCAAAGAGCGCGGTCCAGGCGGGGGTGAGATAGAACAGCAGCAGGACGCGCATCACCTCGCCGTGGATCGAGCCCCACACGAAGCCGAGATTGGTGATGCCCGCGGCTAGTGCCAGAGCCGGCAGCAGCCAGTGCCAGCGCACGGTCTTGAGGGCACGATAGCGCACCAGCAGGACGAACAGACAACCGGCGCCGCTCGTGAGTGCGCTTGCCGCCGTGCCGGTCACGCCGAGCGCATTCAGCATGCGCAGCGGATACCAGATCACCCCCCACACCGAGGCGCCCAGCATGATCGCGAGCGTGGGCCAAGCCGTTGGCCAGCCCGTGCGAAACCACTTGCTCATGATGCGAGCCTCCCGCGGCGGTTGCTGCTCCTGCGGGCGGTGTTGCGGACTTTGCTGACTTCGCCGACGGCGGCGTTCTTGCGCCCGCTTCGTCCGAATCGTCCGAATCGTCCGGATGTCTCCTTTGCTGCTACGACCATTGCTGCTCCTGCTTCTTTTTTGCGCGAACCGTCTGCGGTTCGCGTCGTTCCCGCTGCGTCGCATTGCCTGCGCTGCCTGGCGGGGTGCGCCGCGTCTTACACGCCAGGCGCCGCCGCAATATGCCCTCAGATGCCTTCTGCAGGCCACATTGCTTGCGTTCGGACCGTTGCGGCCCTGAGTCATCCTCGATACTACCGTCGGGTTTCTCTTTGTTGCATGCGTTTTGGCCGCCGGACGACAAGAGGCAAGGGGCAACGCCGCCATGAATTTCCCGTCTGCGCCGCCACGCTATAATCACCCGCTCGCCGCCGCTGCCGCCCTTTTCGCGTGTTTCATGCGTTTTACGGTCAGCATGCGTGTCCAGCATTCGTCTGCGCCCATCCTCGATCAGGCTCGATCCGCCCAGTGAACCCGCTACTCGACTCCCTCCAGCCCTATCCGTTCGAAAAGCTGCGTGCGCTTTTCAAGGACGTCACGCCGCCCGCCGGCCTCGCGCACATCAGCTTCGGCATCGGCGAACCGAAACATCCTACGCCCGCGCTGATTCGCGACGCGGTGATTGCTTCGCTCGGCGGCTTGTCGGCGTATCCGGCCACCATCGGGTCGCCAGCACTGCGCGAGTCGATCGCGAAATGGGTGACGCAGCGCTACAACCTGCCCCCGGTCGATCCGGCCACCCAGGTGCTGCCGGTGTCGGGCTCGCGCGAGGCGCTTTTTGCGCTCGCACAAACGGTCATCGACCCTAAACGGGACGATGCGCGGAATGCTGACGGCGAGCCTGCGATCGTACTCTGTCCGAACCCGTTCTACCAAATCTATGAGGGCGCGGCGATTCTCGCCGGCGCGCAGCCGTACTTCGTGAATAGCGACCCGGCGCGCAACTTCGCCTGCGACTATTCGGCGGTCCCGGCCGAGATCTGGGCGCGCACGCAGCTGCTGTATGTATGCTCGCCGGGCAATCCCACCGGCGCGGTGCTTACGCTCGACGACTGGCGCGAACTGTTCGCGCTGTCGGACCGCTACGGCTTCGTGATCGCCTCGGACGAGTGCTACTCGGAAATCTACTTCGACGAAGCTAATCCGCCGCTCGGCGGCCTGGAAGCGGCTCACCAGCTCGGTCGCGGCTTCGAGCGCCTTGTGATGCTGTCGAGCCTGTCCAAGCGCTCGAACGTGCCGGGCATGCGCTCGGGCTTTGTGGCGGGCGACGCGGCGATCCTGAAAGATTTCCTGCTATACCGGACATACCACGGCGCGGCCTTGTCGACGGTGTTCCAGAGCGCCAGCATCGCGGCCTGGAATGATGAAACGCATGTGCGCGAGAACCGCGCGAAGTATGGGCAGAAGTTTTCCACCGTGACGCCGATGCTCGCCGAGGTGCTCGACGTACGCCTGCCGGACGCCGCGTTCTACCTTTGGGCGGACGTCTCGCGCACGGGCCTGTCGGACACCGAGTTCGCCCAGCGCCTCTACGCCGACTATAATGTGACGGTTCTGCCGGGCTCGTTCCTCGCGCGCACTGCGCATGGCGTGAACCCCGGCCGCAATTTCGTGCGCATGGCGCTCGTCGCCGATGTCGACGAATGCACGCAAGGCGCACAACGGATCGTCGATTTTTGCCGCGCGCTCGCGGGCTGAGTTTTTCGCGAATTTTTCGTATTCAGCAACCTCGCGCACCGCATTCCCTTCTTCAGACTTCAACTCTTCAGAAAAGCACGCATATGTCGCAACAACTTCAGCAGATCATTGATACCGCCTGGGAAAACCGCGCCGAACTGTCGCCGAAGGCTGCGCCGGCCGACGTGCGCGAAGCCGTCGCCCACGCCATCGAGCAACTGGACAAGGGCGCGCTGCGCGTGGCCGAAAAGAAGGACGGCGACTGGGTCGTCAATCAATGGCTGAAGAAAGCCGTGCTGCTGTCGTTCCGCCTGGAAGACAACGTGGTGCAACCGGCTGGCGGCTACTCGCAGTTCTACGACAAGGTGCCGTCGAAGTTCGCCAACTACACCGCTGAAGACTTCGCCGCCGGCGGCTTCCGCGTGGTGCCGCCCGCCATCGCGCGCCGCGGCTCGTTCATCGCGAAGAACGTCGTGCTGATGCCGTCGTACACCAACATCGGCGCCTATGTGGACGAAGGCACGATGGTCGACACGTGGGCGACCGTCGGCTCGTGCGCGCAGATCGGCAAGAACGTCCACCTGTCGGGTGGCGTGGGCATCGGCGGCGTGCTGGAGCCGCTGCAGGCGAACCCGGTCATCATCGAAGACAACTGCTTCATCGGCGCGCGTTCGGAAGTGGTGGAAGGCGTGATCGTCGAAGAAAACTCGGTGATCTCGATGGGCGTGTACCTGGGCCAGAGCACCAAGATTTACGACCGCGAAACCGGCGAAGTCACGTATGGCCGCATTCCGGCGGGTTCGGTGGTGGTGGCGGGCAACCTGCCGTCGAAAGACGGTTCGCATAGCCTCTACTGCGCCGTGATCGTCAAGAAGGTCGACGCCAAGACGCGTGCGAAGGTCGGCCTGAACGAGCTGCTGCGAGGCGACTGATGGCACGCGGCACCAAGACCGTCGTCTACGGCATTCCGAACTGCGACACCGTGAAGAAAGCCCGTGTGTGGCTCGAAGAGCATGATGTCGAGTTCGAATTCCACGACTTCAAGAAACACGGCGTGACCGAGCCGCTCGTTCAGGACTGGCTGAAGGACGTGAAGCTCGACGCGTTGCTGAACCGTCGCGGCACGACCTGGCGCGGCCTGTCCGACGACATGAAGGCGGCGGCGGACACGCAATCGGGCGCGATCGCGTTGATGATCCACAAGCCGTCTGTGATCAAGCGGCCGGTGCTGGTGGTCAACGGAAGGGTCAAGTCGCTCGGTTTCTCGGTGGACGAATACGCGGCGCTGTTTGCCTGATTGCCTGATTGCCTGTTCTGAGGCCCAAGATCGGAAGCAACGGTCAAGCGCGCAGCTCGACCGCAGCGCCAGGTGCCAGGCAAAAGCCAGGCACAAACCAGGCATAACCAGGACCGAGTGCGAAGATCGAATGCAACAAGCAGTAAAACGTGGCATCGCCGCGTTGCTTAAAAGCTGTTGCCGGCTGCGGTGTCCAACCGCCAGCCGGCATTTTTTCATTTCAAAGTGGCTTGTACTGAATCCATGTCCGGCACCCTCGCCCTTACCGAACAACTGATCGCGCGCGCCTCCGTCACGCCCGACGACCAGCATTGCCAGCGCCTCCTGATCGAACGCCTGTCCGCGCTCGGCTTCGAGCACGAGACGATCGAATCGAACGGCGTGACCAACCTGTGGGCCGTCAAACGCGGCGTCGACGGCACGCGCGGCAAGCTGCTCGCCTTCGCCGGCCACACGGACGTCGTGCCGACCGGCCCGCTCGAACAATGGCACTCGGCGCCGTTCGAGCCGACCCATCGCGACGGCAAGCTCTACGGCCGCGGCGCGGCGGACATGAAGGCGTCGATCGCCGGCTTCGTGGTGGCAAGCGAGGAATTCGTCGCGGCGCACCCGACGCATCGCGGCTCGCTCGCATTCCTGATTACGAGCGACGAAGAAGGCCCCGCTACCGACGGCACCATTAAGGTCGTCGAAGCGCTGCAGGCACGTGGCGAGCGCATGGACTACTGCATCGTCGGCGAACCGACGTCGAGCGCGCAGTTCGGCGACATGGTGAAGAATGGCCGGCGCGGTTCGATGTCGGGCAAGCTGGTCGTCAAGGGCGTGCAAGGCCATATCGCCTATCCGCACCTGGCGAAAAATCCGGTACATCTGCTCGCGCCCGCGTTGGCCGAACTGGTCGCCGAACGCTGGGACGACGGCAACGAATACTTCCCGCCCACCACCTGGCAGGTGTCGAACATCCATGGCGGCACCGGCGCGACCAACGTGATTCCCGGCCATGCGGACGTGATGTTCAATTTCCGCTTCTCGACGGCCAGCACGGTGGAAGGCCTGCAGGCTCGCGTCCATGCGACCCTCGACAAGCACAATCTCGAATACGATCTGCAATGGAACGTGAGCGGCCTGCCGTTCCTCACGCCGCGCGGCGATCTGTCGAACGCGCTGGCGAAAGCGATCAAGGACGAAACCGGCGTCACGACTGAACTGTCGACTACCGGCGGCACTTCGGACGGCCGCTTCATCGCCCGCATCTGCGAGCAGGTGATCGAATTCGGCCCGCTCAACGCCAGCATCCACAAGATCGACGAACATATCGAAGTCGCACACATCGAGCCGCTGAAGAACGTGTATCGCCGCGTGCTCGAACAACTGATCGCCTGACCAAGGAATTTCTGCGATGACGCTCCCGTTTTCCACTGTCCGCGACCTGCTGCGTTTCGCGGTGTCGCGCTTCAATCAGGCCGAGTTGTCGTTTGGCCACGGCTCGGCCAACGCCTACGACGAAGCCGCTTATCTGATACTGCACACCCTGCATTTGCCGCTCGATCTGCTGGAACCATTCCTCGACGCGCGTCTCTCCGCGGCTGAAATCGACGCCGTGCTGAACGTGATCGAGCGCCGCGCCGGCCAGCGCGTGCCGGCGGCCTACATCACGCAGGAAGCGTGGATGCACGGCTTCCGCTTCTACGTGGATGAACGCGTGATCGTGCCGCGCTCGTTCATCGGCGAATTGCTGCAAGACGGTCTGCAGCCGTATGTGGAAGATCCCGAGCAGGTAAGCGCCGTGCTGGAACTGTGCACCGGCTCCGGCTGCCTCGCGATCCTCGCGGCGCACGCATTCCCGAACGCGGATATCGATGCAGTCGATCTTTCCGCACCTGCTCTCGAAGTCGCCACGCGCAACGTGACGGATTACAGGCTCGACGACCGCGTCGCCCTCTTCGAAGGCGATCTGTACGCGCCGCTCGCCGAGCGCCGCTACGACGTGATCGTCAGCAATCCGCCGTATGTGAACGCCGCCTCGATGCAGGAACTGCCCGCCGAATACAAGCACGAGCCCGACATGGCCCTGGCAGGCGGCGCGGACGGCATGGACATCGTGCGCCGGATCATCGCCGAAGCACGTAACTGGCTGACCGAAGACGGCGTGCTGGTGGTCGAGATCGGCAACGAGCGCGCGAACGTCGAAGCGGCCTTCGGCGGCCTCGATCTGGTCTGGCTGTCGACGAGCGCTGGCGACGACAACGTATTCCTGATTCAGGCCGCGGATCTGCCAGTCTGATGTTTAACCGCCTGATAGTCTGATAGCCGGATAGCCGGATAGCCTGATAGCCTGATAGCCTGATAGCCTGATAGCCGGATAGCCTGATAGCCTGATAGCCGGATAGCCGGATAGCCGGATAGCCGGATAGCGGGATCGCCGGGCTGCCTTATCGCGCGACGCGCGCGGCAGACGTTCACTGCCTGCCGTGCGTGTTGCACCGCATGACCGCACACGCCGGCACCTCGCGCCTCTCTCCGCCTGCACACCCGCCTCGGCGGAATCCCCGAAGAAGCTGGACCGTCACGCCCCCCAACGCACTCGCGTTCGGTAAGATGGGCGCGGTCAACTGTCCGCTGCGCAGCAACGCAGCGGCGGTGCCTTGCCAACTCTTCGCCCGCCTATGGAATTCGACCTGCTTCATATTGGCCCGCTGGTCGCCCTCGCCCATATTCTCGGCGTGGTGGCAGCATGCCACGCGATTCTGAACACCCGCACGTCGCAAGGCGCGATCGCGTGGGCCGTGTCGCTGGTCGCCATGCCGTATCTGACGCTGGTGCCGTACCTGTTCCTCGGCCGCAGTAAATTCCAGGGTTACGCGGACGCTCGCCGCATCGAAAACGAATTGCTGCGCACGCGCGCCCATCCTCAGGAATGGGATACACGGGCCTCCTCCGCAGGGCTGCCTACGCAGGAGCTTGGCGCCAGACTCGTACATTCGCTTACGCGCCTGAGCGCCATGCCGTTCCTGCCGGGCAATTCCGTGCGCACGCTGGTGAACGGAACCGCGACTTTCGAGGCGATCTTCGAAGCGATCGAAGGCGCACGCCATTACGTGATCGTGCAGTTCTTCATCGTGCACGACGATGCGCTCGGCGAGATGCTCAAAGACGCGCTGATCGCGAAAGCGCAGCAAGGCGTACGCGTCTACTTCCTGTACGACAGCATCGGCAGTTTCGATCTACCCCACCGCTACGTGGCGGCACTGCGCGCGGCCGGCGTGGAAATGCACCCGTTCGCCACCAATCGCCGCTTCGTCAACCGCCTGCAGTTGAACTTCCGCAATCACCGCAAAATCGTCTCAGTGGACGGTGAGCGCGCCTTTGTCGGCGGACACAACGTCGGTATCGAATATCTCGGCGGCAAGCCGCCGCTGTCGCCATGGCGCGATACGCATATCGAAGTACGCGGCCCGGCCGTCGCCAGCATCCAGTTCGTGTTCACCGAAGACTGGCACTGGGCGACCCAGCAGCTGCCCGAGTTCGCCATGCCGGCCTTCCCGCCAGCCGACGAGGGCATGCACTGCCTCGTCGTGCCGAGCGGTCCGGCCGACAAGCAGGAGACCTGCTCGCTCTTCTTCGTCGAGGCGATCAACGCGGCGCGCGAGCGGATCTGGATTACGACGCCTTATCTCATACCCGACGAAGCCGTGTTCGCCGCGCTGCGACTGGCGGTGCTGCGCGGCGTGGATGTGCGCATTCTGATTCCGTGCCGGCGCGATCACCGCGTGGTGTTCACCGCCTCGAAACTGTATGCGTACGACTCGCTGCGCGCGGGCATCCGGATCTTCCGCTATCAGCCCGGCTTTCTGCATCAGAAGGTCGTGCTGATCGACAGCGTGGCGGCGGCAATCGGCAGCGCCAATCTCGACAACCGCTCGTTCCGGCTGAACTTCGAGATTATGGTGCTGACCGTGGACCGCGGCTTTGCCAAAGATGTCGAAGCAATGCTGCTCAAGGACTTCGCGGAGTCGCTCGAAATCGACCGCAACGAGTACCGCCGGGCGAGCGCGTTGCGGCGCGTGCTGATGCACGTGGCGCGGTTGTTCTCGCCGATCCTGTAGTGCACTGCGGCCAGATAGCCGCGCTGCCGCTTCGCCTCCAACTCGAACCGCCCCACCTTTGGCTTTGGCTTTGGCTTTGGCTTTGGCTTTGGCTTTGGCTTTGGCTTTGGCTTTGGCTTTGGCTTTGGCTTCGGCTTCGGCTTCGGCTTCGGCTTCGGCTTCGGCTTCGGCTTCGGCTTCGGCTTCGGCTTCGGCTTCGGCTTCGGCTTCGGCTTCGGCTTCGATTCCGGCTGCGCCGCGCGTTACAGCAGCTTTTCGATGTCCTCGACAATCGCCTCAGGCTTGGTCAGCGGCGCATAGCGCTTCACCACATTGCCGTCGCGGCCGATCAGGAACTTGGTGAAGTTCCATTTGATCGCTTCGAGCCCCAGCAAGCCCGGCGCCTCGCCCGTCAGATAGCGGAACAGCGGATGCGCATTGGCGCCGTTCACATCGATCTTGTCGAACATCGGGAAGGTCACGCCGTAGTTCTTTTCGCAGAAACTGCCGATCTGCGCGGCGTCACCCGGTTCCTGCTTGCCGAACTGATTGCACGGAAAACCGAGCACCGCGAGTCCGCGCGCCGCGTATGTGTCATAGACCTTTTGCAGGCCTGCGTACTGCGGCGTGAACCCGCATTCGCTCGCCGTATTGACGATCAGCAAGACCTTGCCTTGATAGCGCTCGAGGCTCACTTCCTCGCCGCCGAGCGTACGTGCAGAAAACGAATAAATCGATGTCATGTGCTCTCCCCGTGAAAGCCGTCAGTCTATGCCAAAAGCTGCGCCGGTACAGTCGGCCGAATGGCCGATCCTGGCTCTCCGCCCGGTGTCAGCCCCGGCAGTCTAAAATAGCGTTTTTCTTCGACCGGCCTCTTCGTGATCCGCTTTAACCAGTTCAGCCTCGCGCGCGGCACCAAACCGCTCTTCGAAAACACCACGTTCACCCTCAACCCCGGAGAAAAGGCCGGCCTGGTGGGGGCGAACGGCGCGGGCAAGTCGACGCTGTTTGCCGTGCTGCTCGGCGAACTGCACGCCGACGGCGGCGATTTCTCTATCCCGCCAAACTGGCAGATCGCCCACGTTGCGCAGGAAACGCCCGCGGCGGACAAAACCGCCCTCGCTTATACGCTCGACGGCGACGCCGCGTTGCGCGCGATCGAAAGGTGCATCGCCGAAGCGTCGGCCGCACATGACGGCGCCGCCGAAGGCGAAGCGCACGCTGCGTTCGCTGACGCAGACGGCTACACTGCGCCCGCTCGCGCCGAAGCCTTACTGCTCGGCCTCGGCTTCACGCTCGATCAGACACGCGAGCCGGTCAGCAGCTTCTCGGGCGGCTGGCGCATGCGGCTGAACCTGGCGCAGGCGCTGATGTGCCGCTCCGACCTGCTGCTGCTCGACGAACCGACCAACCACCTGGATCTCGACGCGATCGTCTGGCTTGAAGACTGGTTGAACCGTTATCCGGGCACGCTGATCGTGATCTCGCACGACCGCGAATTTCTCGATTCGGTCTGCAATGTCACGCTGCATCTGGAGCAGCAGCAGATCAAGCGTTACGGCGGCAACTATTCGCAGTTCGAAATCCTGCGCGCGCAACAAATCGCCTTGCAGCAAAGCGCGTATGAGAAGCAACAGCGCACGGTCGAGCATCTGCAGAGCTACATCAACCGTTTCAAGGCGCAGGCCACCAAGGCGCGCCAGGCGCAAAGCCGCGTGAAGGCGCTCGAAAAGATGGAGATGATCGCGCCGGCGCATGCGTCCTCGCCGTTCACGTTCGAATTCCGCACACCCGATTCCGCACCGAATCCGATGATGGTGATGGAAGACGTGCGCTGCGGCTATCGCGGTGAAGACGGCGAAATTCCAATCGTCGACCATGTCATGCTGTCGATCCAGAACGGTCAGCGCATTGGCCTGCTCGGCGCGAACGGCCAAGGCAAGTCGACGCTGATCAAAACGCTCGCCGGCACGCTCGAAGCCCTCGGCGGCCATGTGCGCGAAGGCAAGGGACTGCGCATCGGCTACTTCGCGCAGCATCAGCTCGAAACGCTGCGCCCGGACGACACGCCGCTGCAGCATCTGGCGCGTCTTGCGCCGGATACGCGCGAACAGGAATTGCGCGACTTCCTCGGCAGTTTCAACTTTTCCGGCGAGATGGCGACCGCAAAAATCGCGCCCTTCTCAGGCGGCGAAAAAGCCCGTTTGGCACTCGCACTGATCATCTGGCAAAAGCCGAATCTGCTGCTGCTCGACGAGCCGACCAACCACCTGGATCTCGAAACGCGTCACGCGCTGACCATGGCGCTCGCGCAATTCGAGGGCACGCTGATTCTGGTGTCGCACGACCGGCATCTGCTGCGCGCCACCACTGACGTGTTCATGCTGGTCGCGAAGCACCGTCTGCAGGAATTCGACGGCGATCTCGACGACTACCGCGACTGGCTACTGGAACATGCCGCGGAACAACGCGCGGCGCTGAAGGCGGGCACGGCGTCGAACGGCGCGGATAGCGCGGACAACGGCGTCAATCGCAAGGAGCAACGCCGTCTCGAAGCAGAAACGCGTCAGAAGCTCGCGCACCTGAAAAAACCGCTGCAAAGCCGCATCACGAAGATCGAAAAGGAAATGGACGCGCTCAACGCGGAAAAGGCGACGCTCGATGCGTTCGTCGTCGATCCGGCTAGTTATGAACCCGAGCAGAAGAGCAAACTGACGGAGGCCATCCGCCGTCAGGCAGATGTGAACGCGCGCCTCGAAACGCTCGAAGCCGAATGGCTCGAGACTCACGAGGAACTCGAACAAATCGGCTAGCGGCAGGCTGTTTCTGGACCGCGCCGGCATCGATCGGAGGTAGCCCTTGTCACCCGTGAGCCCGTCTGCGTCTTCATCTGCGTCTTCATCTGAGTCTCTATCCGAGTCTCTATCCGAGTCTTTGTCTGCGTCTTTGTCTGCGTCTTTGTCTGCGTCTTTGTCTGCGTCTTTGTCTTTGTCTGCGTCTTCAGCCAAGCCGTCAGCTGCGTCGTCAGCCGTGGCGGCGCCTGCTCCGCTGCAAGGCCTGCGCGTGCTGGACCTGACGCGCCTGCTGCCCGGTCCGGTGGCTGCCTTGCGGCTTGCGGAACTCGGCGCCGACGTGCTGAAGATCGAAGCGCCCGGTGCGGGCGATCCCACCCGCACGATGATGCAGTCGTCCAGCGACCGCGTAGCAGGCCGCCCCGGCGCGTTTTACCGGCTGGTGAATCGCGGCAAGCGCGAAACGCGCCTCGACCTCAAATCTGAAGCGGGACGCAATGTATTGCGCGCGCTCGCAGCCGAAGCGGATGTGCTAATCGAGAGTTTCCGGCCCGGCGTGATGGAGCGCCTCGGCGTCGGCTACGAAACCCTCCGCGCGCTCAATCCGCAGCTGGTCTATTGCGCGATCAGCGGTTACGGCGCGAGCGGTCCGTTTGTCGACCATGCCGGTCACGATCTGAACTACATCGGCTACGCGGGCGTGCTCGATCAGCTGGCGGGCCGCGACGGCGCGCCGATTCTGCCGAATTTCCAGATTGCCGACCTGCTCGGCGGCGCGTTGAGCGCGGTGACGCAGATTCTCGCCGCGTTATGGCACGTGTCGCGCGGCGGCCTTGGCCGCTTCGTCGACGTATCGATGACGCATGCCACGCATGCGCACAACCTCGTCGCGCAAGTGGCGCTCGCCAATGAAGGCGCCGCGCCGGCCGCCGGCGCCGGTCTGCTGAACGGCGGCGTGCCCTGCTACAACCTGTATCGGACGCTCGACAATCGCTGGCTCGCGGTTGGCGCGCTCGAACTGAAGTTCTGGGAAACGCTGTGCATGGCGCTGGACCGGCCCGAATGGGCGACGCGCCACTGGAGCCTCGGCCAGGCAATCGGCGGCCCGGACGCTGCCGCGTTGACGCAGGAGCTTGCGGACCTGATCGCCAGGCGCCCGCTGGACGAATGGGTATTGCTGCTGGAGTCGCTGGACTGCTGCGTCTCGCCGGTGCTGACCGCGGCGGAAGCCGCGCAGCACCCGCTGTTCAATCCAGAGGCGTACGCGCCGATAAACCACGATAAAAACGGAAACAACGCCGGGGACGACGAGCGTCGGATCGGCTAAACCGCCAACGGGCAGCCAGCTTAAGCCAGCGTCGAACAACCCTCCTGCCGCCCCCCAAATCTCAGCGCCGCACCGCCGTCTGCCGCGGCAAAACCTGGCGCGGCGTCTTTTCGTCGTCGTACAGAAAATGCTTGCGGCCTTCCACGTGACGGTTGATCGTCGCGCGCACTTCGGCAGCGGTGACATCTTCGGCCACCACCCGGCGCGAGATCTGCCCTGCCGTGTCGATCCACTCGACAATCCGGCAAGCGCCGCCCCAAGGCTGGCGAATGGGCGCGGAGACGCGGCAGCCGCGCACCTGCATCGGCCGCTCGGCTACGGTTTCATATGACTGTTTCAAGGCGCAATCCTTTTTCGGGCATCAGAAGGGATGCAATGCCCTACCAGCTTAGGAAAAAGGAATGTCCGGCAGGTTACAACCAATATGGAGATATTTACCGGGCATTACGGACCGAAGGGCGCCCGCAGGCGCCGAAGCCCCGTCTATTCAAGCGTGCGGACCCGGTCGATGGCCTGTTCGATCCGTTCGACCGCAACAACCTGTAAGCCTTCGATCGGCTGCTTGGGTGCATTGGCCTTCGGAATGACCGCGACTGAAAAGCCCAGTTTGGCCGCTTCCTTAAGACGCTCCTGACCGCGCGGCGACGGCCGGATTTCGCCGGCAAGGCCCACTTCGCCGAATACGACAAGCCCCTTGGGCAGCGGCTTGTTGCGCATCGAAGAGTGAATCGCGAGCAATACGGCCAGATCGGCCGCGGGCTCGGTGATTTTCACGCCGCCCACCGCGTTCAGGAACACGTCCTGGTCGAAACAGGCGATGCCGGCGTGCCGATGCAGCACCGCCAGCAGCATCGCCAGGCGGTTCTGTTCCAGCCCCACGGCAAGACGCCGTGGATTCGGCGCGTTGGCCGCATCGACCAGCGCCTGGACTTCGACCAGCAGCGGCCGCGTGCCTTCCTGCGTCACCAGCACGCACGAACCCGGCACGGATTGCTCGTGCTGCGACAGAAACAACGCCGACGGATTGGCGACACCGCGCAGACCGCGCTCGGTCATCGCGAACACGCCGAGTTCGTTGACCGCGCCGAAGCGGTTCTTGATCGCGCGCACCAAGCGGAATGACGAATGCGTATCGCCCTCGAAGTACAGCACCGTGTCGACGATATGCTCGAGCACGCGCGGCCCGGCGAGCGCGCCTTCCTTGGTGACGTGGCCGACCATGATGATCGTGGTGCCCGACTGTTTGGCGATGCGCGTCAATTGCGCCGCGCACTCGCGCACCTGCGCGACCGACCCGGGTGCCGAGGTCAGCGCGTCGGAATAAACGGTTTGAATCGAGTCGATCACCGCGACGTCCGGCCGCTGCTCGGCGATGGTCGCCTGAATTTTCTCCAGCTGGATTTCCGCCAGCAGTTGCAGCTCGCTGGCCTTCGAGCCAGGTTCCAGCAACGAAAGCCGTTGCGCACGCAACGCAATCTGCGCGGCCGATTCTTCGCCGCTGATATAGAGCGCGCGTTTATCCGCGGCAATTTCCGCGAGCGATTGCAGCAGCAGCGTCGATTTGCCGATGCCCGGATCGCCACCGATCAGCACCACGCCGCCCGGTACGAGACCGCCGCCCAGCACGCGGTCGAACTCGCTGACGCCGGTCGAAAAGCGCGGTACGTCGGACGCGTCGATATCGGCGAGACGCCGCACCGGCGCGCTCTTGGCGAGCGATTGAAAGCGATGCGTGGACGGCGTCTCCGCGACCGATTCCACCAGCGTGTTCCACGCATTGCATGAGGGGCACTGCCCGGCCCACTTCGGCGACTGGCCGCCGCATTCACTGCAGATGTACAACGTCTTCTGTTTAGCCACGCGCTCTTGCCTGTGTTGCTGTTCTTTGAATTGATGCGCTCGCTGAGTCTCCTCAAGGAGGAACTCACAGCAATCGTCATTGGGACCCTCTTCGCGAGCGCCATGGAGGCCGCCGGCGCGGCTCTCACCCGGCCTGTCAGCGCCGCGCCTTACTCCGCACGCATCGGCACGCGCGGCGCTACCGCACACATCAGCTCGTAGCCGATGGTGCCGCATGCCTGCGCGACGTCGTCGATCGGCAGCGACGTACCCCACAACTCGACACGCGAGCCGACGTTGGCCGTCGGGATCGGCGTCAGGTCGACGGTCAGCATGTCCATCGACACCCGTCCGACGATCCGCGTACGCACGCCGTCGACGATCACCGGCGTGCCTTCCGGCGCAACCCGCGGATAACCGTCCGCGTAACCGCAGGCCACCACGCCGATGCGCATCGGCGCGCGCGCCTTGAACGCCGAACCATAGCCAACCGTATTGCCTTCGGCGAGCGTCTGCACCGCGATCAGTTCGGAGGCGAGGGTCATGGCCGGTTGCAGGCCGGTGCCTGCGATCGCGGCCGTGACGCCCGAGGGCGAGGCGCCGTACAACATGATGCCCGGGCGCACCCAGTCGAAGTGCGCTGCGGGATGCCACAGCGTCGCCGCCGAATTCGAGAGGCTGCGCGCGCCGGCAATGCCTTGCGCGCCGCGCTCGAACGCTTCCATTTGATGGGTGATGCCGCGCTCGCCGTCGGCATCCGAGAAATGGGTCATCAGCGTAATCTGGCCGACGCCCTGGCAGGCCCGCGCACGCTCCCACGCGGAGCGGAATTTTTCCACCGTGTAACCGAGGCGGTTCATGCCGGTGTTCATCTTCAACTGGATATTGACGGGCTTGGACAAACGCGCCATTTCCAGCATGCGCAGCTGTTCGTCCGAGTGCAGCGCTGTGGTCAGACTGTAGCGGTCGATCACATCGACATCGGTCGGACGAAAGAAGCCTTCAAGCAGCAGAATCGGCCCGGCCCAGCCCAATTCACGCAACTTCACGGCTTCTTCGAGGTCGAGCAGACCGAAGCCGTCGGTTGCGCGCAAGCCGGGAAAAGCACGCGCGAGGCCGTGCCCGTAGGCGTTCGCCTTGACCACGGCCCAGATCTTGGATTTTGGCGCGTAACGCCGGGCCACGGCGAGATTATTGGCGAGTGCGGCAGTGTGAATCGTGGCTGAGAGCGGGCGCGGCATAGGTAATTTTCGTAAAGACGCTTGCGAATCAGGAGCTTACAGGGCGTTTTCAGCGCTCGGCAGCCCGCTGGGCGGTGCGATCAAGGATTTTGCTAGTCCGAATCCAGCTATTTTCGTGATATAAAGCCGTGCGCACAACCCATTTCGAACGGCATAAGCCCGGACGCCTTGCACACGGCCGGGGCGGATAGACCCCGCAGCGAGGACAGCATCGCATCAGATGAAAAAAGGTTTTTACACCATCATGGCCGCGCAGTTTTTTTCGTCGCTGGCCGACAATGCGCTTCTGATCGCTGCTATCGCACTGCTGAAAGATCTTCACGCCCCGAACTGGATGACGCCGCTGCTCAAGTTGTTCTTTGTGCTGTCATACGTCGTTCTGGCCGCCTTCGTGGGCGCCTTTGCGGACTCCCGCCCGAAAGGGCACGTGATGTTCATCACCAACACCATCAAAGTAGTCGGTTGCATCACGATGCTGGTGGGCGCGCATCCGTTGCTCGCCTATGGCATCGTCGGCTTTGGCGCAGCGGCCTACTCGCCCGCCAAATACGGCATTCTCACCGAACTGCTGCCGCCTGACCGGCTGGTCGCGGCGAACGGCTGGATCGAAGGCACCACGGTCGGTTCGATCATTCTCGGCACCGTGCTCGGCGGCGCGCTCATCAGCCCGCACATTGCCGCACCGATCCTCAGGCACCACATCCCCACGGTCAACACGCCTGCTGAAGCGGCGATGCTGGTGATCATGGCCATCTACGTGATCGCGGCGCTCTTCAATCTGCGCATTCCCGACACCGGCGCGCGCTATCCGCGACAGGAACGCGGGCCGATCAAGCTGGTCACCGATTTCGCCGACTGCTTTCTCGTGCTGTGGCGCGACAAGCTCGGCCAGATCTCGCTTGCCGTCACCACGCTTTTTTGGGGCGCCGGCGCGACGCTGCAATTCATCGTGCTGAAGTGGGCCGAGGTGTCGCTGAACATGTCGCTTTCGGAAGCCGCGATTCTGCAAGCGGTGGTGGCAGTGGGCGTGGCGGCCGGCGCGATTTTCGCCGCCTCGCGCGTGCCGTTAAAGAAGTCGCTGTCGGTACTTCCGGTCGGCATCATGATGGGCATCGCCGTGATGCTGATGGCCTTTTACACACGCGATCTGTTCCCCGCGCATTGGGGCCTGTATTTCGGCCGTGTGCATGTGCCGGGCTATCTGATCGTCGCGTATATCTTCCTGATGATCGTCGGCGGCCTGTCGGGCTTTTTCGTCGTACCGATGAATGCGCTGCTCCAGCATCGCGGCCACGTGCTGCTGTCGGCGGGCCACTCGATCGCCGTGCAGAACTTCAACGAAAACCTCTCAGTGCTCATCATGCTGTGCCTGTACGCCGTGCTGGTCTGGCTCGACGTGCCGGTCGCGGCGGTGATCGTGCTATTCGGCACCTTCGTCTGCCTGATGATGTGGCTGGTGATGCGGCGCCACCAGGCGAACCAACGCGCGTTCGACTCGGTCGCGCTGATTGGCGAAGTCAAGCATTGACGCACGACGGGCCGTGCACTGACTGCCCACGCCTTCCCCCCTTTCCTCGCTTTGCCATGACTCAACCCATTCCCAATGTGCTGACAATCGCCGGTTCCGATTCCGGCGGCGGTGCCGGCATTCAGGCCGATCTGAAGGCTTTCTCGGCGCTCGGCGCCTATGGCGCGAGCGTGATCACCGCGCTCACCGCGCAGAATACGCGCGGCGTCACGGCGATTCATGCGCCGGAGCCCGCCTTCGTTACCGCGCAACTCGATGCGGTGTTCGACGACATCCGTATCGATGCCGTGAAAATCGGCATGCTGGCGAATGCGCCGATCGCGCGCGCGGTCGCCGACGCGCTGCGACGGCACAAGCCGAAGCACGTCGTGCTCGACACGGTGATGATCTCGAAGAGCAATCACGCGCTGCTGCTGCCGGATGCGGTTGCGGCCGTGCGTGACGAGTTGCTGCCGCTGGCCGATCTGCTGACGCCCAATCTGCCGGAAGCCGCCGCTTTGCTAGGCGTGCAAGCTGCCACCGATGAAGCCGGCATGGTCGAACAGGGTGAAGCGCTGCGTGCGCTTGGCGCGCGGGCGGTGCTCATGAAGGGTGGTCATCTGAGCGCGGTGGACAGTCCCGACTGGCTCGTCCAGGATAGCGGCACGCTGCGCCTCTCCGGCCCGCGCGTGCCGGTGAAGAATACGCATGGGACGGGCTGCACGCTGTCGTCGGCAATTGCGGCATTGATTCCGCAGCGCGCCGATCTGGCGAGCGCGGTCGCCGACGCCAAGCTGTATCTGACCGGCGCGTTGCAGGCGAGCGATCGGCTCGACGTCGGCAGCGGCGTGGGGCCGGTGCATCATTTTTATCGGTGGTGGTGAGAGGCCGAAAGAGCTTCGGCGTCGTTTTTATCGGCGGTGGTGAGAAGTCAAAAGAGCTTCGGCATCGTTTTTATCGGCGGTGGTGAGAGGCCAAAAGAGCTTCGGCATCGTTTTTATCGGTGGTGGCGAGAGGCAAAAGAGCTTTGGCGTCGTTTTTATCGGTGGTGGCGAGAGGCCCAAAGAGCTTCGGCATCGCGGAGGCACTAGCCGCTGCGTTGCACGGCTCTATGCCGCTATTGCTTGCGTCCCGCTTATTGCTCCTGCGGCCCCAGCGGTTGCCGCGCGTAGGCCTGCGCCAGCTCAGGCCATTCGTTGGGCACGATAAAGCCACGCGAGCGTTCGATGCGGTTACCTGCGCCGTCATCGACGAACGCCGCGACCATCGTCGGTCCGTGCAGATGTGAGGTTTGCCCAGCGAGCGTGCGGGCATCGACAAAGGCGGATCCCACGCCGTCCACCTCACCCCGCGTACCCGCCGCGTCTGACTCGTGCCGTCTCGGCGCAAGCCATTCCAGGCGCGGCAGCACGCGCCACGTCTGCGCATGCGCCGCGGCAAAGTCCGGCCAATCGTTGTGCGTGACCCACCAGCCACGTCCGTGCGACGGATCGAGTTCGACAGGATCGGCAGGTGTTTCGCCCGCACGATAGAACAGCCAGCCCTTGATAAACATCTGCGGCGTCCATGGCCCTGCATAGCCGACCGAGGCGAACTCTTCACGCGCGCTCAACGGCAGTTGATGATTCAGCACATGCGCGAGCTTCAGATCGAAGCGGTCTTTCAGATTCGGGCCAACGTAGTCTGCTAATCGCGCCGCCGACTGCGTTCGGCTTTCGCCGGCATGCAGATAGCACTTCACCGCCAACTCCCAGTGCAGCCGTGCGCCCTGCCGCGTTTGCACCAGAAAATCGCATTCACCGAGCGTGACGCCTTCGCGCCGCAATGGCACGCCGGCCGCGACCAGCCACGCCGCCGGTCCATGCTGCAGGAACCATCCGAGCAGCCATTCGGCGTAGCGGCCAAGACGCGTAATACGCGTTGCGGCAAGATCGCGCTGCAAGTCGGCCGGATCGGCGTCCAGCGCGCGTAACCAGTCGACGGTTGCATCCGCTTCCCGCGGCGAGTCGAAAGGACTGGCGAGCACACCCACCGGTGGTTGCGCGCGCAACAAATCGGCGCTCAGCAGCAACCATGCGAGATCGCGTACTGCGGGTTCGCGCAATGTGTCGAGCAGCTTCCCGAGAAACGCAGCGGACAGGCCGGGCGCGACGGCGAGGCGCGCCGCCGGCCCGCTCGCGTCCGTCACTTTGCCGCGTGGGACGGCACGCCGCCCGCCGCAAGCCACGTATCGCGCGCGAGGCACAGGTCTGCCCAGGCCTTCGCCTTGTCGGGCAGGCTGCGCAACAGATATGCCGGGTGATAGGTGACGATGACCGGCACTCCTTCGTATTCGTGCACACGGCCGCGCAGCGACGAAATGCTCGCATCGGTTTTCAGCAGACTTTGCGCGGCGAAGCGGCCCAACGCGACGATCAGCTTCGGCTTGACCAGCGCGACCTGGCGTTGCAGATAAGGCTCGCAACGCGCGACTTCGTCCGGTTCGGGATTGCGGTTGCCCGGCGGGCGGCACTTGATCACGTTGGCGATATAGACGTTGCTGTCGCGCGCGAGCGTCAGCGAACGGAGCATATTGTCGAGCAGCTTGCCGGCCTGGCCCACGAACGGTTCACCCAGGCGGTCTTCGTTCTCGCCCGGCGCTTCGCCGATCAGCATCCAGTCGGCATGGCGATCGCCGACGCCGAAAACCGTGTTCGTGCGTTTCTCGCACAGTCGGCAGCGTTCGCAAGTCGCGACCTGTTCGCTCAACGCGTCCCAGTCGAGTGTCTGGATCAAAGAGGGCTCGGGCGCCTCGCGGCGCGCTTCAGCGGGAGCGTGGACCGGCTGATCGTCGAACCATGCGAAATCGTCATCGGGCGGAATGTCGAATGCCGGTGGCTCAGAGGCTCGCGACTGCGGCGACGGCGGCGACTGCGGCGACTGCGGCGACTGCGGCGATGGCCGCGATTCCCGCGATTCCCGCGATTCCTGCGATTCCTGCGATTCCTGCGATTCCTGCGATTCCTGCGATGCCTCCGATGCCTGCCGTGCATCGGCCGGTACCTGCATCCGCGCCTGCTCCTGCGCTGCTGGCGGCGCGCGACGCTCGCCCTGCGCTCGCGCGGCATCAGCTTGCTGCGCTTCGCCCGCACGCGTCGCGGGCCGCGGCGTGCCGGTCACGGGCGCCGCCTGCTGACTATCCTGCGCAAGCTCGGCCGATGATGCTTCACGCGCCGTCACACGCAGATCGTCGCGACGCACCGCCTGATCCGCTAACGCACCAGCGCCCTGCTCGACGCCGGTATCGACTGCGCTCTCCTGAGCCACCGACATGCCTCGACGCACCCACAGCGGCGCCAGTCCGAACTCTTCCAGTACCGATTCATGCAGCGCCATCTGCGCCCTCCGTGGCAAACGAGAAACGCATCACGATGGCGTCCTCCCGGCTGCGATGCCGCGCCGGATAATAGTTTTTGCGCCGGCCAATCGACGCAAAGCCGAAGCGCTCGTAAAGCCGGATAGCCCGATGATTCGACGGCCGCACTTCGAGCAGCAGGCCTTCGAGTTTCTCGGCGCGCGTTATGCGCACCGCTTCGCGCAGCAGCGCGAGCCCGGCGCCGGCGCCTTGCGCGGCAGGTGTCACGCACAAATTGAGCAGATGCATTTCATCGACCACCGGCATCAGCACGCAATAGCCGATCAGCGCGCCGGTTACGTGACGCATGCAGATGCCGAAATAGCCGTTGCGCAGCGAATCGCCGAAATTGCCGCGGCTCCAGGGGAATTCGTAGGCGATCTTTTCGATGGCCGCGACCTCGTCCAGATCGGCTTCGGTCATCGGCGACATATAGCGGTCCGCCAGCAACACGCCGCTCATTGCCGGCCCTCGCCTTGATGCGCGTCGTGCGCCAACCTGGCGGCAGCCTGCTCGGCCTTGGCGACTTTGTCAGCTTTTTCGGCTGCCCGCTCCGCCGTGGTCTGAGCGACCTTGTCGCGAATGTATTCCGGTGCGGCCTGGTCGGCGGGCACGGTGCGGCCGGCGCGAAACGCGCGCAGCGCGGCGTGCGCAAGCGGCACCGCATGCGGCAGCGCTTCGCCGTCGACGATTCGCGCGGCCGCGGCGGCGGGCAGCCGCGCGCCGAAGGCGGCAGCAGCATTGCCTGCCAGCGTGAAGGGGACGTCGGGCAAAACGAGCTGTTCCGGCGCGTCGAGCGAAGCCGGCTGAAGCGTGCGCCATTCGCCCAGGGCTGCATCCCACGCGTAGTCGGCCCAATAGATTTCGTCCATCCGGGCATCGAGCGCGGCGAGCACGCGGGTCGCCGACGGATCGCGCAGCCGTGCGCTTTCCGCGCAGGCCAGCAGCGTGCTAACCGGCACGACCGGCAGGTTCAGGCCGAACGCGAGGCCTTGAGCAACGCCCGTCGCAGTGCGAAGACCAGTGAATGAGCCGGGGCCGGAGCCGAAGGCGATAGCGTGGCAATCCGCCAGTTTCAGACCGGCTTCGTCGAAAAGTTCGCGAATGGCGGGCAAGAGACGCGTGCTGGAGACCGCACCGGTTTGCTCGTGACGCACCCAGATCCGGGGTTCGGCACGGCTTGGGTCCACTGTCTGGCTCACCGCGCCGCCAACGGCGGACAGGAGCGCGACCGAGCAGAATTCGGTCGAGGTATCGAGGGCAAGAAGCACAGTTTGAGTCATGGACCGTATTGTAATCGGCACGGCGCGTGCGGACTTGGTTTTGGGTTTGCCCTCCCGGCGGGCACGGGTGTTTGGAATAAGCCCTCGGCCCCGCGGCAGCATGCAGTTGTTATGATCATCGGCCCAGCCAAAACCATCCCGCCAGCCAGGCAAAACCACAATGACAGACATCAACGCGCAATTCGTCCAGGCCCAGGAAGATGCCAGGCAACTGCCCGAGCGTCCGGGCAACCTTACCCTTCTTCGACTTTACGCCCTCTTCAAGCAGGCCACCGACGGCGACGTCCATGGCGACAAACCAGGCTTCACCGATATCGTCGGCAAATACAAGTACGATGCGTGGGCCACGCTCAAGGGCACCGCTCAGGACGCCGCGAAGCAGCAATACGTCGAACTGATCGAGGCCCTCAAGAGCGGCACCGCCGCCTGAATCTGCCCCTGCGGCGAAATCCGCCGTCGGAACGGCAGGCTGCGGCCGCCCCGGAATGACCACGCCAAGGAAAGCCGCTTATGGTGGTTCCTAAGGCGGCCCGTGGGCACGCCTCTTCAGGCAGCCCTGCGGGCAGGTTCTTGGGCAGACGCAGTGAGCAGGCTCCTTAAGCCCATTCGGGCCGCCAAACGAAACTTTTCCACTAGGAAACTTCTTAACGGTGGCGCAGTGCAACAAAACCCTATACAATGCTGCCTGCGCTTCACTGCTTTGCCCGGCTTTCCTCTAGCGGCCTTTGCGGCGCAGCGCCTCGTAGCGTTTAGCTCCAATCCAGTTTAGAACCTGTCCCCTCCTGCCTAGCCCCCTACGGGCGATCATGTCCCAGGCTGGCGGCACGCCGTGTTGGCATGTCGCATCCGATACAGCTTCTAACGAAAAGCTCGCCTTCATTGTCGCGAGCTGCCCCCGTTTTTCGATTTGCTCGCTGCTTCTTTGCTCGCTGAATCCGACGACTTGGGTATGCCGATTGGCGCCGACGTTTTAATTCCGTGTGTACCAAGGATTTACCAAGGATTCTCATGACTTCGAGCAATACCCCCAGCAGCCCGTTGAACGCCATCGCCGATCAAGCTCTCGGTTTCGCCGACGCTCCCGCTCAAGCCGCAGCCGTTGCTGCTGCTCCGGAAGCTGTCGCCGCAGAAGCCGCAGCGCCGACCGGCCCGTCGTTCGCGTCGCTCGGTCTCTCCGCGGATGTCGTCTCCGCCCTGACCGCCGCTGGTTATCAAAACCCGACTCCGGTTCAGCAACGCGCAATCCCCGCTGGCATCGCCGGCCGCGATCTGATGGTCTCGAGCCCGACTGGTTCGGGCAAGACCGCCGCGTTCATGCTGCCCGCCATCGAGCGTTTTTCGCAACTGCAAAAGGCGCAAGCCAGCCAGCCGCGTGAGCCGCGTCCGGCTGACGGCGCCCGCACGCGCCGTCCGCAACCGGTTGCCCGTCCGACCATGCTGGTTCTGACGCCGACCCGCGAACTCGCGATGCAGGTCACCACCGCCGCTGCCACGTACGGCAAGCACCTCAAGCGTCTGCGCACCGTCAGCATTCTGGGCGGCGTCGCTTACGGTCAACAACTGATGCTGCTGGCAAAGAACCCGGAAATCCTGGTTGCTACGCCGGGCCGTTTGATCGACCACCTGGAACGCGGCCGTATCGATCTGTCGCAACTGCAGATCCTCGTACTCGACGAAGCCGACCGCATGCTCGACATGGGCTTCATCGAAGACATCGACACGATCGTTGCCGCTACGCCGGCTACGCGTCAAACCATGCTGTTCTCGGCCACGCTCGACGGCAAGATCGGTTCGCTGACCGGCCGCCTGCTGAAGGATCCGGAACGCATCGAGATCGTTCAACGCCTCGAACAACGTACCAACATCGCGCAAACCGTCCACTACGTTGACGACCGCGATCACAAGGATCGTCTGCTCGACCATCTGCTGCGTGACGAAGGCCTCGACCAGGCTATCGTCTTCACGGCAACCAAGATGGACGCTGACCAACTGGCTGGCCGTCTGGCCGACGCCGGTTTCGAATCGGCTGCTCTGCACGGCGATCTGCCGCAGGGCGCACGTAATCGCACGATCCGCGCCCTGCGCGAGCGCCGCGTGCGCGTGCTGGTGGCAACGGACGTCGCCGCCCGCGGTATCGACATCCCGGGCATCACGCACGTATTCAACTACGACCTGCCGAAGTTCGCTGAAGACTACGTGCACCGTATCGGCCGCACTGGCCGTGCTGGCCGCTCGGGTATCGCAGTGAGCCTCGTGCACCACGCGGAACAGGGCGCGCTCAAGCGCATCGAGCGTTTCGTGCGCACCCCGCTGCCGGTCAACGTCGTCGAAGGCTTCGAGCCGCGCAAGTCGGCTCCGTCGGGCAATGGCCGTCCTGGCTTTGGCGGCCGTGGCCGTCCGGGCGGTGGCAATGGCGGTGGCCGTCGTTTCGGCAGCGGCAGCGGCGCTGGCAAGCCGGCTGGTAACGGCGGTGGTTCGCGCAGCGGTAGCGGCAATGGCGGCGGCTGGGCAGGCAAGTCGGCCGGCGGCGGTTCGCGTGAAGGCGGCTTCGGCGGCGGTTCGCGCGACGGTGGCTACGGCGCACGCCGCAGCGACGGTCCGCGTACGGCGCGTCGCGGCAGCTAAGCAGCGACTCAACTGCTCACAGGCAAGCGCTATTTACGTAGCTCGTTCAGTACGTAAGGCGGCCTGAAAAGACCCGGACGGCCCCGCGCCGCCCGTCAGTCGAAAGAAACCGGTGCTCATGCGCCGGTTTTTTTTCGCCCGTACTTTGTTGATCGCCCACATTTCACGATGTGGAAAATTTTTTTGCGTCGTAAAAAATCGTGCTGCACGGCACAAGACACTCTATTGCAAGATGGGAAAAGACGTTTCTTAATGCGAAACGTATGACGTAATTAATTGATTTTTAACGAAAATAAATATTTAAAAAACACTCATCGGTAGCTATTGTGCGACGGCCGGCTTGCCTAGACTCTTATATAAGACTTCACGAAACGAAACGCCTCAACGGGCCAAGCGCTTCGGCGAAGACCGCAAGTTTCGTGCATAGGATCAGAGTAAGTGGTCGACAGAGTCACCCGTCCATTACAGGCAACCAAGGAGCACACCATGTCGCGCGAACAACAAGCCAGGCAACTTCAACAGCAATGGGAAACCGATCCGCGCTGGAAAGGCGTGAAGCGTACGTACACCGCTGAAGACGTGATCCGTCTGCGCGGCTCGCTGCAAGTGGAGCACACGCTTGCCAAGCGCGGCGCGGAAAAGCTGTGGGAAAGCGTCAACAACGAGCCGTTCGTGAACTCGCTCGGCGCGTTGACCGGCAACCAGGCGATGCAGCAGGTCAAGGCCGGCCTGAAGGCCATCTACCTGTCGGGCTGGCAAGTGGCGGGCGATGCGAACGTGGCCGGCGAAATGTACCCGGACCAGTCGCTATACCCGGCGAACTCGGTGCCGCTCGTCGTGAAACGTATCAACAACACGCTGACGCGTGCCGACCAGATCCAATGGTCGGAAGGTAAGAACCCCGGCGACGAAGGCTATATCGACTACTTCGCACCGATCGTGGCCGACGCGGAAGCCGGTTTCGGCGGCGTGCTGAACGCATTCGAACTGATGAAGGCGATGATCGAAGCCGGCGCGGCAGGCGTGCACTTCGAAGACCAACTCGCTTCGGTGAAGAAATGCGGCCACATGGGCGGCAAGGTACTCGTGCCGACCCGCGAAAACATCGCCAAGCTGACCGCAGCGCGTCTGGCTGCCGACGTCTCCGGCGCGCCGACCGTGCTGCTGGCGCGCACCGACGCGGAAGCCGCCGACCTGATCACGTCGGACGTGGATGACAACGACAAGCCGTTCCTGACGGGCGAACGCACGGTGGAAGGTTTCTATCGTACGAAGCCGGGTCTGGAACAGGCGATCTCGCGTGGCCTCGCCTACGCGCCGTACGCCGACATGATCTGGTGCGAGACCGGCAAGCCGGACCTCGAGTTCGCGAAGAAATTCGCCGACGCGATCCACAAGGAATTCCCGGACCAGTTGCTGTCGTACAACTGCTCGCCGTCGTTCAACTGGAAGAAGAACCTGGACGACGCAACCATCGCCAAGTTCCAGCGCGAACTCGGCGCGATGGGCTACAAGTTCCAGTTCATCACGCTGGCTGGCTTCCACGCGCTGAACTACTCGATGTTCAACCTGGCGCACGGCTATGCCCGCAACCAGATGACCGCCTTCGTCGAAATGCAGCAGGCTGAATTCGCTGCGGCCGAAAAGGGCTTCACCGCGGTCAAGCACCAGCGCGAAGTCGGCACCGGCTACTTCGACGCCGTGACGCAAACGGTCGAGCGCGACGCGTCGACGACCGCGCTGCACGGTTCGACGGAAGACGAACAGTTCTTCGACAAGAAGGTCGCTTAAGTCACATCGGTCACATCGGTCACATCGAAGTCTGATCGCGAGAACGGCAAGGCAGACGAAAAAGCGGCCCCGTTAGAGGGCCGCCGTCAGGGAGGAGTAGCCATCAGGGCTGAAATACGCCGGCAGCCCTGATGGCTGGAATCTGGGAGTGATGGCAGCAGCAACCATCTTGCATGGGACCGGAGGAACGCGCCGGCCTCAGCGCCGGCGCTTTTTTTGCTACGCCGTACCTGCCCTCGACGCGAATCGCGGGCAGATACCTCAGCGGTACACGATCACTGGAATCTTCGTATGCGTCAGGACCCGCTGCGTCTCGCTGCCGATCAGCAGACTGCCAAGACCGCGCCGCCCATGCGAAGCCATGAAAATCACGTCGCAGCCACCCTGCTCCGCGGCTTCGATGATGCCGAGATACGGCGCCGGATGCACGCTGGTGCGGCTGTCGAACGCGACGCCGACACGGCGTGCCGCCAGCTCCACTTCCCGCAGATGCACGTGCGCTTCGCGCTCGCTGCGCTGCAGAAACTCGACCGGCGGCTCGATCACCACGTCGGAGAACGGCGAGTAGGGATATTGCGGCAGACAGGCGTAGGCGGTAACACGAGCGCCGACAGCCTGCGCGAGATCGATGGCGCCGTCTATCGCCTTGCGTGACAGGTCTGAACCATCGGTCGGAACCAGGATGTGCCTGAACATGATGCCCTCCGTCGCCGGCTGTGCGCAGCGCGGCCTCAGCGTCCCACGAGGCTCGGCATGGAAGCCGCTTCAATCGATTGTAGTGCGCAGAAAATGAGGTCAAGGCCATCGTGCGGGTCTGCCCGCATATCGGAAACCCGCTGCGCGGGTCCGCGCCGCAATTGCGCCGGGTGACATTGCGCCAGATCGCGTGACGTCAGTTGCGCCCGAGTTGCCCTTCGGTGCCCTTCAGGCAGCCTCAGTTCCAGTAATCCGGATGGCCGTATGTATGCTTGAGAAAGTCCAGAAACAGCCGAACCCGCAGCGGCAAATGCCGGCGTTGCGGAAAAACCGCATGGATGCCGATCGGCGGCGCGGCGAACTCGTCGAGCACGCTGACCAGCCGGCCAGCCGCGATATCCGTGCCGACCTCCCACCACGAGCGCCATGCGAGTCCATACCCTTCAAGGCACCACTCATGCAGCACGGCGCCGTCCGAGCATTCCATCGTGCCGGATACCTTGATCGACACGACCTTGTCGCCCTGCTGGAACATCCAGCCGCGCTGCTGATTGGCGCTCGCGCCGAGCGCGAGGCAGTTGTGGTGCGCGAGATCGGCCAGGGTGTGCGGCGATCCGCGCCGGCTCAGATACGACGGCGAAGCCACGCATACGCGGCGGTTCTCACCGAGCTTGAGCGACACCAGCGACGAATCCGGCAGCTCGCCTAGGCGCACGGCGCAGTCGAACCCCTCGTTGACGAGATCGACCAGCCGGTCGGACAGGTCGAGCGTAATCGATACATCCGGATGCGCGACGGTGAAAGCGGGCACCAGCGGCGCAACGTGCCGGCGCCCAAACCCGGCTGGCGCCGACAGCCGCAAATGGCCGCTCGCCTTCACGCCCCCCGCCGACACGCTGGCCTCGGCGTTCTGCATATCGTGGATGACGCGCTGGCAATCCTCGAGAAACGCCGAGCCTTCGAAGGTCAGCGTGATCTTGCGCGTGGTGCGCACCAGCAATTTGACGCCCAGTCGCTCTTCGAGCGCATCGATGCGGCGGCCGATGATGGCGGGCGCGACACCTTCGGCAAGCGCCGCGGCAGACAGGCTGCCCCTGGCCGCGACGGTAACGAATGTCTCGATCTGCTTGAAACGGTCCATGGTTGCGGAGCTGCAGCACCCCGACGGAAGTCCGCTCGGGGCGCTGCGCGGAGATAGTGGTCGGTGCGCGTCAGATTAGGTGCATGAAAGTAAAAGATCAAGTGATCTTTAGCCTCTTTTTTAGCATAGAGCATCACTAATACAATTCGTCCTGACCTCTGATAGGAGCGCACGGCAATGTCGGCCACAACGACACCCTTCCCTAAAGCAGTGATTTTCGACGCGTACGGCACGCTTTTCGACGTGCATTCGGTGATTGCTGCCGCGGAGCAGATGTTCCCGGGCCACGGCAATGCGCTCTCGCAGTTGTGGCGCCAAAAACAGATCGAATACACGCAGTTGCGCACGCTCGCCGATCCGGCCGGCGAACCCGGCGCGCATTACCGGCCGTTCTGGGACATTACGCTCGACGCGTTGCGCTTTGCCGCCAAGAAGCTGCATCTCACGCTCGGCCGCGCGGCAGAGAAGCGCTTGATGGACGAATATGCGTGCCTGTCCGCTTTTCCCGATGCCGTGCCCGCGCTGCGCCAGTTGCGCGACGCGCCGTCGGCGTCGTCCAGGTCCGCACCTGCGCCCGCAAGCAGCAAAGCTGGGGCAGCGTCACGGCCCGGTCTTGCCATCCTCTCGAACGGCAATCCGCAAATGCTCGACATCGCCGTGAAGAGCGCCGGCATGACGGGCCTGTTCGACCATGTTCTATCCGTCGACGCAGTGCGCGCCTACAAACCCTCGCCCGCGGCCTATTCGCTCGGCACACAAGCGTTCGACGCGCACCCGCGCGAGATCGTCTTCGTGTCGTCGAACGGCTGGGACGTGGCAGGCGCGAGCTGGTTCGGCTTCACGACTTTCTGGCTTAACCGGCAAAACGCACCAGCCGAAGAGCTGGGCGTCACGCCGCATGGCACGGGCGGAGGCATGAACGATCTGCTCGCTTTTCTGAAGTCCCTCGCGTCGCCCGGCCGCAATAGCGGCACGGGCAGCACGGGTAATCCAGGTGGCAGCCGCACGCGCCACAGCCCTGGCGCATGACAGCCACCACCTGGATCCCACGACGCAATTCAATCGCATCTCAACATTTGCACCTTTGCAATCTGACCGACCAAGGAGAAACCATGGCGAATCCGCTGTCATCGCAATCATCGCTGCAGCTGCCGCAGGGCATGGAAATCACGGCTGAGATCAAGCCGGGCTATGAAGCGATCCTCACCCGCGAAGCGCTCGAACTCGTCGCCGCGCTGCATCGCACGTTCGAACCGCGCCGTCAGCAGCTGTTGCAGGCGCGTGCCGAGCGCACCAAACGGCTCGACGCCGGCGAGCGGCCCGACTTCCTCGCCGAAACGAAAAGCGTGCGCGAAGGCGACTGGAAGATCGCGCCGCTGCCGCAAGATCTGCAATGCCGCCGCGTGGAAATTACCGGACCGGTCGAGCGCAAGATGATCATCAACGCGCTGAATTCGGGCGCGGATTCGTACATGACCGACTTCGAAGATTCGAATGCGCCGAGCTGGGATAACCAGATTACCGGCCACATCAATCTGAAGGACGCGGTGCGCCGCACGATTTCGCTCGAACAGAACGGCAAGTCGTACCAGCTGAACGACAAGATCGCCACACTGATCGTGCGTCCGCGCGGCTGGCATCTGGACGAAAAGCATGTGACGGTGGACGGCAAGCGCGTCTCTGGTGGCATCTTCGATTTCGCGCTCTTCATGGTTCACAACGCGAAGGAACAGATCGCACGCGGCACGGCGCCCTACTTCTATTTGCCGAAGATGGAGAGCCACCTGGAAGCGCGCCTGTGGAACGACATTTTCCTCGCCGCCCAGGAAGCCGTCGGCGTGCCGCGCGGCACGATTCGCGCGACCGTGCTGATCGAAACGATCGTCGCCGCATTCGAAATGGACGAGATCCTGTACGAGTTGCGCGAACACAGCTCGGGTCTGAACGCCGGCCGTTGGGACTACATCTTCTCGGCGATCAAGAAGTTCAAGAGCGACAAGGACTTCTGTCTCGCCGACCGCTCGCAGATCACGATGACCTCGCCGTTCATGCGTGCGTACGCGCTGCTGCTGCTGAAGACCTGCCATCGCCGCAACGCACCGGCAATCGGCGGTATGAGCGCGCTGATCCCGATCAAGAACGATCCGGCGGCGAACGACAAGGCAATGGGCGGTGTGCGCTTGGACAAGGCACGCGATGCCGGCGACGGTTACGACGGCGGCTGGGTCGCGCATCCGGGCCTCGTGCCGATCGCGATGGAAGAATTCGTCAAGGTGCTCGGCGACAAGCCGAATCAGATCGGCAAGCAACGCGCCGACGTGCTCGTCACCGCCTCCGACCTGATGGACTTCCGCCCGGAAGCGCCGATCACCGAAGGCGGTCTGCGCAACAACATCAACGTCGGCATTCACTATCTGGGTTCGTGGCTCGCGGGCAATGGCTGCGTGCCGATTCACAACCTGATGGAAGACGCCGCCACCGCGGAAATCTCGCGCTCGCAAGTGTGGCAATGGATTCGCTCGCCGAAGGGCAAGCTCGAAGACGGCCGCAAGGTCACGGCCGAGATGGTGCGCGAGTTGTCGGCGCAAGAACTCGACAAGGTGAAGCAGGCCGTTGGCGGCGATACGAAGCCGTACGACCGCGCTGCACAAATCTTCGAAGCAATGTCGACGTCGGAGCAGTTCACCGACTTCCTGACGCTGCCGTTGTACGAGGAAATCTGAGGCATCTGAGCCGCCTCGGGCATCAGCAATAACGACGTCGTACCAGGCCCGCTTTCACCAGCCACGCAAGATGAAAGAGCGGCCCGGGTCGCAAGGCTGACCGACCGGACGGCCCGACAGGCGCATGCCTGCCGGGCCGTTTTTTTGCTCTCGCGATGAGCTCGTTATGTGGTGGTTACGCTTCCTTTATGTTCCGCCAGGTGCTCGTGGTGCGCTCGCCCTGGGCTAGCCATGCCGCCCCTCAGCGCGTGCTGCGATACTCGACCCAATCGCCTGACCTGATTTCCGGGTGGCCCTTCACCGCATTGGGCGCGACCGGATAGAAGCGGCAGTTCACGACGTTACCGTCTACTTTCACCATCACTTCTCGCGCGAGGAAGCGATCTTCGACACCGGGATATACCGCTTCGATCTCGTCGAGCACCGCAACCAGTCCATCGTCGATTTCGTAGACGTCGCCCGTGACGTCCACGCCCGCTTCGTCGACCACCAGGCCCGGATACAAGCCGAAGTCGAATAGATGGCCTCGCACCGTGGCCGTACCGAGCAGATTCGGCGCGGCGACGTCGTTGCGCACCGCAGCATCTCTGAGGTCGTTCACTTCACCGGCACGCAATGTGCCGTATACAAAAACGGTCTGCATCGTCGTTTGCTCTCCTTGATGATGGGTTCGGCTTGCCTCGGCTGTTGTCGGGGTTCATTTCAGCGACGCGCTCGCCACCAGCACGCCGTCGATATCCGCGTAGATCCATTCGCCCGGACGCACCAGCGCACCCGGCAATTGCACCGGCACGTCGCGCTCGCCCGTGCCGCGCTTCTGGCCACGCCGTGGGCAGGTCGCCAACGCCGCCACGCCAACATCGACTTCATTGAGTTCAAGCGTATCGCGCACGCAGCCGTTCAGCACGATGCCCGCCCAGCCGTTCTGCTCGGCGATTTGCGCGAGGTTGCCGCCTACCAGCGCGCAACGCAGACTGCCACCGCCATCGACCACCAGCACCCGGCCCGCGCCCTTCTCCTCCAGCGTGGCGCGCACGAGTGCGTTGTCTTCGAACACCTTTAGCGTGACCACCTCGCCGCTGAAAGACTCGGCGCGGCTGAAGAGATGAAACACCGGCTCTAGCACACGCAGCGTGCCCGACGCCAGTTGGTCCTCGTGTGCATCGCACAAGTCAGCGGTTGCAAAGCTCATGGGGTTCTCCTCGGGATCCGTGCAATCGGGACATTATGCAACGTTGACTCCGACGTAACACCTACAATGAGAGGCCCGCAGTGGTTTTAGGTCCGCACCTTTGGGTCGCGCTTCCCTGATCCACGCCCGAAGACGCGGGGCTTAGGCGCCCCGTGCTCATGGGTTGCATGTTTACAGGCTTCGCGTCTCTTCGAGTTCCATCCTTTGGATCGATCTTCAACATGAATTCGTCCGCTGACTCAGTCCAGCCGAGCCAGGTTCACTTCGCTGACATCCCTCCCGAATTCCAGCCGACCCCAACGCACCCCATCCGCGTGCGCTCGCGGCCGATACCGTCGGGTTGGCGTATCGCGCGACACACGCACGCGTGGGCACAGGTGGCCTATGCGTCGCGCGGTGTGCTGCGGGTCGCGACGACCGGCACGACATGGATGGTGCCGCCATCCCGTGCGATCTGGGTGCCGCCGCATGTGACACACGAAGTGGTCGCGGTCGAAGACGCGTTTTTGCGCACGCTCTACATTACCGAAAGCACCGTCCCGGCCGGACTGGATACGCCGCGCGTGGTCGAAGTATCGGACCTGCTGCGCGAAGTCATCGCCGCGCTCGATACGCCCGGCATTTCAGCCACACGCGAACAACTGTTAGGCGCGCTCGCGCTCGACGAGCTGACGCGCTCGGAGCCACTGCCGCTGTCCGTGCCGATGCCCAACGAGAAGCGCTTGCGCGCGTTGTGCGAGGCAGTGATCGCGGACCCGACGCACGGCGACTCGCTCGAACAATGGGCATCGAGTGTCGGTGCGAGTACGCGCACGATTGCGCGGCTGTTTCGTCAGGAGTTGGGCGTGAGCTTTTCGCAATGGCGTCAGCAGGCCATTCTTGCGCGCGCCATTCCGCTATTGAGCCAGGGGCGGCCGCTTTCGCATGTCGCGCAAGAACTGGGATATCAGAGCCAGAGTGCGTTCTCGGCGATGTTCCGGCGGGCCTTCGGCAAAAGTCCGCGTGCGTTTATTGAGCGAGGCGCTGAACATCGCGTGGAGAGCGGGGATCGTGATGATACAGAGGCGGACGAAGAGACCGCCCAAAAGTGACGGCGTAACGCGTAACCACTAGCCACTAGCCACTAGCCACTAGCCACCAGCCATTAGCCATTAGCCACGAGCCACAGAGTGTCAGACGCGCCGCGCCAGATGACGGATCGCCCCGAGTTGCGCCAGACGCGGCCCGGTCGGCTTGTACCCCTTGCGCTGATACAGCCGCGCGGCAGGATTGTCGACGAACACGCGCAACTGCAACTCGCGCAGTCCGCGCTCGCGCGCCCACTGATGCGACATGTCGAGCAGATACGTGCCGGCGCCGAGCCGCCGATGCCCTTCGGCGATCTGCACGTCGCGGATATGCAGCGAATCGCCTTCTTGCGTGATGCGCAGCACGCCGATCGGCTCGCCGTCCACTTCGAGAATGAAATTTTCCGACTCGCGCCAGCTACCGAGAAAGAGATCGCCACGCCAGACCAGATGGTGCCGGTGATAGTAGCCCCCCATGTTATTGCGAGTCAGCGCCTCGGCGAACTCGAAATCGTCCATGCTGGCGCGGCGCAGATGAAACGGTGACGGAGCTTCGGTTGGATCGAACATGGTGGAACGACGAAGGTGGGTCGGGTCAACGGTAAAACAGGCTACGCGCGCTGGCAATGGCTGTTTGTCCCGAGCATACCCGGACGATACCCAGGCAGACCGGCTGCGGAAATAAAAAAAGCCCACTTCTTTCGAAGTGGGCTTCTTAAAATCTGGCGGAGCGGACGGGACTCGAACCCGCGACCCCCGGCGTGACAGGCCGGTATTCTAACCAACTGAACTACCGCTCCAGATTTTTGCACCGTGGCTTGTGAGCCTGGCTCACTTACCAACTGCATCGCTCATACTGCTCACTGATTCTGCTCAATGAGCGACGCCGATGTCCTGGCGTCCCCTAGGGGATTCGAACCCCTGTACTCACCGTGAAAGGGTGATGTCCTAGGCCTCTAGACGAAGGGGACAACGTACTGCTTACACCTTTAATGAAAAAGCCCGTTCAGGTTTGTATGAACGGGCTTTGTCTGGCGGAGTGGACGGGACTCGAACCCGCGACCCCCGGCGTGACAGGCCGGTATTCTAACCGACTGAACTACCACTCCAGTCTTTACACCCTAGCTTGCGAGCGTCGGTTATTTCTCTGCAAGCTGCGCTGCTTTACTCATTCTTATCGAATACTAAAGCGACGCTGATGTTTGGCGTCCCCTAGGGGATTCGAACCCCTGTACTCACCGTGAAAGGGTGATGTCCTAGGCCTCTAGACGAAGGGGACATAATCTTTTCAGATCTGTCTTTATCTTGCTGCTAACTTTCGCTAATTTCGCTTCGTCAGCAGCAAAGACCGATATTCTAACTACGTTACAGCCGTTTGTGAAGTCTTTTTTGCTACAAGCTCCAGACTTCGGAACCACTTCACTCTGCTCTGCTCTGATGGTGGAGGTAAGCGGGATCGAACCGCTGACCTCTTGCATGCCATGCAAGCGCTCTCCCAGCTGAGCTATACCCCCCTTGCAGAACAGAAACGAGATTTTAGAGGCCAATTTGCGCTTTGTAAATACCCTTTGAGCAATTGCATGCGACTTTTTTCGCAAGCCGCATGCAAACCCTCTCAAGGTGAGCGCGAACGCACTTAGGCCAACGCTTTTTCGATACGGCTGACGACGACGTCGCGCCCGAACAGCATCAGCACGCTGTCGATCGACGGCGTGTGCGTGGTGCCCGCCACCAGCAGACGAACCGGCATGGCCAGTTGCGGCATCTTCAGCTTATGCGCGCCGAGCGTTGCCTTCAATGCCGCGGCGATTGCTTCCTTGGTCCACTCCGCCGTCTTGAGCGTGGCAGCCAGATCGGCAAGCGCCGGCCGCACGACGTCCGTGACGTGCTGCGCGAGCGCCTCGGCAGCAGGCGCCGGCACGCGATAGAACATCGCGGCGTTTTCGGCGATTTCCTTCACCGTCGACGCGCGGTCCTTCAGCAAGCCCACCACCGCCGTCAGATCGGCGCCTTGCGCGATGGCGGCTTCGTCGATACCCAACTCGGCGAAGAACGGCTTGGCGAGTTCCGCGAGGCGCGCGTTGTCCGCTTCCTTGATGTAGTGAGCGTTAAGCCAGTTCAGCTTGTCGTGGTCGTACTGAGCCGGCGATTTGCCCAGATGCTCCAGATCGAACCATTCGACAAACTGCTCACGCGTGAAGATTTCCGCGTCGCCATGCGACCAGCCCAGCCGCGCCAGATAGTTGACCACCGCTTCCGGCAGATAGCCGGCGTCGCGATAACCCATTACGCTCATCGCGCCATGACGCTTGCTCATCTTCTCGCCCTGCTCGTTCAGCACGGTCGGCAAGTGTGCATAGACCGGCGGCTCACCGCCGAGCGCACGCAGAATGTTGATCTGGCGCGGCGTGTTGTTCACATGATCGTCGCCGCGAATCACGTGGGTGATGCGCATGTCCAGATCGTCGACCACCACGCAGAAGTTGTAGGTCGGCGTGCCGTCCGGACGCGCGATCACGAGGTCGTCGAGTTCTTCGTTCGAGATTTCGATGCGGCCCTTCACGGCGTCGTCCCATGCGACTACACCGGTGAGCGGATTGCGGAAGCGCAGCACGGGCTGCACGCCCGCCGGCGGCTCCGGCAGGACCTTGCCGGGTTCCGGGCGCCACGTGCCGTCATAGCGCGGCTTTTCGCCGGCCTCGCGCTGACGCTCGCGCAGCGCGTCCAGCTCTTCCGTCGACATGTAGCACGGGTACACGAGCCCCGCGTCCTGCATCTGCCTGAGCACTTCGCGGTAACGGTCCATGCGCTGCATCTGGTAGAACGGGCCTTCGTCGACATCGAGGCCAAGCCACGCCATGCCTTCGAGAATGGCATCGACGGATTCGGAGGTGGAGCGCTCCACGTCGGTGTCCTCGATCCGCAGCACGAAGGTCCCTTTCATCTTGCGCGCGAACGCCCACGGATAAAGCGCGGAGCGAATGTTGCCGAGGTGGATGAAGCCGGTGGGACTCGGTGCGAAACGGGTACGAACGGAGGTGGTCATTAGCGGTTACTCGGAAGACAGGCGCCGGCGCCGTGGCGGACATCGCCAGTGAAGCGCGGCAGCGGACCGCGCCCGTGCAGCAGAAAACGCCTTACACGGGCACGAGGGAAATAAATGCAAGAGCCGAATTATACCTTCCGAACCCGCGTTGCCTGCCCTCGTCCGAATGGCCGGGGACCAGCACACAGGACGCGCAGGAAGCGTGCTTCAGGACGCCCGAAGGTTTCCTCTGCAACGTTTCATTACCGGGCCGACGCGCGCCCGGAGCTTTGATTTATGATGTGCGCGCGCTGCGGGTAGAGATAGAACCACAGCGTATGGAATCGCCGCCGGCGGTCCTGTCCGTTTGACTATCCGCCTGATCGCGGTACAGGTTGCGCCGACTACGCCGCCGGTGCCGCTGCTGGAGAACTCGTTGAAACCGTCATCCCCTCGCCTCGCCCGTCGCAACTTCTCATTGGCGGCCGCCTCCGCAGTGCTGGCCGCCTGCACCACGACCGGCGGCAGCAAGACCGATAGCGCGGCGGCTACCGCTACGCCCACCGCCGACACGCCACCGCTCGACAAACCGCAGCGGCCGGTCCGCGTCGGGCTCGCGCTAGGCGGCGGCGCAGCACGCGGCTTCGCGCACATCGGCGTGATCAAGGCACTGGAGGCGCGCAATATTCAGGTCGACCTCGTGGCCGGCACCAGTGCAGGTTCGGTAGTCGGTGCGCTGTACGCCTCGGGGATGAACGGCTTTGCGCTGAACAAGCTCGCGCTGACCATGGACGAAGCGTCGATCAGCGACTGGGCCATGCCGTTTCGCACGCGCGGCTTTCTACAAGGCGTCGCGCTGCAGAACTACCTGAATACGACCCTCAACAACCGTCCGATCGAGAAGATGGTCAAGCCGCTCGGCGTAGTCGCCACCGATCTGAAAACCGGCCAGCCGATCCTGTTCCAGCGCGGCAACACCGGCATTGCGGTGCGCGCATCGTGCAGCGTGCCGTCGATTTTCGAGCCAGTGAAGATCGGCGGCCACGAATATGTGGACGGCGGTCTGGTGAGCCCGGTGCCCGCCTCGTTTGCGCGCAAGATGGGCGCGGATTTCGTGATCGCCGTGGACATCTCGCAGCGCCCGGAAAGCGGCCTTACAGCCAGCTCATTCGACGTGCTGATGCAGACTTTCACGATCATGGGCCAGACGATCAAAGCCTATGAACTCGACAAATACGCCGACATCGTGATCCGGCCGAATCTGGCCGCCATGAGCGGCAGCGATTTCTCGCAGCGCAACGCAGCGATCCTGGCTGGAGAGGAAGCGGTGGCGAAGATGATGCCGGAGTTGCAACGCAAGTTAACCGCAAGCCGCGCTGCGGTTTAACCCGCCGGGGTAACGCCGGTTACACCGGCCGGCGCGCTCCGGCTGCCGTCACCCATGCGGCACAGGCACCGGCTGGGATAGGGGCACGGAAGATTCGCCGACATATCGGCAAGCACCCAAACGCAAAAAGCCTGCTTCGTTCGAAGCAGGCTTTTTTCACACCAGAACGGCCAGTGCAGGCTGGATCCGTTACTGATTACCGCCGATCGAAGCGTTCACGCGCTTGCGCAGATCTTCGCCGTCCTGATAGGACGTCTCGATCCGGCGTGCACCTGTGAAACGCTTTTCCCAATAGCCGCTATCCAGATCGTCGACGCGGATCGTGCTGCCCGTGGAAGGCGAATGCACGAACTTGTTGTCGCCAATGTAGATGCCAACGTGCGAGAACGTACGGCGCATCGTGTTGAAGAACACCAGATCGCCCGGCTTCAGGTCGCTGACGCGCACCTTCTCGCCGACGCGGCTCATTTCCTCGGCGCGGCGCGGCAGCGCCATACCGAGCGTGTCCTGGAACACGTAGCGAACGAAGCCGCTGCAATCGAGCCCCGAATCGGGCGTATTACCACCCCAACGATAGCGAACGCCGATCATGTTCAACGCGCCGACCACCACGTCGCCCGCTTTGCCGGCCATGCCGGACAGGAACGATTTGGCGCCGCCGTCGCTGTCGGGAGCGGCCGATTGCGAATTGAGGGCGGACAAAGAATTCGACCCGCCAGGGGTCGAATATGAGGCATTCTGATTAAAACTGCTGACTTCGTCGGCGAACGCGCCGGGAGTTGCTGCCATCAAGACGCCAATGAACATCCCGGCGACGACGCGCGTGCAAGCCTGGGTTAGGTTTCTGTGCTGCATTGGTCGGTATTTTTTGCCTAAAAATCAGTGAGCTACGGAAAAAAGTTTGGTCGATACTAGCCAGTAAGTATTCGTGTGTCAAAACAAATAGAAAAATACAATCGAGACACGCACCCAATTGGTGAAAGAGTACAAAATCAGTCGTCAAGCACTGCTTTCAGCAGCTTTCGGGTGTAAGGGTGCGCCGGTGTCGCAAAAATCTGCTCAACGCCCCCGCTTTCGACGATTGAACCGTTTTGCATAACCGCGACACGATGCGCCATCGCCCCAATCACGGCCAGATCGTGGCTGATGAAAACGAAGCCGAGGTTGTACTTCTGTTGCAACCCGGCAAGCAATTTCAGCACCTGCTGCTGGATCGACACGTCGAGTGCACTGGTCGGTTCGTCGAGGATCAGGATGCGTGGCTCCAGCACCAGAGCGCGCGCGATCGCAATCCGCTGACGCTGACCGCCGGAGAACTCATGCGGATAGCGGTACATCACCGTGCGGTCCAAACCGACTTCGCGCAGGACCGACACCACCTTGTCGCGCCGCGCCTCCAGACTCATCTGCGGCCGATGCAGCGCGAGCCCTTCGCCGACAATCCGCTCGATGGTCTGGCGCGGCGAAAGCGAACTAAATGGATCCTGAAAGACGATTTGCATATTCGAGCGTAAGGCGGTCTGTTCGGCGCCGCGATAGCTGCCGAGCGCCCGGCCCTGAAACTCGATCTCGCCGTGCGCGGTGCGTTGCAGACCGAGCAAGGCCATCGCCAGCGTCGATTTGCCCGAACCCGATTCGCCGACGATCCCCAGCGTCTCGCCCTGGCGCACCGACACGCTCGCATCGGCGACCGCGCGGAAATGCCCCGAGCGAAACCAGCCGCTCCAGCCCGGCAGTTTCGTTTTGAAATCGACTGAGACATCGCGCGCTTCGAGCAGCACGGGTGAAATCGGCAGCACCGGGACCACCGTGCGCTGCGGACGGCTCTCCAGCAGACGTTGCGTGTACGGATGCTGCGGCGACTCGAACACCTGCTCGACCGGCCCGCTCTCAACGAGTACGCCCTTCTCCATCACCGCGATGCGTTGCGCGAAATGGCGCACCAGATTCAGGTCGTGCGTGATCAGCAGCACAGCCATGCCGCGCTTCTCGGCTTCGTCGCGTTGCAGTTCCAGCAGGAGATCGACGATCTGCGCGCGGATCGTCACGTCGAGCGCCGTGGTCGGCTCATCGGCCAGCAACAGGCGCGGGCGGCACGCGAGCGCCATCGCGATCATCGCGCGCTGCCGCTGACCGCCCGAGAGCTGATGCGGATAGCTATTCACACGCTTGCCGGGCTCGGCGATGCCCGTGCGCCCCAGCAACGCGACGGCGCGCTTACGCGCTTCGTTCGCCGTTACGCCGTCGTGCACGACGATCGTCTCCGCAATCTGGTCACCGACCGTATAGAGCGGATTGAGGGCCGTCATCGGCTCCTGGAAGATCATCGCGATGTCCGAGCCGCGCATGCCGCGCATCTCGCGCTCGCTTTTGGCGAGCAGATCCTGGCCGTCGAAACGGATCGCCCCGCTGACCTGCGCGTCGCTCAACAGACGCAGGATCGACAGCGCGGTCACGCTCTTGCCCGAGCCCGATTCGCCGACCAGCGCGACCCGCTCGCCGCGTTGGATCGCGAGCGTCACGTCGTTCACCGCGACCGTATCGCCAAAGGTCACATGCAGACGATCGAGTTCAAGCAGCGGCGGCAGTGTGCCTTGTTTTGCGTCGTTCTCCACCATGGCGCTCACTGGTTGCCTCCCGCTCGCATGGCATCGGAGATGCGGGTGTCCAGCGCATTACGCAGCGCATCGCCCATGAACGTCAGCAGCAACAGCATCGCGACCAGCACGCCGAAAGTGGACAACGAGATCCACCAAGCGTCGAAATTCGCCTTGCCTTGCGCAAGCAGTTCGCCGAGGCTCGGCGTCGGCGATGGCACGCCAAGGCCGAGAAAGTCGAGGCTGGTGAGCGCGAGAATCGCGCCGCTCATGCGGAACGGCAAAAACGTGATCACCGGCGTCAAACTGTTGGGCAATACGTGCCGCCACATGATCTGCCCGTTCGAGAGCCCCATCGCCCGCGCCGCACGCACATAGTCCTGCTGACGGTTGCGCAGAAACTCCGCGCGCACGTAATCGGACAAGCCGATCCAGCCGAACAACGACAGCAGCACGATCAGCAGAATGAACCCCGGCTCGAAGATCGACGAGAAAATGATCAACAGGTAAAGCTCCGGCATGGCGCTCCAGATTTCTATCAGACGCTGCCCGATGATATCCGTACGCCCTCCGAAGTAACCCTGCACAGCGCCCGCGGCAATCCCGAGTACGGTGCCAATCAAGGTCAGCACCAGCCCGAATTCCACCGACACGCGAAAACCGTACAGAAGACGCGCGAAGAGATCGCGGCCCCGGTCGTCGGTGCCGAGCCAGTTATCGCGCGACGGCGGCGCCGGGTTCGGCGCCTTCGAGAAATAATTCAGCGTGTCGTAGTAATACCGGTTCGGCGGATACACCGCGAAGTTACCCGGCGTATCGAAACGATGCTTGATATACGGATCGAGATAATCGGCGGGCGTCGGGAAGTCGCCGCCGAAGGTGGTCTCCGCGTAGGTCTTGAACATTGGAAAATACAACTGCCCTTCGTAGCGCACCACGAGCGGCTTGTCGTTCGACCACAACGGCCCGGCGAGGCTCACCGCAAACGCGACGACGAAGATGATCAGACTCCAGTAGCCCAGTCGCTGCTGGCGAAAACGCTGCCAGACGCGGCGCGCCGGCGTTGGCGACACGAACGCGCGAACCGGTTCGGTGCGCACCGCCGCATCGGCTGAAAGGCGGGCTCGATTCATCAGCGCTCCAGTTGTTCGAATTGGATGCGGGGATCGACCCACACATAGCAAAGATCGGAGATCAGCTTGGTCGCAAGACCGATCAGCGTGAACAGATACAGCGTGCCGAGCACGACCGGATAATCGCGCCGCACCACGGATTCGTACGACAACAGGCCGAGTCCGTCGAGCGAAAACAGCGTCTCGATCAGCAGACTGCCGGTGAAAAATGCACCGATAAACGCCGCCGGAAAACCGACGATCAACGGCAGCAACGCGTTGCGAAACACGTGCTTCCACAGCACGCGCTTTTCCGACAAACCTTTGGCGCGCGCGGTCAGCACGTATTGCTTGCGGATTTCGTCGAGGAAGGCGTTTTTCGTCAGCATCGTGACGACGGCGAAGCTGCCTACCACCGAGGCCGTGATCGGCAACGCGATATGCCACAGGTAGTCGACGATCTTGCCGCCAACACTCAGCTGCGCCCAGTTGTCCGAGGTGAGATTGCGCAGCGGGAAGAGCTGCAGGAAGCTGCCGCCGCCGAACAGCACCAGCAACAGCACACCCAATACAAAGCCCGGAATCGCGTAACCGACCAACACGACCAGGCTCGTCGCGATATCAAAGCGCGAACCGTTGCGCACCGCCTTGGCGATGCCCAAGGGCACCGATATCAGGTAAGTCAGAAAGAACGTCCATAAGCCGATGCTGATCGACACCGGCAACTTCGAAACGATTAGCGACCACACGCTTTGGTGGCGGAAATAGCTCTGGCCAAGGTCGAACGTCGAGAAGCGCTTTAGCATCAGGACATAGCGTTCGAGCGGCGGTTTGTCGAAGCCATACAGCGCTTTCAATTGCGCGATCTGCTGCGCGTCGACGCCGGTATGCGAGCGCAGACCGAACGGCGCGCCGTTCTCCGCACCTTTGCGCAGTTCGTGCTGCATCTGTTCGACCGGGCCGCCCGGGACGAACTGGATCACGGCGAAGGTCAGCGTCAGCACGCCGAGCAAGGTCGGGATCATCAACAACAGGCGTTTGAGGATGTAGCTCCACATGGCGGCGTTTCCGGTGCGAAGGCGGTGAATGAATGACGCTTTAGCGCGCCTGAGCTTGCGGCTGCGGCGGTTGCGGCGGTTGCGGCGGGTGCGGCGGGTGCGGCGGGTGCGGCTGGGCATACCACCACATCGACGTGATCCAGCCTTCCGCTCCATAGTACAGAGGCAAGGTCTTAGGCCACGCAAGCCCGCGCTTGAACGCCACCCGATGCGTCGCGCTGTACCAGTGCGGCACCACATAGTAGCCATGCATCAGCACGCGGTCGAGCGCGTGTGTCGCGTCGACCAGTTGCTCGCGCGTCTGCGCATGCACGAGCGCGTTCAGGATCGCGTCGACGGCCGGCGACTTCAACCCGATCATGTTGTCCGAGCCCGGGGTGTCCGCGGCTTTGCTGCCGAAGCGGTCGATCTGCTCCGATCCTGGCACCTGCACGTCCGGCATGCGGATCGTGGTCGTGTCGAAATCGAATGCGTCGAGACGCTTCTGATAGACAGCGAAATCGGACACCCGAAACGTGGCGGTAATGCCGAGCTTCTGCAGATTGCGGATGAACGTCGCGACGATCGGCTCCATTTGCGCGGCCGACCCGGAATCGTCGAGGATCTCGAACTGGAACGGCTCGCCTTTGGCGTTACGCAGCGCGTTGTCGCGATAAGTCCACCCTGCCTGCTGCAACAAGGCACGCGCCTGCAGGAGATTGGCGCGCAGCGAACCCGGCGGATCCGTGTCCGGCTGCTTCGGCGGCGGACCGAACACCGCAGGATCGAGTTTTGCGCGCCATGGTTCGAGCAGCGCGAGTTCGCCCGGCGCAGGCAGACCCTTCGCCTGCAAATCCGTATTGGCGAAGAAGCTGTCGATGCGCGTGTACTGATTGAAGAACAGCTGGCGGTCCAGCCACTGAAAATCGAGCGCGAGATCGAGCGCCTTGCGCACCCGCACGTCTTGAAACAACGGCCGGCGCAGATTGAGCATGAAGCCCTGCATGCCGGTGCCGTTGTGCTGCGGAAATTCGCGCTTGATCAACTCGCCGCTATCGAACTTCTTGCCGACGTCGCGCCGCACCCAATTGCGCGCGACGTATTCGACCATCGCATCGTATTCGCCCGCCTTGAACGCTTCCAGCCGCGCGACGTTATCCGAATACAGCTTATAAACAATGCGATCGAAATTGTTCATGCCGACGCGCACCGGCAGCGCCGCGCCCCAGTAGTTCGGGTCGCGCCGGTAGGTGATCGTGCGGCCGTTGTCGTACTGTTCGATCAGGTACGGCCCACTTCCGATCGGCTTCTCGAACGCCAGCTGGTCGAATGCGATCCGGCTGCCATCCGGCTTCATCCCCCACTTGCGCGAGAAGACCGGCATGCTGCCCGCGAGCAACGGCAACTCCCGATTGCGTTGATGAAACTCGAAGCGGATCGTACGCGGATCCACCACTACCGCACGCGTGATCTCACCGAAAATCGATGCGAATTGCGGCGCAGCTTGCGGGCTTTTCAGCGTGTCGAGCGAAAACTTGACGTCGTCGGCAGTGACCGGATCGCCATTCGAAAACCGGGCGCGCGGATTGATGTGGAACGTGGTCGACAGGCCGTCGGGCGCGATATCGATGTCGTCGGCGAGCAGGCCATAGGCGGAGGCCACTTCGTCGCTGCTGCCGATGGTCAGGCTTTCGAACAGCAGATCGACGCCCGGTGCGGTATTGCCGCGCAGTGTGAACGGATTGAATTTATCGAAACTGGTAAGCCGACTCGGATTGGCCAGCACCAGCGTGCCGCCTTTTGGCGCATCCGGGTTGACGTAGTCGAAGTGCTTGAAACCGGCCGGATATTTCGGCTCGCCGTATTGCGCGATCGCATAGGCCGCATGGGCCTCGGGCGCCGCGAGCAAACCAGCCAGGGCAGACACGCTGCACAGTGCGGCGGCGCACGCCGAGCGCCAGGAACGTGGCACAACCCGCGGCACAACCGGTAGACCGACACGCGATAGCCTGTGAATCACGCTGCACCAAGGTGCTTGAGGCGTTTGAACCCATCGCGAGCCAGTTGTCATAGGGGCCTTGTTGGTCAGTGGGCAATTGCAATGCGAGAGAATTCTACCCAATAAACCCGCGCTGTCCGCGCATCGGATCTGCCCGACCTTCACGCGCGTGGTGAGCAAACCTCATTGGAAGAATTCATGGGCTTCCTCGCTGGTAAACGTATCCTGCTGACGGGCCTGCTGGTTTCGCGAGCGCAATAAAAAAACCGCCCAACCGGCGGTTTTTTTCGACTCCATTGCGGGTTCAACCTTGGCTTAGCGGCTTAGTGCCAGCCGCGACGATTGTCGTAGTGGTCGCGGCCGTAATCGTAGCGGCCCGGAGGATGATGACGATACCAGTCGTCACGCGCCCAGTAGCGGCGGCCGTCCCAGTAGCGGTCGCCGTGCCAGCCGATCACGATCGTCGGGCCACCGTAGTACACGGGAGCAGGCTGGTAGACGACGGGCGGCGGAGGCGGCGGAGGCGGTGCATAGACCGGAGCCGGGGCCACGTAGACCGGCGCGGGAATGCCGATGTTGACACCAATGTTGACCCCGCCGGCCATTGCAGCACCCGACGCAGCCAACCCGAGAACCCCGATCAGAAGTGGAACAAGACGCGCGGACTTCATTGATCACCCCTTTTGACGAATGTGTTGTTGGCCGAAATATAGCGCAAGGCAGCCATCCGCGTATTTCAACTTTGTAATAACTGATGCATAACATCGCGCTGCTGACCGCCCGGTTACGTCTCGTTACATTGGACAAAGTTCTGGTGAAAAAGTAGTGCCAGTGCAATCAGGCCGCCTTGCCGTTAGTCGCCCATCCGCCGGCCAATTACCCATCTTTCACCGCCCTCGCCGCTGCGAGGCAATTCTAGCCGCTGCTCGCGCACGCGCCGGGAATCCGGTCGCCGCCTCCTCGATCGGTCTTGTGACCGCGGTATTGGCGTCCCGCATATCAGTAGGATATCGAAGCATTCTTGCGGCACGCAGCGCGCAGTTGTTCGCCGCAGCGGCTCGCTACATCCACCAGGACCTGATGGTCGGCGTAAACCAATTCGAACGTGCAGTACGCGCCGGGCTCCGGTTCGCTGTTCACCGACGAAGGCGTGTTCAATACGTACGGCGTGATTTCCACGTACCGGATCACGCCAGCCGTCACTGTCGGTGCCGGCTACAGCTACACGCAAGCCAGCAATGCGAATGGCATCAGCGATGCTGCACGCTATCAGCAGATTTCGCTCGAGCAGACGTACTCCCTCTCCACACGCACGACGTTATACGCATTGGAGGCGTATCAGCATGCGCGGGGCAAGACGTTGGTTGCTGCGGGCAGCACGGGGACGAGCATGACTGACGCAGTGGCTGTGGTCGGCGACTCGCAGAATACGACGCCATCGTCAGGGCCATCGCAATTCGTCGGCATGATCGGGTTGCGCCACGCGTTTTGATGCTGAGTGCGAGCGGCACAAAAACAAAACCCCGCAGAGCCTAAACTCTGCGGGGTTTGCCGCCATTGCTGGCGGAGACGGAGGGATTCGAACCCTCGATCCAGGTTTTGGCCCAGATGCTCCCTTAGCAGGGGAGTGCCTTCGACCTCTCGGCCACGTCTCCCAAACTTTCGGTTGCGCAGGGAGTCAGCGCAACGAAGCCAAGATAATAGCGGGCCGAACCGCGAAGGTCAATGTCTACCGAACATTTTTTGTGCCAGTTTTGTCATCGACGACGCAATTTATTCACGTTGCCCTGGCATGCAGTCATGCATTCGGAGACGCGGTGCGCCTGCTCACATCACCTCGCTCCGCCCCGCGTGCAGCAAATTACACCTGATCCAGTTCGAACGCCTTATGCAGCGCGCGCACGGCGAGCTCCATGTACTTCTCGTCGATCAGCACCGAAATCTTGATTTCGGAGGTGGAGATCATCTGGATATTGATGCCCTCTTCCGACAGCGTGCGGAACATCGTGCTCGCGATACCCACGTGCGAGCGCATGCCGACGCCGACCACCGACACCTTCGACACCTTCGGATCGCCCAAGACCTGCTCAGCCTGCACATGCCCCTTCACCTGGGTAGTGAGGATCTCCATGGCGCGCTGATAGTCGCCGCGGCCGACCGTGAACGTGAAGGCGGTTTTACCTTCGACGCTCTGGTTCTGGATGATCATGTCGACGTCGATATTCGCGTCCGCCACCGGGCCGAGAATCTGATATGCGATGCCCGGCCTGTCGGGCACCCCCATCACGGCGATACGAGCTTCGTCTCGCTGGAACGCGATGCCCGAGATGACTGCTTTTTCCATGGTCTCGTCTTCTTCAAAAGTAATCAGGGTGCCCGACTTCATTTCAGTGTCGAGCGGGATGAGCGGATCGGTCAGGCTCGACAGCACACGCGTCTTCACCTGATATTTGCCGGCGAATTCCACCGAGCGGATCTGCAGCACCTTGGAACCCAGGCTTGCCATTTCCAGCATCTCTTCGAACGTCACGCGATCGAGGCGGCGCGCTTCTTCCACCACGCGCGGGTCGGTCGTGTAGACGCCGTCGACGTCCGTGTAAATCAGGCACTCGTCGGCTTTCAATGCGGCAGCGACCGCGACAGCGGACGTATCCGAACCGCCGCGCCCGAGCGTGGTGATGTGGCCGTCAGGATCGATACCCTGGAAGCCGGTGATCACCACCACTTTGCCCGCGTCGAGATCGCGCAGCACGCGCTCGCCGTCGATTTCGCTTATGCGTGCTTTCGTGAACGCGCTATCCGTTTTGACCGGCACTTGCCAGCCGGCATAGCTGACCGCGTCGATGCCGGCTTCCTGCAGCGCGATGGCCAGCAGTCCCGAGCTGACCTGCTCGCCGGTAGCGGCAATCATGTCGAGTTCGCGCGGGCTCGGCTGACTCGTGATTTCTTTCGCAAGACCGAGCAAGCGGTTGGTTTCGCCGGACATTGCCGACGGCACGACGACCATCTTGTGGCCAGCCTTGTGCCATTTCGCGACGCGCTTGGCGACGTTCTTGATGCGCTCGACCGAGCCCATCGAGGTGCCGCCGTATTTATGTACGATGAGTGCCATTGTCGTTCTGAACTGGAGGATAAACCGCGCTGGCGCGCTGGAGACGACCGCACAAAAGCACAGGAGCGCAACGTCTTGTGAACGACGGCAAAGTGTGTGGCGGCGCAGATGCAGCGCGCGTGCAGCACGCGCGGATTTGCCCGGGAATGGTCGCTAGTGGCTTACCGGAAACGACGGATCACGATCGCAAACCGACGACAGCGACCGCGAAATCGGGTCGGGCAAACAAGTTAAATTACCCGATCGAGCGCAAAAAGACAAGCCGAAATGCCCGTCGAATGGCCCATATTACGGCCTGAAAAAGCTTATCCGGTGCGGTTTTGCGCCCTGGTTCGGCGATTCACCGGATAGATAGTCCGCCTGTCCGCCTGTCCGACTGGTCGGTCAGGCGGTCAGGCGGTCAGGCGGTCAGGCGGTCAGGCGGTCAGGCGGTCAGGCGGTCAGGCGGTCAGGCAATCAGGCAATCAGGCAATCAGGCAATCAGGCAATCAGCAGATCGTCGCGCCAAATGATCCTGACACGCGGCTCGGCCGCATTGACCTGTTCGGGCAACGCTGCGCGGTTCAGCCCGAGCAAGGGCACGAATAGCAGATCGCCGCCCACGTAAAGCAGCGGCACGTCACGCTTCCATGCGGGAATGCCTCGCTCCTGGAACAGGTTTTTCAGCGTGCGGCTCGGGCTGCCGGGTGCGGCGCTCGTGCGCATCCGTTCGCCGCCGCTGCGCGATCGCGCGCTCAACAATGCCCGGCGTAGAACGCTGACGGGAAACGTATCCGGATCGCCCCGCGCTGCATCGGCATTGCCGCACGCGTCGGCGTCGCCATCGCAATCGGCATCTGCACCACCATCGCCATCGGAAACAGCGCCGGCCTCGCCGTCCAGATTCGCCGCGACAGCGACAAACACAAACGTGCCTCGCCATTGCGGCAAACGCCAGATCGCTTCACCCTGCCATGCGAGTTCACTGACTGCGCGCTCGGTGAGCGCGGTTTCGTCGGCGGCTTCGCTGCTTTCGCCCGCTTCCCAGTAGACGAGACCGCGATAGCTGCGCAACGCCTGCCCCGCATGATCGATACGCAGGTTATGGCCCTCGCCGGCTTCCCCGACTTCGCGCAACTGGCGCAAAGCGTCGGTCAGACGCGCGGTCGATGCAGCGACGAGACCCAGCGTGCGCATCCAGTAGCGCAGCAGGTTGAGCGCGCGATCGTCGCCGAGGGTGAGCAGCGCGTCATGCGATAGCGCACGGCCTTCATCGCGCACGGCTGCGTCCAGATCGATGCGCGCCAGATCGTCGAGCAGACGTTGCGCCGATGCCGCATGCGCCGCCGTGCGCGCGAGTGCGTCGCGAAAACCAGGAAAGTGGACGGCCAGCGCCGGTGTCACCTCGTGGCGCAATGCGTTGCGCGCGTAACGTGTGTCGGCGTTCGATTCGTCGTCGATCCAGCGCAGATCGCGGGCGTTCGCATACTGTTCGAGTTGCGCTCGCAGCAGGTGCAGCAAAGGTCTCACGCGCACCGCAGAGGCGCCCGCCGGCCAATACTCGGGCGCCATTGCAGCCAGACCCGCCAGGCCCGCGCCGCGCAGCAGTTGCAACAGCACCGTCTCCGCCTGGTCGTCAGCGTGTTGCGCGAGCCATAGCGTGTGCACGGCGCGTGTTGCGCACATTGCGTCCAGCGCGCGGTAACGCGCATCGCGCGCCGCGGCCTCGACACTCACGCCCGCGTCACGCGGCACTTCGACGCGCTGCGCCGCGAATTCGACGCCACGTTCCTGTGCAAACGCCTCGCAGTGTGCAAGCCACGCGTCGGCGTGAGCGCTGAGGCCATGATGCACATGCAGCGCGACACAACGCGACGCGCCCGCGACACGCGCCGCCGCATCGAGCAGCACGCTCGAATCGACGCCGCCACTGAACGCCACCGCAATGCGCCCATCCGCAGGCAGCGCGGACAGCGCCGCGCCGACCGCCTCAAGAACGAGGCGGTCGGCGGGCGAATCGGTGGTGGGAGTCACGTCGCTAGCGCGTGAAGCGCCGAAGGACGAAAGAAAACGCGCGCGGGCTTACGCACCCGGCGTCGTTTCCTTGAACTTGCCGTACGACATCAACCGTTCGAAACGGCGTTGACGCAGGTCGTTGATGCTCATGCCCTGGAACTGGCGCAGCGAATCGGCGAGCGCACGGCGCAACATGGCGGCCATGCCCTTCGGATCGCGATGCGCGCCGCCGAGCGGCTCGTTGACGATCTTGTCGATCAGACCGAGCGCTTTCAGACGATGCGCGGTCAGGCCGAGCGCTTCCGCGGCCTCCGGCGCTTTCGCGGCGCTCTTCCACAAGATCGACGCGCAACCTTCCGGCGAAATCACCGAATAGGTCGAGAACTGCAGCATCAGCACGCTGTCGCCGACGGCAATCGCGAGCGCGCCGCCCGAACCGCCTTCGCCGATGATCGTGGCGATCAGCGGCGTCTTCAGTTCAGCCATCACGTACAGATTGCGGCCGATCGCTTCGGACTGGCCGCGCTCTTCCGCGCCGATCCCCGGGTAGGCGCCCGGCGTATCGATGAACGTGAAGATCGGCAAGCCGAACTTCTCGGCGAGACGCATCAGGCGTTCAGCCTTGCGATAACCTTCCGGACGCGGCATACCGAAGTTGCGCAGCGCGCGCTCCTTGGTGTCGCGGCCCTTCTGATGGCCGATCACCATGCAGGCCTGGCCGTTGAAACGCGCGAGGCCGCCGACGATCGACAGATCGTCCGCATAGTTGCGGTCACCGTGCAGCTCGTGGAAATCGGTGAACAGCTCGTTCACGTAGTCGAACGTGTACGGGCGCTGGGGGTGTCGGGCGATTTGCGAAACCTGCCATGGGGTGAGGTTCGCGTACAGATCTTTAGTGAGCTGTTGACTCTTCTTGGACAGCCGCTCGATCTCTTCCGAAATATCGACGGCCGAATCGTCCTGCACGAAGCGCAATTCTTCGATCTTCGCTTCGAGTTCAGCGATCGGCTGTTCGAAATCCAGAAAGGTGGTCTTCATTGGTTGTAATCCTTGGACTTACCGGCAGCGCGTATTCTAACCGCGCGCGCCGATGTCAAAACCCTCTCGCAACTATCAATTTTTAACAATTGATAGTTTTTTAAACGGTCCGCTTCTTGTTCTCTTCTTAGTAGTCAACCGGCAACGGATCGAGACTACGCCACATATACCACGTGGCGACCGTGCGCCACGGCTCCCAGTTTGCCGCAACCTCACGCGCCTCGCTGCGCGTAACTGGCTCGCCGCTAAAGTAATTGACGCTGATCGCGCGGATCAGGCCGAGGTCGTCGAGCGGCAGCACGTCCGGGCGCGACAGATTGAAGATCAGGAACATTTCCGCGGTCCAGCGGCCGATGCCGCGGATCTGCGTGAGTTCGGCGATCACCGCCTCGTCGTCCATCGACGTCCATTTGCCGACATGCAACGCGCCCGACACGAAGTGTTGCGCGAGATCGAGCACGTATTCGGCCTTGCGCCTGGAAAGGCCGCACGCGGTCAGCTTGTCCTGACCGAGCTTGATGAACTGCTGCGGCACGAGCTTCGGACATGCCGCCTCGACTTTCGCCCAGACGGCTTGCGCGGACGCCACCGAAATCTGCTGCCCGACCACCGAACGCGCGAGCGTGACGAACGGATCGCCACGGCTCAGCAGATGCACCGGGCCGAACTTCGGAATCAGCTTCTTCAGAATACGGTCGCGCTTGACGAGGTCCGCACACGCCTTGTCCCAATACGCCGGACGGGTGACTTCAGGCGTGAGGCCGCCGATCTGCACCGGCACCGCAAGTTCAGCGCCCCCCCCTGCTTCGCCGCCCGCACTCGATGACGCGCGCGTCTTGCGCACGACTTCGCCTTCGCGCCCTTCGTGCGTAATGCGCGCAAGTTCCTGCACGTCGCCGGCGAGTTCGGCAGGCAACGCGCCATTGCTTTTTGCACGCGGTGCCTTGGCGCGCTTCGCAGCGGGCGCGGACGCCGACGCGCCGTTCAGCACGCGCTTGGCCGCAGCCTTCTTCACTGCGCCCGCCGCTGCGCCCGCACCTGTCTTCGCCGCCACCCCGGCGGCTTTCGACGACGCTTTCTTTACCGCGCCGCTATCCGCACGAGCCGACGTTCGTGTCGACTTTGCTGCGGCTGCCGCGTTTGTTTGAGACGTGGCTCGTTTAGCCGGCGTCTTCGTGGCCGTTGCCATCCTGCCTCCTGCCTGGCGAGTCGATCAAAGGGAAGGTCGAGGTGCGCTCACACGCGCCGCCACTCGGTCAACCCGCCGGGTTTGTCTTCAAGTGCAACGCCGGAGTCGAGCAATTCGGCCCGGATCCGGTCTGCTGCCGTATAGTCTTTTGCCTGCTTTGCGGCCACGCGCGCGGCGATCTTCGCTTCGATCGCGGCGGCGTCGAGCGCGCCTTCCGCGGCGGCGCCCGCAGCCTGCTGCAGATAGGCACGCGGCTCTCGGCCGAGCAGCCCGAGCAAAGCGCCGAGCGAGCGCAATTGACGGGCCAGCGCGGGGTCGCGCGTGCGGTTCACTTCAGTTGCCAACTCGAACAACACCGACACCGCAACCGGCGTGTTGAAGTCGTCGTTCATTGCTGCCTGGAAACGCTGCGCATGCGCTTCGTTCCAGTCGAGCTCCGCGCCGTCCGGTGTGACGTCTTTCAGCGCCGTATACAACCGCGCGAGGGCATTGCGCGCGTCGTCGATATGAACGTCGCTGTAATTCAACGGCGACCGGTAATGCGCACGCGCGATGAAAAACCGCACGACCTCGGCATCGTACTGCGCCAATACTTCGCGGATCGTAAAGAAGTTGTTCAACGACTTCGACATCTTCTCATTGTCGATCTGTACGTAGCCGTTGTGCATCCAGTAATTGACGAAGGTTTGTCCGGTCGCAGCTTCGCTCTGTGCAATTTCGTTCTCGTGGTGCGGAAACTGCAGGTCCTGACCGCCGCCATGAATGTCGAAATGTTCGCCGAGCAACGCGCAGCCCATGGCCGAGCATTCGATGTGCCAGCCCGGCCGGCCGCGCCCGTACTTCGACTCCCAGCCGGTGTCCGCCGGTTCGCCCGGCTTCGCCGGCTTCCACAGCACGAAGTCGAGCGGGTCCTGCTTCGCGTCGTTCGCGGCGACGCGTTCGCCGGCGCGCAGATCTTCGAGCGATTTGCCCGACAGCTTGCCGTAGCCCGCGAACTTGCGCACCGCGTAGTTCACGTCGCCGTCGGCCGCCTGATACGCGTAGCCGTTCGCCTCGAGTTTCTCGATCATGCCGAGCATCTGCGGAATGAAATCGGTGGCGCGCGGCTCCAGATCGGGCCGCTCGATGCCGAGTGCGTCCGCGTCTTCGTGCAACGCCTTGATGAAGCGATCAGTCAGCGATTTGATCGTTTCGCCGTTCTCGACCGCACGCCGGATGATCTTGTCATCGATATCCGTAATATTGCGCACGTAGGTCACGTCGTAACCGAGCGTGCGCAACCACCGCTGCACGATGTCGAACACGACCATCACGCGCGCATGACCGACGTGACAATAGTCGTACACGGTCATCCCGCAGACGTACATCCGCACGACGCCATTTTGCATCGGCACGAAAGTTTGTTTGTCACGCGCGAGCGTGTTGTAGATGCGCAGTGATTCCATAGAGAACGGTGCGTGGGCCGAAAGAAATCCGCAATGTGTTTCGTGTTGTTTCGGGCATAGGGCGCCCCCGCGAGAAAACGGCGGGTGCGTTCCATGCTGCAACACGCACAGCAGCAAACCGGTGCACCTGGTGCGGCGGTCAGGCTGCGATCAAGGCGGAGACGACCACGAGTGACGAAAAGAGAGTTTGCGGTTCGACGGAACGCGCAGACCTTTTGTTAGAATGGGTCGGAGTATAACATCCAGACCTGAGCCTATGAAACCTTCCAGCGGCCGCGCGCGCAGTGCTGCGACCCTCGCCGCGACGGCATTCTGCGCCGTCGCCCTCACGGTCTTGCCGGGTGCTGCCGCGTACGCGCAGAAAGCCGCCACGATGCCGCAGGGGCCCGCCGTGCGTGACAACACGCCGGAGATCGACGCGTCGATTGCGCAGAAAGACTGGCAAGCCTCGCTCACCCAACTCGACGCGCGCATCGCCTCGAATCCGCGCGACGCGCAAGCCAGGTTCAAGCGCGGCACGGTGCTGGCCCATCTGAATCGCGACGACGAGGCGATCACCGCGTTCACCGAACTCACGGAAATGTATCCCGAGCTGCCCGAGCCGTATAACAACCTGGCGGCGCTCTACGCGAAGCACGGCCGTTATGCGGAAGCACGCGCCGCGCTCGAAACGGCGACCAAGGTGAATCCGGGCTACGGCCTCGCGTACGAGAATCTCGGCGATCTGTATCTGCGCATGGCCAACGAAGCGTACCGCCGCGCGCAGAGCCTCGGCAAAACCAGCGCCACGACCTCGCAGCGCCTCGCCGACATCCAGAACGTCATCTCACCGCCCAAGAGCAAAACGCCGGTGAAAAAAGCCGCCGCCGCGCCCGCCGAGGCGAGCGCCTCGCGCGCTACCTCAGACATGACGCAGACACCGAGTTTCCAGTACGGCGGCGCAAATGGCTCGCTCGCCATGCCGCCCTACATGGCGCCGTCGCGCTAACACTGTCATCGTTTTCGGCAACACGTTTATCCAACCCTGAGGATCTTCATGAAATGGTTGATGTTGGCGCTCGGCAGCGCCGCCCTGATCGCAAATGCCCCCGCCTTTGCCCAGTCCGGTTCGCAGGCCGCGCATCCGTCCGTCCTCTTCAAGACCACGGAAGGCGACATCCGCGTCGAGTTGTATCCTGACAAGGCGCCGAAAACCGTCGCCAACTTCCTCGACTACGTGAAGTCCGGCCAGTACAGCGGCACGATTTTCCATCGGGTGATTCGCGGCTTCATGATTCAGGGCGGCGGCTATACGCAGAGCTTCGCCGAGAAGCCCACGCGCGCGCCGATTCCACTCGAAAGCCGTAACGGTCTGAAGAACGCCGCCGGCACGCTCGCCATGGCGCGCACCAGCGATCCGGATTCGGCCACCGCGCAATTCTTCATCAACACGGTGGACAACGCCGGCCTCGACTATCCGAATCCGGACGGCAACGGCTACGCGGTGTTCGGCAAGGTCACGAGCGGCATGGACGTTGTGAAGAAGATCGAAGGCACACCCACCACCACGCGCGGCCCGATGAGCGACGTACCGCAAAAGCCGGTCGTGATCGAATCGGCCACGGTTGTCGGCAAGTAACAGACCCAGGCAGGACAACGCAGAACAAAAGCAGCACTGAAACAGCACGGACAGCACCAGGCACGCTGCACGGGAAGTCAACGCTAAATCTATACACCCGGCGCGGCCCGTCGTCATCGCATCTCACGTGACGGGCGGCCGCGCCTTTTAACCCACCCGTTCATCAAAGGATTCCATCATGGTTGAACTGCACACGAACCACGGCGTCATCAAACTCGAACTGGACGCTGAAAAGGCGCCGAAGTCGGTTGAGAACTTCCTCAACTACGTGAAGGCCGGTCACTACGACAACACGGTGTTCCACCGCGTGATCGACGGCTTCATGATCCAGGGCGGCGGTTTCGAACCCGGCATGAAGCAGAAGCCGACGGCTGAGCCGATCACCAACGAAGCGAACAACGGCCTGAAGAACGTCAACGGCTCGGTCGCGATGGCTCGTACCAACGACCCGCATTCGGCGACCGCGCAATTCTTCATCAACGTCAACGACAACGACTTCCTGAACCACTCGTCGCCGACGCCGCAGGGCTGGGGCTACGCCGTGTTCGGCAAGGTCGTCGAAGGCATGGACATCGTCGAAAAGATCAAGAAGGTCAAGACGGGTTCGAAGGGCTTCCATCAGGACGTGCCGGCCGACGACGTCGTGATCGAAAAAGCGGTGATCGTCGACTAAGCGTCCGATCAGGGCCAACCCGTTTGAACTGAAATCAGGCACCTTCAATGCTGCAAGAAACGCCGCTGCGAAGCGTCGCCGCGGGCGTGCCTGGCGAGGGCAAACGCCCGCACGCCGCACGCCCGTTTTTTTTCCTCTCCGATATTCATCTGAGCGAGGCGATTCCGCACACGGTCGCCGCATTCGAGCACTTCATTCGCGTCACGGCCGAGCAGGCGGATTCGGTTTTCATTCTCGGCGATCTGTTCGAGTACTGGGTCGGCGACGACATGCTCGTCGAGCCGTTCGTCGCGCGGCTGGCGGCGTTGCTGCACACGTTGTCGGAGCGCGGCATCGCGCTCTACATCATGCACGGCAATCGCGATTTTCTGCTCGGCAAGCGCTTCATGAAAGCGGCCGGCGCGATCTGGTTGCCCGATCCGTTCGTGATCACCGCATTCGGCACACGTATCACCCTCGCGCATGGCGACGGCCTGTGCACCGCGGATCGCGGCTATCAATTTTTCCGCCGCTTTGCGCGTATCCGTGTCGCGCAGATGCTGTTTCTCGCGTGGCCGTTTCGCTGGCGTCAGGCGCTTGCGGAAAATATGCGTTCGAAAAGCGAGCTAGGCCGCTCGCGCCCGATTTCGCCGAAGTATGACGTGACGGAGAAGGCCGTCGCTGCATTATTCAAGTCGTCGAAAACGGCCACGATCATTCATGGGCACACGCACCGGCCGGCGCGGCATCGCGAGCCGGGCGGCATGCGCTGGGTTTTGCCGGACTGGGATCTCGACCACGGCAAGCGCCGTGGCGGTTATCTGCGGATCGATGCGGAGGGGATTCGGGCGTTGCCGCTGGATTGATCAGCGCACGCCGGTTGCCGGTTGCCGGTTGCCGGTTGCCGGTTGCCGGTTGCCGGTTGCCGGTTGCCGGTTGCCGGTTGCCGGTTGCCGGTTGCCGGTTGCCGGTTTGCCGGTTTGCCGGTTGCCAGCGCGCGCGCATGGGCATGGGCATGATTCGCCGGCGTCTCGCGACAAGCGCTCCCGCGCAATTGGCGGAGGATTAGCGCTCCGCCGCGACGCCTTCCACCTTTCCTGCAATAGCAGCGGACAGGCGCCGCAAATCGAGCAGCGCCGCATCGGCGCCTTGCAGTCCTGCCAGACTTGTTCCCAGCCGCTCCAGCGCGTCGACGATTTCGTCGATACGCTTCGATTGCGTGGCGGCGTGATCGATCAGGCCGTGAATCGCGAGCGAGACCGGATCGTCCGCATTCGGCGTGATGCCGTACGCGCAGAATGCGCTGCTTTTGGACGCGCGTTTGGCGTCGCGTGCGGCGCCGCCAGACTCCGCATCGGACGCAGCGGCTGACGCCATGGCAGCCGCCGCCGGGACGATGATCCGGGCCGGATTGCCCACCGCCGTGCCGCCTGCCGGCACTGGCTTCGTGACCACCGCATTCGAGCCGATTTTCGCGTCTGCGCCAATCGTAAAGCCGCCGAGCACCTTCGCCCCCGCCCCGACGATCACGCCGCGCTCGAGCGTCGGATGGCGCTTCGCACCCCGTGTAAGCGACGTGCCGCCGAGCGTCACCCCCTGGTAGATCGTGCAGTCGTCGCCGACTTGCGCTGTCTCGCCAATCACGACGCCCATGCCATGATCGATGAACACGCGGCGGCCCAGCGTCGCGCCTGGATGGATTTCGATACCGGTCATGAAACGCGCCATCTGCGAGACGAACCGCGCGAGCCAGCGGCGTCTGGCCTGCCAGCATGCGTGCGCGAGCCGGTGCAGCACGAGCGCGTGCAGCCCCGGGTAACACGTGAGGACTTCCCAGGCGCTGCGGGCGGCGGGATCGCGCTCGCGGATCGTGGCAATGTCTTCGCGAAGTCTCGTGAACATGGCAGGGACTGTGTCGTGGGGGAAAAGGCCGCATGCGTGAAACACCACGCACCGCAGATGCTTGCCGCATAGCAGATCGGCAGCTTTGCTTAGAACGTTTCGAGCGATTGTAGGACGATTGCGCAAAACCTGCCGGAAGCCCACGCTGCCGGCAAGGTCGTCGATGGCGGGGGCGGTTGGTGCGCCGGAGGGTTGAAGCTGGGGGGCCACCGGGTCGCCGTTAAGGCCCACGCCCCTTAAGAAGCGTCGCCCCCCGGCGGCTTGGTCTTCAGCAGAATATGCTTGGCGATGCCGCGCACGATATTCACTTCCTCCCGCTCCAGACCGGAACGCGCGAACAGGCGCCGCAAACGCGACATCAGCTTTTTCGGATTGGCCGGATCGAGAAACTCGAGCGCAACCAGCGCGCTTTCCAGATGCGCATACATGCTTTCGATTTCGTCGCTCGCCGCCCGTGCGCCGGCCGGCTCGCCCTGCCCTGCGGACGCTTGAGCCGCGGCAGGCGCCGCGGGCTTTGCCTCGCCGTCCGACAAATACGCCGTGCGCAATTCATACGCCAATACCTGCACGGCCTGCGCAAGATTGAGCGAGCTATAGGCCGGATTGGCCGGAATATGCGCGAGTGCGCTACAACGCTCGACGTCCTCATTCGACAAACCCGTGCGTTCATTGCCGAACACCAGCGCGATCTCTCCATGCATCGCCTGTTCATGCGCGGCACCGGCCGCGGCACGCGGCGTCCATTGCGGCGGCCCGTACTCGCGCAGCCGCGCGGTCAGCGCGACCGACCAATGCACGCCGCTCAACGCGTCGGCCAGCGTCGGCACGACGTGCGCGGATGCCAGCACGTCGTCGGCGCCGCTCGCCATGGCAATGGCTTCCGGATCGCTTTGCACGTGCGGCATGCGTGGCGACACCAGCACGAGGCGCGAGAATCCCATGGTTTTCAGCGCGCGCGCCGCGGCGCCGACGTTGCCGGGATGGCTGGGCTCGACGAGCACGAAGCGCGTCGACGTAAAACCGCCGCGCAGGTCCGCGACGGCGGGATCGGAAGAATGGTGGGTGTGGTCCACGATGAAACTCGGCAGGCTAGAGAACGCGTATGGTAGCGCCAACCCCGCATCGGCTCCGAATTGCGCGTGAATTGCATGTGATGGCCGCACAAAACGCGCGCTCACCGACCAACATACCGCGTGCCGGACCGCAACCGCTGCCGCGGCGCCCGGACTCAGGTAAAATACCAATATTCGCGCCCGGCTTTCGCCTACGAAAAATCCGGCGCCTCGTTCTTATTCAATTCGTCTCCGTCGGCGGAATGCGCACCGGTCCTCTACCGGACGTGCGTTCCGTGCTGTTTCCGCGCCCCTCGATGGCGCTCAATTAGCGCTCATCCCGCGCTCATTTACCGGTAAGCAGCCGTGCTGCCCCGGCACAAGGATCCAGTCTCATGCATCCCATGCTCAATATTGCTGTGAAGGCCGCGCGCCGCGCAGCCCAGATCATCAACCGCGCGTCGCTCGACCTCGATCTCCTCCAGGTCAGCAAGAAACAGCACAACGATTTCGTCACGGAGGTCGACAAAGCGTCTGAAGCTGCGATCATCGACACGCTCAAGACCGCCTACCCCGATCACGCCATCCTCGCCGAAGAATCCGGCAAGTCGGACAACGAGTCCGAATATCAGTGGATCATCGATCCGCTCGACGGCACCACCAATTTCATCCACGGCTTCCCGTACTACTGCGTGTCGATCGCGCTCGCCCACAAGGGCATCGTGACGCAGTCCGTGGTCTACGATCCGACCCGCAACGACCTGTTCACCGCTTCGCGCGGCCGCGGCGCGTTCCTGAACGACCGCCGCATTCGTGTCGCCAAGCGCGACCGCCTCGCTGATGGCCTGATCGGCACCGGCTTCCCGTTCCGCGAAAAGGACGGTCTCGAAGCGTACGGCCGCCAGTTCGCCGAAATGACCGAAGCCTGCGCCGGCCTGCGCCGTCCGGGCGCCGCCGCGCTCGATCTGGCCAACGTCGCCGCGGGCCGGATGGACGGCTTCTTCGAGCAAGGCCTGAATCCGTGGGACGTCGCCGCGGGCAGCCTGCTGATCACGGAAGCCGGCGGTCTGGTCGGCAATTTCACGGGGGACTCGGATTTCCTGCACGTTGGCGAAATTGTCGCGGGCAATCCGAAGGTCTACGCGCAGATGATCCCGATCCTGTCGCGCTACAGCCGTACGCGTCAGCAATCGGCTTAAGGTCTCGGGTTTCTGAGGTCTGAGGTCTCAGGTCTGGAGCCGAAACCCGTTATCCGGCCCGCTCTGCGCCGGCATCGGCAACACGAAAAGCGGCTGCGGCCGCTTTTCGTTGGCGCGCCTGCATCCGGCAGGCGTTCGTGCTACAAAGCGGGAGGCCGCGCCGGCATGCTCGATCGCCGGCTGCGTTTCGCGCGTTTTTTGCAGCGCCCTGCTTCGCGCCAGACTTCCGCGCAGTTTCCGATCCGCTTCATGAAAAAAGGCTTCTACACAATCATCGCGGCGCAGTTCATTTCGTCGCTCGCGGACAATGCACTGCTGATCGCCGCCATCGCCTTGCTGTCGGTGATCCGTTCGGCCGCCTGGGTCACGCCGCTGCTGCAGATTTTCTTTACCATCTCCTACGTGTTGCTCGCTCCCTTCGTCGGCGCGTTCGCCGACGCGATGCAAAAGCGGCACGTCATGTTCATCTCCAACGCGCTAAAGGCGAGCGGCTGCCTGATGATGATCGCCGGCGTTCATCCGATGATCGCGTACGGCGTGGTCGGCTTTGGCGCGGCCGCATATTCACCGGCCAAATACGGCATTCTCACCGAGCTCCTGCCCGCGGCAAAACTCGTCAAGGCGAACGCGTGGCTCGAATCGGCCACCGTCCTGTCGACCATTGTCGGCACGATGGTCGGCGGCGCGCTGATCAGCACCGTTGCCGATAAATTCGTCGCCCATGCGCATTTGCCTCTGATCCGCTCCTCCGCCGATCTGGCCATGTTCGCGGTGATGCTCACCTATGCCATTGCAGCGGGAATCAACGTCTTCATTCCCGACACTGGCGCGCGCTATCCGAACCGTTTGACCGAACCGAAGAAACTGGTCGGCGACTTCTATCATTGCTTCAACGTGCTGTGGGCCGACAAGCTCGCACAGATCGCGCTGTGGGTCACGACGCTGATGTGGGGTGGCGCGGTCACACTGCAATTGCTGGTGCTCAAATGGGCGAACGTGAACCTCGGCTTGTCGCTGTCGAAGGCCGCCGTGATGCAAGGCGTCACGGGTCTCGGCATCGCCGTCGGTGCGGCTGCCGCGGCCGCGCTGATTCCGTTGCGCCGTTCGCTGCGCGTGCTGCCGATCGGCATCCTCACCGGCGCGGTCGCGATCGCCGTGGCGTTCTATAACAAGGACATGTTTCCGGCCGGCGCCGGCATTCGTATCGGCTCGTATGTCCTGCCGATCTATATCCTGCTCGCCTATCCTGTGATGATTCTGCTCGGCGCGCTGTCCGGATTTTTTATCGTGCCGATGAACGCGATACTTCAGCATCGCGGCGCGACGCTGCTCTCCGCGGGCCATTCGATCGCGGTGCAGAATTTCAACCAGAACCTGGCCGTGCTGCTGATGCTCGGCGCCTACGCGCTGCTGCTCATCGCCAAGATGCCGGCGCAATGGATCATCGTCGTGTTCGGCAGCTTCATCACGTTCATGATGTGGCTCGCAAAACGGCGCAGTGCCGTGAATGAGCGCACGGTGGATATGCGGGCGCTGGTGGAAGAGTGACGGCATGGCGAGCGCCGCCCAGTTGGCACGAGAATTCGCCTCGCGGTCTGAAATGCTTCGCGGATTGGCCGTCCAGCCAGGGTCCGCTCGCCGCGCCGGCAGGTTAAACTCACGCCCTGAACAGCTTACGCAAGAAGACACCAAGGATGGGCATTCAAACCGCAGCGGCCAATGACGTCGCACAACACACGCCGATGATGCAGCAGTACCTGCGCATCAAGGCGGATCATCCCGGCACGCTGGTGTTTTACCGGATGGGCGACTTCTACGAGCTCTTTTTCGAAGATGCGGAAAAGGCTGCGCGTTTGCTCGATTTAACACTTACGCAGCGCGGCGCGTCGGCGGGCAACCCGATCAAGATGGCGGGCGTGCCGCATCACGCGGTCGAACAGTATCTGGCCAAGCTGGTGAAGCTCGGCGAATCCGTCGCGATTTGCGAGCAGATCGGCGATCCGGCTACGTCGAAGGGGCCCGTGGAGCGCAAAGTCGTGCGCGTGGTAACGCCGGGCACACTGACAGACGCGGCACTTCTGTCCGACAAGAGCGACGTCTATCTGATGGCGCTGTGCGTCGCGCATAACCGCCGCGGCGTCGCAACGAGCATCGGGCTCGCGTGGCTGAATCTGGCGAGCGGCGCATTGCGCCTCGCCGAAGTCGCGCCCGACCAGGTAGCCGCCGCGCTCGAACGGATTCGTCCCGCAGAAATTCTGGTGGCCGACACCCTCGCGGACTCTGCGAGCTGGACGCCGCCCGTCAACGCCGGCGCCCTCACCCGCGTGCCGGTCTGGCACTTCGATATCACCTCGGGCACACAGCGTCTGTGCGATCAACTGGAGGTGGCCGGCCTCGATGGCTTCGGAGCGCATTCGCTGACGGCGGCATGCGGCGCGGCGGGCGCGCTGCTGCTGTATGCGGCGGCCACGCAAGGCCAGCAATTGCGTCACGTGCGCAGCCTGAAGGTCGAGTACGAGTCCGAATATATCGGGCTCGACCCTGCCACGCGCCGCAATCTTGAACTCACGGAAACGCTGCGCGGCACCGAATCGCCCACACTGTGCTCGCTGCTCGACACCTGCTGCACGACGATGGGCAGCCGTCTGCTGCGTCACTGGCTGCACCATCCCCCACGCGAAGCCGCTGTGGCGCAAGCACGTCAGCAGGCCATCGGCGCATTGCTCGACGCGCCGCCGGGCGCAGGCGTCGAAACGCTGCGCGGCGCGTTGCGGCAGATCTCCGACATCGAGCGGATTACCGGGCGTCTCGCGCTGCTGTCGGCGCGGCCTCGCGATCTGTCGAGCCTGCGCGATACATTCATCGCCTTGCCCGAGTTGCGCACACAACTCGCGGCCGTTTCGTCCAATGCGGATTCGCTGGCGCGTATCGACGCGTCGCTGGAACCGCCGCAAGCGTGTGTCGAACTGCTCAAGCGCGCGGTCGCGCAAGAACCCTCCGCCATGGTGCGCGACGGCGGCGTGATCGCCCGCGGCTACGATGCGGAACTCGATGAGTTGCGAGATATTTCGGAGAACTGCGGACAGTTCCTGATCGACCTCGAAACGCGCGAACGGGCGCGCACCGGCATCGGCAATCTGCGGGTCGAGTACAACAAGGTGCACGGCTTCTATATCGAAGTCACGCGCGGTCAGACCGACAAGGTGCCGGACGACTACCGCCGCCGGCAGACGCTGAAAAACGCCGAGCGTTACATCACGCCGGAACTGAAAACGTTCGAAGACAAGGCGCTGTCCGCGCAGGAGCGCGCGCTGGCCCGCGAACGCTCGCTGTACGACGCGTTGCTGCAAGCGCTGCTGCCTTTCATCCCGGATTGCCAGCGGGTCGCCGCAGCACTCGCCGAACTCGATCTGCTGACGGCCTTCGCCGAGCGCGCCCGCGCCCTCGATTGGGTCGCGCCGACGTTTTCGCCGGATACCGGCATCGAAATCGAACAAGGCCGGCATCCGGTTGTGGAGGCGCAGGTCGAGCAGTTCATCGCTAACGACTGCACGCTCACACCGGAGCGCAAACTGCTGCTGATCACCGGCCCGAACATGGGCGGTAAGTCGACCTTCATGCGGCAGACTGCGCTGATCGCGTTGCTCGCGTACGTCGGCAGCTATGTGCCGGCACGGCGCGCGGCATTCGGTCCGATCGATCGCATCTTCACGCGGATCGGCGCGGCGGACGATCTGGCCGGCGGCCGTTCGACCTTCATGGTGGAGATGACAGAAGCGGCGGCGATCCTGAACGACGCGACCCCGCAAAGTCTCGTGCTGATGGACGAGATTGGGCGCGGCACGTCGACGTTCGACGGCTTGGCGCTAGCGTGGGCCATCGCGCGGCACCTGCTCTCGCACAACGGCTGTCATACGCTGTTCGCCACGCACTACTTCGAATTGACGCAGTTGCCCGCCGAGTTTCCACAGGCGGCCAATGTGCACCTGTCGGCAGTCGAGCATGGGCACGGCATTGTGTTCCTGCATGCGGTCAGTGAAGGTCCGGCGAATCAGAGTTACGGGTTGCAGGTCGCGCAACTGGCCGGTGTGCCGAACGCAGTGATCCGCGCGGCCCGCAAGCATCTCGCGCATCTCGAACAGCAATCGGCGGCGCAACCCGCACCGCAACTCGATCTGTTCGCCGCACCCATGCCCATGCTGGTCGAAGACGCCGACGACGAACGCGATCAACGCCATGACACGCCGGCATCGGCGGCGGCATCGCCGGCCATGCAGTTACTCGTCGAGCGTTTGCGCGCAATCGACCCGAACGATCTGCGCCCGCGCGAAGCGCTCGATCTGCTGTACGAACTGCACGAGCTGGCCGCCGCGCCGGATGCAGATCATTGACGCACACAGGCCTCAGCAGCGTCCGCGCAAACTTTGCTCGGCGCTGACCCTCGCCTTCACGCTCACGAGCGGCTTCGCGTCGCTGGTGGGGCTCGTCGCGTTTGCCCCGCTGGCGCACGCCGAAGCGCCGCGCTATGCCTTCGCGGTCGTCGCCAGCACGATGCAAAACCCCGCCGACGAAGCGCCCACGCAACGCCTGATCGAGGCGATCGGCCGCGACCGCGACGTATCGTTCATCGTCTATGACGGCAATCTGAAGGGCGCGAAAGAAGCCTGCCGCGATGCGTTATACGAACGGCGCCACGCGTTGCTCGAAACGTCGCGGCCCGCCCTCTTCTTCATTCCGGGCCAGCACGACTGGGCCAACTGCGGCACGGCTGAGGCCGGCGGCTTCGACCCGGTCGAGCGGCTCGATCAATTGCGCCAGACCCTGTTCACGGACTCCACGTCGATGGGTCAAAACCCGATTGCATTGACGCGCGAGAGCGAAGTGTCACGCTTTCGTCCGTTCCGGGAGAACGTGCGCTGGCAAGTCGGCGATACCGTGTTTGTCGGCCTGAACGCGCCGGGTCCGAACAATCACTACCTGACTGCGGGCGGCCGCAACGGCGAGTTCGAAGACCGCGTGATCGCCAACGCATTCTGGCTCGAGCACGCCGCCGAATACGCCAAACGCCGCGAAGCGCGCGCGATTGTCGTCTTCATTCAGGGTGACCCTGATCCGGAACGTTACGAACGGCCCGACCGTTTTGCGTGGCTGCGCTTTGCGCGCAACACGCGCCGCGACGGTTTTCTGGAATTCAAACGCAGCCTCGTCAAACTCGCACAGACTTTCCGCGGCCCCGTGCTGGTGATTCATTGCGACGATGAACGTGCGAGCGCCGGCTTCGTGATCGATCAGCCGCTACGCAACGACAAGGGGATGCTGGTAACGAATCTCACGCGTGTCGCGTTTGCGCCGCGTGATCGTCTTAACCAGTGGATTCAGATTGAAGCGGATTTCGGCAGGAAACCGCCGTTCCGCGTGAGTGTGCGCGACGTGCCGAGGCAAATGCCGATGCCTGCGGCGCCGCCCGCGCCGCCGCGTGAAGAACCGTCGGCTTCGATGCCGGCCGTGCCTGCGTTAGGCCCCGCTTCCGAATTGCCGCCGTTGTTGCCGACGCCCGGGCAGCCACAACCGGTTCAACCCGACCAGCCGCAGCGCAGACCGGCGGACGACGGCAGCGGCGATTATGGGCCCGCCATGTCCGCCCCGCCCGATGCGGCGGTTTTGCCGCGTGCACCGGGTGCGCCTTCAGGCGCTCCCGGGACGCCCGCAAGCTCAGTGCAGCGTGGGCCCTGACTTGTCGTCTTCGGCTTCGTCGTCATCGTCATCGAGTACTTCGAGGCCGTCGGCGCCATGCGCGTGTTCGTGCTGGATTTCGTCCTCAGTAGCCGGACGCACGTCCTTGACGGTCAGCGCGAAGCGCAGCGCCATGCCGGCGAGCGGATGGTTGCCGTCGAGCACGACTTTATCTTCTGCCACGTCGGTCACCACGTAGACGAGCGAATCGAGATCCTCATCGCCCTCTTCCGGCGTGCCTTCGAATTGCATGCCGACTTCAAGCGGTTCCGGGAAGCGATCGCGCGGCTCGATCTTCACGAGATCGGGGTCGTACTCACCGAACGCGTCTTGCGGCTCGAGCTGGATCTGGGTCTCGAAGCCGGCCTCGTGGCCGTCGAGCTCTTCCTCGATCTTGGGGAACGTGCCATCATAGCCGCCGTGCAGATAGACCATCGGCTCGTCGCTTTCTTCAATCAGATTGCCCTGCGCATCCGATAGCTTGTAAGCGACCGACACGACGGTGTTCTTTACGATTTTCATTCGATTCTCCAGAATACAACTCACATTATACGATGCCCAAGCGGCCCACTGACCACCCGGCCGATGCAGCTTCGGCACGGAAATCTTCGTCGGCTTCGAAGCCGGCGCTCCCTGGCCTCCCGCCCTCGCCCGACACGCCCACGCCGCTGCTCGGCAATCTGACACCGTCGCAATTCATGCGCCGGTACTGGCAGAAGAAGCCGCTGCTGATCCGCCAGGCGATCCCGAACGTGGAGGCGCCGCTGTCGCGCGAAGCGTTTTTCGAGCTGGCCGATCAGGACGAAGTCGAAGCGCGGCTGATCACGCACTTTCGCAACAAATGGCAACTCGAGCACGGCCCGTTCGCGCCTGACGAACTGCCGTCGGTGAAGCAGCGCGCCTGGACCTTGCTCGTGCAAGGTGTGGACCTGTACGACGATCGCGCGCGTGCCTTGCTCGACCGCTTCCGCTTCGTGCCGGACGCGCGTCTGGACGATCTGATGATTTCGTATGCGAGCGATGGCGGCGGCGTCGGCCCTCACTTCGATTCCTACGATGTGTTTCTTTTGCAAGTAAAAGGCAAGCGCCGGTGGCGGATCAGTGCGCAGAAGGATCTGACGCTCCAGCCGGATTTGCCGTTGAAAGTTTTACAGCATTTCGAGCCGGAACAGGAATGGCTGCTCGAACCGGGCGACATGCTGTATCTGCCGCCGCATATCGCGCATGACGGTGTCGCCGAAGGCGAATGCATGACCTGCTCGATCGGTTTTCGCGCCCCGTCAGCGGGAGAATTGACCGCGCAGTTCCTCTACCATCTGGCCGAGCGCGGCGAGTCGGCGGCGCGGCCTGACGCGCTCTATCGGGATCCACAGCAACCCGCCGTGGACCGCCCGGCCGAACTGCCCGCCGCCTTGATCGAACGCGTTGGCGCAATCCTTGCGGGAGTCAAGTGGAGTGAACAGGACATAGCGTCGTTCCTCGGCACTTACCTCAGCGAACCGAAGCCGAGCGTCGTCTTTGATCCCCCGCAACGACCGCTTAATGAAGCCCGTTTTATCAGTCAGGCAACGAAGTCCGGTATTCGGCTGGACCGCAAGACTAATTTGTTGTACAACCGCCGTTTTTTCTTCGTAAATGGAGAAAAAATGCCGTTTGACGGCGCAAAAAAGTGGCTATTTGACCTCGCCGACCACAGGTGTATGAGTGCGAAACGCTTTGTAACACTCTCACACGATTCGTCGGTGACAGCACTGCTTCACGAGTGGTATTGTGCGGGCTGGATACAAGTGGGCGAGCTTGCGTAACTCTGCCCGCGTGTTATACCGTACTGTGAAATTTTGTATGAGAAAGACAACGTATTGACCCCGGATTTATGGATTGTCAGTACGAAAGTGCATATAATTTCCGCCCAAGCCGTAGGGAAGATTCTAGCTCGTCAAAAGAGCGTCTCCACCAGCGGCCCAGGTCGGTGTTGGAGCACATTACCGGTATTATTTTGCGCTGTTGCTTACCTTTAACCATAAAAGGACGTGATCATGAAGAAATCCCTCCTCGTAGCATCCCTGTTGGCAGCTGTTGCACTGGCTGCATGCAACAAGAGCAACGATCAGGCCGCTGCACCGGCTGCTAGCGACGCTGCTGCCGCTTCGGCACCGGCTGCTGCTGCTTCGGACGCTGCTGCTGCTGCGTCGGGTGCTGCTGCTGCTGCGAGCGATGCTGCTGCTTCGGCTACGGCCGCTGCTTCGGACGCAGGCGCTGCTGCTTCGGCTGCTGCTCCGGCTTCGGGCGCAAGCCAGTAAGCTGTCGCATAGGGTTCGCCTCTGGGCGAAAACCGCATCGGGAAATCACCTCGATTTCCCGGGCGGTAAAGCAAAAAGCCACGGATTCACATCCGTGGCTTTTTGTCATTTAAACGCCGTTTTTTCAGAACGGCATCACTTAATCGCCTATTGAGCCGGCGCTGCATTCTCTTCAAAGAACTCGCGCACGACTTCGATCTCACGTGTGCGCTTGAACGGCGGCAGGCTCTGCCATATGCGGCGCCCATACGGCTTGTCGACGAGACGCGTGTCGCAGATCATCAGCACGCCGCGATCGGTCTCAGCGCGGATCAGACGGCCTGCGCCCTGTTTGAGCGTAATCACGGCCTGCGGCAACTGGTGGACCGCAAACGGGCTCAAGCCTTTCTTCGTCAGCGCATCCAGACGCGCCGACAAAACCGGGTCATCGGGCGGCGCAAACGGCAGCTTGTCGATCACGACCAGCGAGAGCGCATCGCCACGCACGTCCACGCCTTCCCAGAAACTCTGACTGCCCACCAGAATCGCATTGCCGTACGCACGGAAGCGATCGAGCAACTCGGTACGGCTCGCATCACCCTGCACGAGCAGCGGATAGTCCCAGCCGCGCGCCTCGATGGTGTCGCGTAGCTTGGTCGAGATGCGGTCCACAGCACGCAACGTCGTGCATAACATGAATACGCCACCGCCCGATGCTTCGATCGCCGGCAATGCAGCGTCGAACACGGCGTCGGTAAACATCGGCGACGAAGGCTGCGGCAAATTGCGCGGCACGTACAGAAGCCCTTGCGTCGGATAGTCGAAGGGACTCGGCAGCGTCATCGAACGTTTTGCGTTCAGGCCCATCTGCGCCGCATAGTGCGTGAAGTCGCCCCGCACCGACAATGTCGCCGACGTGAAGATCCACGCGCGCGGCACGCCGGCGCGCTGCTTCGCGAAGATCGGCGCGACCGACAGCGGCGTTTCGTGCAACTGCACCGTATGCGCAAAGACTTCGATCCAGCGCACCTTTTCATTCGGATCGGCGCGTTCGGTCTTGGCGTCTGCCGGGGCAGCGGCTGCGCGTTCGGTCTCGGTGGGCGGTGTCGTCCAGCCCGCAAGCACGCCTTGCAACTCGCGTGCGCGCCGCAAACACGCGCCGATCGATTCGGCGCGCTCGGCCTGACCGGCCAACGCAGCGGTCAATGCGTCGAGCTCGGCTTCAAGCGTTTCGAGCGCGGGGAATAACGGATGATCGTCGGGCAACTGGCCGATCGACAAGCGCACCGAGTCTTCCTTGAAGGCGAGCCGCACGTCACGCGCCGCGCGTTCGAGCGTCGAGCCGAGCTTCACCCAGTCAACCGACTCGCGCGCATGACCTAGCCCCTCCGCCACGGAATCGCGCGCGAGTTCGAGAAATTGCGTGGTGGAAAGCGTCTCGCCGAAAAACAGCGTCGCGGTTTCCGGCAGTTGATGCGCTTCGTCGAAGATGATGGTGTTCGCCGTAGGCAGCAATTCAGCCATGCCCGTATCGCGCAACATGATGTCGGCGAAAAACAGATGGTGATTGACCACCACGATGTCGGCCTGCTGCGCCTCGCGGCGCGCCTGCATGACGAAGCAATCCTTGTAGTGCGGGCACTCCTGGCCGAGACAGTTTTCACGTGTGGACGTGACCATCGGCCACACCGCCGCCGTTTCCGGCACGCTCGCGAGTTCGGCCTTGTCGCCGGTGCGCGTGATCTTGGCGAAGCGAATGATGTCCTGCAGATACGAGGTTTCCTGGCGCGACGGCAGACGGCCGTTATCCGCAGTACGCTGCAGATAGTAATGACACAGGTAGTTCGCGCGGCCCTTGAGCATCGCCACCGAGACCGGCACGGCGAGCGCATCGCGCACCGTCGGGATGTCGCGCTGAAAGAGCTGATCCTGCAAATGCTTGGTGCCGGTGGAGACGATCACCTTGCCGCCCCACAGCATGGCCGGCACCAGATACGCGTAGGTCTTGCCGGTACCTGTGCCCGCTTCAACGATCAGCGTGTTTTCGCTGCCGTCGAGACCGTTCGACTCGTCGGTTTCGGCGGCTTGCGCTACAGCATCCGTGCCCGCCGTTTGCAAACGCCGCGCCGGACGCTTTTGCGCCTCGAACATCGCCGGCTCCGGCATGGCGCGGCCCGACGCTTCCATGGCCGCCGCGACGGCGCGCGACATCTCGATCTGCGAGGCGCGCGAGCGATAGCCATCGATCTGACGGGCGAGCAGCCCGTTGTCGGCGAAGATGTCGTCCAGTTCGGCGACGCGGCGTGGATTCAATGATGCGGCGAGCGCAGACGCGGCAGGACGCGGCGCCGGAGTGCCGGCCACCGGAGTGCCGGCCACCGGAGTGCCGGCCACCGGAGTGCCGGCCGCCGGAGCGCCGGCCGCCGGAGCATCATCGCCCGTCGTGGCGTGTGGTGAAGTTTCAAGCGGTGAATTCAAGGCAAGCGTTTCCTGCAAAGTCCGGCGCGCGCGGCGCGACCCGGCACCTGCCAGGCCGCGAACTCAGGCGCGTGCGTCCGGTTCGAGCTGCAATTGCAGCAAGATGATGGTGTCCTTGACTTTGAGTTTGCGCTTTTTCAGGCGCTGCAACTCGAAGTCGTCGATGCCGAGCTCATCCGACATTCGGTCGATCAAGCGATCGAGCCCACTATGCTCCGATTCCAGTTGCAGAATCCGGTCGCGAAGTGTGTCCGCGGTGATGACGTGATGTTGATCGCGCATGCTCGCCTCCTCTCGTAAGCGGCACAGGCTGCGTGGCGCAGCCCAGTGCCTGAGGTTGCTGTCCGGCTTAAAACGCGTTACGGCGACTACTGCCCTGCACAACCCTACCAGAACCCGCTACAGCACACCTATTGTTGCTGTTGCTGCTTTTGCTGTTCTTCAAGTTGCTGCTGCTCTTTCAACTGGTCCTGACGTTTCTGCTCGGCCTTCTCGGCCGCCTGCTTCTGACGGGCCTCAACGTCGGCTTTGTGTTGCGCCGCATCAGCCTGCTTCTTTTCAAAGCTCTGCTGCTTCTCCACCCGCTCCTGCGCCTTTTGCGCACCCTGTTGACGCGCTTGCTCGAGCTTGCGCTGGAAGTCGCCCTGTTTCTGATCGTACGCCTGGCTGTTGGCTGCGGCCTGCGACGGACTGATGCCGCGCTGCGCCTGATCCAGCGCGTGCTGTTGCTGCTTCTGCTGATAGGCTTCTGCGTTGGCGCTGCGCTGGGGCGCCTCGGCTGTGCGCTGCGCCTGGTCGAGCTGGTGTTGGCGCTGCTTGTCTTCGTAGGCTTGCGCGTTACGCGCGTCGGCGGCGGCGCGTTGCGGCGCGCTCGCTTCGTCTTGTGCGCGCTTGAGCGCTGCCTGCTCGTCACGCTGGCGGGCGCGCTGGACACGCTGTTCGCCGTCGAGCGCGAGCTGCTCCTTGCGAATGTCGGCCTGCACCGAACGCATGCTGTCGCGCGCCTTGCTCAGACAGTGGTTGACGAAGAACTTGCTGTAGCAATCGTGTTCGGCAACCGCGTAACGGTAGTCATTTTCCTCGGTGCGCTGATCCAGGACTTTCTGCCGCGCGTCGAATGCGCTGTCGGGCGAGGCCGGGTTGTCGGCATTCTCAGCGCCACCGGCAGTACCCGCATTCCCGGCATTCCCCGCGCCCGTGCCGTTCGTGGTGCTCGTTGCGCCCGCCGCGCTCGCTGCCCGTGCGCCCGAAGCGGCTGCCGGCACGAGACTGCTGGCGGCCTCGAGCGGCGCTGCGGATTGCGCCGCCGCTGGCGCGGACATGGCTAGCGCCGCAGCCATGACGCACGCGGCGCACGAAGCAAAAAGCGCCCGCTTGAACGGAAACGCCGACCTGAACACGGACCGCGAGGCCGACATGAGCGACGTAAGCGGCGAGCGCACCAAACGCGGCGACGAAAAAGGCGGCAAGTGTGACGAGCGAGAGACCAAGCGGGAGCCCAGGCGGTTGAGGGACAAAGAGGTTGGCAACGTCGTAAATGGTCAACGGAACATGCCCGAAATTCTATCATCCTGCGGTTGAGCCCTTTGGCATTTATGGCAAAATGCCCCGCTCCAGCAACCTGGTCGCAGCGCGCACGCCCAGCGTGCACCGGCGTGCCCGGCGTGCCCGGCGTGCCCCCTTAGTGCGCGACCTTTGATTGAGTAGCAGGAACACCAAGACCTTATGACGGAAACCGTAGCACTCAAGATCGTACAGCGCATCGCCGCCGAACTGTCCGTCCAGCCGCGCCAGGTCGCGGCCGCGGTGCAACTTCTCGACGAAGGAGCGACTGTTCCGTTCATCGCCCGCTACCGGAAGGAAGTGACCGACAATCTCGACGACACGCAACTGCGTAATCTCGAGGAGCGCCTGCTGTATCTGCGCGAGCTGGAAGACCGGCGCGCCGCGATCATCGCCAGCATCGACGAACAGGGCAAGCTCACTGACGAGCTGCGCACCGCGATCGAAGGGGCCGACAGCAAGCAGGTGCTGGAAGACCTGTATCTCCCGTACAAGCCCAAGCGCCGCACGCGCGCGCAGATCGCCCGCGAAGCCGGCCTGCAGCCGCTCGCCGACGCGCTGCTGGCGAATCCCCTGCTCGACCCGCAAGCCGAAGCCGCCGCCTACGTGGACGCCGAGAAAGGCGTCGCCGACATCAAGGCCGCGCTCGACGGCGCGCGCGACATCCTCTCCGAGCAGTTCGGCGAAACCGCGGACCTGCTCGGCAAGCTGCGCGATTACCTGTTCAACCAGGGCGTGGTGTCGTCGAAAGTGGTCGAAGGCAAGGAAAACGCGGAAGAAGAGAAATTCCGCGACTACTACGACTACGCCGAAACCATCAAGACCGTGCCGTCGCATCGCGCGCTGGCCCTGTTCCGCGGCCGCAACGCGGGCGTGCTGATGGTCAAGCTGGGGCTTGGCGAAGAGCTCGACGCGCAGGTGCCGCATCCGGGCGAAGCGCTGATTGCCCGCCACTTCGGCATCGCCAACCAGAACCGCCCGGCCGACAAGTGGCTCTCCGACGTGTGCCGCTGGTGCTGGCGCGTGAAGGTGCAGCCGCACATCGAAAACGAACTGCTGACCAACCTGCGCGACGAAGCCGAACACGAAGCGATTCGCGTGTTCGCGCGCAACCTGAAGGACCTGCTGCTGGCCGCGCCGGCGGGTCCGAAGGCCGTGATCGGCCTCGATCCGGGCATGCGCACCGGGGTGAAAGTGGCGGTGGTCGATCGGACCGGCAAGGTGCTCGCCACCGACGTGATTTATCCGCACGAGCCGCGCCGCGACTGGGACGGCTCGATCGCGAAACTGGCGCGCATCTGCGCACAGACGCAGGCCGAGTTGATCAGTATCGGCAACGGCACCGCGTCGCGCGAGACAGACAAGCTTGCAAGCGAATTGATCGCGCGTCATCCGGAGTTCAAGCTGCAGAAGATCGTCGTCTCGGAAGCCGGCGCGTCGGTGTACTCGGCCTCCGAACTCGCGGCGAAGGAATTCCCTGACATGGACGTGTCGCTGCGCGGCGCCGTGTCGATCGCGCGCCGTCTGCAGGACCCGCTCGCAGAACTGGTGAAGATCGACCCGAAGGCGATCGGCGTCGGCCAATACCAGCACGACGTGAATCAGCGCGAACTGGCCCGCTCGCTCGACGCGGTGGTCGAGGACTGTGTGAACGCGGTCGGCGTGGATGCCAATACGGCCTCGGTCGCATTGCTCGCGCGCGTGTCGGGTCTGAACGCAACGCTGGCTCGCAACATCGTCGATTATCGCGATGCAAACGGCCCGTTCCCGTCGCGCGAACATCTGCGCAAGGTGCCGCGTCTGGGCGACAAGACCTTCGAACAGGCCGCCGGGTTCCTGCGCATCAACAATGGCGAGAATCCGCTCGACCGCTCGTCGGTTCACCCGGAGGCCTATCCGGTCGTGGAGCGCATGCTCGCGAAGATCAGCAAGCATGTCGGCGAGGTGCTCGGCAATCGCGACGCCCTGCGCGGCCTGTCGCCGGCGGAATTCGTCGACGAACGCTTCGGCCTGCCGACCGTACGCGACATTCTGCTGGAACTCGAAAAGCCGGGCCGCGACCCGCGCCCCGAGTTCAAGACAGCGACCTTCCGCGAAGGCGTCGAGAAGGTCAGCGACCTGACGCCGGGCATGGTGCTCGAAGGCGTCGTGACCAACGTGGCGGCCTTTGGTGCGTTCATCGACATCGGCGTGCATCAGGACGGTCTCGTGCACGTGTCGGCCATGTCGACGAAGTTCATCAAAGACCCGCACGAAGTAGTCAAGGCCGGCCAGATCGTCAAGGTGAAGGTGCTGGAAGTCGATGTGAAGCGCCAGCGCATCGCGCTGACCATGCGTCTGGACGACGAGTTCGGCGCGGCAGCCGCGCCGCGCAGCGGTGGCGGCGCCCAGCAGGATCGCGGCCGCTCCGGCGGCGGTGGACGCGGCGCGCAGCAACAGCGCTCGCGTGAGCCGGAAGCAGGTGGCGCAATGGCTGCTGCATTCGCCAAGCTCAAGCAGAAGTAAGCGGGTTCTTCAGCGCGTGACTGAGTCAGGCGCTGAAGTTCACGAGACTGTGCGCGACCCGTCCTGACATAGGTTGACGCCCAGGTCAGGACAAGCCAGCGGCAAAAAAAAGCCCACGCAAGATTGCGTGGGCTTTTTTGTCTCTGGTCGCTCGCCACACTTCGGCATGCAAGGCGCTTACGATCCTGGGTCCGCGCTCAAATCTCGATCTTCGTTCCCAATTCCACCACCCGATTGGCCGGAATGCTGAAGAAATCGGTCGGCTTGGCGGCGTTCTGATGCATCCATGCGAACACACGTTCGCGCCACACCGACATGCCCGGCAACTGCGTCGGCACCACCGTTTCGCGCGCGAGGAAGAACGACGTGTCCATCAACTCGAACGTCATGTCGTGCGTGCGGCCGACCTCGAGCAACACCGCCTTCACGTCAGGCGTTTCGTTGAAACCGTATGCCGCCTTGACGAGGTACAAGCCGCCGTTGAGATCCTTGACCGTCACGCGTTCCGCGTCATTCACGTACGGGATATCGAGCGTCACGAAGGTCAGGAAAATGGTGCGCTCGTGCAGCACCTTGTTGTGCTTCAGGTTGTGCAGCAAGCTCACCGGCACGAGTGAGTCGCTGCCCGTCAGATAGATCGCGGTACCCGAGACGCGGTGCGGCGGATGCGCGAGCAAGCCTTGCAGGAACGGCATAAGCGGAATACCGTCAGCCGCCGTACGCTCCTTGACGATCATCCTGCCCTTGAACCAGGTCATCAGCAAAAAGAACAGGAGCGCGCCAATGCCAAGCGGCAGCCAGCCACCTTCCGCAACCTTGAGCAGATTGGCGCCGAAAAAGCCCAGGTCGACCGCCATGAACACGCCGATGATCATCGCCACGAGGAACTTGTTCCAGTTCCATACCTTCACCATGACGACGCAGGCGAGGATCGTGGTGATGACCATAGTGGCCGTCACCGCAATACCGTACGCGGCGGCGAGGTTATCCGAACTCTTGAATGCGAGCACGATGCACAGAATGATGAACAACAGCATCCAGTTCACCACCGGCACATAGATCTGGCCGATCGCCAGTTCCGACGTATGCAGAATCTTCATGCGCGGCACGTAGCCGAGCTGGATCGCCTGGCTCGTCAGCGAATAGGCACCGGAAATCACCGCCTGCGACGCGATCACGGTCGCCACCGTCGATAGCACCACGAGCGGCAGCAGCGCCCAATCCGGCGCGAGCAGGAAGAACGGGTTTTCGATCGCCTTCGCGTCATGCATCAGCAGCGCGCCCTGGCCGAAGTAGTTCAGCACCAGCGAAGGCATCACGAGGACGTACCAGGCCATCCGGATCGGCTTGGCGCCAAAGTGGCCCATGTCGGCGTAGAGCGCTTCCGCGCCTGTCAACACCAGCACGACCGAGCCGAGCACCACATAAGCCTGCAACACGTGCGCGGCCATAAAGGTGTAGGCGTAGTACGGATTCAGCGCGCGGATCACGTTCGGCGACTGAATGATGTGCCACAGACCCAGAGCGGCGAGCACCAGGAACCACAGCACCATGATCGGGCCGAACAGGCGGCCGACGGTGGCCGTGCCGTGCCGCTGAATCCAGAACAGCAGCACGAGGATCACCATGGTAAGCGGCAACACGAGATGGGACAGATTGGGCGCCGCGATCTCCAGACCTTCGACTGCCGAGATCACCGAGATGGCGGGCGTAATCACCGCGTCGCCATAGAACATGCAGGCGCCGAAAATGCCGAGCATCATCAGCAAGCCGGCCATTTTCGACTTCTGGTCGATAGAGCGCATCGCCAGCGCCATCAGCGCGAGGACACCCCCTTCGCCGTTGTTGTCGGCGCGCATCACGAACAACACATACTTGATGCCGACCACGATCACGATCGCCCAGAACAGCAGCGAGATCACGCCCAGAATCGATTGATCGGTCAGCGGAATGCCATGCGACGGGCTGAAGGCCTCTTTCAACGAGTACAACGGGCTCGTGCCGATATCGCCGAATACCACTCCGATCGCGGCAATTGCGAGGGAAGGCAGAGGCTGTTTGTGCACGTGATTGTTATCTGTCATAGACGCGAGGAAATCCGTTCCCTGAGCGGAAAAAACGACCGCTATTCTAAACTGCCCGCCTAGCGCCGCCCGGCTTGTTGTGGATACACCACGTGGATGGTCCGCGAAGTGTAGCACCGCGATTTGGGCGCGTCTGCTGCGTCAGGCGTTTCGCCGGCGCTGGCGAGCGCATTCCGCGGAGCGCCGCACCGTTCTTAGCCCGCGCTACGACATACACACCAAGCAGGCGCTTAGCACCCCGCACTCACACACAATGCATATACGGCGCACATAAAAAAACGGAGCCCAACCGGACTCCGTTCTGCAGGCACTGCACTGGCTACGCCGCGATAAGTACGGCGTCGTAGCACGCATCACGTGCCCGACGACTCCTGCTGCATACCGCGCTTGATCCACGCACCGAGGTTATGCGGGCGAACCGTATCCCATTCCTCGAACGGCTGGTGAATCCACGGATTGGTAGGCAGATACTGCACGTGGTAGTCAGGCTTCACTTTCGAGCAGCCCTTGTACCAGAGCACCGCCGAGCGCACCGCCGTGATCGCCGGATAGCGTTCTTTCAGATGTTGCTGCACGCGTGCCAGCGTCACACCGGAATCGACCAGATCGTCGACCAGCAGCACATTGCCGTGCAGCTCGCCGCGCGTCATCGTGATGTATTGCGCGATGTCGAGATCGCCCTGCTCCGTGCCGGCCGCTTCGCGGTACGAACTGGTGGCGAGAATCGCCAGCGGCAGATCGTAAATACGCGAGAGCTGATCGCCGACGCGCAAACCGCCGCGCGCGAGACACAGGATCTTGTCGAACTTCCAGCCCGACTCGTGCACGGCCAACGCGAGTAGTTCGATCAGCCGGTGATACTCGTCCCAGCCGACCCACAGGTTCTTGTCATCGTTACGCGGATCTTTCATCGCAATCATGGGTACACCTTGCACCATGGCTTAAACCTTGAACGGATGACGAAGCAGGATCGTTTCGTCGCGATCCGGACCGGTCGACACCATGTCGATCGGAATGCCCGCGACTTCCTGCACGCGCGTCAGATAAGCACGCGCGGTGGCCGGCAGCTTGTCCCATTCGGTGATGCCGACGGTGCTTTCCTTCCAGCCCGCGAAGGTTTCGTACACCGGCACGCAGCGCGCGACTTCCGAAGCGCCACGCGGCAGCAGGTCGACATGCTTGCCGTCGACCGTGTAGCCGATGCAGAGCTTCACTTCGTCGAGGCCGTCGAGCACGTCGAGCTTGGTCATGCACAGGCCCGACACGCCGTTGATCTGGATCGAGCGGCGCAGCGCGGCGGCGTCGAGCCAGCCCGTGCGGCGCGGACGGCCGGTGACCGAGCCGAATTCCTTGCCGACCTTGGCAAGTTCCAGGCCGATGGGTTCCTGACGCGCGGCGTTATCCGCGTCGTACAGTTCGCTCGGGAACGGGCCCGAACCGACACGCGTGCAATACGCCTTGGTGATGCCGAGGATGTAGTTCAGCTTTTGCGGACCGACGCCTGCGCCTGCAGTAGCCGCACCGGCCACGCAGTTGCTCGACGTGACGTACGGATAGGTGCCGTGGTCGACGTCGAGCAGCGTGCCTTGCGCGCCTTCGAACAGCAGGTTGTTGCCGGCTGCGTTTTCGTCGTAGAGACGGCGCGACACGTCGGTCACCATCGGCTTCAGACGATCGGCATAGCTCAGCATCGTGTCGAGCGTTTGCTGGAAGTCGACCGCGGCGACGCCCAGGTATTGCGTCAACACGAAGTTGTGATAATCGAGGTTTTCACGCAGACGTTCGGCGAAGCTTTCCGGCTCGAACAGGTCTTGCACGCGCAAGCCGCGGCGCGCCACCTTGTCTTCGTAGGCCGGGCCGATGCCGCGGCCGGTGGTGCCGATCTTGCTCGCGCCACGGCGCGCTTCGCGGCCCTGGTCGATAGCAATGTGGTACGGCAGGATCAGGGTGGTGGCTTCGGAAATGAAGAGGCGATTCTGAACATCGACCCCGGCGGCCTCGAGCTCGCCAATTTCCTTGAACAGCGCTTCCGGCGACAACACGACGCCATTGCCGATATAGCACGCGACGCCGGGATGCATGATGCCCGACGGAATCAGACGCAAGATGGTTTTCTTGCCGCCGATGATAAGCGTGTGACCGGCATTGTGACCGCCCTGGAAGCGAACGACGCCTTGAGCGTGGTCCGTCAGCCAGTCGACGATCTTGCCCTTGCCTTCATCACCCCACTGGGTCCCCACGACGACGACGTTGCGCCCGGGGTTCACATTCACTGCGCTGGCAGACATGTTGTTTCGTAAGCTGGTTAAAAACGTATTCTACCTATGTTCGCGGAACCTTCCGAATTTTTCCGTTTCCGCTCAACGGTATGCACGTTATGGTGGGTATATCGAAAATAGCGTGGCGAGTAGCCGCGCCGGGTCCGGCGACGCTTTGGACGCCTTCTGAAATGCCCTTGGGTCACCCCGCGAGCGGTCTATCTATGCGGGCTCAGGGACGGGGCTCGACCACCCACGCGCCGTTGCGCTCGACCAACACGCGGTCGCAGGCGAATTCGTCCAGATCGTGCTCGTGACCAGGAAGCGCCTGGATCACGACTTCACCTGCGTTACGCAGCGCGGCAACGCTGGTGCGCAACGCTTCGTCGTGCTGCCAGGGAGCAAGAATCGCGCTGCTGCGGGCCTCGACGGGAGAAATGCGAGCGACCTCGCGCAAATCGAGCGAGAAGCCGGTGGCCGCGCGCGCGCGGCCGTAGGCCTGGCCGACGTGGTCGTAACGGCCGCCGCGCGCAACCGCATTCGGCACGCCGTCGACATAGGCCGAGAACATCACCCCGCTGTGGTACGCGTAGCCGCGCAAATCGGCCAGGTCGATCATCACCTCGGCACCGTTCACCTGGCTCGCAAGGAATGCAAGGTCGTCGAGCGCGCGCGCGATGGCCGGTGCGTTCGGCAAGCGTGCACGGGCTTCGTCGAGCACCGAAGCGTCGCCGTAGAGCGCGGGAAGCGAGCGCAATGCGTCGCGCGTGACCGGCGTGAGATTGGCGGTCAACTCGACGAGGCGTGGCACGTCCTTGCCAGCCAACGCGTCATAGAGCGATTGACCCAATTCGGCAGCAGCAGGCTCCCCTTCGATCAGCGCAGCGAGCACGCCTGCATGACACAAATCGAGGCGCACTTTCGCGAGGCCGGCCAGACGCAGCGCGTCGAGCATCAACTGCTGGATTTCCAGATCCGCTTCGAGACCGGCGTGACCGTAGATTTCCGCGCCGATCTGGATCTGCTCACGCGTGGCGTGCAGCCCGCGCGGACGCGTATGCGCCACATTGCCGGCATAGCAAAGACGCGTCACGCCCTGACGATTCAGCAGATGCGCGTCGATACGCGCGACCTGCGGCGTAATGTCGGCGCGCAGACCGAGCGTGCGCCCGGACATCTGATCGACGAGTTTGAACGTGCGCAGATTCAGATCGTGCCCGCCGCCGGTGAGCAGCGACTCGATGTACTCGAGCAGCGGCGGCATCACCATCTCGTAGCCGTACGAGCGGAAACGGTCCAGCAAATGGCGCCGCAACTCTTCGATCTTGCGGGCTTCCGACGGCAGCACGTCGGCGATATTCTCGGGAAGTAACCAGGTCGACATCGATACAGTCCTACGACGTTGAACACGGCGACTGGGGGCGCCGGTAAGTGTGTGTGAATGGCGGGCGACGGCTCTATTCTGGCGGTTTTCGCAGGCGTCGGAACTGCCCTTCGCAGCCCCTCAGCCGGCCTTGGCCCGCGCCAGAACGCTCGCGCTGGTGCACGCCGCTGTTGCCACGCATATCACCATCGCGATGGCACGCAGCGACGAGCGCTGTGCAGCGTCCCTTCAGGTCACGATGAACAGCAGGATTAACCCGAGCACCATCACGACCAGCCCGCCGACGCGAATCTGATGCGGGGGCCGTTCCGCTATTTTACGGAACGTGTCGCGCCAGGCGCTCGGAAAAACGAAGGGAAACATCCCTTCAATAATCAGCATCAATGCGATCGCGAGCAGTAACGAGCCGGCTATGTCCATGCGAATGAAGAGGCCGCGATGCGGATGCCGCGGCGTTTCCGGTTATCAGTGTTTGCGCGGTGCCGCGGGAGCGTCCGGGGCGGCGGCGCCGGTCGGGCTACGCATGAAGCGGAAGAACTCGCTGCTCGGGTCGACCACGATCACGTCGCCTGGCTTGAAGGTGTTCTTGTACGCCTGCATGCTTTGATAAAACTGATAGAACTGCGGGTCGCTGCCGTATGCCTCGGCCGCGATTTCCGCCGCCTTGGCATCGCCCTCGCCCTTGATAGTCTGCGCCTGACGATAGCCGTCCGCGAGAATCGCCTGTTGCTGGCCGACGGCGTCCGCCTTGATCTGGTCGGCCTCGGCCGTGCCCTTCGCACGTTCGTCGGCCGCGGCCTGCTCGCGTGCGGCGATCATCCGCTTGTAGACCGAGTCGGCCATCGCCGCCGGGAAATCGACCCGCGTGAGTTGCACGTCGAGCACCGACACGCCCAGCGATGCCGCGGCTTTGTCCATCGCGCCGCGTGCTTCGTCGGCAACGGCCTGTTGCTTCGCAAGCGCGTCGGTCAGCGTGACCTTGCCGAACGCGTCGCCGAGCGCGCTGCGCGACAGCAGCGCCAGGCGGTCCGACAGGCTTTGCACATCGCCCTTGGTTTCGGCGAGCAGCTTCAGCGGATCGGTCACACGGTATTTGATGACCGGGTTGGCCAGCAGATCGGTTTTGTCCGACGTGACATAGCGATCTTCATCCGGCGCGTCGAGCGACTGGATGCGGTTATCGACCAGCGTGACCGTTTGCAACGGCGGCGGCAGCTTCACGTGCAGGCCTGGGCCGAGCAAAACGGGCGCGGTATCGCCATGCGAGGACAGCACAGCCAGATGCCGCTGGTCGACCACGAATACCGTCGACGACGCGGCAAACAGCACGATGACTAAGGCAACGACGAGCGCAATGATCTTGTTCATGGTGTGCGCTCCTTATTGAACGTCGTCTTCGCGCATACGGCTGCGGAAGGAGTCGCGTGAACGGAGTGCGTCGCTGCTGGCTGCAGCCTGGCTGGCAGGCGTCGAGACCGCGGCGGGTGCGGAAGCAGCGGCAGACGGTGCAGCAGCGCTGCTCGCGGCTTGCGGAACGGCTGCACCTGACGCAACGGCGGTGCCAGAAGCGGCAGCAACTTCAGCAACGCGCTGGCGAGTCTGCTCGACCAGCTTGTCGAGCGGCAGATACAGCACGTTATTGCCGCTCTTGCTGTCCACAAACACCTTGGTCGTATTCGAATAGATCTGCTGCATGGTTTCCAGGTACATGCGCTCGCGAATCACAGCAGGCGCTTTCGAGTACTGCGCGTAGACCTGCTTGAAGCGCTCGGCATCGCCTTGCGCCTGCGCCACGGTCTTGTCGCTATACGTTTTCGCTTCGTCGATCTGGCGCGCGACGTCGGTTTGCGCGCGCGGCAGCAGCTCGGCGGCATAGGCCTGCGCCTCGCGCTTGGCGCGTTCGTTGTCCTGACGCACTTTGGCGGCATCGTCGAAAGCGGCTTGCACCTGGTCGGGCACCTGCACGCCCTGAATCGTGACACCGGTCACGGCAAGGCCGGACTGGTATTCATCCAGGGATTGCTGAATCGACGCCATCAGTTGCCGGCGAATTGCTTCGCGGTCCTGATAGAGGATGTCGTTGGTGCTGCGAGCGCCAACGATGCTGCGCACCGCCGCCTGCGCGGCCTGCATGACGCTCTGATCGGGATCGACGCTGCGGAAGAGATAATCAGTCGGCTTGCTCACCTGGTATTGCACGGAAAACCGCACGTCGACGATATCGGCGTCGTGCGTGAGCATCGACGCGTCCTTCACGTTGGCGAGACGCACCACGTTGTTACGGCCAATCTCCACCTGGCGGATCTGGCCGATATTGACGAGCTCATGCGCTTCGAACGGATACGGCAGGCGCCAATGCACACCCTGCCCCGCAGTGTAGCGATACTTGCCGAACTGCATCACCACGCCGGCCTGGCCATCTTGCACGACGAACACGCCACTGCCGAGGTAGATCGCAATCAACACGCCGATCACGATGCCCACACCGATGCGCGCGCCGCGACCGTTGTCCGGACGGCCACCGCCCGCACCGCCGCCCTTGCGGCCGAACACCCGGCTCAAACGGCGGTTGAAATCGCGCCACATCTCGTCGAGATCGGGCGGGCCTTCACCGTCCTTGGTCGGCGGACGCTTGGGTTCGTTGGGTCGTTGGCGGTCGCCATTGCCGTCGCCCCGGCCCCAGCGCGGATCGTTCAGTGAAAGCATGGCGCGCATGCGCAGCCAGATACTCCGCTCGTTGTAATCGTTCACCTGTGTTCGTTCACCAGAGTAGACAGCGGGTCAGTGCAATTGGAGCGGGTCAGTGCCCGAGTTCTGAGACCTTGCGGTCCTCGCGTGGTGCTGCCGACCGGTCTTCTTCCGACAGATCGACCAGCGTATCGGAGAGAGGTTCGGCAGTAGCGATTTCAGCGATGGCAGCGCGCAGTGTATCCAGCCCCTGCCCCGTGCGCGCGCTCAAAAAGACGCGCGAAATATTACCATACTCATCCCGCTCGACCGCGTCGCCACGGGCCGCCAACTCCGGCACGGCGTCGATCTTGTTGAACACCAACACCTGGCGAATTGTGTCCGCACCGATGGCGTGCAACACCTCGTTCACCTGATCGATCTGATCGAGGCGCACGGCGCTCGACGCGTCGACCACATGCAGCAGCAGGTCGGCGTGGATGGTTTCCTCGAGCGTGGCGCGGAAAGCCGCCACCAGTTGGTGAGGCAGTTCGCGGATGAAACCGACTGTGTCGGACACCACCACCTGGCCGGCTTCGTCGCCGAGATAGACACGGCGGGACGTGGTATCCAGCGTGGCGAATAGCTGGTCGGCGGCGTACGCCTGGGCCTTCGTCAGCGCATTGAAAAGTGTGGATTTGCCCGCGTTCGTGTAGCCGACGAGCGACACGGACATCGTCTGATTGCGGCTGCGCGCGCGGCGCTGCGTGCCGTGCTGACGGCGCAGTTTTTCGAGGCGGGTTTTGAGCGCCTTGATGCGCTCGCCGATCAAACGGCGGTCGGTTTCGAGCTGCGTTTCACCGGGACCGCGCAAACCAATACCGCCTTTCTGGCGTTCAAGGTGGGTCCATGCGCGGATTAGCCGCGTCGATAGATACTGCAACTGCGCGAGCTCCACCTGCAGCTTGCCTTCGTGGCTGCGGGCGCGTTGCGCAAAAATATCGAGAATCAGGCTGGTGCGATCGATCACGCGGCGGTTAAGCGCCTGCTCCAGATTGCGCTGCTGCGCAGGCGCCAGAGCGTGATTGAAAATGACGAGTTCGATGTCGTTCGCCTCACAGGCAAGACGCAATTCTTCGGCCTTGCCGCTGCCGACGAACATCTTGGCATCGGGACTGGACCGGCGCCCCGTGAGGGTGACTAAGGGATTCGCGCCCGCGCTTTGCGCGAGCAGGCTGAGTTCTTCAAGGCTGGCTTCGAAATCGATCTTACCGAAGTCGATGCCGACAAGCGCTGCATTGATCAAATTGGACGGTATCAAAATGAGGCGGCCGGGAGTAATCGCCAACGGGCGACGCTACGCCGGCCGCGACGGGGGTTAGGACTGTTCGGTATCCGGGTGGAAATTCACCGGACGCGCAGGCACGACCGTAGAAATTGCGTGCTTGTAAACCATCTGGGTGACCGTATTCCGGAGCAACACGACGTACTGGTCGAACGATTCGATGTTCCCTTGAAGCTTGATGCCGTTGACCAAGTAGATCGACACCGGCACATGCTCTTTACGCAGTGCGTTCAAAAACGGGTCTTGTAACAATTGCCCTTTGTTGCTCATAGCAAACTCCGTATTTTTTTGCAGGTTGACTGAATCGACGACGAAGGAAAAAGAGATCCGCCGTCAACCGCTACACTATAGCCGATTTTCATTCTTGCGCGAGCGGGCTGGCCAGCCGGCCAAACCCAGCACACACGCGGGTTTCAGCCTGGGTTTCAGCCTGGGTTTCAGCCTTTGTCCGCGTAAGGGTTCGTCGACGATCTGAACTCTATGCGCAATGGAGTCCCAGTCAGCTTGAAAGTTTCCCTGAAGCGGTTTTCGAGGTAGCGTTTGTACGTTTCGGTGATCGCATCGAGCGCATTACCGTGAATCACGATGATCGGCGGATTCTGTCCGCCCTGGTGCGCGTAACGCAATTTCGGGCGCACCGGACCGCGTCGGCGCGGTTGCTGGAATTCCACTGCCTCGATCAGCGCGCGCGTCAACTTCGGCGTCGGCAGCTTGGCCATGGCGGCGGCGTAGGCGTCGTCGACCGAGCGCATCAGCGGGCCGATTCCGGTTTTTTCCGCAGCGGAAATGAAGTGGAATTTGGCGAAATCGAGAAATTTTAGTTTGCGCTCGATGTCTGCCTTGGTGCGCTCGCGCACATGCGAATCGAGTCCGTCCCACTTGTTCACGCCGACGACCAGCGCACGGCCCTGCTCCACCACGAAACCGGCAATGTGCGCGTCCTGTTCGGAAATATCCTGTTGTGCGTCGAGCAGCAGGATCACGACGTTCGCGTCCGAGATCGACTGCAGCGTCTTCACCACCGAGAATTTCTCGATCGCTTCGAATACCTTGCCGCGGCGACGCAAACCGGCCGTATCGATCAGCGTGTAGGGCTTGCCCTGACGCTCGAAGTCAACGTAGATCGAATCGCGCGTGGTGCCCGGCATGTCGAACGCAATCACGCGCTCTTCGCCCACCAGCGCGTTGATCAAGGTCGACTTGCCGACGTTCGGCCGGCCGACGATCGCGATCTTCACGCCGTGCGCCTGCTTTTCCTCGTCGCTCTCTTCCGGCTGCCCGGCGTACGCGACACCCAGCGCCTCATTGATCATTTCGGTGACACCGTCGCCGTGCGCCGCCGAAATTGCGCGCGGGTCGCCGAGACCGAGTTCGTAGAAGTCGGCGGCCACCGTGGTGTACTTCATCCCCTCCGCCTTGTTGACGACGAGGAAGATCGGCCGGCCGGTCTTGCGCAGGTAGTCGGCAATCGTCTTGTCCTGCGGCGCGAGGCCGTTGCGGCCGTCGACGATGAACACGACGACGTCGGATTCCTCGACCGCCTGGCGGGTTTGACGCGCCATCTCGTGCAGGATGCCTTCTTTCGCGACCGGCTCGAAGCCGCCGGTATCGACGACCAGATACGGCCGGTCGCCGGCGCGCCCCTCGCCATAATGGCGATCGCGGGTGAGACCGGGCAGGTCGGCAACCAGCGCATCACGCGTGCGCGTGAGACGGTTGAAAAGCGTGGATTTCCCCACATTGGGGCGCCCAACCAGGGCAATAACGGGTTTCATCAGATGTTGTTCACGGTGAAACGCGGGATCGAAATCGACCGCCCGCGTAGCGACGCCATGCGGCCGCTACACGGCAGCGTTTGACGAAAATTATCACGAATTCGGCCAGCTCCGGCTGCGCTGTCAATATGCGCACCCAAAGCGGACGAGAGTTTGGCTGTTTGGGGCAGCGCCAATGGGCCGCCAGGTTCAGTCTTTCTTGCCCGACGGCCCGCACGCCAATCCGATACGATTCTCTGCGTATCGACCAAGGTGCCGTCGAAGGTGGCGCCGCAAGCAGCCACCGATGGCCACATGGGCCGTTTCTGATCCGACTTGCCGGACCAGCCAGTCCGGCGGAATTCTTCTAGTTACTCTGCTTCTGCTGCACAACAAAAACGCGTGCGGCCGGCAAAGCCGGCCTGCACGCCTGACCACCCAGCCTGCGCGATTAGCGCGGGCGGTAGCCGTACAGGTCGCCGTCGTGCGTCAGGACGACCAGCGTCTCGCCGGCCAGCACCGGCGCTGCGGTAATCGGGCTGCCGTCGGTCTTCACACGGGCCAGGAGCGTGCCGTCGTCGCGCGACAGGAAATGCACGTAACCCTGATAGTCGCCCAGCACGGCAGCGTGACCCAGTATGAATGGGACGCTGAGGTCGCGGTTCTTCAGCTTGTCGTTCTTCCAGAGCGGCGCGCCACTGTTGGCATCGAATGCCGACACCACCGACCAGTCGTCGGCCGCCACCACGGCGCGGTCGTCCTGCGCGAGGCCGCTCGTGCTCGAGAACGCCTTTTCCCACAGCGCGCGGCCCGAGTTCGCATCGAAGCAGCCAATCTGGCCCTGGAACGTCACCGCGCAGGTTTCCGAACCGATCAGCGTGGGCGGACCCGTCACGTCATTGATGCGCTCCACTTCCGTGACGCCCTTCGGATACGACACCGGCGTCTGCCAGTAGTTGTCGCCGGTCTGCAGGTTGATCGCGGCGAACGCGCCACCCGGGAAGCCCGCCAGCACAGCCGCGTCGCCCGCGAACGTCATGCCCGACGAGACGCGCAGATTGAGCGGCACCGCGCGGTTGCGGTAGTTCCACTTCTGCTCGCCGGTTTGCGCATTGAACGCGACGATCTGACCGTCGACCGTACGCACCACCACGAGGCCGTTGCCGACCAGCGGCGGCGAGATGATTTCACCAGGCGCCTTGGCGGTCCACAATTGCTTGCCGTCCGCGCCGAGCACGTAGACGTCGCCCTTCAGGCCGCCGACCGCCGTGAGCGTGCCGTCGCTGCCGACACCTGCGGACAGGTCCTCATGCAGCTTGACGCGCCAGATGTCCTGGCCGGTTTGCGCGTCGATCTTGGCAACCGAGCCGTTCGCGCCAGCCGCGTACACCGCGTTGCCGACCGCGACCGGCGAGAACAGATAACGACCCGACTTGCCCACGCTGGCCTTCCACGCCTGCTGCACGTCGAGCACGGGTTTGAACTCGGTGAGCGGCGTCGGCACGCGGCGCTCGTCTTTCGTGGATGAGCAAGCCGCCATGGTGAGGACGGTCATCGCACAGGCAACGGGCACAGCGTAACGTTTCAGCAGATTCATCGGTGGACGAAGCATTCAGGAAATTAATTAAAGGAGACCGGTTGGTCGTGTCATGCGGCGCGCTGCATGCGGCAATTAGCCGCCCAGCGCGTCCAGCTTGAACTGAATCAACTGGCGTGCCGAGCTATCGTTTTTCGACAGCGAGTCGAGCGCAAGCTTGTAGGCCGCGCGCGCATCGTCACGCTTGCCCTCTGCAGCGAGCAGGTCGCCGCGCCCGTTTGCCACAACACTCTTGAACGCATCGGACTGCGGCTCGGCGAGCAGTGCGAGACCCTGGTCGTAAGCCTTGTCGTCGAGCAGCAGCGAAGCCAGACGCAGCTTGGCGATCTGCTTGAACTCGTCATCTTTTGCGTGATCGATGGTCCATTGCAGCTGGGCCTTCGCGGCGCCTTCGTCACCCGCGGCGTACAGCGCCCTGGCTGCGCCCAGCGCGGTCATCTGCGCATACGCGGTACGGCTGAACTTGTCTTCCATGTCGGTGGCGACGCGTGTGATCTTCGCCTTGTCGCCCGATGCAACGGCTTGCTGCACCTGGTCGTACAGCACCGCGGCTTCCGCCGCCTGACGACGCTGCCAGAAATTCCAGCCGTTCCAGCTGGCAGCGGCAACCAATGCCACCAGCACGATCCACGTGGTTGCATTGCCCCACTGCGTCCACCATGCCTTCAGACTTTCAATCGATTCTTGTTCGTCGTGGTAACTCATCGCCCGGCGATTTCCTCATTCTTGATACGTGTGCGTGTCGAGCCAGGAGGCTCGACGACATCGCGATCAGTCGTCGCCGTCTTCGGCGGTTGCAACCATCGCATTGATTAGAAATTCGGTCAAGTCTTCGGCGGGCACGTTATGTTGCTCGTTTTTACCGCCGTTAGCGGCTGTATCGCGCAGCGGCTTGACGCCGACCGTACCGTTGGCGATCTCGTCTTCGCCAAGGATCACCGCGAATGCCGCGCCGCTCGCGTCGGCACGCTTCATTTGCGACTTGAAGCTCGCCGTCTGACCGTCCGCGCTGCAATGCAGGATCACGTCGAGGCCGGTATCGCGCAAACGCTCGGCGATGATAAAGGCCTGTTCGCGCGCCGCGTCGCCCTGATGGACCACGTACACGTCGCAACCTTCGTCTTCCGGCACGAGCTGTTCTTCTTTCAGCAACTCGAGGATACGCTCGACACCCATTGCCCAGCCGCACGCACCAGTCGGTTTACCGCCGAGCTGTTCGATCAATGGATCGTAACGGCCGCCGGCCGCGACCGTGCCTTGCGCGCCGAGCTTGTCCGTTACCCATTCGAACACGGTCAGATTGTAATAATCGAGACCACGCACGAGACGCGGATTGATCGTGAACGGAATGTTGTTCGCCTTCAGAATGCGCTGCAGGCCTTCGAAGTGCGCTCGCGATTCTTCGCCGAGAAAATCAATCAGCCTGGGCGCGTTCTGCGCGACTTCCTGCATCGCCGGATTTTTCGTGTCGAGCACGCGCAGCGGGTTCGTGTACAAACGGCGCTTCGCCTCTTCGTCGAGCACGTCCATATGCTTTTCGAGGTACGCGATCAACTCGACGCGATGCGCCGCGCGCTCTTCCACGAGACCCAGCGAATTGAGTTCGAGCTTAATGCCCATCAAGCCGAGGTCGTCCCACAGCCGCTGGCACATCATGATGATTTCAGCGTCGGCGTCCGGGCCGGCAAAGCCCAATGCTTCCACGCCGACCTGATGGAACTGCCGATAACGGCCGCGCTGCGGACGCTCGTGACGGAACATCGGGCCGATGTACCACAGACGCTTCGGACCGTCGTACAGCATGTTGTGCTCGATCACCGCACGCACGACAGCCGCCGTGTTTTCCGGGCGCATTGTCAGGTTTTCGCCGTTCAACGAATCTGTGAAGCTGTACATCTCTTTCTCGACGATATCGGTCACCTCGCCGATACCGCGCTTGAACAACTGCGTATGCTCGATGATCGGCGTACGAATATTCTGGTATCCGTACGAACGCAGCATCGACTTGACGGTCGTTTCAAAAAATTCCCACAGCCCGGCTTCCTGCGGAAGGATGTCGTTCATGCCCTTCACGCCGGACAGCTTGTCGAGCTTTTTCTTCTGTTCAGTCATCTGTCTTTGATTGACGGTATTTAGTTGAGTGCTTAGGCGCGGCCAGCTTAGGCGCGGCCATAGCGGCGCTCGACGTAGTCACTCACGATTTGCTGGAATTCTTGCGCGATGTTATCGCCGCGCAGCGTCTTGACCTTCTCGCCGTCGATGAACACCGGCGCGGCCGGATTTTCGCCCGAACCCGGCAAGCTGATGCCGATATTCGCCTGCTTCGATTCGCCCGGACCGTTGACGATACAGCCCATCACCGCCACGTGCATCTTCTCGACGCCAGGATATTGATCGCGCCACACCGGCATCTGCGTACGCAGATAGGTCTGGATTTGCGACGCCAGTTCCTGGAACAGCGTGCTGGTCGTGCGGCCGCAACCCGGGCACGCGATCACCATCGGCGTGAACGAACGCAGGCCCATGGTCTGCAGAATTTCCTGGCCGACAATCACTTCGCCTGTGCGCGGGCCACCCGGTTCCGGCGTCAGCGAGATACGGATCGTGTCGCCGATGCCTTGCTGCAGCAACACCGACAACGCCGCGGTCGACGCCACGATACCCTTCGACCCCATGCCCGCCTCGGTCAGACCCAGATGCAACGCAAATTCGCAACGGCGCGCGAGTTCACGATACACGGCGATCAGATCCTGCACGCCGCTGACCTTGCACGACAGAATGATCTTGTTGCGCGGGAGGCCGATTTCGACCGCGCGCTCCGCCGAGCCGATCGCCGACTGGATCAGCGCCTCGTACATCACGCTCTGCGCTTCCCACGGTGTGGAACGCGCGGCGTTTTCGTCCATCATCTTCGCGAGCAGGTCCTGATCGAGGCTGCCCCAGTTGACGCCGATCCGCACGGGCTTGTCGTACTTCACCGCCGCTTCGATCATTTGCGCGAACTGCGTGTCGCGCTTGGCGCCGTGGCCGACATTGCCCGGGTTGATCCGGTACTTCGACAACGACTCCGCGCACGCGGGGTAATCGCGCAGCAGCAAATGGCCGTTGTAATGAAAATCGCCGACCAGCGGCACCGACACGCCCATGCGGTCGAGCTGCTCGCGCACCGCCGGCACGGCCGCCGCCGCTTCCGGCGTGTTGACCGTGATACGCACCAGTTCCGAACCGGCTTGCGCCAGCTCCTTGATCTGGATCGCTGTGCCGATCGCATCCGCGGTGTCGGTGTTGGTCATCGACTGGACGCGCACGGGCGCATCGCCGCCGATGGTGACGAGCTGTCCGCCCCAACGGACATCGACCGCGTGCGACTTGCGCCGCGCAGCGTGGCCGCCAAATACCGGCTCGTTTGAAACGACCTTGCTACTGGATTGGGATTGAGCTTCGGATTGCATCGAAAAACCCATTTACGCCGCATGCGCCACACAAAAGACGTAGCGCATAAATTGAAAAAGCGCCGCAACCCGGTTGGCCGCGACGCATACCGTATCTAATCAGGGCAACGCGAAGCGCGCCACATTACCCTTGGCTGCCGAATATTTCGACGGATCGACTGGCTGGCCGTCGAGCGTAAGCGACTCGAGACCCACCTTGTTGCCGACCGTGACCTTGAACGGCGCCGCGCCTGTCACTTCCTTCGTATCGCCCGCGTGCACGAGGCCGGAGAACAGCTCCTTGCCGTCCTTGCCACGCACGCTGAACCAACTGTCTTGCGTTACGCGCAACGCGATAATCGCCTCACCCGCGGCCGGCGTTGCGGTTGCCGCAGTTGCCGCAGTTGCCATATCCGCCGCGGCCGATGCGCCTATCGCGGCGACCACCGGCGCGCTCGCGCCTTGCGCCACAGCCTGTGCCTGCGAACCGGCCTTCGGCGCGACCGCTGCTGCCGTGACAGCCGGTGCGGACGACGGCGCCGTACCGGTCGCGAGCGGCGCGGGCATCGGCGTAGCCGACGCTGCGTTATCCGCTGCGGCCTGCGTTTCCGGCGCGGAAGCAGCGTCTTCTGCGGTTGCCTCGGAACCTGCCGCCTGACCCTGCGCCACCGCGCCCGATGCTCCAGTCGCGCCACCCGCGGCGCCGTTAGCGCCCGCCTTCAACCGGGCGAGCCATGCCGACGAATCACCGCCATTGGTATGCCACATGCCGAGCGCAATCACCGCGACGACGACCGCCGCAATGCCCCATAGCCACGAGTGGCTCTTTTGCCCACTGCCGCCAAGCGACAGCGATACGCGGCCACGCGGCAAATCCTTGCCGGACGAAGCCGGCATCGACAGATCCGGCGCCGGCACGCCCTTCTCGCGACGCAACGCCTGCGTGAATGGCGTGGGATCGGCGCCGAGCATCTTCGCGTAGCTGCGCACCACGCCGAGCGCGAAGGTCGTGTCCGGCAAATGGCTAATGTCACCCGATTCGAGCGCATGCAACTTGGTGACGGATACCTTCAGGCGCGCCGACACGTCTTCGATCGTCCAGCCTTTCGATTCACGCAATTGGGACAAGCGCGCGCCAACCGCTGCCAGGGAATCCAAACTGACCAAGCCAGCCAGGCCCGGCTGTACAACAGGCTGCACCACCGCCCGGGCGACTGGCGCCGGATGGCCTTCGTTTGCGTCTGTGTCCTGCGGCTGCGGGTGCTGCGGCTCACTCATCCCAAATCCTTTCGCGTCGATTCTTTTTCACTTGTGCAACCCGGACGGACCAAAGCCTCACGCCCGAATCGCAGACCGTTTATAACAAAATGCGCGGCCTTATGTGCCGCTTCCGATCGCTTCTGCAAACTTTCTTTTCAATCGCGGATGGCGTGGGGGGTTTTACGCACCCCGATAGCGCTCTTCCGAACGCCACGCCCTGCCGCCTCGCGCGATTACACGGCGCGAACCTCGATCACCTTCGCCGCCTTCCCGGTGCGCTCAGCGAGGCGCGTGCGGTCTTTCACCGCACCGGCCAACTGACCACAGGCAGCGTCGATATCGTCGCCGCGTGTTTTACGCACTGTGGTGACGACGCCAGCGTCCATCAGCACTTGTGCAAACCGCTTGATCTGTTCCGGCTTCGAGCGGATGAGGCCCGACTCGGGGAACGGATTGAACGGAATCAGGTTGAACTTGCACGGTACGTCGCGGGTTACGGCCAGCAATTCGCGCGCTTGCGCTTCGCTGTCGTTCACGCCGTCGAGCATGCAATATTCGAACGTAATGAAATCGCGCGGCGCAACCTTCAGATAGCGCTGACAAGCGGCCATCAACTCGCGCAGCGGATACTTCTTGTTCAGCGGCACCAGCATGTCGCGCAGCGGGTCGCTCGGCGCATGCAACGATACCGCGAGCGCCACCGGCAGATCGGCGCCGAGCCGGTCCATCATCGGCACCACACCCGAGGTGGACAGCGTGACGCGCCGGCGCGACAGGCCGTACGCGTTGTCGTCCAGCATCAGACGCATGGCGGGCACCACCGCGTCGTAATTGAGCAGCGGCTCGCCCATGCCCATCATCACCACATTCGTGACGACGCGCTCGCCTTTTCCGTCACCACCCGTGGCGCGGCCGCCGTCCGTGCCGCGCGTCGCGCGCAGCGCGAACTCGGCCATGCGCAGCTGGCCGATGATTTCGCCGGTGGTGAGATTGCGGGAGAAACCCTGTTTGCCGGTCGAACAGAAACGGCAGTTGACTGCGCACCCGGCCTGCGACGACACGCACAGCGTGCCACGCGTTTCTTCGGGGATATAAACGGTCTCAACCGCGTTGCTGTTGCCGACGTCGATCAGCCACTTGCGTGTGCCGTCGGTCGAAATATTGTCGCTGACGATGCCAGGCATCGTGATCGTTGCGCGCCCTTTAAGCTTTTCGCGCAAGGACTTCGCCAGATCGGTCATGCCGTCGAAGTCGGCAGCGTTGTACTGATGGATCCAGCGCTGCAATTGCTTGGCGCGAAACGGCTTCTCGCCCAGGCTGTCGCAATAAGCGACCAGCCCTTGGGCGTCGAGATCGAGAAGGTTGACGGTGGGACTGCTCGTCATATCGAATCCTGCCATTTCAGTGCGAGACTACGTTCATGCAACAAGCTGCATGAACGCAATGCCGTTCGCGCCCATTCCTGCTGCTTTACCTTACTACTTTGCCAGGCTGTTCGTGCGGATTCGTGCGACAAATTCAACGGCTGCACACGAATCGCGCGGATAGCGCCTCTACAACGCGAACCCGCTCAAACCTGGCTCAAACCCGCTTAACGCGAGTAAACGTTCACTTGCGGGAAGAAGAACGCGATTTCAACTGCAGCCGTTTCAGCGGCGTCCGAACCGTGCACCGCGTTAGCGTCGATGCTATCGGCGAAGTCGGCGCGGATCGTGCCCTTTTCTGCCTTCTTCGGGTCGGTTGCACCCATCAGGTCACGGTGCTTCAGGATCGCGTTTTCGCCTTCCAGCGCTTGCACGACCACCGGGCCCGAGATCATGAAATCAACCAGGTCCTTGAAGAACGGACGTGCAGCGTGCACAGCGTAGAACTTCTCTGCGTCAGCGCGCGACAGGTGAACCATGCGCGAAGCCACGATCTTCAGGCCAGCGTTTTCGAAACGGCTGTAGATCTGACCGATCACGTTCTTGGCCACTGCGTCCGGCTTGATAATCGACAGGGTGCGTTCGATCGCCATAAAAACTCCAAAAAATTAAGAGGTTACAGATTCAAATGAATCCGCTATTGTAGCATGTTCCCGTGTATGATTGCGATTGATCCCTTACAGCACTGAAAGACTCCGGGCAGAAGTTCACGAATACTGGTAGCGTAGGCCGTGTGGACATTTTCGGGGTATTGAAACTCCCTGCCGCCGCGCCAATCTTAGGAATGAACACCCTGCGACTGGCGGCAAGCATCCCGGCCGGCGCCGCACTACCCGACGCACAATCTGCTGCACAACCCGCCACACAACCATTACGTAACACGCTTCTGAGGTAAGGAGAGACCATGAACGATCATCCGTATAGCTTTGGCCGCAATGGCGCGGTCAGCACGGTCGAAACACGCAACCGCGTACTACGGAACACCTACTGGCTGCTCGCGCTGTCCATGATTCCGACAGTGCTCGGCGCCTGGGTAGGCGTAGCCACCGGTTTCTCGCTGTTCGCCGCCACCAGCCCCGGCATGAGCATGCTGGCGTTCTTCGCGATCGCCTTCGGCTTCATGTTCGCCATCCAGAAAACCAAAGACAGCGCCATCGGCGTGTTCGTGCTGCTCGGTTTCACGTTCTTCATGGGCCTGATGCTGTCGCGCATCCTGAGCTTCGTGCTCGGTTTTTCGAACGGCCCGTCGCTGATCATGCTCGCCTTTGGTGGCACTGGTGTGATCTTCGCGTCCATGGCAACGATCGCCACGGTCAGCAAGCGTGACTTCTCGGGTCTCGGCAAGTGGCTGTTCATGGGCGTGGTCGTGCTGCTGCTGGCTTCGGTCGCGAACGTGTTCCTGCATCTGCCGGCGTTGATGCTGACGGTGTCGGTGCTGGCAATCGCGATCTTCTCGGCCTACATGCTGTTCGACGTGCAGCGCGTCGTGAACGGCGGTGAAACGAATTACATCACTGCCACCCTCGCGATCTACCTGGACCTGTACAACGTGTTCGTCAACCTGCTCGCGCTGCTCGGCATCTTCGGCGGCAACCGCAACTAAGTCTGATGCAAGGCGCGGCGCCAAAACGCCGGCCTTGAAGAAAAAGCCCATGGCGAGCAATCGTCATGGGCTTCTTTCATTGCATTGCCGGCGTGTCAACAGTGAATCGCCGAGCACGGCGATGCCCGGTAATCAGAGACGGATCACAAGCTCAGCCAAGGGAAGCCTTCATCCTGGGAAGCGACCACCACTTCGGTCGGCGCCGCACCCAGCACACCCGCCATGGCAGCCTGCGCCAGTTCCGGCGAGTTGTTCTGCTGGCTCAGATGTGCGGCCACCAGATGCCGCAAGCGCGAGCGGTCGAGCGAGGCGAGGATTTCGGCGGCCGCCTCGTTGTTCAGATGCCCATGATTGCCGCCGATGCGCGCCTTCAGCGATTGGGGATACCGACTGCCCGCCAGCATCCGCACATCGTGATTGCACTCGAGCACCAGCGCGTCGCAGCCGCTCAGCACCGCGCTGATGTGCGGCGTGGAAGTGCCGACGTCGGTCAGCACGCCAAGCCGGCTCGCACCATTGGAGAGCACGTATTGCAGCGGCTCGCGGGCGTCGTGAGGAACGGTGTAAGGGAGGATGCTCAGGTCGCCGATCGCCACCGCTTCGTCGCCCCACAGTACTTGCAGGTCGACATCGGCTTCGTCGGCACCTACCGCGCGGGCGGTGCCCCAGCTCATGTACAACGGAATCGACCACTTGCGCGCCAGCGTCAGCGCGCTGCCGATGTGGTCGCTATGTTCATGTGTAATCAGAATGGCGTCGAGACCCTCGACGCCCGCGCCGAGCCGCGTCAGACGCCGCTCGACTTCCTTGGCCGAAAAGCCGCAATCAAGCAGAACGCGCGTGGTGGTCGCGCCGCTTTGCGCTTCCACCAGCAAGGCATTGCCTTCACTGCCGCTGCCGAGACTGGCGAAGCGCACAGCCCGCTTAGTTCAGTTGTGCGTGCAGCAACGTCACGATGCGCTGCGCGTCGGACGAGTTATCCACCTGCCCGTTCGCATCCACCACCGCTACCTGCGTCACGGTGTCGCCCTTCGAACGCACATTGACGAGGAATTCCTGACCCGGCTTCTTCGACGAATTGCCACTGTAGAACAGCTTGCCGAAGAGCCCTTCCTTCTTCAGCTCCTGCATCGAGTCTGCGTAACGCACGTAGTAAATACCTTTCGCGCGATCGCGGTTGTCGACGGTAAAGTTCGTGCGGTCGAGCGCGAGACCCACGCGCAGCCATGCGCGGTCGAACGACTCCTGCAGGTCGAGCGTCGATGCGCCTGCACTCTGGTCGATCGTTGCCGGCGCGGTGGCCGGGCGGGCATCGGTCAGGAGTTGCTTCGACTGCGCTTCGGTCAGGCCGAACTTCTGCATCAGCTTGGTCAGGAACAGTGCTTCCAGAGCCGGATCACGCGGACGCTCTTCCCAACGCGAAGACGTCTTGTCCTGACCCGTCAGCATTTCTTCCATCGCGCTATGCGTGATCGAAATGTCCGTGGTGTCAGCCGGGCCGCGCGACACGAGCGTGCGGAAGCTGTCACGGGTGCCTGACGAGTAGGCGAAGTCGATCACCTTGCCGACCGTGCGGCGGAACCAGTCGTCCGGGATATTGGCGCGGTTTTCAGCCCAGTCGGTGGTCATGATGCCGGTAGCCGGTGCATCGGTTTTCAGGGCGAAACCGTTCTCCTGCCAGAACTCCTGCAACTGCGGCCACAGTTGTTCCGGCGTGCGGCCGTCGACTACCAGCCAGCGACGATCGCCGTCACGCTCGATGTGCATGCCCAGCGGGTCTTGCGCATTCGGCTGGCCTTCGGTGGAATTGCCTGCTGCCGTGACCGCGCGTTGCTGCGCGCCGCCCAGCGCCAGATTGGCCGGCGGCGCCACGTAGCGTTGATCGGTCGGCGTCGTGCTCAGATCGCCCGGAACAGCGAGCGCCGGTGCGCTGCCCGCGCCCTTGTAGTTGACGCGGTCGGAGGCGAACCAGTCGTTCAGCGTGTCACAGCCGGCGAGCGTTACCAGGGCAAGCGCCAGCGCCGCCATGCGGGTTGCGTGGAGGGAAAGTGCGGAACGTTTCATGAGGTCCTTCGTGATGCTAAAACGCGGTGCCTGGTTCTGTGTGCCGGGAACGTGGGCTGGATCGACGTCGGTTAAGGGAGTGCCGGTGACAGGCTTTCGTTGACGCTGGGGGTGCCGGGTCGAGCCCGCTTAGCCCAGCAGACCCGCTTCGCGCAGCGCGGCACGCACCACTTCGTGGTATTGCGCGTCGAGCGGCGTGAGCGGCAGGCGGATTCCGCCCTGCACACGACCCAGTTGCTGCAACGCCCATTTCGCCGGAATCGGATTCGACTCGATGAACAGGTTCTTATGCAGCGACAGGAGTTTCAAATGAATTTCGCGGGCGGTCTTCGCGTCTGCGGCAAGCGCGGCTTTGCACAGATCGCTCATCGCGCGCGGCGCGACGTTCGCGGTGACCGAAATATTACCGTGGCCGCCAAGCAGCATCAGCGCGATCGCCGTGGGATCGTCACCGCTGTAGATGCCGAAATGCGCGGGTGCCGACTTGATCAGATGCGCGGCGCGATCGATGTTGCCCGTCGCTTCCTTCACACCAATGATGCCCGGCACCTGCGCGCAGCGCAGAATCGTTTCGTTGCTCATGTCCGCGACCGTACGGCCCGGCACGTTGTACAGGATCACCGGCAGATCGACGGTTTCGGCGATCTTCGCGAAGTGGCGATAGATGCCTTCCTGGGTCGGCTTGTTGTAGTACGGCACGACCTGCAGCGTGGCGTCCGCGCCGACGTCTTTCGCCTGCTGCGTGAGCTCGATGGCTTCAGTGGTGGAATTGCCGCCCGAGCCCGCGATCACCGGAATCCGGCCCGCCGTGTGCTCGACTGCGGTTTTGACCATCAGCACGTGCTCCTCGACCGACAGCGTGGCCGACTCGCCGCTCGTGCCGACCACGACCAGTGCGTTCGTGCCCTCTGCGATATGCCAGTCGATCAGTTTGCGAAACGCCGGCAGATCGAGGCCGCCGTCTTCGAGCATCGGAGTAATGATGGCAGGGATGCTGCCGCGAATCTGAACGCCGCCAGTGCTGGTTTGATTGCCGTTAGTCATGAAACGCCATGAATTTGATCAGGTAAACCGCGATTGTAGCGGATTAACCAGCCAACTCGTAACAAGGCGGAAGTCCCGCCTCTGCGCGCTCGGCTGAGCGATCCGCCTCCATAATTGCGCATATCCGCTGGACGTAAGCCGGGCGCGGCTGCGCGAGAAATCCGTCTTGAAATGCGACCACACGAAGGTGGCCGCGCACCACGTCGAGCAGCTCGCCGGGCGCGAGCAAAAACGCCGGATTAGACGGTTTGCCGACGCTTTCGTTGCCTTGCGCGAAGGTCTCGTAAACCAGTACGCCGCCGGGCGCGAGCGAGCGCAATAGCTGCGGAAACAGCGGCCGGTGCAGGTAATTCGTCACCACGATCGCAGCAAATTCTGCGTCGGCGGGCAAGGGCCATGCGGCGCCTTCGATGTCAGCCGCAAGCGTAGTAATGAGCGGCTCGTCGCGCATGAAGTCTAGCGCGGCCGCATCGCGGTCGAGCGCGGTCACCGGATGACCCCGCGACGCAAAGAACCGGGCGTGCCGCCCTGCGCCCGACGCGACGTCGAGCACCGCGCCGCCCGCCGCGACCAGATGCGCCCATTGGCGCACCCAGCGCGACGGTTCGCCGATTCCGTGCGAGGAACCGTCCGGCAAGGCAACGGGAGTGCTCATCGCGTCAGCGCAGACGATCAGTTGTATGACAGGCCCATCGCCTCGCGGACTTCACGCATCGTTTCCGTGGCGTACTTGCGGGCTTTGTCGCAGCCGTCGGCGACGATCGCGCGCAACAGCGACGGATCGTCCATGTACTTCTGCGCGCGCTCGAGCATCGGCTGCTGCTCGCGCAGAATGCCTTCGATCACCGGCTGCTTGCACTCGAGGCAACCGATCCCCGCCGTTCGGCAGCCCTTCTGCACCCACTCGTGCGTGGCTTCGTCCGTGTAGACCTGGTGCAGCTGCCACACCGGGCACTTGTCCGGATCGCCCGGATCGGTGCGGCGCACGCGGGCCGGATCGGTCGGCATGGTGCGGACCTTCTTCGTGATCGTTTCCGCATCTTCGCGCAGGCCGATCGTGTTGCCGTACGACTTCGACATCTTCTGGCCGTCCAGACCCGGCATGCGCGACGCTTCCGTCAGCATGGCCTGCGGTTCGACCAGAATGATCTTGCGCGAACCTTCGAGGTAGCCGAACAGACGCTCGCGATCGCTCATCGACAGGCTCTGCGATTCCTGCAACATCGCCCGCGCCTGTTCGAGCGCTTCGTCGTCGCCTTCCTGCTGATAGGCGTTGCGCAGCTCGTGATAAAGCTTGGCGCGCTTGCCGCCCAGCTTCTTCGCGGCTTCGTTCGCCTTCTCTTCGAAGCCCGGTTCGCGGCCGTACAGGTAGTTGAAGCGGCGCGCGATTTCACGGGTCATTTCGACGTGCGGCACCTGGTCTTCGCCAACCGGCACGAGCGAGCCGCGGTACAGCAGAATGTCCGCCGCCATCAGCACCGGATAGCCGAGGAAGCCGTAGGTGGACAGATCCTTGTCCTTCAGCTTCTCCTGCTGCTCCTTGTAGGTCGGCACGCGTTCGAGCCAGCCGAGCGGCGTGCTCATGCCGAGCAGCAACGCCAGTTCCGCATGCTCGGGCACCTTGCTCTGGATGAAGAGCGTAGCCTGCGCCGGATCGATGCCCGAAGCGAGCCAGTCGATCAGCACGTCCCACACGTTCTTTTCGATCACTTCGGGTGTTTCGTAGTGCGTCGTCAGCGCGTGCCAATCGACCACGCAAAAGAAACACGGGTATTCGGACTGCAGCCGCACCCAGTTTTTCAGCACGCCGTGATAGTGGCCGAGGTGCAGCGACCCGGTGGGCCGCATGCCGGAGAAGATACGGTCTGGGAACATGGTTATTTAGAAAAGCGAAACAAGTGGAGTCAGAATGGCGGTAATCGCACCGTAGCCGAGCGTCACGAGCGGGCTAAGCCAATAGCGCGTGAGCGTGCCCGTCATGACCAGCGCCATCACGATGAAAAAGCCGTACGGCTCGAGGCGCGACAGCGCGATTGACTGCCGCGGCGGCAACAGCGCCATCAGCACGCGGCCGCCGTCGAGCGGGGGCAGCGGAAACAGGTTGAGCACGCCGAGCACGAGGTTCACGCCGACGCCGGCGGCCGCCATGCGTGTGAAGAAAGGTTCGTCGACGCCCAGTACCGCGAGCGCGACGCCGATCAGGCCCCACACCAGCGCCTGCACGAAATTGCAGGCCGGCCCGGCGGCCGCGACCCACAGGCTGCCCCAACGCGGATCGCGCAGATTGCCGAAAGCGACCGGCACGGGCTTCGCGTACCCGAACATGAACGCGCCGCTAGTGGCGAAGTACAACAGCAAGGGAATCGCGATCGTGCCGAGCGGATCGATATGCCGCATCGGATTGATGGAGACGCGGCCGAGCACGTACGCGGTATTGTCGCCGAGCCAGCGAGCAACGTAGCCGTGCGCGGCTTCATGCAGCGTGATCGCGAAGATCACCGGCAACGCGTAAACCGCAACGGTCTGTATCAGGGAAGAATCCATAACTCGCTATTGTAACAACGCGATTGCGTGCGTCTGTCCGCTTTCGCTCATGCCGTCTCTTCGAGACCGAATGGCGCGAGAGAACCGCGCCCTGCCCGCACGAGTACCGGCTCGGCGCCGCTCAAATCGATCACGGTGGACGGCTCGCACACACACGGGCCGCTGTCGATCACCAGGTCCAACTGCTTCTCGAGCCGCTCGCGGATTTCTTCCGGGTCGTTCAGCGGCTGGGTTTCGCCCGGCATGATCAGCGTGGAGCCGAGCAGCGGCTGGCCGAGCTCTTCGAGAATCGCCAGCGTGATGACGTGATCCGGCACCCGCAGGCCGATCGTCTTGCGCGACGGGTGCGAGAGGCGCCGAGGCACTTCCTTGGTGGCCTGCAATACGAAAACATAAGGACCCGGCGTGACCGACTTGATCAGACGGTACTGTCGGTTATCGACCATCGCGAAGTTCGCCAGCTCCGACAGATCGCGCACCAGCAGCGACAGCAGGGCCTTCTCGTCGAGCCCGCGAATCCGCCGCAAGCGCTCGACCGCGTCCTTGTCGTCGAGATGGCAGGCCAGCGCGTAGCTGGAATCCGTCGGCAGCGCGACGACGCCGCCGTCATTGATGATCTGCACGGCCTGCTTGACGAGGCGCGGCTGCGGATTATCCGGGTGAAGCCGAAAGTATTGGGACATTTTGGCTAACAGTGGCTACGGGTGACGGTGCACGAAAACTCGAATGGAAAGTCGGGCGGAGGATCGGGCGAGCGCACGCCCTTCGGACAAGGACGTTCGCGCAGATCGTGCCGCCGCGGCACGGCGCGCGATCACAGCCAGCGTTCCCAGACGGGCTTGAGATCGGAAGGTAGCGGCGGCAGCGTGCCGAGATCGATGCGGCCCTCGCCGGGTGCATGGAAGTCGGAACCCCGTGAGGCTTCAAAGCCGAAGCGGCGCGCGACGTCCGCGTATTCGCGGTACTGATCCGGCGTATGGCTACCCGTCACCACCTCGATCGCCTTGCCGCCAAGGTCGATGAATTCAGCGAAAAACGCATCGAATTCGACCGGCGAGTACGCATAGCGACCCGGGTGCGCGATGATCGCCTCGCCGCCGGCCGCCTGAATCCAGCCGACCGCGTCCGCCAGTTTCGCCCAGCGATGCGACACGTAGCCGGGCTTGCCGTCGCCGAGATAGCGGTTGAACACGTCTTGCGTCGAGCTCGCGTAGCCGTTTTCGACCATGAAGCGCGCGAAGTGCGTGCGCGAAATCATGTCCGGGTTCGAGACGTATTTCAGGGCGCCTTGGTAGGCGTTGGGAATGCCGAGCGTGGCTAACTGTTCGCCGATTGCTTCGGCGCGCGCCGCGCGGCCGTTGCGGGTGCGCGCGAGGCCATCGATCAACGTAGCGCTCGTCGGGTCGACGCCGAGACCGACGATGTGCACCGTGCGCGAAGCCCATGTCACCGAGATCTCCACGCCGCTGACGTAGCCCATGCCGAGCGCCTCTGCGGTGCTGCGCGCTTCGTGCTGGCCGCCCAGTTCGTCGTGATCGGTCAACGCCCACAGCGTCACGCCGCCCGCATGCGCACGGCGCGCAACATCGGCCGGCGCGAACTGGCCGTCAGAAACGGTGGAATGACAGTGGAGGTCAGCGTTCATCTTTGTCTTGAGAAGGTTCTGCACTCATTTTACTGCAACGCAGTAAGTGCCCGCAGAGCTATCTCGCGATAGCGGACCTTGCATCGAAACCTTTTTGCAAGGTTCAGGCGCAAAAGCCCTCGATCAGCGCGGCCACCTGCTCCGGCTGGTCGTGATGCACCATGTGCCCCGCTTCGTCGATGATTTTCTCACGCCAGTTCGGAAAAGCCTGGAAACGCGCCTTGAATTCGTCGAGCGGAATCTCGCGGGCGATGTGGGCGAGCGTGGGCGAGTTAGCAGCCTCGACGTGCAGCACTTTGGCGGTGACCTTGCGCCACACGGCCATCACTTCGTCGAGGCGGTACAGCGTCGGCCCGCGCCGTTTGTGCGCCGGATCGGCGAGTAGCATGAAGCGCCCTTCTCCGTCCGGCCTGGACCAATGCTGTGCGAGGAACTGCGCGCGCTGCGGAGCGAGTCGCGGATTGGTCTTGATCAGGCGTCCCGCGACGTCGTCCAGCGAAGCGTAGCGCCTCAACTGCGGCGGCTCACGCAACTCGTCGAGCCAAGTGCGCAAACGCTTGGGCGCTTGCGCCGAGTGCGCCGGCGCGAGACCGAAGCCTTCCAGATCGACCACGCGCCGCACCCGCTCCGGCCGCACGCCCGCATACAGGCAGACGATGTTCGCGCCCATGCTGTGGCCGACCAGATTGACTTCGCCGGCCGGTGCGTAGTGGTCAAGCAGCGCGTCGAGATCGGCGAGGTAGTCGTGCATCCAGTAGTCGCCGCCGCCGTGCTCGGCGACCGGCCAGTCCGACAGGCCAAAGCCGCGCACGTCGGGGGCAATCACCTGCCAATCGCCGCCCAATGCGTCGACGACGAACTGGAACGACGCCGCCACGTCCATCCAGCCGTGCAGCATGAACAGCATCGGCGCGTCCGGATTGCCCCAGCGCCGCACGTGCAGACGGATGCCGCGCACGGCGATGAATTCAGACCTGGAGGTATTCATGAACGGCGCCGCCCAAAAAAGAATGGTCGTTCGATTATAACGAGATAGCCGGGCGATGCGTGGGATCTGGCTATGGAAAAAGGCTTCAGTCACTCAGGGTCGGAGCGGCCGGCCGGGCCGGCTGCTCGGCTTCGAGGCCGGCGAGTGAGACCAGCGCGGCCAGTTCGGTTTCGTCGAAACCGGCATCGCGGCGCGCTTCGAAATTGAACGGACCGCGTAATTTCGGTGCGTGATACTGGTCGGCGAGGCGCGCATAGGTCGCGTGCGGATCGAGGCCGATTTCGTCGCACAGATGGCGGAACCAGCGGTTGCCGATCAGCACATGACCGATTTCGTCGCGCAGGATCACGTCGAGAATCGCCGCGGATGCCTGGTCGCCCGCCTGCTGCAGGCGGGCCCGGATTGGCGGCGAGGCGTCGAGGCCGCGCGCTTCGAGCGTGCGCGGCACCAGCGCCATACGCGCCAGCACGTCGGCACGGGTGCGCTCGCACATGTCCCAGAGGCCGTCGTGTGCGGGAAAATCGCCATAGGCATGGCCGAATTCCGCAAGCCGCGCCACGAGCAGCGAGAAATGATGCGCCTCTTCGGCGGCAACTTTGAGCCAGTCGGTGTAGAACGCGACGGGCATGCCGGCAAAACGCCAGACGGCGTCGAGCGCGAGATTGATGGCGTTGAATTCAATGTGCGCAAGCGCATGCAGCAAAACGGCTCGCCCTTCGGGCGATTGCATGCTGCGGCGCTTCAGTTTGCGCGGATCGACCAGTTCCGGGCGCGCGGGACGGCCCGGCAGGTCTGCCGGCTCGGCGAGTTCGAGGTCTGCATGGGATGCAAGGCTGCCGTCGAGCACCGCGGCATACAACTCGCGGACCGCGGTTGCCTTGCCTGCCGGGTCGGCTTCGCGCAATGCGGCCAGCGCCGCGGTGCGCCCGCAATTCGCGCGATTCGAACAATTCTCAGGATTCGATACCGGCGCAGCGGACGAAATAGACGGAGCAGCGGAATTCATGGCAACCAGATTGGCAATGGGCAAGGCAAGAGGCAAGACGGAAGGCGCGGCGTTCGCCAAGGCTGCGCGCCGGACAGCTTGCGGCACCGGCAAGCGGCCTAACCACACAACCGTTTACAATACTAGATTCGACCATCTCGTGTGCCTATTGCGCGGGGCCGGCAGGGCAATCGCGGCCATCAGGCTGTCTTCAGGCGTTTTGCAACCCCGCTTTACAGCCCGATCTGCAAGCCGTCTTACCGCCCCAGCCGGCCAGCGCAGCGCATAGCGACCGATCAAGAGGAGACACCGTGACAATTTATAAGCTTGGCGAAGCCGCCCCGACCATCCATGAAAGCGTGTTCGTCGCGGATTCGGCGAACATTATCGGCAATGTGACGCTCGAGGAAAATTCGAGCGTCTGGTTCGGCGCGACGCTTCGCGGCGACAACGAGCCGATCACCCTCGGCGCGGGCAGCAATGTGCAGGAAAACGCGGTGCTGCACACCGACCCGGGCTTCCCGCTGACGATCGAGCCGAATGTGACGATCGGCCACCAGGTCATGCTGCACGGCTGCACGATCAAGGAGGGTTCGCTGATCGGAATTCAGGCCGTGGTCTTGAATGGTGCGGTAATCGGCCGCAACTGTCTGGTCGGAGCGGGCGCCATCGTCACTGAAGGCAAAGTGTTTCCCGACAATTCGCTGATTCTCGGCGCGCCCGCCAAAGTGGTGCGCGAACTGACCGGGACGGATATCGCCAATATGCAGCGCGGCACGGCAAGCTATGCCGAGCGCCGCGAATATTTCAAGGCGCAGCTCGTGCGCATCGGCTAATCAGCCGGCGCGTGCGGCGCGCACGGCGCAGCATCAGGCTGCGTCATTCGACCGAGGAAAAGTTGTGAGCGACCAGTTGCAAAAATTCATGTTCAGCGCGGCGCCGGTGCGCGGCGAGATCGTTTCGCTGCGCAATACGTGGCAGGAAGTGCTGACGCGCCGGGACTATCCGGCGCCCGTGCGGACGATTCTGGGCGAGATGATGGCCGCGTGCGCGCTGCTTTCGGCGAACCTCAAGTTCGACGGCACGCTCGTCATGCAGATTTTCGGGGACGGCCCGGCCAAGATGCTGGTGGTGCAGTGCAGCTCCGACCTGTCGATGCGCGCCACCGCCAAGCTCTCCGGCGAAGCGGGCAATACGATCGGCGACGACACGACCATGATCGACCTGGTCAACGCGAGCGGCCATGGCCGTTGCGTGATCACGCTCGACCCGCGCGACAAGCAGCCCGGCCAGCAACCGTATCAAAGTATCGTGCCGCTGTCGGGTGTGGACGGCCCGCTCAAGTCGATGTCCGAAGTGCTCGAGCACTACATGCACCACTCGGAGCAGCTCGACACGCGCCTGTGGCTCGCGGCGAACACCGAACGCGCAGTCGGCATGCTGCTGCAAAAGCTGCCGGGCGACGGCGGCATTGTCCCGCACCCGGGCGCTCTGGATGCGGACACGTGGGAGCGCGTCTGCACGCTGGGCGGCACGATGTCGCAAGACGAGTTGCTGAAGGAAGAACCGGCCACGATTTTCCGCCGTCTGTTCTGGCAGGAGAACGTGCAGCATTTCGAACCGGCCACGACGCGCTTCGAATGCAGCTGTTCGCGCGAAAAAGTCGGCGCCATGCTGAAGATGCTGGGCCGGGAGGAAGTGGACGGTGTGATCGAAGAGCGCGGTCACGTCGAGATTCATTGCGAATTTTGTAACCAACGGTACGAATTCGATCCGGTCGACGTGGCGCAACTTTTTGTCGCCAATGCGCTCTCACAAGCAGTGACGCCAGCGGCCGACCAGCGACACTGAAACGGCCAGGCGGCGGCCCTAGCGCCCCCCGGCGGCCCGTTACGCCTGGTGTTGCGGCAGTAAAATGACGCGTCGCCTGCTGCTTTACCAGGGCTCGGGCGACGCGTTATCGTCGATCGTTGCGTTGGATCGTGGGCGGTGCGCGCTGCGCATGGTTTGCTTAGGGATCCGACCGATGGAGATCAAAATGAACATCCCTACTTCGCTAAAGCATTGCATGCGCTCGTTCGCCGTGCTGACCGTCGTCGCGAGCAGCGCTGCGCTTACGGGCTGCGTAATGGACCCGCCGGGCCCATCGCCGATTTATAGCCGCCTGCCGGCCGACCAGTCCGGCATGGCCAGCACCGCCCGGCCGCTCACGCCGGAAGAACGCGAACGCTATGATGCGATCGACCGTCAGGTGCTGTCCGATCAGAACCAGGCCATTGCCGCGGAAAACGCCGCTCAGGCGTATTCACGTTATTACTCGCCGCCTGTCAGCGTGTACGGCAGTTATTACGGTGGCGGTTGGGGGCACGGCTGGGGTACGGGTGTTGGCGTAGGCTACTCACCGTACTGGGGCTGGTAAGCCGAAACAAGCGCTCCTGGACAATCGGCATAGCGGTTCGGCAGAGATGCACGCATCGCAAGCCCAACGAAAGAGGCGCGGTTTTCACCGCGCCTTTTTCGTCTTCCTGAGCACTTTTACGTTCGTTCCCGCGGCTGGTTTCGCGTTCGTCCGCGCGCTCAAACCGCCTGATTTAACTCAGTGCGTGGGCTTCTTGTCTTTCGCCGCCTTCCCGCCATGCTTGCGATCCGGCTTCGCGCGCGACTCCGGATTCGGCACCACATGCAGCGGCGCCGCCGACACCTCACCGCGCGTAGACGTGGTGACCGAAGGCGTGTTCGCGGTCGGCAACGGCGCATTCGGCGAGACGAACTGTACGAAAACTTCGCCGTCTTTCACCATGCCCATTTCGTAACGCGCACGCTCTTCCACGGCTGCCGTGCCGCTCTGCAAATCCTGGACTTCGCCCTGGATCCGCTCGTTACGCAGCTTCGAATCAGTGTTCTTCTGCAGTTGCTGCGCCAGCTGCTGCTGCAACTCATGCACGCGTAACCAGCCGCCGTGCCCCCACCAGAGCGGGTACTGGATCAGCGCCAGCAGAACGATCAGGACAGCAGTAACGAGCCGCATGAAGTAAGCACAATAAATACACGCCGCCCTGCGCTATACGCAGGGCGGCGGGGTCAATCAAAAACGAAGGATAACCGGCTCATCGGTCGGCGCTAGCAAACAAGCCATTAGCGCAGATTGTAGAACGCCGACTTGCCCGGGTAGCTGGCGATATCGCCGAGGTCTTCTTCGATGCGCAGCAACTGGTTGTACTTCGAGATGCGGTCCGAACGCGACAGCGAACCCGTCTTGATCTGACCGGCGTTCAGGCCGACTGCGATATCCGCAATCGTCGAATCTTCGGTTTCACCCGAGCGGTGCGAGATCACAGCCGTGTAGCCGGCGCGCTTCGCCATTTCGATCGCCGCGAAGGTTTCCGTGAGCGTACCGATCTGGTTGATCTTGATCAGGATCGAGTTGGCAATGCCCTTCTCGATGCCTTCCTTCAGGATGCGCGTGTTGGTGACGAACAGATCGTCGCCCACCAGTTGGACCTTCTTGCCGAGCTTGTCGGTGAGGATCTTCCAGCCGGCCCAGTCGCTTTCGTGCATGCCGTCTTCGATCGAGACGATCGGGAACTTGTCAGCCAGGTTCGCCAGGTAGTCGGCAAACTCGGTCGACGATAGTTGCAGGCCTTCGCCAGCCAACTGGTACTTGCCGTCGTGGTAGAACTCGCTTGCTGCGCAGTCGAGCGCGAGCAGCACGTCTTCACCGGCGCGGTAGCCAGCCTTTTCGATGGCTTGCAGGATGGTCGACAGGCATTCGTCGTTGCTGCCGAAGTTCGGCGCGAAGCCGCCTTCGTCGCCCACGGCCGTGCTCATGCCACGGTCCGACAGGATCTTCTTCAGCGCGTGGAACACTTCGGCGCCGCAGCGCAGTGCTTCGCGGAAGGTCGGCTGGCTGACCGGCACGATCATGAATTCCTGGATGTCCAGGCTGTTGTTCGCGTGCGCGCCGCCGTTGACGATGTTCATCATCGGCACCGGCAGTTGCATCGCGCCCGAGCCACCGAAGTAGCGGTACAGCGGCAGGCCGGCTTCTTCAGCGGCGGCCTTCGCGACAGCCATCGAAACGGCCAGCATCGCGTTCGCGCCGAGGCGCGACTTGTTGTCCGTGCCGTCGAGTTCCAGCAGGGTCTTGTCGAGGAAAGCCTGCTCGGAAGCGTCGAGGCCCATGATCGCTTCGGAGATTTCAGTGTTGATGTGCTCGACAGCCTTCAGCACGCCCTTGCCGCCGTAACGGCCGGCTTCGCCGTCGCGCAGTTCGATCGCTTCGCGCGAACCCGTCGACGCACCCGACGGCACCGCAGCGCGGCCCATCGTGCCCGACTCGAGCAGCACGTCGCATTCGACGGTGGGGTTGCCTCGCGAATCGAGAATCTCTCGACCGATGATATCTACGATAGCACTCATGGTTTCCTCAAGAAATGACGTTGAATTCTTTACTGTGAAACTGCACCGGCCGGGTCGATCCGGAGTTAGCGCTTTAGCGCTTATGTCGATCCGGAGTTAGTGCTTTAGCACTTGCTCCGGTCCCATGCAGAGCACCGGTCTCCCCAGCACACTACGCACCCCGATGCTTTCGACGACCATTGCGTGCATTCGCCGCGCGCCGATGCTACCGACTGAGCCGATTATGCGGACCAGGCGTGACACGCCGCGAATGCCTGAATCAGTTGAAATCGCTTTCGAGGAACGGCGCGCGCTTGACGGCCTGATCGAGCGTAACAAGCGTTTCGAGCAGATCGGCCATGCGATGCAACGGCACCGCGTTCGGGCCGTCCGACTTGGCTTCCGAAGGTTTCGGATGGGTTTCCATGAAGAGACCCGACACGCCGACGGCAACCGCGGCGCGCGCCAGCACCGGCACGAATTCGCGCTGACCGCCCGAACTCGTGCCCTGCCCGCCCGGCAACTGCACCGAGTGGGTGGCATCGAACACGACCGGCGCGTTGGTTTCGCGCATGATCGCAAGCGAACGCATGTCCGACACGAGGTTGTTATAGCCGAACGACACGCCGCGTTCGCACGCCATGAAGCGGTCTTCCGAAAGACCGGCTTCACGCGCCGCATCACGCGCCTTGTCGATCACGTTCTTCATGTCGTGCGGTGCGAGAAACTGGCCTTTCTTGATGTTGACCGGTTTGCCCGAGCGCGCGCAAGCGTGGATGAAGTCGGTTTGACGGCACAGGAAAGCAGGCGTTTGCAGGACGTCGACCACCGACGCAACCTGCTCGATCTCGTGCTCGGCGTGGACATCGGTCAGCACCGGCAAACCGAGCTGACGCTTCACTTCCGATAGAATGCGCAAACCTTCGTCCATGCCCAGACCGCGGAACGACTTGCCGCTGCTGCGGTTAGCCTTGTCGTACGACGATTTGTAGATGAACGGAATGTTCAGCTTCGCACAAATTTCCTTCAGCCGGCCTGCCGTGTCGATGGTCATCTGTTCCGATTCGACGACACAGGTGCCCGCGATCAGGAAAAAAGGCTTGTCGAGCCCGATTTCGAAATCGCCCAGTTTCATGCTTTCTCCTCAACACCCGATAGCTGCTCATGATGGGCGAGCGCCGCCTCGACGAACGACGTGAACAGCGGATGGCCGTCACGCGGCGTGGACGTGAATTCCGGGTGGAACTGCACGCCGACGAACCACGGGTGCATGCTGCGCGGCAATTCCATCATTTCCGGCAGGTCCTCACTCGGGGTACGGGCGCTGATGATAAGGCCGCCGGCTTCGAGCTGGGGCACGAAGCGGTTATTGACTTCATAACGGTGACGATGGCGTTCGTTCACATCCTTGCCATAGATCTCTTCGGCCATCGTGCCGGGCTTGATCGGGCAACGTTGCGAACCGAGGCGCATCGTGCCGCCCAGATCCGATTCTTCGGTGCGCTTCTCGACCTTGCCTTCACGGTCGTACCACTCGGTGATCAGTGCGACCACGCGGTTCTCGGTGTCCTGATCGAACTCGGTGCTGTTCGCATCTTTCAGGCCGACCACGTCGCGGGCGAATTCGATCACGGCCAGTTGCATGCCGAGGCAGATGCCGAGATACGGCACCTTCGCTTCGCGCGCATAGCGGATCGCGGCGATCTTGCCTTCGGTGCCGCGACGGCCGAAGCCGCCCGGCACGAGCACGGCATCCAGATGCTTGAGGCTCTCGACGCCCTGCGTCTCGACCTCTTCCGAATCGATATATTCGATGTTGACCTTGGTCGACGTATGCATCGACGCATGACGCAGCGCTTCGATCAGCGACTTGTACGACTCGGTCAGATCGACATACTTGCCGACCATGCCGATCGTGACTTCGTGCTTCGGATGCTCGAGTTTTTCGACGAGATTCGACCACATCGACAGATCGGCCGGCTTCGGCGTGAGCTTGAGCTCTTCGCAGATGATCGCGTCCAGACCCTGATCGTGCAGCATCTGCGGAATCTTGTAGATGCTGTCGGCGTCCCACACGGAAATCACCGCGTCTTCCGGCACGTTCGAGAACATCGAAATCTTCGCGCGCTCGTCGTCTGGAATGCGGCGGTCGGCGCGGCACAGCAGCACGTGCGGCGAGATGCCGATTTCACGCAGCTTCTGCACGCTGTGCTGGGTAGGCTTGGTTTTCAGCTCGCCTGCGGTCGCGACCCAGGGCACCAGCGTGAGGTGCACGAAGCACGCGCTGTTGCGGCCCATGCGCAGGCTCATCTGACGTGCGGCCTCGAGGAACGGCAGCGATTCGATGTCGCCTACGGTGCCGCCCACTTCGACGATGGCGACATCCGGCTCACCGCACGTCGCGGAAGCCGCGCCGCGTTCGATGAACGCCTGGATTTCGTTGGTAATGTGCGGGATGACCTGCACCGTCTTGCCCAGATAATCGCCGCGACGTTCCTTGCGGATCACCGATTCGTAAATCTGGCCCGTGGTGAAGTTATTGGCCTTGCGCATCTTCGTGCTGATGAAGCGCTCATAGTGGCCAAGGTCGAGGTCAGTCTCCGCTCCGTCTTCCGTCACGAACACTTCGCCGTGTTGAAACGGACTCATCGTGCCGGGGTCGACGTTGATGTAGGGATCGAGCTTGAGGAGGGTGACTTTAAGACCGCGCGATTCGAGGATCGCGGCGAGGGAAGCGGCGGCAATACCCTTGCCGAGGGAAGATACTACGCCGCCGGTGACGAAAACATATTTGGTCATCGCTGGATGCTCGCGGGAAAAACGGATTATACCGTAAAGCAGGGTCTCAACCCAGCAAAATCCTGGCGACAGCGGTACGAAAGTGTGCCGCGGCAATGGCAATTGCCGGTCGCCGATCATGCACCGTTTATCGCGGCGGTGACCAGCCGCATGAGCGGGGCGCGCCGCCAGCGCGACCGCCGCGGCACCTCCTATAAGCAGGCCGCCACGCCGGTGAAGGCGCGCGCCGCGCAGCGCGCGGCCCTACGCCCCCCGCTCCAGTTCGCGCAACATCCGCTGCACCGCGCGCGCGGTTTCGAGCGGTTTTTCCATCGGATACAAATGGCTGCCTTCAATCCATTCCACATGACCGCCTGTCGCGCGGCGGGTAGCGTCCAGACCTGCCTGGCGCACCTCCTTTGAATGCGTGCCGGCGATGAAGCCCACCGGCACCGGGGCGCCGCGCGCGAGGCGGGGCCCAAGCGTATGCGGCAAAGTCTTATAAATCTGATACTCGGTGCGCCGGTCGAAAGCGAGCGATCGGCCGCCGTCGGACGAACTCTGCGGGATGCCAAAGTCGATATAGTCGGACAGCATGCGTTCGTCCCAGCGTGCGAACGCCGGCTTCGAATGAAAGTGCCGCCACGCCTCGTCGCGGCTTGCCCACTGCGTGCGGCGCGTGCGGGTGGCGGCCGCCGGCGACAGGCGTTCGTCGAGCCCGGTCCATTGCGATACCCGCAGCATGCTGCTGCGCCAACCGGCGATCACAGGCGAATCGAGCATCACCACGCCCCTCACCCATTGCGGCTTTTTCAGCGCGGCCATCAGCGACAGATAGCCGCCGAGCGAATGGCCAACCAGCCATACCGGTTGCTCGTACGAGCGGCTGATGTCATCGAGCAACTGCTCGACCAGATGCGGCCAGTCCTGCGTGACCGGATAACGCGCGTCGTGACCGATGCGCTCGATGGAGCGCAGTTCATAGTCGTCGGCGAGTTCGGCGAAGATCGTCCGGTAGGTCGACGCCGGAAACCCGTTCGCATGCGAGAAGTGGATGATGTTTTTCAACTGCGGCTATCTCCGTTCTGTTTTAGCGCGCGAGCTTCGGACCTGACTTTTCGTGCAGCCTCCGAGGCTAGCGGCGCATTTGTTCTATCTGTGCGGCCGGCAATCCATCAGCGATCCATCCAGTAGCGGCGCTGCGTGTCGCGATAGCGTTCGAGCATCAGTGCGGCGCCGTTCAGGCCCGGGCCGCTTCCTGAGTTGCCTCGCGGACCGCCTCCCGGACCGCTTCTCGGGTCACTTCCCGGACCGGCTCCCGCACTGCTTCCCACGCTTGCCTCGGGCTCGATGCCCAAGCTGAGACCCGGGTCGAAATCCGGGTTCACGTCGACCCTTACCGCGCCGTCCGCATCGCTGCGTGCAAGCTCGATGTGCCGCGCCTCGTAACGCTCGAACACACCCGCGTTCGGATGATGAAATCGGTTGCGATAGCCTACCTGAAATAGCGCGACGAGCGGGTCGATAGAGTCGAGGAACGGCTCGGTCGACGAGGTCTTGCTCCCATGATGCGGCACGACCAGCACCTGGGCGCGCAACGCGTCGCGATCGCGCGCGAGCAGGATGCGTTCGACCGGCGCTTCGATATCTGCCGCCAGCAGGGCCGCCATGCGTAAGGGCGCCGTTTGATCCCTTCCGGCCGGCATGCTCCCTGCAGCCGCCCTGCCTTGCGCGAGTGACAGGCTCACCCCGGCCGGCGGGCTCGCCATGGCAGACGGCCTCACCGCTGCAGGCATCGTACTCACCCGCAACACGCAGCAATGCGCATTCGGTTTGCCTTGCAACGGCCCGGCATCCGGCCAGAGCATCTCGAACTCGACGCCGTCCCACTGCCAGCGCTGCCCCGCCGCGCAGGGCAGCGTGTCCGCGCCGCGTTGCTTTGCGTTCGACCATAGCGGATTCGCGGGCGCCAATGCCGCCACCATTTGACGCACCTCGATCGCGTCCAGCACAGCCGGCGCGCCGCCCGAGTGGTCGGAATCGGCGTGGCTGATGATCAGCGTATCGAGCGCCGTGACGCCGTGCGCCTGCAAAAACGGCACGACCACCCGTTCGCCCGCATGCGTCGATTCCGGCCCCGGTCCGCTATCGAACAGCAGCGTGTGATGCGCCGTTTCGACCAGCACCGAGGTGCCTTGACCGATATCCAGCGCCGTTAGACGGAAGCTGCCATGTGGCGGCCCGGGCGGCGCCGGCATCAGCAGCGGCAGCCACGTGAGCGGCGCGGCCCAGCGCAGCGGCCAGCCGCGCGGCGCCAGACACCACAGAACGCCGACCGCGGCGGCGGCGAGCGTCCACGCGTCCGGCTGCGGCAAGCGCCAGAGCGTCCATGCCGGACCGGACAGCATCTGCAAGCCCGCGGCCAGCAGGTCGAGCAAGGTATGCGCGGCGCGCAAGGCGTAGACATCGAGTGGCGCGGGCAACGCGACGCCCGCCAAAACCGCCGGCGTCACCAGCAGACTCACCCACGGAATCGCGAAGGCATTCGCGAGCGGGCCGATCAACGGAATCTGCGCGAACCAATAAGCGGTGAGCGGCGCAAGCGCGACGGTCACCGCGAACTGCACATGCGCGGCGCTGCGCACGCGTTCTCCGAAAGCGCGAGCGCGGCGGCATAGGCCGGACCACAAGCGCGAGAGCCTTGTCGGCGTCACGCCGCCCTCACCCTCTTCGTCGCGGCGCTGCTCATGATCCTGCACACGGGGCCGTCCCGACATCGCGAACAGAATCGCCGCCACCGCGCAGAACGACAGCCAGAATCCCGCCGCCACCACCGCCCACGGATCGATCAGCAGCACCAACCCCAACGCCCACGCCAGCACCACCGATCGCGCGACGTTGCGCCCGCTGATAAACGCGAGGGCCACCACACTCGCCATCCATAGCGCGCGCTGCGCCGGCACGTTGAAACCGGCCAACGCCGCATGCAGCCCCGCGAACAACGCGCCGCAGGTCACCGCGACGACCTGCGCGGGCAGCAGCAACGGCCAGTTGCGGCCGATGAATCCGGAGCGCCGCCACACCGCCCCAGCGAGCCACGCCGCAAGGCCCGCGACAAAGCCAATGTGCAAGCCCGAAATCGCCACCAGATGACTCGTGCCGGTGCCGCGCATCAGCAGCCAGTCGGCCGCGCTGACTTCGTCCTGCGCGCCGATGGCGAGCGCCACCACAATCCCACGGTGCGGTGCGTCGGCGAGCACCGTGTCGATGCGCGCGCGCAGCGCGGCGCGCCAGCGATCGACCGTCACGCTGACGCCACGCGCGTTGCCAGGTAGACGCAATGCGTGAGCCGGGGCGCTCACGTAGCCGGTGGCGCGTACATTGCGCGCCAGCAAACTGGCTTCGGCATCGCGCACGCCAAAGTTCGCATTGCCATGCGGGCGTTTGAGCCGCACGGTCAGACGCCAGCGCGCGCCCGGTTCGAGCAACGGCGCAGGCGCATCTTCGGCGATCCACGAGAGCTGGATCACGCGTGGAAAAGCGGCGATCGGCGCATCCGCCGACTCGACTTCGAAGTGGAAGCGCGCGCCCTTGTCGTCGCGTGACGGCAGCCCCTTGATGCTGCCGACGACGTCGATATCGCGGCCTTCCCAAGCGCTCGGCAAGCTCACCGCGAGCCGGATTTCCGCGCGCCAGGCAGCGTAGCCAAAGCCCACGCATATGGCCGCAATCCACACCGCGCCCCAGCCGACGCCCGAACGCAAGCGCGCGCTGGACAAGCCGCGGCATATGCGCGAATTTGCAACTGCCTCATGCGCGTTCGCGACGACTGGAGCGCCGCGGCGCAATGCGCCAGAAGTATCGCGGCCCCCTTCGCTCGAAGCACAGCGACACCCTTCGCCTGAAGAGCCGCCGCTCCATTCGCCCGAAGCGCCGCGGCGCAATCCCCACGCCGCGATAAGAATCGCAACGCACCCGACCAGTACCAGCGCACACCACCCACGCCAATCCGGCAACGCCGCCTGCCGCTGCAGCCCGATCACCCCCAACGCAAACCCGCACCACCATGCCCGCATCCGCCCTCCGCCCGTGCCGCCCAGCCGTGGCCGGACAGCGCAACGCACAGCGAGCAGGCGTTAGCAGGGCCGCCGGGCGTGGGTTCCGCCCGGCGCGAACCACTCAAACCATTGCGTTCGATTATGCAGAGGAAAGTGCAAGCCGCGGCAACGCGGCGAGCGCGTTAGCCGTTGTGCCTAGGGCGGCTTCGTCGGCGGTCATGCCACGCAGTTGCGCGAGACTCGCGCCGATGGCCGGAATCTGCTCCGGCGAATTGCGCTGCTTGTACATCCAGGAGGGGGCGATGTCCGGTGCGTCGGTCTCGACGACCAGCGCGTCGAACGGCAATTGCCCGGCAAGGCGGCGGATTTGCCGTGCCCGCTCGAAGGTCAGATTGCCGCCGAAACCGAGATGCATGCCCTGATCGATATATGCCTGAGCCTGCTGAAAACTGCCGTTGAATGCATGGGCGATGCCGCGATGAATCTGATGCCGCCGCAGCCCTTTGATCACCTGATCCTGCGATTTGCGCACGTGGCAAATCACCGGCAGATCGAATTCGCGCGCCAGTTGAAGTTGACCGTTGTAGAAGAACTGCTGGCGCGCATCGTCGAGACCTTCGACGAAATAATCGAGGCCGATCTCGCCGATGCCGACGAACAGCGGATCGTCGAGACTCGCCTCGATTTCCATGCGCAGCAGGTCGAGATCGCGTTCCTGTGCGCCTGGTGTAAAGAGGGGATGGATGCCGAGCGCATACGCGCCGCCGTCGATGCGGTGCGCGAGTTCACGCACCGTCGTGAAGTTCTGGCGGCCGATCGCGGGAATCACGATACGCCCTACGCCACTTTGACGCGCCGCTTCGGCGACTTCATCGCGATCGGCGTCGAATTCGGAAGCGTCGAGATGGCAGTGTGTATCGATCCACATGGCGCGCCTCGTCAGCGGCAGAGCATCGCTCACGGTCCGCGCGGTGCTTAGACCGGCACCGGCGGTTCTTCGTGCAAGACGCCGTCGCGCAGCCGCATGATCCGGTCACAGCGTCCGGCCAGTTCCGGATCGTGCGTGACGATCACGAAACTGGTGTCGAGCGTTTGCGACAGTTCGAGCATCAGGTTGAACACAGTGTCGGCGGTGCCGCCGTCCAGATTGCCGGTGGGTTCGTCGGCGAGCACACAGGCGGGCTTGGTAACCAAGGCCCGCGCGATTGCCACACGTTGGCGCTCGCCGCCCGACAGTTCACCCGGACGATGCTTCGCCCGATGCCCCATGCCGACCCGCTCCAGTACCGCGAGCGCTTCGCGCCGCGCGGCTTCGGTCGTCATGCGGCGAATCCGCAGCGGCATCGCGACGTTGTCGAGCGCGGTGAATTCCGGCAGCAGATGGTGGAACTGGTACACGAAACCGAGTGCGCGATTGCGCAGGTCGTTCCGTTCACGCTCGGAGAGCTTCGTAAACGGCTTGCCCATTACGGAGACATGGCCGGCGCTCGGATCGTCGAGGCCGCCGAGCACATGCAGCAGCGTGCTCTTGCCGGACCCCGACGCGCCGACGATCGCCAGTTTTTCGCCGCGCCGCACGTTCAATTGCGCGTTGTTAAGCACCTGCACATTGAGACCACCCTGCACGAACGACTTCGAAATGCCGGTTGCTTCCAGCACGTAGGGATGCAGCGCGGTGTCTTCTGAGACCATGGATAAATTGGCGGAACGGTCATTCATAGCGCAGTGCCTCCGCGGGACGGACTTTCGCACCACGCCAGCTCGGATAAAGGGTCGCCAGCGCCGACATCAGGAACGCGATGACGCCGATCCGCGCGACGTCGGCGGGAATCAGCTCGGACGGCAGTTCGCTGATGAAATACACGGACGGCGGCAGGAACTGCACGCCGAGCAGATGCTCGATCATCGGCACGAGCCACGGAATGCTCCACGCAATCAGGCAGCCGAGCGCGACGCCGGTCGCCGTGCCGATAAAGCCGATCGTCACGCCCTGCACCACGAAAATCTTCATGATCGAACCGGGCTGCGCGCCGAGCGTGCGCAGGATCGCGATGTCAGCCTGCTTGTTGGTCACCGTCATCACGAGCGACGACACCAGATTGAACGCCGCCACTGCGATGATCAGCGTGAGGATGATGAACATCATGCGTTTTTCGATCTGCACTGCCGAGAACCAGGTCTTGTTCTGTTGGGTCCAGTCGCGGATGTACAAATCGCCGGACAAGCTGCGCGCCAGTTGATGCGCGACCTCCGGCGCCCGCTGCATGTCGGTCAGGCGCAGCCGCACGCCGGTCGGCGCGGGCAGCCGGAACAGCGCCTGCGCGTCCTTGATGTTGATCAGCGCGAGGGTGCTGTCGTATTCGTAATGCCCCGACTCGAAGATGCCCACCACCGTGAACTGTTTCAGCCGTGGCAGCATGCCGGCGGGTGTGATGGTGCCCTCGGGCGCGACCAGCGTGATCTTGTCGTTGACTGTCACACCGAGATTGGTGGCGAGGTCCGCGCCCAGCACGATGCCGAAGTCGCCCGGCACGAGGTCGGTCAGCTTGCCGCCCTTCATTTCGCGGCCGATATCGGACACGTCGGGCTCGAGCGTCGGTTCGACGCCGCGCAGCGCGACGCCGCTCACGGCGTCCTGGCGCGTGAGCAGCGCCTGCGCTTCGACATACGGCGCCGCGCCGATCACTTCCTTGTTCTGGCGCGCTTCCTGGGCGGTCAGTTGCCAGTTGGGCATCGAACCGGTCGGCGAAAAGATTTCGACGTGCGCCAGCACCGACAACATCCGGTCGCGCACTTCTTTCTGGAAACCGTTCATCACGGACAACACGACAATCAGCGCGGCGACGCCGAGCGCGATGCCCGACATCGACACGAGCGCGATGAAGGAAATGAAGCCGTTACCGGTCGTGCGTTTGCCGGCGCGGGTGTAGCGCCAGCCAATTTGCCATTCGTAGGGAAATTTCAAGCGAATCCTTTTCTGCGTTCTTCGGCTTTCTGCTGCGTACGACGGCGCGAAGCGCCTGCCGTGCGGCCCGAGCGTCGTAATCATTGGTGTCGCGGCGGAGCGGATGGTTCCGGTATGGGCAAGCGCGAAGTTTGCCATACAAAGCCGCGGACTCGCGCAATGGCGCTCTGGAGCCGGCCTCAGGCAGACAAGCCGGCGACGCTGGATCAGGCCATATCCGCCATCGCGGTCTTGAAACGCAGCCGCTTCGCCGCGCCGGGCTTCAGCCGCAGCGCAGGCTGCTCAACGAGGTGCCAACTAAGCCAGGCAAGCCCCGTGCACAGAATCATCGTCACGCAGAACATCGGCCATGGCATCACTTTCGGCCAGTACCAGCTCAGCAGCTTCTGCACAGGCCAGCCATACAGATACAGCCCGTACGACAGATCGACGTAGCCGCCACTGCGAACGCGCCGCAGCGCGGGCATCGCAGCCACGCCGAACACCACGTAGGCGCCGGCCAACAGCACGCCCGGCCGCAGCCACTCCGGATAGAACAGCGACCAGGCCAGCACGGCGAAGGCCACCACCCAGCCCGTCAGCGTATAGCGGATGCGTTCGCGGAACAGGAAAAAACAGCTTCCAGTCAGGAACAGCGCCGCGAACCACGCCATGTAATCGGACACGCGCAGTGCCTTGAACCCGAACAACTGGTGCTGCGAATCGGTCGGACCGCTATCCGGCACCGTATAGCAGATCGCGGCGCCGACCAGCAGCGCGATGACGAGGAAAATGCGCCGGCGGCTGAACAAGCCGATGCAGCCGCACAACATCGCCACCAGATAGCAGCGAAATTCGAACGAGATCGTCCACATGGCGCCGTTCACGGTCTCGACCGGGGTACCGGCAAACACGCGCGGCGCCTGCGGCTCATGCAGAAGCAGAAGTCCACGCAGGAAGCCGCCCAGATCGAGACCCCGGAAATACTGAGCCGGGTCGGCGCCGAGTGGACCCACAATCAACACCGAAACCAGCGACGCGACGATAAAGCCCGGATACAGACGCAGCACGCGACGGGCGAGAAAACGCCCGGCCGAGGGATCATTCACCCAACTGCGCGTAATCAGATAACCGCTGATGAGAAAGAAACCGTCGACTCCGAGGCTGCCAGGCGTGGTCGTGCGCACGAGCGCCTGAACCGGGTCGGCAAAACCCAATAAGGCAAAGCTGTGCGAGAAAATAACGAAGATCGCAAACAGCAAACGTAAAACGTCGAAGTTGAGTAAATGCCCCGATACAGCAAGGTCTGAAGAGTGGATCACTTTCATTGGTCTGTTTTTGTTTTGTAATCGTTATTCGCGGTGAATCGCGTGGCGGCGGAATTCTAATGGAATTCCAAAACCTCACAAAGATCCTGGTTCGTCAGGCGTAGAAGAATTTTCCCGTACGGATTCGCGGCCGGCATGAAGCCACCTGCCCGGCGCTCCGCGCCCGGAGCGCTCGGAATGAACGCCGGCTAAGCGCCGGCCGCCGCATCGGCTAACACAGGTTGTAACGGCTGCGCAGTTCGTTGATGATGCGCGCCGCCACGCTGTTGGCGGCATCGCGCACGTCCGCGTCCTTGCGGTCGCGGTGCAGGTGGTTGATGTCCCAATTGCAGCCCTCCTCATCCTCGACCGTTTCGTGGAAGCCGGTCGGAATCCATCCGGCGGTCGCCGGGTTCGCATCGAGGGCCTTGACGACCAGTTCAAGCAGTTCCTGCTCGGTTTTGAGTTCACGCGACATGCCGGTCTCCATCGTCATGTGCGCGGTGCCGCCGCGCGCGGCTGCTGCAACGTCCGCAGGGCGGCGAGCGCAAGCCGTCGCTGCCGCGGTTCGTCAAGCGGGGAGCTGAAGGTCTGAATACTCGCACTCTTTGCCCTACAATGCGCAGCATCATGCCCGCCAACCGCCTCCATCTTCTCCTGCCCTTCGCGCTGCCCGCCGCAGCGGACGCCTCCACCGCCCTGCACGACATCCAGAGTCCGGCCCTCGACCGGCTGATCGCCCGCGCGACGCTGGTCGAACGGGTGATCGGCGAAGATTTTCAGCGCACGCTGCCGCACGAGCGCTGGGTGGCGCGCCAGTTCGGCGCGCTGCCGAGCGGCGCGGCGGCCGCCGACGAAGCACCGCTTGCCCCGTACATGCTGCGCGCCGACGGCGGCGACCCTGGCCCCGCCACGTGGGCTTGTGTGCAACCGGTGCATGTTCGCATCGCGCACGACCATCTGGTGCTGATCGATCCGGCCTCGCTCGAACTGTCCGACGACGAAGCCAGTGTGCTGCTGGCGGTCGCCCGGCCGTTGATCGAGGAACTCGGCGTGCGCATCGAAGCGCCTAAGCCCGCCCGCTGGTACCTGTCGGGCGACGGCTTCGGCACGCTGGCAGGGGCGTCGCCGTTGCGCGCGAGCGGCCGCAACATCGAAATCTGGCTGCCGCACGAGGCGCACTCCGGCGAGCGGTCGCGCGCCTGGATGAAGCTGCAAAACGAAGTGCAGATGGCGTGGTTCGAGCATCCGGTCAATGAAGCGCGCGAGGCGCGTGGCCTGCCGGCCGTCAACTCGATCTGGTTTCACGCACAGGGCGCGGCGCAACCCGTGACGAGCCCGTTCGCGCGGGTCTTCTCCGATGCGGCGGCCACGCGGGGGCTCGCCATGACGGCGGGTGTCGACGTGGGCGCACCGCCGACGTCCTTCGCGGCGCTGATGGCAGCTCGCGCTGCGGGGGGTGCTTCAGGTACCGCTTCGGGTCACATACCTAGCGGCGTATCCGCGAACACGAATACCAACGCAAACGCAAACGCCAACGCCAACGCCAACGCGAACGGCGCCACGCTAGTCGAACTCGATCCCTTCTCCGTGCCCTACATCGAGCAGGACTGGGCGCGCTGGAACGACGCCTTCGCCGCGTTGCAAACCGACTGGTTCGAACCGGCGCTGACAGCACTGCAGTCGGGCCAGCTTGGCGAACTGGGCCTGACGCTGTGCGGCGACACCGGTTCGGTGACGCTCACGGTCACACGTGGCGACCTGCGCAAATTCTGGCGGCGGCGCGTGCTCGCCTCGCTCTTCATCGAATGATCCACGGCCTTTCCGAATGACTCGAATCGTTACGCGCGCCGGCTCGCCTGTCGACGCCGAAGTTCTCACCCGCCATGGCCTGCATCCGGTGCTTGCGCGCCTGTATGCCGCGCGCGGCGTGTGCATGCCCGATGAAATCGAAACCGGTCTCGCGCGGCTCGTGCCGCCTGCCGCGCTCAAGGGCTGCGAAGACGCCGCGGCGCTGCTCGCCGATGCGATTCAGAGCAAACGCCGCATGCTAGTGGTCGCGGACTACGACTGCGACGGCGCCACCGCCTGCGCGGTCGCAGTGCGCGGGCTGCGCATGTTCGGCGGCCAGATCGAGTATCTGGTGCCGAACCGCTTCGAGTACGGTTATGGCCTGACGCCCGAGATCGTCGCGCTAGCCGCCCGCAGCGCGTCGGGCAAGCCGGAACTGCTGATTACGGTCGATAACGGTATCGCCAGCGTCGACGGCGTGGCAGCGGCCAATGCGCTCGGCATCGACGTGCTGGTCACCGACCATCACCTCCCCGGCGACGAACTGCCGGCTGCACGCGCCATCGTCAATCCGAACCAGCCGGGCTGCACATTCCCGAGCAAGTGCATCGCAGGTGTCGGCGTGATGTTTTATGTGCTGCTGGCATTGCGCGCGGAATTGCGCCGCCGCGGCGCCTTCAACGACGCTTTCCCTGAGCCGCGCCTGGATGGTCTACTCGATCTGGTCGCGCTCGGCACGGTCGCCGACGTGGTCAAGCTCGACGGCAATAACCGCGTGCTGGTCGCGCAAGGTCTGCAGCGGATTCGCAAAGGCAAGATGCAGCCAGGCATCGCCGCCCTCTTTCGCGCCGCTGCGCGCGACGCCCGCAGCGCCTCGGGTTTCGACCTCGGCTTCGCGCTCGGCCCGCGCCTGAACGCGGCCGGCCGCCTGTCGGACATGTCGCTCGGAATCGAGTGTCTGACCACCGACGACATCGGCCGCGCATGGGATCTCTCGCAGCAGCTCGACACCATGAACCGCGAGCGCCGCGAAATCGAAGCCGGCATGCAGCAGCAGGCGCTCGAAGACCTCTCGGCGATCAATCCTGACGGCGCGACCACCATCACGCTGTTCAATCCGAGTTGGCACCAGGGGGTGATCGGCATCGTCGCCGGGCGGTTGAAGGAGAAATTCCACCGGCCGTCGTTCACATTCGCGCTCGCCGACGACAGCGGCCAACTCGTCAAGGGCTCCGGCCGTTCGATCTCGGGCTTCCATCTGCGCGACGCGCTCGATCTGATTTCGAAGCGCGAGCCTGGCCTGATCGTCAAATTCGGCGGCCACGCGATGGCCGCGGGCCTGACGATCGCCGCCGCCGACGTGCCGCGCTTTACGGCCGCGTTCGAGGCAGTAGGCCGCGAATGGCTCTCTGAAGAAGCGCTGTCGCGCACGGTGGAAACCGACGGCGAACTCGAAGACGCCTATTTCACGCCGCAATTCGTCGAAATGCTCGACGCCGCCGTATGGGGCCAGGGCTTTCCGGCGCCGGTGTTTTCCGGCGAATTCGATATCGCGTCACAGGCGCTGGTCAAAGACAAACATCTGAAGCTGCAACTCGTGCGCGGCCGCCAGCGTTTCAACGCGATCTGGTTCAATCACACCGACACGCTGCCCGCGCGCACCACCGTTGCATACCGGTTGGCCAGCGACACGTGGAATGGCGTGTCGCGAGTGCAATTGATCGTCGAGCACGCGGCGAGCTGAAGCGGCGGCGAGGTTCCCGCGCGAGCGCCTCTAGTGTGCGGCTTGCGCGCAGCCAACGTTCCGCCCGCCTTGCGCGCAAAGCGTCGAAAATCACTGCAAAATCAACCCCAAACCCGCGCCGGATTGCTCACAAGCCTCCGGCGCGGGGCGCCGATCGGCTATAATTTCCCCTTTTTACGAAGCTATAAAAGATCGACATGGAAGCGGAACGTCTCAACGCGATCGAAGCCTCTCTGGCGGACCTGCGCACGCGCGCGGACTCGCTACGGGGGTATCTTTGACTACGACGACAAGGCATTACGTCTGATCGAAGTCAACCGGGAGCTCGAAGACCCGGACGTCTGGAACGACTCGAAGCACGCCCAGGCCCTCGGCCGGGAAAAAAAACTGCTCGACGACACCGTCGGCAAACTCACGTCACTCGATAACGACTTGCGCGATGCGCAGGACCTGTTCGACATGGCCCGCGAAGAAGACGACGAGGAAACCCTCGTCGCCTGCGAATCAGACGCGCAAGGCATCGAACAACGTGTCGCCGACATGGAATTCCGCCGGATGTTCGCGAATCCGGCCGACCCGAACAACGCTTTCCTCGACATTCAAGCCGGCGCCGGCGGCACTGAAGCGTGCGACTGGGCGTCCATGCTGCTGCGCCAGTACCTGCGCTACTGCGAGCGCAAGGGCTTCAAGACCGAAATACTGGAACAGACCGAAGGCGACGTCGCGGGCATCAAGAACGCCACGATCAAGATCGAAGGCGAATACGCCTACGGCTTTTTGCGCACCGAAACCGGCGTGCACCGCCTCGTGCGCAAGTCGCCGTTCGATTCGTCGGGTGGCCGCCATACGTCGTTCTCGTCGGTGTTCGTGTACCCGGAAATCGACGATTCGATCGAAGTCGACATCAACCCGGCCGATCTGCGCGTCGACACGTACCGCGCGTCCGGCGCGGGCGGTCAGCACATCAACAAGACCGATTCGGCGGTGCGGATTACGCACATGCCATCGGGCATCGTCGTGCAGTGCCAGAACGACCGCTCGCAGCACCGCAACCGCGCCGAAGCCATGGCCATGCTGAAATCGCGCCTGTACGAAGCGGAAATCCGCAAACGCCAGGCCGAGCAGGACAAGCTCGAAGCCGGCAAGACCGATGTGGGCTGGGGTCACCAGATCCGCTCGTATGTGCTGGACAACAGCCGTATCAAGGACCTGCGCACCAACGTCGAAATCAGCAATACCAAGAGCGTGCTCGACGGCGACCTCGATCCGTTCATCAGCGCCAGCCTGAAACAGGGCGTCTAAGCGCAACCGGCGCGGCATGCATCGCATCGCCGCGCCGCCTCTTTTTACCGCCTGAGGTTTTTCACTGACTGGCCACCCGCATGTGGGGCACCCCGATGCGGGCCACCGAATACCAAATCATCATGACCGAACCGACCCAGCCGAATGCGGCCCAGCCTAATGCGGCCCAGCCTAATGTCGTACCCGAGGTGGACGACAACAAGATCATGGCCGAACGCCGCGAAAAGCTGCGCGAACTGCGTGAGCAAGGCGTCGCCTATCCGAACGATTTCCGCCCCACGCATCACGCCGAAGATCTGCAAACGCAGTACGCCGAGACCGACAAGGAAGCACTCGAAGCCAATCCGCTCGAAGTCGCGATCGCCGGCCGCATGATGCTCAAACGCGTGATGGGCAAGGCGAGCTTTGCGACCGTACGCGACGGTTCAGGTCAGATCCAGTTTTTCATTACGCCCGCAGACGTCGGCCAGGAAACGTACGACGCCTTCAAGAAGTGGGACATGGGCGATATTGTCGCGGCGCGCGGCGTGCTGTTCCGCACCAACAAGGGCGAGCTCTCGGTGCGTTGCACCGAACTGCGTTTGCTGTCGAAATCGCTGCGCCCGCTGCCGGACAAGTTCCACGGTCTGGCCGATCAGGAAATGAAGTACCGCCAGCGCTACGTCGACCTGATCGTCACGCCGGAAACGCGCAAGACGTTCGTCGCACGCACCAAGGCGATGTCGTCGATCCGCAAGTTCATGGCGGACGCCGACTTCATGGAAGTCGAAACGCCGATGCTGCACCCGATTCCGGGCGGCGCGGCGGCCAAGCCGTTCACCACGCACCACAACGCGCTCGACATGCAAATGTTCCTGCGCATCGCGCCGGAACTGTATCTGAAGCGCCTCGTGGTCGGCGGCTTCGAGCGTGTGTTCGAGATCAACCGTAACTTCCGCAATGAGGGCGTGTCGGTACGCCACAATCCGGAATTCACGATGATCGAGTTTTACGCGGCGTACACCGATTACAAGTGGATCATGGACTTCACCGAGCAACTGATCCGCCAGGCGGCGATCGATGCGCTCGGCAGCGCGACGATCAGCTACCAGGGTCGTGAACTCGATCTGGCCACGCCCTTCCATCGCCTGACGATCAGCCAGGCGATCCAGAAGTACGCGCCGCAGTACACGGACGCACAACTCGGCGACGACGCATTCCTGCGCACGGAACTGAAGAAGTTCGGCGTCGATGCCTCGCAGCCGCAGTTCCTGAACGCGGGCGTCGGCGCGTTGCAGCTGGCGCTGTTCGAAGAGACCGCTGAATCGCAATTGTGGGAGCCGACTTTCATCATCGACTACCCGATCGAGGTGTCGCCGCTGGCGCGCGCGTCGGACAAGTTCGACGGCATCACCGAGCGTTTCGAACTGTTCATCACGGGCCGTGAAATCGCCAACGGTTTCTCGGAGCTGAACGATCCGGAAGACCAGGCTGCCCGCTTCAAGAAGCAGGTCGACCAGAAAGACGCCGGCGACGAAGAAGCGATGTTCTACGACGCCGACTACATCCGCGCGCTGGAATACGGCATGCCGCCGGCCGGCGGTTGCGGCATCGGCATCGACCGCCTGGTGATGATGCTGACCGACAGCCCGAGCATTCGCGACGTGATTCTGTTCCCGCATCTGCGCCGCGAAGACTGATCGTTGCGTCGCTCGCCTCGACGGCTCGCAAAAAATCGCCCGGCTCGATGCCGGGCGTTTTTTCTTGAGGTGCATGAAAAACTCCGCCGGCTAAAACCTGACAGTTTGTAACCATCGGTAAAAGGCGCGTATCCGCCGCTGGGCCGCGGTTTTCTTAAGCTGCTGCGGACCCGCAAGAAATCAGGCACTCCGCCGCGCTGCGCGCAGCTTTGACGCGAAAGAGCCACGATGATTGCCGGGAAATGGTTACAAATTGAAACCCTCCCGGGATCGATTTGTCCGACACTCAGTCTCAATAACAGTCGACTCTGCTCCAGACGGAGGCCAACATGGATAGTCCAGATACCAAACCCCCGCAACAACGTCGTCTTCACCCGCTCGTCGCTACGGCTGCGGGTGCGGTGATCATCGCCAGTCTTGCCGCGACAGCGGCCGTCACGGGCCTGTTCCCAAAGGCGTCGAGCAGCGGCGCGCAAACGGATCAGACCCAGGCTGCGCAAGTGACCACTCAACCAGGTGTGGTCGATTCGGCGGCGCCGGCCAATCTGTCGGCGCAACAGGCAGCACAGCAACAGGCAGCGCAACAGCAGGCCGAACAGCAGGCTCAACAACAGGCTCAGCCGCCGGCCCAACGCGCGCCCGCCCCGGCGGCGCCGCAGCAACAACAGTACGCCCAGCAGCAACAGGCCCAGCCGGCACCGCAGTACGCTCAGCAACAGCCGTCGCAACCGGCCTATTGCTCGACCTGCGGCACGGTCGAAGGCGTCTCGGCGGTACGACAGGAAGGCCATGGCACGGGTATCGGTGCTGTCGGCGGCGCCGTGGCCGGCGGCGTAGTAGGCAACCAGTTCGGTAGCGGCAACGGCCGGACCGCGATGACAGTGCTGGGCGCGCTCGGCGGCGGCCTGGCCGGTAACTCGGTTGAAAAGCACATCCGCAGCACGACTTCCTACTCCGTGCGGGTGCGGATGGAAAACGGCAAGACGCGCTACTTCACCTATCACGAAGCGCCGCCGTTCCAGCAAGGTCAGCGTGTGCGGGTCGAAAACGGCACGCTCGTAGCAGTCTGACCGCTGGCAGCCTGATGATTCTCCAGGCATTAAAAAAGGCGATTCCGATGGAATCGCCTTTTTCTTTGCCGCAGCAGGAGCGCAAGCTCAATCAAACGCGCCCCGCCGCCAGCGGAAAGCTCGGCAATGCGTTCAGTAATCCGCGTCTTCGATCCATGCAGCCTGAATTGCTTCAAGGATCTTCTCGTTCGACCGGTTAGGGTCGTCGTCGAAACCTTCCAGCTCGGTGACCCAACGGTGCAAATCAGTGAAGCGCACCTGCTGCGGATCGATGTCCTGGTGCTTGTCAGTCAGGGCCATCGCGATGTCTTGCGTATCGGTCCACTTCATGGCTGCATCCTCCAGTTAGTGATTTTCCTTCGCGTGATTGATCGAATAGCGCGGGATCTCGACAACCAGATCCTGCCCGGCCGGCACCGTCGCCTGGCACGACAGACGCGAGGCTGGCTCGAGCCCCCACGCCTTGTCCAGCAGATCGTCCTCGTCTTCCTCAGACGGCGTCAAGGCGGCGAAACCCTCACGCACGATCACGTGACAGGTCGTGCACGCGCAGGACTTCTCGCACGCGTGCTCGATTTCGATGCCGTGCTCGAGCAGGCTGTCACAGATGCTCTTGCCGGGCACGGCATCGATCACCGCGCCTTCCGGGCACAGTTCGACGTGAGGCAGCACAACGATTTGAGGCATACATTTTCCGTTTGGGTCTGCGGCACGGCTGCCGCAAACAGGCTCCGTACCATTTTACTGGCGCCGCGCGGACTTTTTAAGTCCGCGCGGCGCGATTCATTGCCGGCTGGCGCGCATGACGCGGCCCCGCCGCGAGACGCTCAGATCTCATCGAGCTTGCGGCCGGCCAGCGCGCGGCGAATGCCCTTGTTCATGCGGCGGGCGGCGAATTCATCGGTGCCTTCGGCGAGCGTTTTGGTCGCGGCTTCGATCGCGTCGGCGTTGTCGCTTGCCGCGATGTTGCGCAAGGCGGCGAGCAGCGCGTCGAGTTCGGCGCGTTCGCTGTCGTCGAGCAATTCGGCGTCGGCGGCAAGCGCCGCGTCGGTCGCTTCGACGAGACGGCGCGCTTCCACTTGCGCCTCACGCAGCGCGCGCGCGCGCATGTCGACTTCGGCGGTCGAAAAGCTCTCTTCGAGCATTCTGGCGATGTCGTCGTCGGCGAGACCGTAGGAAGGCTTCACCACTACCGACGCTTCCACGCCCGAACCCTGTTCACGCGCGAACACGGACAGCAAGCCGTCCGCGTCGACCTGATACGTGACGCGGATCCGCGCCGCGCCGGCTGCCATCGGCGGGATGCCGCGCAGTTCAAAACGCGCGAGCGAACGGCAATCGCTGACGAGCTCGCGCTCGCCTTGAACGACGTGGATCGCCATCGCCGTCTGGCCGTCCTTGAAGGTCGTGAAATCCTGCGCACGGGCAACCGGAATCGTCGAATTGCGCGGAATGATCTTCTCGGTCAAACCGCCCATCGTTTCGACGCCGAGCGACAGCGGAATCACGTCGAGCAACAGCCAGTCGTCGCCGTCGGCGCCGCGGTTGCCCGCCAGCAGATCGGCCTGGATCGCCGCGCCGAGCGCGACGACCTGATCCGGGTCCAGATTGATCAGCGGCGGCTGGCCGAAGAACGACTCGACTGCGCGGCGAATCACCGGCATGCGCGTCGCGCCGCCGACCAGCACCACGCCTTTGATGTCTTTCGTCGCCACTTTGGCGTCGCGCAGCGCTTTCTTCGTGGGGCCAAGCGTGCGTTGAACCAGCGCCTGAGTGATGGCCTCGAAAGTGGCCTCGCCGACAGTCAGATCGATCTGGGTGCCGTTCGACAGCGTCGCCTGCACCTTCGCATTCGGCGCGTCGGACAACGCCTCCTTGGTCACGCGTACGCTGTCGAGCAGCAAGCGGACGTCTTCCGGTGCGAGCGTGTTCGGCGCGATGCCTGCCTGCTCCAGTACGTGGCGATACAGTGCGTGATCGAAATCGTCGCCGCCGAGCGCGGAATCGCCGCCCGCCGCGAGCACTTCGAACACACCCTTGGTGAGCTTCAGAATCGACAGATCGAAGGTGCCGCCGCCGAGGTCGTAGACCGCGTAGAGTCCTTCGGAGCCGTTATCCAGACCGTAGGCGATCGCGGCCGCAGTCGGCTCGTTCAGGAGACGCAGCACGTTCAGGCCGGCCAGGCGCGCGGCGTCTTTGGTCGCCTGGCGCTGCGCTTCGTCGAAATACGCGGGCACGGTAATCACTGCGCCGACCAGTTCGTCGCCGAGCGTGTCTTCGGCGCGCTGGCGCAGCGTCGCAAGAATTTCCGCCGAAACTTCGACCGGGCTCTTCACACCGTCGACAGTACGGATTTGCACCATGCCGGGCGCGTCGACGAAATCGTACGGCGCGTTTTCGGCGCCTTCCACTTCCGCCTTGCCGCGGCCCATGAAGCGCTTGACCGACACGATCGTATTGCGCGGATCGGTCGCGGCTTCAGCCTTGGCCGTGCGGCCGATGCGGCGGCCACCTTTTTCCAGGTAACGCACCACCGACGGCAGCAGCACATGGCCATTTTCGTCCGGCAGCACGTCGGGCACGCCGCTGCGCACGGCGGCGACGAGGGAATTGGTGGTGCCTAGATCGATACCGACCGCCAGACGCCGCTGATGGGGCGCCGGCGCCATGCCGGGTTCGGAGATTTGCAGTAGGGCCATCTGGATCTTCTCGGAGCCGCTTGGCCCCGTCCTGAATTTTTGCGTTGCTGGATGCGTTACTAAATGCGTTGCTACGGCTGCTATGGGTGCCTGTTCATGCGCTGCGCCGGCGCGCGCCAGGCCGCCGCACCGCCGGACCGCTAGCTCTCGAGCCGCTCGATCTGCGTGCCGATTTCCGACGCCACCCGCTCGATGAACATCAACTGCCGCACTGCCTCGCCCGCTGCCTGATCCGCGCCGCTGTCGAGCAGCGCGCCGAGCTTGTCGAAACGCATGCGTTCTTCGTCGCGCAGTTCGGTCAGCAAGGCGTCGAGCGCGCCGACGTTCTTCGCCGCGGCGGCGTCTTCAATGCCTTCGCGCCACTCCATCTGCTGCATCAGGAACGCCGGCTCCATCGCCGTATTGTTATGCGTATCGACGTCGATACCGTGCAAGTGCAGCAGATAGGTCGCGCGCTTCAACGGATCGCGCAGCGTCTGATAGGCCTCGTTGGTGCGCGTCGCCCATTGCATCGCGATGCGCTTTTGCGCGTCGCCGGCCGCCGCGAAGCGGTCCGGATGCACCTGGGCCTGCACCGTGCGGTAGGCATGATCGAGTGCCGCTGCGTCGAGCGCAAATCGCGCCGGCAGATCGAACAGGTCGAAGTGGCTGTCGTTCAGCGAGACCATCGGATAAAAGGAGTCCATTCTGGAAAGCGCACCGGGGTGCAAGCTAAAAACGCGAATCGAAAGCGCCGCGAAGGTTCAGCAGCAAAGGGCGACCGAAAAGCAGCAAGCCGATGCGCGGATGAAACTAAAAAGGCGGCCCGCGCCGCCTTTGATCCGCCGCACGCGGAATGAGCCGATTTACACGCGGAACGATTCGCCGCAACCGCACTCGTCCTTCACGTTCGGGTTGTTGAACTTGAAGCCTTCATTCAACCCTTCGCGTGCGAAGTCGAGTTCGGTGCCGTCGATATAGGCGAGGCTCTTCGGGTCGACAATGATCTTCACGCCGTTGCAGTCGAACACTTCGTCTTCGGGCGCGAGTTCATCCACGTACTCGAGCTTGTAGGCCAAACCCGAGCAACCCGTGGTGCGTACGCCTACGCGCAACCCGACACCCTTGCCGCGGCGAGTCAGATACTTCTGGACGTGCTGTGCTGCCTTTTCGGTCAACGTAATTGCCATAGCGTTTCTCATTGCGCCGCGCGCGTTCGGCATTCCTATGCCTACTGACACGCTGCTACCCTGCCTGCATCAAATATCGCTCATGCCGGACGTGCGCTTCTACTCGCACCGCCTGCTTCGAGTCACTCAAATGAGCGCACTCAACCACGCGCTCGACTGCCGCTTACGCGTGTTGCGTGTCGCCTTCGACGACCGCTTCACCGTGACGTTGCTTGTAATCGGCGACCGCTGCCTTGATCGCGTCTTCCGCGAGGATCGAGCAGTGGATCTTCACCGGCGGCAGCGCCAGTTCTTCGGCGATCTGCGTGTTCTTGATCGACATTGCCTGATCGAGCGTCTTGCCCTTCACCCATTCGGTGACGAGCGAGCTCGACGCGATCGCCGAACCGCAGCCATACGTCTTGAACTTTGCGTCTTCAATGATGCCGTCCGCGCCCACGCGGATCTGCAGCTTCATCACGTCGCCGCATGCCGGTGCGCCGACCATGCCAGTGCCGACCGCATCGTCGTCCTTCGCGAAGGAACCGACGTTGCGCGGGTTTTCGTAGTGGTCCAGAACCTTTGCGCTGTAAGACATGATTAACTCCTAGTTTCGTTTCAACCTGCGTTCTATACGTTACGCGACGCTAAGTGGCGCGTCAGTGCGCGGCCCACTGGATCGTCGAAATGTCGATCCCGTCCTTGTGCATTTCCCAAAGCGGCGACAGATCGCGCAGCTTCGAAATTTTGGTCTTCAGCAGGTTGATCACGTAATCGACGTCCTGCTCGGTCGTAAAACGGCCGACTGTAAAGCGAATCGAGCTGTGCGCCAGTTCGTCGTTACGGCCCAGTGCGCGCAACACGTACGACGGCTCCAGCGAAGCCGACGTGCATGCCGAACCCGACGACACCGCCACATCCTTCACAGCCATGATCAGCGACTCGCCTTCGACGAAGTTGAAGCTGATGTTCAGGTTGTGCGGCACACGCTGTTCCATGTCGCCGTTCACATACACTTCTTCAATGTCCGACAGGCCGCGCAGCAGACGGTCACGCAACATGCGGATGCGTTCGTTTTCGGTCGCCATTTCTTCGCGAGCGATACGGAACGCCTCGCCCATACCGACGATCTGGTGCGTAGGCAGCGTGCCCGAACGCATGCCGCGCTCGTGACCGCCGCCGTGCATCTGCGCTTCGATACGGATACGCGGCTTGCGGCGCACGTACAGCGCGCCGATACCTTTCGGGCCATAGGTCTTGTGCGCCGAGAACGACATCAGGTCGACCTTCAGCTTTTGCAGATCGATCTCGACCTTGCCGGTGGCTTGCGCCGCGTCGACGTGGAAAATGATGCCCTTTTCACGGGTGATCTCGCCGATCGCCTCGATGTCCTGGACCACGCCGATCTCGTTGTTCACCGACATGACCGAGACCAGAATCGTATCCGGGCGCAGCGCGGCCTTGAACTTCTCGAGGTCGATCAGACCGTCGTCCTTCACGTCCAGATACGTGACGTCAAAGCCTTCGCGTTCGAGTTCGCGGCAGGTATCGAGCACAGCCTTGTGCTCGGTTTTCACCGTGATGACGTGCTTGCCACGGCTCTTATAGAAGTGCGCGGCGCCCTTGATCGCGAGGTTGTCCGATTCCGTTGCACCTGACGTCCAGATGATTTCGCGCGGGTCGGCGTTCACCAGCGCAGCGACGTTTTCGCGCGCCTCTTCGACCGCACGCTCCGCGTCCCAGCCATACGCGTGGCTACGCGATGCGGGGTTGCCGAACTGCTCGCGCAAGTACGGAATCATTTTGTCCACCACGCGCGGATCGACCGGGGTCGTCGCGCTGTAGTCCATGTAAATGGGCAGGTGGAGAGTGTCGTTGTTCATCAATTGCTCCGGGGACGTCATTACTCTGGCTTCTGGGTTCCTGATCAGGCTGCGGTGCGTTCAGATTGCCGCGCCTAGGAACCGGCCATGTTGAAAACAGAATTAGGACCTTTCGGCACGACGCGGGCGGGTTCGACCGCCGGCGCCTCGCTGCGCCGGTCACGCAAGACCGCCGGCGCACCTTCGCGCGAACGCTGCTGATCGACCAGATCTTTCAGGGAGACCGAATCCAGGTACTCGACCATTTTCTGGTTCAGCGTCGACCACAATTCGTGCGTCATGCAGTGGCCGTCGTGCTGCTTGGTGCCCTCGCACGAGCCCTTGCCGCCGCACTGGGTGGCGTCGAGCGGCTCGTCGACAGCGATGATGATGTCGGCGACGGTCACGTCTTCAGCGCGGCGGGCCAGATTGTAGCCGCCGCCCGGTCCGCGCACGGACTCGACGATTTCGTGACGACGCAGCTTGCCAAACAGCTGCTCGAGATAAGACAGGGAAATATGCTGGCGCTGGCTGATACCCGCAAGCGTCACCGGGCCCTGCTCCTGGCGCAGTGCCAGGTCAATCATCGCCGTGACGGCGAAACGGCCTTTCGTGGTGAGTCTCATATGGTGTGGGAACCGCAATTCTCGACAAGTTCGGTCAAGTATAAATACATGAGTGAATTAGTCAAGTATCCCTATCGCGATTTGGGTCATTTGCTTAATTACTGGATAAGGCGGTCGACGAAAAACATTCGCCGATGACCACCCGACTTACGCAAGCAGTTGGGGACGCAACACTGCGATCAGCCCGTGGCAGGCCGCTTCGCATTGATCCAGCACCTGCTCGAACCCTTCGGCGCCGCCGAAATAGGGGTCGGCGACTTCGCGAGCGCCACCCCAGCGGCCATCCGCCTCAGGGACGAACTCCATTAGCATGCGGATTTTGTCACGCTGCTCCGCCGGACAAGCCTGGCGCAGTGCGGCGACGTTTTTGTCGTCCATCGCGATCAGCAGGTCGAAGCGCTCGAAGTCGGCCGCCGCGATCTGACGTCCACGCAAGGCGGCAAGCTCATAACCTCGCCGGCTGGCCGCACGTTGCGCGCGCTCGTCAGGCGGCTGGCCGATGTGCCAGTCTCCCGTGCCCGCGGAATCGACCAGAATGCGTTCCGCAAGCTTCGCCTCGCCGACCAGTCGGCGCATCACGCCTTCCGCGGTCGGCGAACGGCAAATGTTCCCCAGGCAGACGAAGCAGACGGACACGGTTTTCATCAGAGGCGTTCGGACGCTAAACGCCCGCGGATAGACAGTTAGGCAACGGTGCCGCGATTATACAAAGCTGCACCAAATCACGCCGGAGGCTGGGCACGTTCTGCCGGCGTCCGAATTCGGCCATGGACGCCGCGCCGCGCCGGCAAGGGCCAGGTTCGGTCACAGACGCCGTCGCGCTCCAACCCACTGCCGGTTCGGCAGCGACCGAGGCGATGCCATCCCGCCGCACCGTCCAACCCCGCCGCGTTCAGGATGCTTCCGCCAGCGGCATTACCGTCACGGCGCGCATCGGTTTGGCCGGCAACTTCGCCGCGTTGTCGACCATGCCGTACGAGACGGCGCGCGCCAGTTCCGCCGTCAATCGATCAGCAGCGAGCGGGGCTTGCGAGGCACGCGAAGCAGCGTCGCCGCAAATGTGCAAATAGCCTGCCGCAGCAAGGGGCACAACGATAGCGAGGGGCCAGTACACCGATATTGTCTTTTTCATGATGTTGTTTCTTCCGATTAGGGGCTCGTGAACTCGTGATCCACTATGCCCAGTCGAAATGCTATAGGAATCCACAATCGGCAAAAACCCACGGGCGCGAGATACAGCGTTGCACTGAATGGAACAGTGCATCGACGGGTTTGCCGCGCACGACGTTGGCCTGCGTCGTGGCATGAAAAAGAAATCCTTACAAACACATACAAAACGGGCGCGACAGTTGGCGATAATGGCTGTCTTACAGACACGAAATCTTCGCACTGATCCTCCAAATGAAACGTATTGCTCCACTTGCCGGCCTGACGCTCGCTGTTGCCTTGCTAGGCGGCTGCGCGGTCTATCCGGACGGCACGCCGATGGTCGGCAACGGCTATGGCGACGGTTACAGCGGCTATGACGGGTACGACGGCTATGCCACCGGCGTGCCGGTCGTGCCGCAAACCAACGTCTATATGGGCTACAGCAATTATCCGGGCCCGGGTTACTACGACGGGCCGGGCCGCTATTACGGGCCGGGGCCGGGTTATCGGGGCTACCCGGGTTACCCGGATCGCGGACGGCCGAATAATGGCAACGATGGAAACAACGGAAACCGCGGAGATAACGGCGGCTGGCGTGGTCAGCCGAACGGCGGCGGCCCGCACGGAGGACCGCCGCCTCAAGGCGCAGTTGGCGGGCCGAGGGGACCGAGTGGGTCCAATGCGCCACGACCGGGGGCAGGCAGCCCGCCGCCCCCGCCGCCACAGCAAGCGGGCAACGGCGGTGGACGCGGCAATGGAGGCAATGCGCCGGCCCGAGGCACTTACGGCCGCCAGCCAGGGATAACAGATCATTGATCGGGTAAGGAAGGGGGCAGGCGTAGGCGCCGTCTCGCGCCACCTTCCAGCAGCCGTGCAAATAGAACGACAGCGCCGCTCGCTCAGCCAATATGGCTGCGTTGCGCGGCGTACAGTTCTCTGAACGTACGGCCAACCGGAGCCGGCATATCGCGCGTATCGGTCCAGCCCGCGCCGCCTAGCGGCAGCCTCGCAATAGAACGATTTCGCCCGCCCATTCGCTCCAGCACGCGAACCGCCAGCTTGGTGAAGAGCGCATAAACATCCGGGTGCAGCGCGAGGAAACCCCACACCGCGAGCCCCATTCGTTCGCGCCACGGCCGCAGGTGCCGTTCGACCTGCTTTTCGCGCAGCTTGCGCAGCAGATCGGACAAGGGAATGCCCACCGGACATACGCTGTTGCACTCGCCGCACAAAGTCGCCGCCTGAGGCAGATCCAGCGCTTTGTCGATCCCAACGTAGCTCGGCGTCAGCACCGATCCCATCGGACCCGGATAAACCCAGCCGTAGGCATGACCACCCACCTTCTGATACACCGGGCAATGATTCATGCAAGCGCCGCAACGGATACAGCGCAGCATTTCCTGAAAGTCACCGCCGATCAGCCCCGTGCGCCCACCGTCGACCAGCACCACATACATATGCTCGGGTCCGTCCTGATCGCCCGTGCCGCGCGGCCCGGTCAGCACGGAAAAATAGTTCGAGGTCGCCTGGCCGGTGGCCGAGCGAGGCAAAAGACGCATCGCCGTCGCCAGATCTTCCAGCGTAGGCAACACTTTCTCGATGCCGGTCACAGCTACGTGCACGCGTGGCATCACCGTGCACATGCCCTCGTTACCCTCGTTCGTGACAAGCACAACCGAACCCGTCTCCGCCACCACGAAGTTGCCGCCGGTCACCCCCATGTCCGCGGTCATGAAGTGCGGGCGCAGCATCTCGCGCGCTTCGCGGGTCATGTCGGTGATTTCGGTCAGACGCGGCCGGCCATGCGTTTTCGCGAAGAGCTCGGCGATCTCGTCCTTATCTTTATGGACGACCGGCGCGATGATGTGGCTGGGCGGCTCGTTGTCGTTGATCTGCAGAATGTATTCGCCCAGATCGGTTTCGATCGATTGCACGCCCATCTGCCCGAGCACCTCGTTCAGACGCATTTCCTCGGTGACCATCGACTTGGTCTTGATCACCTTCTTCACCTCGTGCCGGCGCGCGATATCGCCGACGAGGCGCGCGGCCTCCTGCGTCGTCTCGGCGAACAGGACCGTGACGCCGCGCCGGCTCGCTTCACGTTCGAAGGTCTCGAGCCAGACGTCGAGATTGTCCAGCGCCCGATTGCGGCGCTCCTTCAGCGCGGCCCGGGTGGCGGGAAAATCGATCGCGGTCATGGCCGCGGCACGGGCCGACACGAACTTGGTCGACAGCTTGGTGAGGTTCTGCTGCAGACGCTGGTCGGCGAGTTTCTGGCCCGCGCGGGCCTTGAAATGCATCGATTGGACTTGCATGGCGGCCTTGGGCGTATTCGAGAGAAATGGGCGAGCGAAATGCGCAGTTGAAATGTGCAAGCGAAATGCAAGCGAAATGCAAGCGAAATGCAAGCGAAATGCAAGCGAAATGCGAGCGAAGCGTACGGGTGAAGCGCGCGAATGGAGTGCGCCGACTCAAGCACGCCGGTTTTGGGCGCTGCAGCGACTTTATTAAGCGTCGCCGGCCAGCACCTGGGCAATGTGCAGCACGCGTGTGGTGGTATCGCCAGTGCGCCGCAAGCGGCCTTCGATATTGAGCATGCAGCCGAGGTCGCCAAGCACCACCGTGCCGGCGCCGCTCGCGCCGATATTCGCGCATTTCTCGTCGACGATCGCCGTCGAGATGTCGCCGTACTTGATCGCGAAGGTGCCGCCAAAGCCGCAGCAGTGCTCGCAATCCTTCATTTCCGTCACCGCCACACCGACCTGCGCCAGCAAGGCGCGCGGCTGCGCCTTGACGCCGAGTTCGCGCAGCCCCGAACAGGAATCGTGATAAGTCACCTGGCCCGCGAACTCACCTGGCTGCAATTGCACCTTGGCCACATTGACGAGGAAATCGGTCAGTTCGAACACTTTGGCCCGCAGCCGGCCAAAGCGGTTCATCAGTTCCGGATCGTCCGCAAACAGGTCGCCGTAATGCGCACGGATCATGCCGCCGCAGGAACCGGACGGCACCACGACGTAGTCGAACTGTTCGAACTCGCGCAAGGTTTTCTCGGCCAGGTCGCGCGCGATGCGCCGCTCGCCCGAGTTGTACGCGGGTTGCCCGCAACAGGTTTGCGCGGGCGGCACCACGACCTCGAAACCGGCGCCTTCGATCAGCTTGATAACCGAAAAACCGATCTCCGGACGCATCAGATCGATCAGGCAGGTAACGAACAATCCGACTCGCATGAGCCCTCCTTCGGGAAAACGTGCCTGATTATCCGCTGTTTGCGGCACAATACCAACGGCCAGAAGGCATAGGACGAACGCCACGTAAAATTGGAATAGCGCATCCAAGCGCTTCCCTTCTTTTCACAATACGGGATACAATCAATTTCCGCTGTTTGACGCGCCAACCGATTCCTCCCATGAGCGATACGAACCCGGATCCCAAAACTTCGATCCAGGTGATCGAACGCATGATGCGCCTGCTCGATGCACTCGCTGCGCATAGCGACCCGGTCAGCCTGAAAGAACTCGCCATCCGCACGGAGCTGCACCCGTCCACCGCGCACCGCATCCTGAACGATATGGTGATGTGCCGGCTGGTCGACCGGTCGGATCCCGGCACCTACCGTCTCGGTATGCGCCTGCTCGAACTGGGCAATCTGGTGAAGGCGCGGCTGTCGGTACGCGACGCGGCGCTCACGCCGATGCGCGAGCTGCACCGTCAAACCGGGCAGACAGTGAATCTGTCAGTGCGTCAGGGCGACGAGATCGTCTATATAGAGCGCGCCTATTCCGAACGCTCCGGCATGCAGGTGGTGCGAGCGATCGGTGGGCGCGCGCCGCTGCATCTGACCTCGGTGGGCAAGCTCTTCCTCGCCGCAGACGAATCGACCCGCGTGCGGGCGTACGCCACGCGCACCGGCCTGTCCGGTCACACGCAGAACAGCATCACCGATCTGACCAAACTCGAACGCGAACTGTCGCACGTGCGCCAACAGGCGTGCGCGCGCGATAACGAAGAACTGGAACTGGGCGTGCGCTGCATTGCAGCGGGGATTTACGACGACACCGGCAAGCTGGTTGCGGGCCTGTCGCTGTCCGCCCCAGCGGATCGTTTGCAGGACTCATGGCTCGGGCAGCTCAGCCAAACGGCCCTGTTGATTTCCGAATCGCTTGGTTATCGCCCGCAGACACCGCAGGAGCATGCGCATTCCCAGCACGCCTAGCCGGCCGCCGCCCTCCTCCGGCTCAATAAAAAGGCCTCGCAATTTGCGAGGCCTTTTTTCTGGCCGGTCCGAAAACCGGCCACTCGAGCATGTCAAGGCAACTTCAGGTGCCCGCGCCGCTGGCATCCGCGCTGGTAATGCGCGGCTGATCGCCACCATTGTCGAGCCATGTGCGCAGACGCGTTGCATCCGCAAAGCGCGAGTACTTACCCGACGAGTCGAGTAGCACCATGATCATCGGACGGCCGTGAATGGTTGCCTGCATCACGAGGCACTCGCCCGCTTCGTTGATGAAACCGGTCTTTTGCAGACCGATGTCCCACGTCGGGTTGCGCACCAGCGCATTCGTGCTGTTGTAAGCCAGCGAACGCTTGCCCGTGTACACCTCGTAGCTGTGATCGGTCGAGAACTTGCGGATCAGTGGATACTGATACGCCGCATTGACCATCTTCACGAGGTCACGCGCGCTCGACACGTTCTGGCTCGTCAAACCCGTAGGGTTTTCAAAGTGCGTGTCGGTCATGCCGAGTTGTTTGGCCTTCGCGTTCATGGCCGCGAGGAACGCCGGACGGCCGCCCGGGAAATAACGCGACAGCGACGCGGCCGCGCGGTTCTCCGAGGCCATCAGCGCGATGTGCAGCATGTCTTCACGCGAGAGCACCGAACCCACCGACAGACGCGAGCCGGTGTTCTTTTCGTAATCGCGGTCTTCGTCGGTGACTTCGATCTGGTCGGTCATCGGCTCTTTCGAGTCGAGCACCACCATCGCGGTCATCAGCTTGGTAATCGACGCGATGGGCACCACGGCGCGCGAATTCTTGTCGAACAGCGATTCGCCCGTGTTCTGGTCGATCACGTAGGCAACGCTTGAACGCAGCATCAGCGCGTCCGGCGTTTCGTGCAGACCGAAAGCCTGGCCGACGCTAGGCTGACGCGGCTCGTAGGCGACGCGGCGCACCACCGAGTGGTGGCGGCCGTTCAACGAGTACGTCACGCGCTTGCGTTTGACACTCGCGCGCGGTGCGTCGTCACCTGCGGCGGCCGCGGTGTTCGCAGCGGCGCCGTTGGCGGCCTTCTTGCCCGACACTTTGTCGGCGGTGGCCGCGGCGGGCTTTTTGGCTGCTTTCGCGTGTTTGGAGGTTTGTGCCGGGGTGGCGGGCGTGTCAGCAAAAGCGCTGACAGGTGTGGCGAACGCCGCTGCGATGACCATGGAGGCGGCCACCGACAGAGCGGTGCTGCGCGCCGCGCCGTGGATCGCTTTTAGCGACGAAAACATGTCGGTTTTCATGGGTGTTCGGTAGGGAGCGGCGAGAGGTTTCCGCAAGTGTAGTAAAACAACGAAAAATTAGCAATTTGAAGCACTTATGGGCGCTCCTTAAACCGGCTTGTAAGCTCCGATCGCAAAAAAAACAAATAAGTGCCGCGCTTCGGTCGAAAAAAACGATCGCCCGCGCGCTTCGCCTCGCCTGTACCGCCAGAATCGAGGGATTCTTTCAGCATAACGGCAATTTCGAGACAACCTTGATCAGGGGAAATACGGTTAGAGCGCAGGCATGTAAAGCCTTGCCGACGCACCGGAACGTTGCAGGGCTTCGCCGCAGGCTGTTAAACACCTGCTGGAGACCGCCAACGCGCATTCGACCGGTATAGAGCATTAACGTTCCGTGACACTTTCTGGTTTACATCGGGATGGCCAATTGATGGATTTTTTGTCAAACACATTGTTGCTTTCTTCGCACCAGCGCCGCCCTCGCCTTGCGGTCAAAATCGGCCTTGAAATCGGTAGCACGTACCGATTCCTCCCGCACCAGCACAGTGCAACGGACAAATTAACTTGCGTCACACGAGTGTCATGCCTGCCGTATAACGTACTGTTTTATCAGTAATTTATCGATATTGTGCGACGCACAAAAAGCGCTTGACATTCGTTGTGACCATCCTAGAATGGGAACCATTGCTGCGATGCACAAAACATCGCGGTCCGGGGAGACGATCCTGAATCGTCTTGCCACTAACCCAATGCGGTCCGCACAGACAGGCCGCAATCCAGGAGCGTAAACCATGACTCTGCTGACCCCTGAGCAATTCGCCGCAGCCCAGAAAGCCAACTTTGAAACGTTGTTCGGCCTGACGACCAAAGCATTTGAAGGCGTCGAAAAGCTGGTTGAGCTGAACCTGCAAGTCGTCAAATCGACGCTCGCGGAAAGTCAGGAAAACGCCCAACGCGCGCTGTCGGTGAAGGACGCGCAGGAATTGCTGGCGCTGCAGGCAAGCCTCGCACAGCCGGTGGCTGAAAAGGCGCTGTCGTATGGCCGTCACGTGTATGAGATCGTTTCGGCAACGCAAGGTGAATTCACCCGCGTCGCGGAAGCCCAATTCGAAGAGCAAAACCGCAAGGTCCAGGCGCTCGTCGAAAATGTTGCAAAGAATGCCCCGGCCGGCTCGGAAACCGCTGTCGCCGTGATGAAGTCGGCTATCACCGCCGCCAACACCACGTACGAAACGGTCCACAAGGCGACCAAGCAAGCTGTCGAGATCGCTGAAAGCAACTTCAATGCAGCCGCAACGGCCGCATCGAAGGCAGCATCGCAAGCCGCTGCACAAGCATCGCGCTCGGCAAAGAAGACGGTTTAAGATTCAACAACAAGCCGGCCTGCCGCCAGGCAAAAGCCGGCAGTATCGAAAGCAACGGTGCCGGGTGGCGGTGCGTAGCCCTTATACGCCGCGCTGCACGGCCGAACGCTCCGATACGTTGAACAGCGTATCGTTTGCCCGGCGAAAGCCGGGATTTTTTTCCCGCGGTTTCCTGTGTGTTTTACGCGGGTTCAATGTCCCAGCCGGAAAATGCTCTACGCTGCGTGCCGTAAAAAAATGGCGCATCCCTTTACAGGATGCGCCATTTTTTATGCCTGCTTTTAAGGACCGCTCAGGTGCGAGCGGTCCTTCCGCATTACTTCTTTTTCTGCGGCGGCAGGTCGGTGCAGACGCCTTCGTACAACTCGGCGGCCATCCCGATCGACTCGCCGAGCGTCGGGTGCGGGTGAATCGTCTTACCGATATCCGTAGCGTCCGCCCCCATTTCGATCGCGAGGCACACTTCGCTGATCAGGTCGCCGGCGTTCAAACCGACAATCCCGCCGCCGATCACGCGATGCGTTTCTTCGTCGAACAGCAGCTTGGTGAAACCTTCGTCGCGGCCGTTGGCGATCGCGCGGCCCGAAGCGGCCCACGGGAACACCGCCTTGCCGTACTTGATGCCTTCGGCCTTCAGCTGATCTTCCGTCTTGCCGGCCCAAGCCACTTCCGGATCGGTGTAGGCCACCGACGGAATCTGCAGCGCATCGAAGTACGCCTTCTCGCCGTGCGCCACTTCAGCGGCGACGTGAGCTTCGTGCACGGCTTTGTGCGCGAGCATCGGCTGACCGACGATATCGCCGATCGCGAAGATGTGCGGCACGTTGGTGCGCATCTGCTTGTCGACGTCGATGAAGCCGCGATCCGTTACCGCGACGCCTGCCTTGTCCGCGCCAATCTTCTTGCCATTCGGCGTACGGCCGACGGCGACCAGCACGAGGTCATAGCGTTGCGCTTCGGCGGGGGCCTTTTCGCCTTCGAACGACACGTAGATGCCATCGTCTTTCGCTTCGGCCCCAGTGGTTTTGGTCTTCAGCATGACGTTGGCAAAACGCTTGCTGTTGTACTTCTCCCAGACCTTGACGAGATCGCGATCCGCGCCGGCCATCAGGCCGTCGAGCATTTCGACCACATCGATCTGTGCGCCGAGCGTGGCGTAGACCGTTGCCATTTCGAGCCCGATGATGCCACCGCCGATCACCAGCATGCGTTGCGGAATCTGACGCAGTTCGAGCGCGCCGGTCGAATCGACCACCCGCGGATCTTCCGGAATGAATGGCAGCTTCACCGCTTCCGAGCCTGCGGCGATGATTGCCTGCTTGAACCTGACGACCTTCTTGCCGCCTTCGGTCTGCACTTCCATGTGATGCGGATCGACGAACGAGCCGGTGCCCGTCACGACTTCGACCTTGCGCATCTTGGCCATGCCGGCGAGACCGCCGGTGAGCTTCTTGACGACGCCCGACTTGAAGTCGCGCAGCTTGTCGAGATCGATTTGCGGCTTGCCGAACGTAATGCCATGTGCGCCGAGCGCTTCTGCTTCGTCGATGACGAGCGCCGTGTGCAGCAGCGCCTTCGACGGGATGCAACCGACATTGAGACAGACGCCGCCGAGCGTTGCATAACGTTCGACGAGCACCGTCTTCATGCCGAGATCGGCCGAGCGGAACGCGGCCGAGTAACCGCCGGGGCCTGAACCGAGCACGAGCATGTCGCACTCGATATCCGCGTTGCCGGAGAAGCTGCCGGCTTGCGGAGCGGGCGCGGCAGCTTTCGGTGCAGCAGCGGCTTGCGCCGGCGCTTTCTCAGGTTCTTTGGCCGGGGCCTTCGGTGCCTCTTTAGCGGGCGCCGCGTCCGCCGACGACTCGACTAGCGCGATGACTGTGCCTTGCGAGACTTTGTCGCCGGCTTTGACGCGCACTTCCTTGACGGTGCCGGCAGTATCGCTTGGCACTTCGATGGAGGCCTTATCGGACTCGAGCGTCATCAGCGCCTGTTCGTTCTCGATGACATCGCCCGGTTTGATATTGACTTCGACGACATCGACGTCCTTGAAGTCACCGATATCCGGCACTTTTACTTCGACGAGACTCATAGTGTCCCCTTCTCTTATTGATCGTGATGAGGTGAAGAACCCGAAAAAAACAGCCTAAAAGCTGGCAACGCCCTGGACAGAATCATCCTTTGCCGTCCGCCCAAGGACGCGCCTTTCTTTTGCCTACTTTTCTTTGGAAGACAAAGAAAAGTAGGTGCCGCCCCGCACAGGGGCGACGCTAATAGACCACTAAGAAAGCAGGTTCTACAGAAGGGCGCGGATAACAGACAAAAAACAAACAAAACCCGCGCCCCGCGCAACGCCATCACCAGATCAAAGAATCACACGCCGAAAATCGGCAAGAATCGCACCCAGATACGCATTGAACCGCGCCGCCGCGGCACCATCAATCACCCGATGGTCATACGACAACGACAGCGGCAGAATCAAACGCGGAACGAATTGCTTACCATCCCAAACCGGCTTCATCGCGCCACGCGACAACCCGAGAATTGCGACTTCAGGCGCATTGATAATCGGCGTAAAGTGAGTCCCGCCAATCCCGCCCAGGGAAGAAATCGAGAAGCAACCACCTTGCATCTGATCCGGCTTCAGCTTGCCATCACGCGCAGCCTTCGAAAGCTCGGCCATTTCCTTCGCGATATCGATCAAACCCTTCTTGTCCGCATCGCGAATCACCGGAACAACCAGACCATTCGGCGTATCGGCAGCAAAACCAATGTGGTAGTACTGCTTGAACACGAGGTTATCGCCATCGAGGCTGGCATTGAACGTCGGGAACTGCTTCAAAGCGGCAACCACCGCCTTGATCACGAACGCCAGCATCGTGATCTTCACGCCGGCCTTTTCGTTTTCCTTGTTCAACTGCACGCGCAGCGCTTCGAGATCGGTGATGTCCGCTTCGTCGTTGTTCGTGACGTGCGGAATCATGACCCAGTTGCGATGCAGATTCGCGCCCGATATCTTCTTGATGCGCGACAGCGGCTTCGGATCGACCGGGCCGAACTTGGTGAAGTCGACCTTCGGCCACGGCAGCAGATTCAACTCGCCGCCACCCGCAGCTGCCGGTGCGGCAGCGCCGGCCGGCGCAGCACGCTGGCCCGTCATCACACCCTTGATGAAGCCGGTCACGTCCGCTTGCGTAATACGGCCCTTCGGACCCGTGCCCTGCACTTGCGCCACATCGACACCGAGTTCGCGCGCGAACTTGCGCACGGACGGTGAAGCGTGGCTCGCATGGCGAGCACCGCCTTCGCCAGCCGGAATCACCGGCGCCTGTGCAAGCGCGGACGGCGAAGCCGGAGCGGGCGATGGCGTTGCCGGCGCGTCCGACGGCTTCTCGAGCGCTGCCGGTTTTGCCGCAGGCGCCGGAGCCTGCGCAGCAGCACCGCCTTCAGTTTCCACCACGACGATCACCGAGCCTTCCGACACGGTATCGCCCACCTTGACCTTCAATTCCTTGACGATGCCGGCGGCCGAGCTCGGCACGTCCATCGTCGCCTTGTCGGATTCGAGCGTCACCAGCGACTGCTCTTTCTCGACGCGATCGCCGACCTTCACCGCGACTTCGATCACGGGAATGTCTTTGTAGTCGCCGATATCCGGCACTTTGACTTCTTGCAGACCACCACCGCTTGCAGCCGGCGCAGCGGCCGGGGCCGGGGCCGGCGCAGGAGCCGGTGCGGCGGCAGGCGCCGGAGCGGGCGATGCAGCGGCACCGCCTGCAGCGCCGTCCAGCACGACGATCAGCGAGCCTTCCGACACGTTGTCGCCCACCTTCACCTTCACTTCCTTGACGACACCGGCGGCCGAGCTCGGCACGTCCATGGTCGCCTTGTCGGATTCCAGCGTGACGAGCGATTGCTCTTTCTCGACGGTATCACCCGCCTTCACCAGCACCTCGATCACAGGGATGTCCTTGTAATCGCCGATGTCCGGCACCTTGATTTCGATCGCTTGACTCATTGTTAGTGTCTCCTGGGCCGCGCACGCCGCCTGCTCCTGTCGATCAGGGGCAGGCGCGCACGCCGTGGCACACGGGGAATGATGCCTTAGACGGTCATCGGGTTGGGTTTGGCGGGATCAAGGTTGTACTTCTTGAGCGCCTCGGCGACGACCTTGCGCTCGATCGTGCCTTCATCTGCCAGTGCATTCAACGCGGCAACCGTGACCCAGTAGCGGTCGACCTCGAAGAAGTGACGCAGCTTTTCGCGCGTGTCCGAACGGCCGTAGCCATCCGTGCCCAGCACGACGAACTTCTGCGGCACGAACGCGCGGATCTGCTCGGTCAGCGCGCGCACGTAGTCGGTCGATGCGATGACCGGACCTTGCGCGTCCTTCAGCAACTTCTCGACGTGCGAGAGCTTCTTCTCTTCGGTCGGGTGCAGCAGGTTCCAGCGCTGCACTTCGTGACCTTCGCGAGCCAGTTCGGTGAAGCTCGGCACGCTCCACAGGTCGGCAGCAACGCCCCAGTCGTTCTTCAGAAGATCGGCAGCGGCGATCACTTCATTGAAGATGGTGCCCGCGCCCATCAGCTGAACGCGCGGCGCCTTCTTGTCAGCATCGGCCTTCCTGAACGAGTACATACCCTTGATGATGTCGGCCGCTACGGCATCGCCCTGCGGAATCGCGGGGTGCTCGTAGTTCTCGTTCATCACCGTGATGTAGTAGTACACGTCTTCCTGGTCGGCGACCATGCGGCGCAGACCGTCCTGCATGATGACCGCGAGTTCATAGCCGAACGTCGGGTCGTAGCTGATGCAGTTCGGCACCGATGCGGCCCACAGGAGCGAGTGGCCGTCTTCGTGCTGCAAACCTTCGCCGTTCAGCGTGGTGCGGCCAGCGGTGCCGCCCAGCAGGAAGCCGCGCGAGCGCATATCGCCCGCCGCCCATGCCAGATCGCCGATACGCTGGAAGCCGAACATCGAGTAGAAGATGTAGAACGGGATCATGATCTCGCCGTGCGTCGAGTACGACGTCGCGGCTGCGATCCAGTCACACATACCACCGGCTTCGTTGATGCCTTCCTGCAGGATCTGACCGGTTTCCGATTCGCGATAGAACATCAGCTGGTCGGAATCTTCCGGAATGTACTTCTGGCCTTCCTGATTCCAGATACCGATCTGGCGGAACAGGCCTTCCATGCCGAAGGTACGCGATTCGTCCGGCACGATCGGCACGATGCGCTTACCGAGCGCCTTGTCTTTCAGCAGGATGTTGAGGATCCGCACGAACGCCATCGTCGTGGAGATCTCGCGGCCTTCGCCCGTGCCCTTCAGCAACGGCTCGAACGCGTCCAGCGCCGGCACCGGCAGCGACTCGGCCTTCTGACGGCGCGCCGGCAGATAACCACCGAGGTCCTGACGGCGGGCACGCATGTACTCGAGTTCCTTCGAACCTTCTTCGAACTTGAGGTACGGTACGTGGACGAGGTCGTCGTCGGAGATCGGCAGGCGGAACTGGTCGCGGAATTTCTTCAGCTGGTCCACGTGCAGCTTCTTCTGCTGGTGGGTGATGTTCATCGCCTGACCGGCTTCGCCCATGCCGTAGCCCTTGATCGTCTTCGCGAGAATGACGGTCGGCTGGCCCTTGGCGTTTGTCGCTTCGGTGAACGCTGCGTAGATCTTGTGCGGATCGTGGCCGCCGCGGTTCAGGTTCCACACGTCTTCGTCGGACCAGTCGGCCACCAGCGCCTTCAGTTCCGGCGTATTGAAGAAGTGCTCGCGAACGAACGCGCCCGACTCTGACTTGTACGTCTGATATTCGCCGTCGACGACTTCCATCATCCGGCGCATCAGCGCGCCCGACTTGTCGCGTTGGAACAGCGCATCCCAGCGGCTGCCCCAGATGACCTTGATGACATTCCAGCCGGCGCCGCGGAATTCGCTTTCGAGTTCCTGAATGATCTTGCCGTTACCGCGCACCGGACCGTCGAGGCGCTGCAGGTTGCAGTTGATCACGAACACCAGGTTGTCGAGGCGTTCGCGGCCGGCCATGCCGATTGCGCCGAGCGATTCCGGTTCATCCGTTTCGCCGTCGCCGAGGAAAGCCCAGACCTTGCGGCCTTCGGTCTTCGCAATGCCGCGCGCCTGCATGTACTTCATGAAGCGTGCCTGATAGATCGCCATGATCGGGCCGAGGCCCATCGAGACGGTCGGGAATTGCCAGAAGTCCGGCATCAGCCACGGGTGCGGATACGACGAGATGCCCTCGCCGCCCACTTCCTGACGGAAGTTGTCGAGCTGGTTTTCGCTCAGGCGGCCGAGCAGGAACGCGCGCGAGTACACACCCGGCGACGAGTGGCCCTGCACGAACACGAGGTCACCGCCATGTTCGGCCGACGGTGCGTGCCAGAAATGGTTGTAGCCGACGTCGTACAGCGTGGCGGCCGACGCGAACGAGGCGATGTGGCCGCCGACGTTCGTGTCCTTGCCCGCGCGCAGCACCATGGCGATGGCGTTCCAGCGCGTGTACGAGCGAATCCGGTGTTCGAGGTCCTGGTCGCCGGGGATCGGCGCCTGACGCGACACAGGAATCGTGTTGATGTACGGGGTGTTTGCGGAGAACGGCAGATGCTCGCCGTGTACACGGGCGAATTCGATCTGTTTCTCAATCAGGTAGTGAGCGCGATCGGGGCCCACAGCAGAAATCACGCCATCCAGCGCTTCCAGCCATTCGCCGGTTTCCTGGGGATCTTCGTCTTTTTCGGCGGCGACATATTTCATGACTTCGTCGGGTACAGCGGACATGCTCGTCTCCTGGATGTAGAGGAACGCTCTTTGAACAGACGACGCGGACGAAGCACGACCGCGGCAGCTTCGGCCGATTGTAAAAGGGGTCCCGACGTCCGCGCAACAAAATTTTCAAATTACGAGATCGATTCTCATAATGCGAAAAATTGTTGCGGCGCAACCTGATTTGACTGCCGATCGACGGATACGTCGGCTAGTTTGCGCCGAATAACGGTTCTTTCAGCGCTTTTTTGCGCCATTTGCTAGTGACCCGCTGCGCTACAATGCCACGCATGTTGACCGAACGGCTTTTCGCTCGCTCGGCGCGCACCGCCGGTTCGCCGGCGGATTCGACGCCGTCCTCCCGCTGGCACCACGGACCGTGGTGGTCGAACTCCTATTTGCTCACGCCGCTGCTGTCGATCCTGGTGTTCCTGGTCGTCATGAGCCTGATTCTGTGGAGCCTGAACCGGCGCGAACAGCAGCAGCAGGAAGACACGCTCTACCGCAATGTCGCGTGGGCGCAGCAGCAGATCCGCCTGTCCATGACCGGCGCTCAGGAACAGATTCAGGCCCTCGCCCGCGACCTTGTCGCCGGCCACGCCGATCCGCATTCATTCCAGGTGTCCACCACGGACATCATGCAGGGGCATCCCGAGATCCTCTACATGAACTGGTACACGAGCCAGCAGCAGCCGCGCTGGCCCAATACCGCACTCCCCGTGTTCGGCCAGCGCCTCGCCAAGCCGAACGACGCGCAGATGGACGAAGCCGTCAAAGCCGCCTTCAACGAGGCGCGCAATACGCGCCGCCAGGTGTACTCGCCGCTGATCTACGACGACCTCGGCAATGGCTACATCACGCTGCAGACACCGGTCTACCGCGACCGCGACTTCCTCGGCACGATTGCCGCCGTGTTCTCGGTCGAAGGGATCCTGAAGCACGACATTCCGCCCGAGTTGTCGGCCAAATACAAAATCTCGATCATCGACGTGAACAACCGCGAGTTGACCACCACGTCGACCCGTCCGCGCCTGCCGCGCGACATGTTCTACGATCTGCCGCTCGATCCGCCTGGCCAGGGCGTCTCGGTGCGCGTCTACGCGTTCCCGCAGATGACCAACTTCACCAACAACACGCTGGTCTGGCTGGTGGCCGGGCTGTCGTGCTTCGTGCTGTGGAGCCTGTGGAGTTTGTGGAAGCACACGCGGCAACGCTTCGAGGCGCAGCAGGCGCTCTACGCCGAAGCCTTCTTCCGCCGCGCGATGGAAAACTCGGTGCTGATCGGCATGCGTGTGCTCGACATGCACGGCCGCATCACTCACGTCAATCCGGCCTTCTGCCGCATGACCGGTTGGGATGAAAGCGATCTGGTCGGCAAGAATGCGCCGTTCGCTTACTGGCCGCGCGACGCCTACCCTGAGATGCAACGCCAGCTCGACATGACGCTGCGCGGCAAGGCGCCTTCTTCGGGCTTCGAGTTGCGGGTGCGCCGCAAGGACGGTTCGCTGTTCCATGCTCGCCTCTATGTATCGCCGCTGATCGACAGCTCGGGCCGCCAGACCGGCTGGATGTCGTCGATGACCGACATCACCGAACCGAAGCGCGCACGCGAAGAACTCGCCGCCGCGCACGAGCGCTTCACGACCGTGCTGGAAAGTCTCGACGCCGCCGTCTCCGTGCTGGCCGCCGATGAAGCCGAACTGCTGTTCGCCAACCGCTACTACCGCCACCTGTTCGGCATTCGCCCGGACGGCCATCTGGAATTGGCGGGCGGCGGGTTCGACAGCGCACAGGCATCGTCCGATTCGATCGATATGGTGGATACCTACGCGGGCCTGCCCGCCGCCGCGCTAACCCAAAGCACGGCCGATGCGCAGGAAGTCTACGTGCAGAACATCCAGAAATGGTTCGAAGTGCGCCGCCAGTACATCCAGTGGGTGGACGGCCACCTCGCGCAGATGCAGATCGCAACCGATATCACCACCCGCAAGCAGGCTCAGGAGCTCTCGCGCCAGCAGGACGAGAAGCTGCAGTTCACCAGCCGCCTGATGACGATGGGCGAAATGGCCTCGTCGCTCGCGCACGAGCTGAACCAGCCGCTCGCCGCGATCAATAACTATTGCTCGGGAACCGTGGCGCTGGTTAAGTCCGGTCGGACGACGCCTGACAATCTCCTGCCCGTGCTCGAGAAAACCGCCCAACAGGCGGTGCGGGCCGGCATGATCATCAAGCGCATTCGCGAGTTCGTGAAACGCAGCGAGCCGAAACGCCAGGCCACGCGCGTGGCCGACATCGTGGCCGACGCCGTGGGGCTCGCCGAACTCGAAGCGCGCAAGCGCAAGATTCGCATCGTGACCGATCTGCGCTCGCGCCTGCCGGTGATTTACGTCGATCCGGTGCTGATCGAGCAGGTGCTGGTGAACCTGCTGAAGAACGGCGTCGAAGCCATGTACGATGCGCGCCCGAATGCGGTCGACCCCGTGATTCGCGTCGTCGTGCGACTGGAGAGCGGGTTTGTCTGCATCAGCGTCGTCGACCAGGGGCCGGGCGTCGACGAAGCGACAGCCGAGCGTCTCTTTGAACCGTTTTACAGCACCAAGTCCGATGGTATGGGCATGGGGCTGAACATTTGCCGTTCGATTATCGAATCGCACCGCGGCCGTCTGTGGGTGGTCAACAACGTCGAATCTGACGGCCACGTCACAGGCGCCACGTTCCATTGCAGTCTGCCTATTGGAGAGCCGGACGGCCCGAGCAACGGCGGGTCAGAGGCGCCGACACCACAAACCGTTACGGGAGAGCTATGAACAGCCCAGTCACCACACAGGAAACAGTCTTTGTCGTCGACGACGACGAGGCCGTGCGAGATTCGCTGCGCTGGCTGCTGGAGGCGAACGGCTACCGCGTGCAATGCTTCTCCAGCGCCGAGCAGTTCATCGACGCATGGCAGCCGCATACGCACCCGGGCCAGATCGCATGTCTGATTCTCGATGTGCGGATGTCCGGCATGAGCGGTCTCGAGTTGCAGGAACGCCTGATCGCCGACAACGCGTCGCTGCCGATCATCTTCGTGACCGGCCACGGCGACGTGCCGATGGCCGTCTCGACGATGAAGAAAGGCGCGATGGACTTCATCGAAAAACCGTTCGACGAAGCCGAACTGCGCAAGCTGGTCGAGCGCATGCTCGACAAGGCGCGCAGCGAAAGCACCAGCGTGCAACAGCAACGCGCCGCGGCCGAACGCCTGGGCAAACTCACCGCGCGTGAGCACCAGGTGCTCGAGCGCATCATCGCGGGCCGCCTGAATAAGCAGATCGCCGACGACCTCGGCATCAGCATCAAGACGGTCGAAGCACACCGCGCAAACATCATGGAAAAGCTCAACGTCAACACGGTCGCCGATCTGCTGCGCCTCGCGCTGTCGAACAAGCCGCAACCGGCGCAATAACAAGACGCACAACGGGCGCGTCCCATCGCACTGGGCGCGACTGAGTTTCAACGGCCGGACTGTCGAAAAGTCCGGCCCGTTCCGTCCGCCGCTCCTTCCTCCCTTCCTTCCCCCCTTCCTCCCTCCTCTCATCCCTCTGCTTCGCAGCAACTACGCGCGGGATGGCTCGACGCATCCGCACCTGCAGCTGCAGCTGCATCCGCACCCGCACCCGCATCCGCACCCGCATCCGCACCCGCACCCGCACCCGCATCCGCATCCGCATCCGCATCCGCATCCGTTAATCATTACGCATTACTCAGCATACGCTCACGTCGCATGGCAATAACTTCTTTCCTCTGACAAGATTGACAAGCCCGTCTGCGCCCCTTAATTTACGCAGAACTCCTTAGCAGGAATCGCTGATGCCCGATGAGCACAGGACAGATGAACTGCAGTTGTCGTACTCGGCATCGCCAGGTGATGCAAAGCAGGTGAAGTGGCATAGCCGCTTCGCTGGCGTATGTGTCATATCGATCGGTTCGGCCACACCTGAACCATCCACCGCCCTCCTAACTACGTTCCACATTTCATTGCACCGGAGCAACGCAGCATGCGCTGCGCATCGACTTCGCATGTCTAACACTACCGCGAGGATTTCATCGTGAAACGATCCGGAGCACACCGTTCGCGTGTGTTGCTTGTTTGCGCCGCACTTGCGGGCACGCCACTCTTCGCCGGTCTGGCCATGCCGAGCGCGGTGTATGCGCAAAGCCCTGCGAAGGTGTCGAACCAGCAACTCGATTCGCTGACCGCGCCCATCGCGCTCTATCCCGACGCACTGCTCGCGCAGGTGCTGATGGCCGCTACCTTCCCGCAAGACGTGCAGGCTGCCGCCGCGTGGTCGAAAGCGAACTCGAAGCTGCAAGGCGACGACGCCGTCAAGGCGGTCGCGTCCGAGCCGTGGGACCCGAGCGTGCAGTCACTGGTCGCCTTCCCGCAAGTCCTCGCGACAATGGCGTCGAAACCCGACTGGGTCTCGCAACTCGGCAACGCCTTCCTGGCCCAGCCAAACGACGTGATGGACTCCGTGCAACGCTTGCGCAAACAGGCGCAAGCCACCGGCAATCTGAAGACGAGTTCACAGCAGAAGGTCGTGGTCGAACAAAGCACGATTCAGATCGTGCCGGCCAATCCACAAGTGGTGTACGTGCCGACGTATAACCCGACTGTCGTCTACGGCGCCTGGCCCTATCCCGCGTACCCGCCCGTATATGTCCCGCCGCCGCCCGGTTATGCAATCGCGGCCGGTTTCGCTACCGGCCTTGCGTTCGGCGCCGGTGTCGCCGTTGCCAATTCGCTGTGGGGCGGCTTCAACTGGAACACGCATGACGTCAACATCAACGTGAACCGGTACAACAACATCAATGTGAACAACCGGATCAATGTAAATAGCAGCACGACGAACTGGAACCGCAACACCAACGTCAATCGCAACGTCAACAACACCAACGTCAACCGCAACGTCAACAACAACCTCGGCGGTACGCAGCGCGATGCCTATCGCGGCCGTGACGACGGGGCTCGCGCCCAGGCGCAGCAGACCTTGCAGAACCGGACCGGCCAGAACCTGAGCGGCAGCGCGAGCCAGCGCGTGCAGGGGATCCACCAGGGCGGCACGCAGAACGCCGATCTGCAAAACCGCGCGCAGAACGCCAATCGCGATAACGCGTTACGCGGCGCCGGCGACGGCAACGCCGCGCGGCAGGACACGCAGCGCGGCCAGGCAAGCCGCAACGCGGCAGCGAACCGCTCCGGCAATGGCAGCTTCGGCGCCAATGGCGGCGGCCAGCAGCGCACGGGCGGTGGTCTCGGTGCAAACGGCGGCGGCGTCCAGCGCGGTGGTGGTGGCGGCGGCAACAACTTCGGCGGTGGCGGTGGTGGCGGCAGACTGGCCGGCGGCGGTGAGCGCCAATTCGGCCGCAACCGTTGAACGATCAAGAGGAGTCTCGAATGATTCGCTTATTTCCACGCGGCGCCTTGCGCGCTCACGCTCTGACACTCGCCGTCGCCCTCAGCACGGCCGGCACCCTGCTGGTGGCGCCGGTACTGCTGCTCGGCGCAACTTCCGCACACGCCCAAGCGGTCTATCCCACTGCCGATGACGCCGCCAATGCGTTCGTCGATGCCTTGGCCCGCAACGACGAAAGTGCGCTCAAACACGTGCTCGGCAACGATTTTCACCGCTTCATTCCTTCCGAAGGAATCGGCGAGGACGACATCTACCAGTTCCTTGGCGCATGGTCGAAAAGCCATCAGATCGTCGAGGACCCGGTGAAGAGCAAAGGTCGCGCAACCGCGCATCTGGCGGTCGGCGACAGTGGCTGGACCTTGCCGATTCCGCTCGTGCAGGCCGCGCACGGCTGGCGCTTCGATCCGCCCGCGGCGCAGGACGAGATGCTGACACGCCGCATCGGCCGCAACGAACACGCGGCGATCCTGACCTCGCTCGCCTACCTCGACGCGCAAAACGACTATCACAACCTGACCCACCACTACGCACAGCGCTTCGTCAGTACGCAGGGCCAGCATGACGGCCTGTATTGGGCGACGGCGCCCGGCGAAGGGGAAAGCCCGCTCGGACCGCTCGCCGCCACCATGCCCAACGGCACCCTCCCGAAAGAGGCCTATCACGGGTATCACTACCGGATTCTGACGGCGCAAGGTCCGCACGCGAAGAGCGGCGCGCAAAACTACGTGGAGAACGGCGTGCTAACCAAAGGGTTCGGTCTGATCGCCTCGCCGGCTGAATACGGCAAGACCGGTGTGATGAGCTTTATCGTCAATCAGGACGGTCAGGTCTATCAAAAGAACCTGGGGCCGCAATCCGCACGCGCCGCAGCGGTCATTAAATCGTTCGACCCGGACGATAGCTGGCAGCCGGGGCAAGAATAGGGGGCGAAGCCGTTCGGCAGCCGCGGCGGCGTACCACCCGGAATCCGTACATGGCGCGCCATGCCAGGCCGGTATAATGTCGGACTTTGCAGCGCTGCTTATCCCTGATTCGCGCCGCGCGCTTTTCATGTGCCGCCCCGTTTCCGGTGAAAAGCGCCATCGCACGTGCCACACACACGCGCCTGCGCCCTGCTCCGCTTTCCAAACTGCCCATCTCGACCGACCATGACTGCCAAACTGATCGACGGCCTCGCCCTATCCAAGACCCTGCGCGCCGAAGTCGCCACGCGTGCCGCCGCCCTTACCACTCGCGGCCATCAGCCGGGCCTCGCCGTGGTGCTGGTCGGCGACAATCCAGCCAGCGAAGTCTACGTGCGCAACAAGGTCAAGGCGTGTAATGACAACGGCCTTGGTTCGTCGTTCGACCGCTATCCGGCCGATCTGCCGGAAGCCGATCTGCTGGCGCGCATCGACGAACTGAATCGCGACCCGCGCATCCACGGCATTCTGGTGCAACTGCCGCTGCCGCCGCATATCGACAGCCACAAGGTGATCGAGGCGATCGCGCCGGAAAAGGACGTCGACGGTTTTCACGTCGCCAATGCGGGCGCACTGATGACCGGCCGGCCGCTGTTCCGCCCGTGCACACCGTACGGCGTGATGAAAATGCTGGCGGCCTATGAGATTCCGTTGCAAGGCGCGAACGCGGTGGTGATCGGCCGCTCGAACATCGTCGGCAAGCCGATGGCGCTGCTGCTGCTCGAAGCCGGCGCAACCGTCACGATCTGCCATAGCAAGACGCGCGACCTGGCCGCCCATACCCGTAACGCCGACGTGGTGGTCGCCGCCACCGGCCTGCGCAACATTCTCACGGCGGACATGGTGAAGCCCGGCGCAGCCGTGATCGACGTCGGCATGAATCGCGACGAAGCCGGCAAGCTGTGCGGCGATGTCGATTTCGCGGGTGTCAAGGACGTGGCCGGCTACGTCACGCCGGTGCCGGGCGGTGTCGGTCCGATGACCATCACGATGCTGCTCGTCAACACGATCGAAGCCGCCGAGCGCGAAGCCGCCGCAAAGGCTTAAAGACGCGAACTCGTGCCGGCGAAGCGGTTTCGCCGGCAGGCACGGCTTCAATGCCTGATCGCCATACGTCACGCCAGCCATCCTCCTGAGCACGCCGGGAAAAAAGCCAGAATGCGGCAGGGCAGCAACTCCCACCGTCCGGCTTCGTACAGCGTGCAGCTGCACAGCGGGAGCGGCGAGTCAGGGGCAACACCGCGGCGCCTGCCCGCCGCCCGAACACTGTCTGAACCGCGCGCGGCATTCGCTCCCGCGCACGCAGTCGCGCGACATCTGATAATTTGTCTGCCGACGGATTGGAATCGGCGCGCCCCGCCCCAATAATGTCCTCATGGAGTGTCATCGGGGCGTCCTCGCGCGCGCCCGTCGATGCACCGATTACCCGTTCACCCGCGTCAGACAGGAAGCCATATGTCCACTACCCCCTCGAAGCACGACAATCCGCTCCTCGATTTCTCCGACCTGCCGCGCTTTGGCGAAATCCGCCCCGAACACGTCACCCCTGCCCTCGATATCCTGCTCGCCGATGCAGCCGCCGCTGTCGAGCGCGCCGCCCAGCCGATTACACCGGCTTCGTGGTCCGACGTGGTCGAGCCGGTCGAGCGCGCCACAGAACCGCTGTCGCGCGCCTGGAGCGTGGTCGGCCATCTGAATGCCGTGGCCGATACGCCGGAACTGCGCGCCGTGTACGGCGAAAATCTGCCGCGCGTGACCGAATTCTGGTCGAGCGTCGGCCAGAATCTCGCGTTGTACGAGAAGTACAAGGCACTGAACGCCAGCGACGATTTCGCCTCGCTCACGGGCGAGCGCAAGAAGATCCTGGGCAACGCGTTGCGCGATTTCCGCCTGTCGGGTGCGGAATTGCCGGAAGACCAGAAGCCGCATTTCGCCGCATTGCAGGAACGCCAGGCGGGGTTGTCGAAAGCGTTTTCGGATCACGTGCTCGATGCGACGAACGCGTACACCTATATCGTCGAAGCCGGCGATGAGGCACAACTGGCCGGCCTGCCCGAAGACGTGATCGAAGCCGCGCAGGAAGCGGCCGAACGCGAAGGCAAGACCGGTTACAAATTCACGCTGCACTTCCCGTCATATTTCCCGGTGATGCAATACTCGGAAAATCGCGCGATGCGCGAAGCGATGTACCGCGCGTATGTGACGCGCGCGTCGGAACTCGGTCCGCAATATGGCTACGGCAAGCCGGAATGGGACAACACGGCGGTACTCGCCGAACAACTGAAACTGCGCGCGGAAGAAGCGCACATGCTCGGCTACAACAACTTCGCCGAAGTCTCGCTCGCGCCGAAGATGGCCGAGTCGCCGGCGCAAGTGATGGCCTTCCTCGAAGATCTCGCCACGCGCGCGCGTCCGCACGCCGAACAGGACTGGAAAGAACTGCGCGAATTTGCCGCGACCGAACTCGGCATGACCGACCTGCAGCCGTGGGACATGACGTTCGCCGCCGAACGTCTGCGCCAGAAGCGCTATTCGTTTTCCGAGAACGAAGTCAAACAATATTTCCCGGAAGACATCGTATTCAAGGGCCTGTTCAAGGTCACCGAAACGCTGTTCGGCGTGCGCATCCGTCGCGACGAAGCGGCCGTCTGGCATCCGGACGTGCGCTTTTTCCGCGTCGAGAATCAGGACGGCGGCCTCGTCGCCCAGTTCTATCTCGATCTGTATGCACGCGAAGGCAAGCGCGGCGGCGCATGGATGGACGATGCGCGTGGCCGTCACAAGCACACGCACGGCAGCGTGCAAACGCCGGTGGCGTATCTGACCTGCAACTTCTCGGCGCCGGTCGGCGGCAAGCCTGCCTGCTTCACGCATGATGAAGTGATCACACTGTTCCACGAGTTCGGCCACGGACTGCATCACATGCTCACGCGTGTCGATGAACTGGGCGTGTCGGGCATCAACGGCGTCGAGTGGGACGCGGTTGAATTGCCGTCGCAGTTCATGGAAAACTTCTGCTGGGAGTGGGACGTGTTGAGCGACATGACCTCGCACGTCGATACCGCCAAGCCGCTGCCGCGTGATCTGTTCGACAAGATGCTCGCCGCGAAGAATTTCCAGAGCGGTCTCGGCACGTTGCGCCAGATCGTGTTCTCGATGTTCGACATGCAGCTGCACACCGGTTTCGATGCGTCCGGTACGAAGAACGCCACCGAACTCGCGAGCGAGATCAACGAGCGTTTCCACGTGGTGCCGCAAGCGGCGTTCTCGCGTTGGCCGAACACGTTCAGCCATATTTTCGCGGGCGGTTATGCGGCGGGCTACTACAGCTACAAGTGGGCTGAAGTGCTGTCCGCCGATGCGTATGCCGCGTTCGAAGAAGCCGCACAAGCCGCGAGTGGCAGCGTGCTCGATCAGGCAACCGGCCTGCGTTATCGCAAGGAGATTCTGGAGGTGGGCGGCAGCCGTCCCGCGATGGAATCGTTCAAGGCGTTCCGCGGCCGCGAGCCGAATATCGATGCCTTGTTGCGCCACAACGGCATGACGCCTGGCGCGGCGCATTGATCTCGCGTTGAAGCGGCAGTCGGCGTTGCGGACCGCGCCGACGTCGATAAACAAGCCGGTGACCTGCTCATGAAAAAACACCCCAAATCGTTGGACGGGTGTCCAACTTTTGGGGTGCAGTTCAAAGTTACCGGCTTTTTCATTCTCGCACCAGTATGCGGCGCGCGGCTTAAGCGCGATGCAGTTTGAAATCCACCTGCGCAGGACGCCCTTCCAGCGACAACGCCGCGTGCGCAGCAGGCGCACGGCTCACCACCTTGCCCCGGCTCACCACCGCGAGCCGCGCGGCGCGCAGACGGATCGCTTCGACCGGATCGCGTGCGTCGAGCAGCACGAGATTGGCAGCGCTTCCCGGCGCGATGCCGTAGTCTTCCAGACCGAGAATACGCGCGGCATTCACCGTGACCGCGTCGAAGCACGCATGCATGCCCTCGACGCCCGTCATCTGCGCAACATGCAAACCCATCTGCGCGACTTCGAGCATGTCACCCGAACCGAGGCTGTACCACGGGTCCATCACGCAGTCGTGGCCGAACGCGACGTTGATGCCCGCTGCCATCATCTCCGGCACGCGTGTCATGCCACGCCGTTTCGGATACGTGTCGCTGCGGCCTTGCAGCGTGATGTTGATCAGCGGATTGGCGATCGCCGCGACGCCCGACTCGCGCATCAGCGGCAAGAGCTTGCTGACGTAGTAGTTGTCCATCGAATGCATCGAGGTCAGGTGCGAACCGGTGACGCGCCCATGCAAGCCGAGCCGTTGCGTTTCGGCTGCGAGCGTTTCGATATGGCGCGACATCGGATCGTCCGATTCGTCGCAATGCATGTCGACACGTAGGCCCTGCTCCGCCGCGAACTCGCACAGCATACGCACGGACTGCGCGCCGTCGGCCATCGTGCGTTCGAAATGCGGAATCCCGCCGACTACGTCGACGCCCATCGCAATCGCCCGCTTGAGATTCTCGAATGCGCCGGCGCTGCGCAACACGCCGTCCTGCGGAAACGCAACCAGTTGCAAGTCGAGATACGGTGCGACGCGGCGCTTCACTTCGATCAGTGCCTCGACCGCGAGCAAGCGTGGATCACAGACATCCACGTGACTGCGAATCGCCAGCAGACCGCGCGCGACAGCCCAGTCGCAGTACTGCAGCGCGCGCTCGATCAGCGCCTCCTGCGTGAGGTCAGGCTTCAGTTCGCCCCACAGCGCGATGCCTTCCAGCAAGGTGCCCGACGCGTTCACGCGCGGCAGACCGTACGACAGCGTCGCGTCCATGTGGAAATGCGGATCGACGAATGGCGGCGTGACGAGCGAACCGGCGGCGTCGATTTCTTCGCGTGCGCTTGCGCTTAGATTCGGTTCGACGGCGACGATGCGGCCCGCTTCGATGCCGATGTCGACCGGCTGCTTGTGACGCGGCGCGGCGCTCGGCGGCAGCATCGCGCGGCGGATGATCAGATCCATGGTTCGCTCCCTGTTGACCGCTCTTTGAGTGACTACGATTCTATCGGCGCCAGAAAGTGCGTGGCGACGTTTTAGCAAGTCGCCGTACCGGTGCGCAGAGGGGAATCCGTACCGGCTGCGTGCACTGGCGCCCGCCTATACTCGACTTTCGAATGCTCGGTGCCTGGCGTTCAGCGTTCAGCGTTCGGCGTCGGCGTCGGCGTCGGCGTCGGCGTCGGCATTCTCCTTCGACGCATAACGGCCTGCATCATCCACCAACGGAGCAAGACCATGAAAACCATCGGCGTGATCGGCGGAATGAGTTGGGAATCGTCGACCGAGTACTACACGCTCATGAACCGCCACGCCAAGGCGCGCCTCGGCGGCCACCACAATGCCCGCAGCCTGTTGCTGACGGTCGACTTCGCGTCGATCGAGGCCAACCAGCGCGCGGGCGACTGGACCGCGCTCGGCAAACAGATGGCCGACGCCGCCCGTCAGCTCGAACGCGGCGGCGCCGACCTGGTGATACTGGCGACCAACACCATGCATCGCGTGGTTGAATCGATCGAACAGGCGATCGACGTGCCGTTCCTGCACATCGCCGATCCGACCGGTAGCGCGCTGCGCGCGGCGGGAATCGAGCGGGTCGGTTTGCTGGGTACACGCTATACGATGGAGCAGACGTTTTACACGGGACGCTTACACGAGCGCTACGGCCTCGAGACACTGATTCCCGACGAAGCCGAACGCGCGGATGTGCATCGCATCATCTACGACGAGTTGTGCCACGGCAACGTCAATGACGCTTCGCGGGCGGTGTATCAGCGCGTGATCGAAGGACTTGCTGCGCGGGGTGCGCAGGCGGTGATTCTCGGCTGTACGGAAATCACCCTGCTGATCAAGCCGGAAGATTCGGCGCTTCCCGTGTTCGACACGACCGCGTTGCATGCTCAAGCGGCGGTGGAATGGGCGATCGAGTCGGACTGACAGCCGCAGACTGAATGCTAGTGCGCGTGACGCATGCATGAGGAAACAGCAGGCGCCAGAAGTCAAAAAGCCCGCGTAGCTTGCGCTAGCGGGCTTTCAACAATGCTTGGTTGCGGGGGTAGGATTTGAACCTACGACCTTCGGGTTATGAGCCCGACGAGCTGCCAGACTGCTCCACCCCGCGTCAGAGAAAAGCGATTGTATAGGGCCGTTCGCGAGACGTCAAACAATCGGGTGAAATAATTTCAGACGAGGCGCCGCGCGTATTCGCACTCGGGCGCACTCGGGCGCACTCAGGCGCACTCGGGCGGCACGTGAATGCAGCAAGTGATGCCGCAAGTGACGCCGCAAATGAGCAGGCACCTCAGAGATCCGCGACGGTCGCGCCTTCTACTTTGCCGTCGATGATGTCCGCGCCGTATTGGCTCGCGCTGCGTTTCGCGACGCCGAAATCGGAAAACGTGGACGGCAGCACGAGACGAAATACGCGGCTTGCCTTCGAGCCGCTGATGGCGCCCGGCCGGCACACGCGGACCGCAACGTCGTAACCTTCGGCATGACGCTTGTGACCGTCGAACTTGTCGAACTGCCGCGAAAACACTAGCGGATGCACTTCGAAGTCCTTATAAAGGGCTGGATAGAGTTGGGCCATGATGCATCCCCGATGCGCGTAAAGGTGATCCCACTATACGCCGCGGCGTGACGGGATCGGGCTTTTATTTTCGACGGACGCCGAGGCAATTTTCACCGTCGCGTGTCTCGCGCGATAAGATGCGGGACTATCGGAATCAACCTGATCCGGCCAACCCGAATCCGGGACGCCAGACGGGGCAGCTAAAGCAAAATAAGGCAAAACCGCGGGGACAGTACCCCACAAAGCCTTGCCCAGCAAGAATGTGAGAATTTCATGAAAATCGCCACCTGGAACGTCAACTCCCTCAAAGTCCGCCTGCAGCACGTCATCGATTGGCTCGAAACCAGCCACACCGATGTGCTGTGCCTGCAGGAACTGAAGCTGACCGACGACAAATTTCCCCGCGCCGAGCTCGAAGAAAAAGGCTACCGGAGCTGGTTCGCCGGCCAGAAGACCTATAACGGCGTCGGCATCCTGGTGCGCAAAGGCCTGAACGTCGACGAAAGCAGCATCGTGCGCAACATCCCGGGTTTTGAAGACCCGCAGCAACGCGTGATCGCCGCAACCATCGAAGGCGTGCGCATCGTCTCCGCGTACTTCCCGAACGGCCAGGCGCCGGGTACCGACAAATTCGCCTACAAGCTGCGCTGGCTCGCCGCACTGCACGATTGGATCGCGAGCGAAATGGCGCCGTATCCGAAGCTCGCGCTGCTCGGCGACTACAACATCGCGCCGGAAGATCGCGACGTGCACGATCCGAAAGCGTGGGAAGGCCAGAATCTGGTGTCGCCCGAAGAGCGTGCCGAATTCGTGCGGCTGATTGAACTCGGTCTCGTCGATGCGTTCCGCCAGTTCGAGCAGCCGGAGAAAATCTACTCGTGGTGGGACTACCGGATGATGGCGTTCCGCCGCAATGCGGGGCTGCGCATCGACCATATTCTGCTGTCGAAAGCCCTTGCCGAAATCTGCTCGTCCTGCGATGTCGACAAGGTGCCGCGCAAGTGGGATCAGCCGTCGGACCACGCACCGGTCGTCGCACAGCTCGGCTGAACGGCGCCGCACGCATGGCCTCAAGCGAGGCCTCAACAACGCCAGAGCGAACCGTCAGTCGCGCCCGCCAGTCGGCCCGTTTCCGAAGCCTACGCCGGGCCGTTCAAACAGCGCCACAGGAACTCGAACACCATCGCATCATGCTCGGCCTGCTCCAGCTCATCGGAGCCACCGTGGCCTCCTTCCATGTTCTCGCGATACCAGACCCTTTGCGCACCCAGCGCCTGCATGCGCGCGGCCATCTTGCGCGCGTGTGCGGGATGCACGCGGTCGTCCGCAGTCGACGTGGTGAACAGCACGGGTGGATACGCCACTTCCGCACGCACGCGGTGATAGGGCGAATAGGCCGCCAGCACGCGCGCTTCGCCGGGCTCGTCCGGATCGCCGTATTCATCGATCCATGACGCGCCCGCGTGCAGCAGGTGATAGCGGCTCATGTCGAGCAGCGGCACTTCGCACACCACGGCGCCGAACAGTTCGGGCCGCTGCACCATGCACGCCGCGACCAGCAGGCCGCCATTGCTGCCGCCCTGAATGCCGAGTTGCGCGGCGCTGGTCACGCCTGTGCTGATGAGCGCTTGCGCCACCGCGATGAAATCGTCGAACGCGCGCTGCCGATGCTCGCCCTGCGCCGCCGTATGCCACTGCGTGCCGAACTCACCGCCGCCACGAATATGCGCCACCACATACACACCGCCCCGCTCCAGCCAGCCAATGCCCGGCCCGGTCAGATAACTCGGCAGTAACGGAATCGAGAAGCCGCCGTAACCGTTGAGCAGGCAGAGGCGCGTTTGCTCGGGCGTTTGCTCGGGCGTCTGCTCGGACGTCTGCTCGGACGTCTGCTCGGACGTCTGCTCGGACGTCTGCTCGGACGTCTGCTCGGGCGCTTGCTGCACAGTCTGCGCAGTCTGCCCTTGCGCAGCGTGTCGCGCAATCCGCGGTCCGATCACGGTGTACGGCACGCGCGTGCCGTCCGCGGACACCGCATGCCCACGCGTCACCGCGAACGGCGTCGCATCGAACTGAGTCGGCCATCGGTCGAGCAACGCCCAATCGGTCAAGTCGTCCCGGGCAAGATCGGCGAGCCAGTAGGCAGGCGGCTGCAAATAATCGTCGGTATCAACGAACACTTCGTCGTTCAATGTCGGCTCGACAGGTGAGACGTTGGCTTGCACGTCGTCACGCGACGGAAAGAGGCGTTGATGCCAGTGCCAGACTTCATCAGCCGCTTGCGAGGGGATCCACAGCGAGGTCCTGCTCTGCACGTCCTCCAGGTACGACACGATCAGATAATTGCGCGTGTGCGTCCACTCGCAGGCGGAGGTTTGCGATGTCGGCGTGAAAAGCGGCACCACGTCACGCTCGCCACGCAAGAATGCGGCTTCGCGGATCGCCAGCAACGCGCCGCCCGGATAGCGCATACCGTTGCAGTCCCAATCGAGGCGCGGCTCCAGCAGCAGCCAGCCCTGCCAGCCGCCGACCGCGACGTGCGACGGCACGTCGTACTGCTGCCAGGCATTGACGCTATTGGCAACGCTGCCTGCATTTGCCGTGTTAGCCGTGTTAGCCGTGTTAGCCGTGTTAGCTGCGTTAGCTGCGTTAGCTGCCTCAGTTGCCTCAGCTGCCTCAGCTGCCTTAGCTGCCTTAGCAGCATTGCCCGCAACGCCATCCTCCAAAGCGCCATCGGCGCTATCGAGGTAATACGTGTGCGAGTCGAAGAAATCGACGCTGCTCACCACCGTGTGACGTTGCTCGACAGGATCGTAGTGCGCCTCCACGCCGATGTCGCCGAACGCGCCTTTGAAGACCACCGGCGCCTCGGCCAGCGCAGTGCCCCGCGTCCAGCGCCGCACTTCGCGCGGATAGCCGGAGCGCGTCAGCGTCTTGCGACCGTTGTCCCAGCCGACGTACAGCGTATCCCGGTCGATCCACGAAACCGTGTGCTTGCCGGCCTTCGCAATCACGAAACCGTCGTCGACAAACCGTTGCGCCTCGATGTCGAACTCGCGCACAACCAGCGCATCCGAGCCGCCCGGCGACAGCGTAATCAGCGCGCGATCGCCATCGGGATAGAGAATGTCGAGGTCGGCGCAGACCCATGGCGTGCCTTCGGCCGCACCGAGCGCGTCGAAGTCGAGCAGGTTCTGCCAGACCGGCGCGCCGCTGCGCCAGGCCGCCCACGTCGTGCGCCGCCAGATGCCTTTGGGATTGCGCTCGTCCTGCCACAGATCGTAGGCCCAGTCCTTCCAGCGATCGGGGATGACCGGACGCTCGCGCGGCAGATAAGCGTCCGCAAGCCGCCGTTTGAGCGACTCGAATTCCGCGCTGCTGCACCATGCGGCGCGCGTGCGGGCGTTCTGCGCTTCGACCCACGCGAGCGCGCCGGGGTCGTCGAGCGCCTCGAGCGACAGAAAAGGATCGGGGGAAAGCGGCCAGGAGAAAGGAGCGGGAGAAGCAGGAGAATCGGGCATCGTCAGCTGTCGAATGAAAACAGCGTCGATTATGCCTTGCGTGAGCCCGGGAGCCTTTGACGCACCGTGCCGGAGCGGTTGAAGGCGCCGCCGACGCGGCTTATGGCGCTGTCGAGCAAGCGGTCAAACGGGCGGCCTCTGATGAGTGCCCCAAGCGAGCGAAAACTGCCGGGGCGGCTGGCAAGCCGCCCCGTTCGCCCCCGCAAACCTCAGGGCTCGAGATTGAGTTCCTGAATCTTGCGCGTAATCGTATTACGGCCAATGCCGAGGCGCTCCGCCGCCTCCACCTTGCGTCCGCGTGTGAAATCCAGCGCCTCGCGAATCACCGCCGCTTCGAAACGGCGCGCGAGTTCGTCCATGACGTCGGCCGCATTCTCACGCAGCATCCGCGCGACTTCGGTGCGCAAGCCGCTTTCCCAGGCGCTCACGGTCGCCGCTGCCGGCATGCCGGCAGCGGCGACCGGATGCGTGGCCGCGCTGGTGCCGTTGATCGGCGCGCCGCCGGCAAGCCCTGCTTCACCCGTGCCAGTCACGCCACTGCCCCCGCCCGCGAAATCGGTCACGCCAGCTTGCACGGGACCCAGATCGGGCGGCAAGTCCTTGATCTCGATGGTCTGCGCCGGCGCCATCACCGTGAGCCAGTTGGCGAGATTCTCCAGTTGACGCACATTGCCCGGAAACGGCAGCGATGCCAGATGAGCGAGCGCATCTTCGGACACGCGCTTCGGCTCCACGCCCAGATCGCGTGCACTCTTTTGCAGAAAGTGGCGCGTGAGCAGCGGAATGTCTTCGCTGCGCTCGCGCAACGCCGGCAAGCGCAAGCGAATCACATTGAGCCGGTGATACAAGTCCTCGCGGAACAGGCCCTGACGCACGCGCGATTCAAGATTCTGGTGCGTCGCCGCGATCACGCGCACGTTGGCGCGCAATGGATTGTGACCGCCGACACGATAGAACTGGCCGTCCGAGAGCACACGCAACAGGCGTGTCTGCAAATCGAACGGCATGTCGCCGATTTCGTCGAGAAACAGCGTGCCGTTTTCGGCCTGCTCGAAGCGCCCCTGGCGCATGGCCTGCGCACCGGTGAACGCCCCGCGCTCGTGACCGAACAGTTCGGACTCCAGCAGATCCTTCGGAATCGCCGCCGTATTCAGCGCGATGAAGGGACCGTTCGCGCGTGGGCTATGTCGGTGCAACGCACGCGCGACCAGTTCCTTACCGGTGCCTGATTCGCCAGTAATGAGCACGGTGGCCGAGGAATGCGACAGCCGGCCGATCGCGCGAAACATGTCCTGCATCGCCGGCGCCTGGCCGAGCATTTCCGGCGCCTCGGCAACGCGGTCGTCCCACGTCTGTTCGACGCGCATGCTTTCGTCGACCGCGCGGCGGATCAACTCGACCGCCTTGTCGACGTCGAACGGTTTGGCGAGGTATTCGAACGCGCCGCCCTGGAATGCGGCGACCGCGCTATCCAGGTCCGAGAACGCCGTCATGATGATGACGGGCAAGCCCGGCACCTTGTCACGGACGGTTTGCAGCAATTCGAGGCCGGAGCCGCCAGGCATCCTGATGTCGGACACCAGCACCTGAGGGCTGTCGTGATCGAGCGCGGCCGATGCCTCGCGCACGTTCGCGAAGCTGCGTGTCGCGAAGTTTTCGCGAGCGAGCGCTTTTTCGAGCACCCAGCGAATCGATTGATCGTCGTCTACTATCCAGATCGGCTTCATATAGGTCGGTCAGAAGTCTTGAAATACATTCGGTGTTAGCAGTCGAGCGGCAGCAGAATCTGAAACTCGGTATGGCCCGGTCGGCTTTCCACTTCGATCAGCCCGTCGTGTTGTTGCACGAAGGTCTGCGCGAGCGTCAGGCCAAGACCGCTGCCGTCCTCGCGCCCCGACACGAGCGGATAGAAAATGCGGTCACGGATTTCCTCGGGAATGCCTGGGCCGTTGTCAGTGATACGCAAGTCCAGTGCCAGCTTACATAAGCGTTTCGACACGGTGATCTTGCGCGCAACGCGAGTACGCAATTCGATGCGCGCGTCGCCTTGCGAGATGCGTTCACGCAATGCTTCCGCAGCATTGCGCACAATGTTCAGCAGCGCCTGGATCAGTTGCTCCTTGTCGCCGCGCAGGTCCGGCACGCTCACATCGTAATCGCGCTCGATCGTGAGTCCGCGCGGAAACTCCGCGAGAATCACCTGGCGCACGCGCTCGCAGACTTCGTGAATATTCACGTCGCCAACGATATGCGGATGCCGGTGCGGCTCCAGCAAGCGATCGACCAGCGTTTGCAGCCGGTCCGATTCCTTGATGATGACCTGCGTGTACTCGCGCAACTCGTCGCGCTGACGCTCGCCGAGTTCGAACTCGAGCAGTTGCGCCGCGCCGCGAATCCCGCCGAGCGGGTTCTTGATCTCGTGCGCGAGATTGCGGATCAGTTGTTTGTTGACCGACGTGAGGTCATTGATGCGCTCCTCGCGGTCAGACCGTAAATGCCGCTCATTCTCGAACAGTTCGAGCAGCACGTAGTCTTGCGCGCTCTCCAGAAAGCCGACGATCGCATGCACATGCAGCGGCTCGTGGCCCGGGCGCTCGAGTACGGCGTCCAGATGCGTCGCGTGAAAACGGTGAGCGGCGATCGCGGAGATGGTCGCGACCAGTTCGTCGGCGTTCGAGAAGATGTCCTGCCATGCCATCTGCCTCAGTTGCTTGCGCGACAGATCAAGCATCGATTCCGCCGACGGGTTCGCAAACACCACGCGCAGCGTGCGCTTTTCGAGCACCAGCACAACCGTCGGCAATGCCTCGAAGCCCGGCAGCAAACCGGAACTCACCAGCTGAGCGTCGTCCGACAGCGTCTGCTCGTGTCCTTTCCTTGCCTTCATCAAATTCTTCAGAACCATCTTGCAGTGTGGCCGATAGGAGATGGTGATCAATCAGGTGTACCGCTTATTGCCCTGCTTGTTGTGCTAACTACTGTCCGGCTTCATTGCCCCTACGCCGCAAACCTTGCGCGTCATTGCGCGCCGAATCATTCGGGTCTAACAAAAAAGGGACGGCGCCGCCGTCCCTTCGTGACCGATCGCGAGCGTCGGGCAAAGCGCTTCGCCGTTTGAAGGGCGAAGCGCCATTGCCGCTTACAGCGAGTAGTACATTTCGAATTCGATCGGGTGCACCGACTGACGATAGCGTTGCAGCTCGCCCGTCTTCAGTTCGATGTACGCGTCGAGCATCGAATCCGTGAACACGCCACCGCGCGTCAGGAACTCGCGGTCCGCGTCGAGTGCGTCCAGCGCCTGGTCGAGGCCGGCACACACGGTCGGGATCTTTGCATCCTCTTCCGGCGGCAGGTCGTACAGGTTCTTGTCGGCCGCTTCGCCCGGGTGAATCTTGTTCTGCACGCCGTCCAGACCCGCCATCATCAGCGCGGAGAAGCACAGGTACGGATTCGCCATCGGATCCGGGAAGCGCGTTTCGATACGGCGGCCCTTCGGGTTCGACACGTGCGGAATGCGGATCGATGCCGAACGGTTGCGAGCCGAGTAAGCCAGCTTCACCGGTGCTTCGAAGTGCGGCACGAGGCGCTTGTACGAGTTCGTCGACGGGTTCGTGATTGCGTTCAGCGCGCGAGCATGCTTGATGATGCCGCCGATGTAGAACAGCGCGAATTCCGACAGACCTGCGTAACCGTTGCCCGCGAACAGGTTCGTGCCGTCTTTCCAGATCGACTGGTGAACGTGCATGCCCGAACCGTTATCGCCGACCACCGGCTTCGGCATGAACGTTGCCGTCTTGCCGTACGTGTGCGCGACGTTCTGGATGATGTACTTCATTTGCTGTAGCCAGTCGGCGCGTTGCACCAGCGTCGAGAACTTCGTGCCGATTTCGTTCTGGCCCTGGCCCGCGACTTCGTGGTGATGCACTTCGACCGGGATGCCGATCTGTTCGAGCAACAGACACATTTCCGAACGGATGTCCTGGAACGTGTCGACCGGCGCGACCGGGAAGTAGCCGCCCTTAGTGCCCGGACGGTGGCCGGTGTTGCCGCCTTCGAAGTCCATCGCCGAGGACCACGGTGCTTCTTCCGAACCGATCTTGACGAACGTGCCCGACTGGTCCGTGCCCCACTTGACCGAGTCGAAAATGAAGAATTCAGGTTCCGGGCCGAAGAAGGCCGTGTCGCCGAGGCCCGTGCTCTTCAGATACGCTTCAGCGCGCTTCGCGAGCGAACGCGGGTCGCGTTCGTAGCCCTTGCCGTCAGCCGGTTCGACGACGTCGCAGGTCAGGACGAGGGTCGACTCTTCGTAGAACGGGTCGATGAAGGCGGTGTTCGCGTCCGGGACCAGCAGCATGTCCGATGCTTCGATGCCCTTCCAGCCGGCAATCGACGAACCGTCAAACGCATGGCCGCTTTCGAACTTGTCTTCATCGAATGCCGACACCGGCACCGAAACGTGTTGCTCTTTGCCGCGCGTGTCGGTGAAGCGGAAGTCGACAAACTTGACGTCTTCGTCTTTGACGAGTTGAACGACGTCGGCCACGGATTTACTCATAACCTATCTCCTGATTAACGAATTCGGCGGGTTCAGCCGCCGCCCAATCTAGCTGACCCGCCCCGGCGCGTCCACCCCTCTATCGCTGAGGACGAACATAAAAGCCTGCTGGAACAAATCGATCGACATCAATAAAGCAGCTTCCATGCCACGTATGCGCCAACCCGACGCAAAACGACACTGCGCGCGCGTTTGCGGGGAACGGACGCACCGAACCGCATGCAGCCCCGAAAACTTTGAGCCCCATCACGCACCGATTAAGTGCGCCCACAAAATCAACAACGACTACCGCCTCCATTTTGGTGCATTTGTAAAAATATGCACCATCATTGAGCGCGCATCCTCCCGCTTCGCACGGACGGGATGCCGTCTCTGAACCGCATCCGCACCACACGCTGCGCGCTAGAATGATCATTTGGTCCGAAGGAGGTTTGCGCTCATGAGCACGCTCGAACAGTTGTACGCCCAGGCGGACAAGCGCCGCACCGAGAACCAGTTGCCCTACGCGGGCGCGGTATCGCCCGCCGAGGCGTTCGAACTGCTGCAACTCGATCCGCGCACGCGTCTCGTCGACGTGCGCACCCGCGCCGAACTCGACTGGGTCGGCCGGCCGGTTATCGGCGACGGGCAATACGTGCATGTGGAATGGACGCGCTATCCGGGCGCCGTGCCGAACCAGGAATTCCTTCAGCAACTGAGCCATGCGGCCTCGCCCGATACGCCGGTGCTGTTTTTGTGCCGCAGCGCCGCGCGCTCGAAGCTCGCCGCGATCGCCGCCACCCAGGCGGGCTACGACAAGGCGTATGACCTGCTGGAAGGCTTCGAAGGCGACAAGGACGCCCAGGGGCATCGGAAGACGGTGTCGGGCTGGTGCTTTCGCGGATTGCCGTGGATCGGCGCCTGAATGCTGAGCGCTTGCCCGATCGTTGCAGCTCGCCCCACGCAGGCTGCGGGCGATGGATTGCAGTTAGACGCATCGTCGGCGCTGCGTGTGACAGGCCGATGATGCATTGAGTCTTGAGTTAGGCACGGGCACGGGCGCGAGCGCGCCCAAACAACGTTTGGCGGGTGCGGAGAATCATCCGCGGCTCAAGCGCGGCTCAAGCGCGCGGTTTAGCCGCAGCCGCCTCGGGCTCGACAATGTCGCCGCCCAGCAGATGCACGCCTTCGCGCAGCTTCACGAAGGCCGCCGCCACCGCTTCCGGCTCGCCCTTCACACCCAGATCGATATGATGCCGCGCATACACGCCGCCGCGCGCCGCATCGCCCACGCTCGGCAGGCTGAACACGCGCACACCCGGAAAATCGTGTTCGATTTTTTCCATCAACGGCGTAACGCGCGACTCCGGAAGCTCGAAGACCAGCAATGACTTTTCCGCGTGCGGTATCGCGTGATGCAGGTGCGCGTACTGGGTGTCCAGCACCCATTCGATCATCGGCCACGCCATCACCGGGAAACCCGGCACGAAGTAATGCTGCTTGATCGAGAAGCCCGGAATCTTGTTGTAGCCGTTGGGAACGATCGATGCGCCCCGCGGATACGTGCCCATATTCAGACGATGCCGGTTCTCAGGCGCGTCCAGATCGAGCGGCGTAGCCGAGTTCGCCGGATACATATCGCGGATGCGCTCCTGAATCAGCTTAGCGGCCTCCGGATGCAGTTCGAGCGGCACGCCGAGCGCGGCGGCCGCGCACTGACGGGTGTGGTCGTCCGGCGTGGCGCCGATGCCACCCGTGGAAAACACGATGTCGCCCGACGCGAACGTGCGTCGCAGCGTTGCCGTGATGCGCTCCGGCTCGTCGCCGACGTATTCCGCCCAGCCGAGCGACAGCCCGCGCGCGCCCAGCAACTCGATGACCTTCGGCAGATGCTTGTCGACGCGTCTGCCCGACAGGATTTCGTCGCCGATGATGATGACGCCAAATGCCATTGCCGCCTCTTTCATTTAATCAGTAGGGAACCGGCGCCGCGTGCCGCGGGCCGTGCTCTTCCGCGCGCATGCGTTGCAGCGCGCGCAGACAGTAGTAGCCGAACCACAGCGCCGAGAACACGAGGATGAACGCGTAGATCCAGATGGTCACCGCGGTGATCACCGGGAACAGCACGATCAACCAGACCGACGACGCCCACAACAGCGTAGGCAGCGATCCCAGCAGTCCGCTCGCGATGCCGATCAACAACAGCGGCAACCTGAAACGCCGCACCAGCGCGCGGCGCTCGTCACGCGTGGCATGCAGCGCCAGCGCGTCGTAACTCATCACGCGATAGGTCAGCCAGCCCCACAGGAGCGGCGGAATCAGCGCGAAGAACGGCGGCACCAGCCAGAGCGGCAACGTGACAATCAGCAGCACGAGACAGACCAGCGTGGTCCACAACGCCTGACCGAGACTACCGTACCACGTTCCGCCGTGGCGCATTTCGAGGCCCGCGAATTGCCGCACCGACAGAAAGCGGATCACCGCCGGCATCGACAGCGTGGCGATCAAGAGCAACACCGTGACGACGATCAACGGAATCGCCATCGCAATCACAATGAACGGCGCGATCGCCGCGTGCAGCGCCGAAAAGCCGAGCCAGTCGAACAGACGATAAAGCGTGAGCGTGAACGACCAGCTTTCGAGCCACGTGCGGGTGGCGCCGATCAGCGTCTGCCAGGAAAACCACAGGATCACGCCCCACCCGACCGTTGCCGCCAGAAACGGCAGGAAGGTCAGCCAGAGCATGCGCGGGTGGAGCGCGCTTGCGAGCGCGCGTCCGAACGAGCGCAACAGATCATTCATGCGAGCCAGTGCCAGTGAACGAAACGATGGAATAAGGGAAGCGGCGCGACAAACCGGCCAAAAGTGCGGCGGACGGATCGGAATACTGACCGGAATGCCGAACAGAAAGCTAACCAGGGTCGTGCGTGCAAACGTGGACAGGATAAACCACGTGACGCGCCGCCGGGAAAACCGGCGGCGTGAGCGGAAGAATGCTTAAACCGGGGCGGCGTCGCAGCCCTCGGTGCGACGCTTCGGCGAAAGCCGCCCGGCGATGCGCACGAAGGCGAGCCAGTGCTGCGCCCAGAAACCGTCACCGTAGCGCCGGCCTTCGAGTTGGTCACGGATACCGGTCGGCTCCATCTCCCGGCTCCATGACACGCTCCGAAACAGCATGTCCCACCAGGGGAACAACACCCCGAAATTGCAACCGTACTTCAGGCCTTCATGGCCGTAGCCGATCGCATGGTGACGGCGGTGGAAAGTCGGACTGACCAGCAGGCGCTCGCCGAGCCAGCCGAAGTACAGACGAATGTTCGCGTGCTGCACGCTCTGCGCCAGGTTCGTGATCGCCACCAGCACGACGAATTGCGACGGCGGCACGCCGATCACCAGTGCGATCGCTGCGAAAAACGAAGCCTGCAACAAACTGTCGAGCAGGTGGTTACGGTCGTCGGACCACAGTGACATCTGCTGCTGACTGTGATGCACCGCGTGCAGCTCCCACCACACGCCGAACCGATGCTCCCAGCGGTGATACCAGTAACCGGCGAAATCGAGTACCAGCAAATACATCGCGAACGTGACGAGGGGCTGCGTGGTGACACCCGGCCACAGATTGTCGAAGTCGATACTCGCGATGTTGTGCAGCCGCAGCCACGCCTGCACGTTGTCGAAGAACGGCTGCAGCGCGAAAAAGAAAAACAGGTTGAGGATGCCGAGCTTGGCGATCCATGTGTAGATCACGTCGACGCGCACTGCCTTGCGGTTTCCCCACTGCTCCACCGGGCGCAGCGCCTCGAGCGGGCGCAGGATCGCGTACATCGCCAGCACCTCGAAGACGCCGACGATCACCCAATAAAGGCTATCGTAAGTGTCTTCGTCGTAGTCCATCAGATCGAAGCGGAACAGCAGCGGCTGCACCACGTCGACGTACAGCAGCGTCTGCACCGCTGAGACGGCGCTGCCGAGAGAAGAAAAAATCAGATGGAACATCGTGCCGGCCTGTTACTCCATTCCTGGCGGTTCGCTGATGACAGCGTCAAGCGCCGTTCGGCGCCGTGACCGGCGCGCGATTGAGGAAATAGATACCGTGCGGCGAACGGCCGACGGCAATCGTCTGGATCAGCTTACGCGTGTTCAGGTCGATGATGCCGACGTGCTTCGCGAAGCGGAAAGTCACCCATAGATAGCGTTTGTCGGCGGAAAGTTCCATGTCGTCCGGGCCCGGCATCAGGCCGGTGATGTCGCCCACGTTGGTGAGCGTGTCTTCGTCGATGATGCTGATCGTGCTCGCGACGCGGTTCGACACCGCCACATGCTTGCCGTCAGCCAGCGAGCGGAAGTTATGCGCGCCCTTGCCGGTCTGGATTGTCTTGACGATTTTCTGATTGCGCCAGTCGACCACCGCGACGTAATCCGCCCCGGTCATGCCGATCAGCAGGTACTTTTCGCCCGGCGTCATCCACAGCCCGGCCGGCACCTTACCGACCTTCATCTTCCACTTGACGGTTTGCGTGGCCAGATCGATAGCGGCCAGCTCGCCCGACACCTGCAGCGTGACGAAAACCGTCTTGCTGTCATTGGTGAACGCCATGTGGCTCGGCATCACCGCGAGCGGCAGACGCGAGGCCAGCGTCATCTGGTTCTTCTGGCTGTCGTAGTGATAGATGTCGAGGCGGTCCAGACGCAGCCCGGTGGTGACGAGCCACTTTCGGTCGGGCGAGAAACCGATCTGATACGGATCCTCGATGTTCTCGACCCAGCGCTGAACCTGGCCCGACTTCGGATCGACGAACATCAGATTGTTCGACACCGAGTTGGCGACGATCAGCGACGAATTGTCCGGCGTGGCCATCAAGTGATGCGGTTCTTTACCTGTTGGCACCGTGCCGACGACCTGGTGAGTGGCCTCGTCGATCAGGCTCAGCGTGGCTTCGCCGGAATTGAGCACGATCACGTTGTTGGCGTGGGCCGCCGGAGAAAAAAAGCCTGCGGCGGCGACCAGCGCCGCGCCTGCGGCGAACGTGGCAGTCCAGCCGGGAAGAAAAAATTTACGCATGAAAACTCACTTCGGAGAACAGCCGACATTGTAGAACGTTTGCTGTGACCAGCGGTTGACGTGGATGCGGGTGCGACGCGCGGAAAAGTGCAAACCGGGCGGGATGTCGGTACGACGCTGTCAGCTAATTCCGCTGCACTACCAACGTAACGTCGGTTTCGCGTAAGAAAAACTTCCGTCCGATTTTCACAATGCAACTCTTTTCAATCAAAACAAAAAATTATTACATTCTCACGTTTTTAAACAAAACATAAGACAAACAAAGATAATTCTTTATATTTCCTAGCTCTATGCATTTATATTTCAATTAATCAAAATAGATTACATTCAATTATTTATTTTCAACCGTTTAGGAATTGGCTTATTCCCTCTCTGCCGTGCCACGCCTGACAATCCCGCCGTTCATCGCCCATGCACTTAATCCTGTGGACTTAAGGGCGTGACGCAGGCGATTCGGACGCGCGAAAAATTCAGCAGGACACAGAAAACGGACGACGGGGAAAACCGCGGTCTATATGTTCTTATTTGTGCGCGAAATACCAGGGCGATGACGCCTGATTCGAGTCGCCGCGCTTTCACGTGCAGTCCACGCACGCAATAACCGCGGAGTTTCTGAAAAAAATGAACAAGATCTACAAATCGGTTTGGTGTGAAGCGACGGGCACGTGGGTGGCTACGTCGGAAACGACTCGGTCGAAGACGAAACGCGGGACGTCGCGGAAGCTGGCTATGGCGCAAGTCGTGCTGGCGGGGGCGGCGTTGGTGGGGAGCGTTTCGGCTGCCTACGCGGATCCGGCGTCGGCCAATCATTATTTCAGCGTCAGCGGACTAGCCGATGGGTCAGACGACGCCCTTGCGGTCGATGGCATGAACTCCATCGCCGCCGGCCCTACAGCCACAGCCGCCGCCCTCGATTCGATAGCGATTGGCAACTCAGCTCGTGCGTTGAACAGCGAAACCATTGCGCTCGGCACTAACACTGCAGCGACCGGAGCCAGTTCGGTGGCAGTCGGGTTCCAGAGTAAAGCCGCGGCAGCCAACAGCGTCGCGTTTGGCGAGAACGCATTCGTTACAAAGACCGCTACCGACAGCGTCGCCATAGGTTCGGCCGCTACGGCGACCGCAGTCAATAGCGTTGCATTAGGCGCAAAGTCCACCACGACTGCCGACCTAACCGCATCGGGCGAAAAATTCGGCGCCGCCGATTCAGACATCGCTGGCCTTACGGCTCATGGCGAGGTGTCGGTCGGCTCGGCGAGCAATGAACGGCGCCTGACCAACGTCGCCGCTGGCGCAGCGGACACCGACGCCGTCAACGTGAGCCAACTCAAAGCCGTCGACAACAAAATCGCAACGGCCACGGCAAATAGCGTCCAGTACGACACAACGCCTGCCGACAAGAGCAGCGTGACGCTCGCCGGTCCGGCATCAACGGACGGCGGCGTAACCGGCGGCACAACGATAACGAACGTGCATCAAGGCACGGTTTCCGCCACCAGCACCGACGCTGTGAATGGCGCGCAACTCTACTCTATCGCTGGCGACACCAGCAGCAACTACATCCAGGAAAACGGTAGCGGCGTCAAATACGTCCGCACGAACGACAGCACCCTGACGCCGGGCGACGCCCACGCAACAGCATCCGGCGCTTCGGCCGTGGGCTACAACGCGCAAGCGAACGGCGTGAATTCGGTTGCAATCGGCTACCAGGGCATTGCATCGGCGGCTGGCGCCGTCGCCGTCGGCGCTGGGTCGTGGGCGCAAAGCGAGAACTCTGTCGCGATGGGGGCCGATTCTCAGGCAATCGGATCGCAGGCCGGCGCGTTCGGCACCAACGCATATGCGTTCGGCGCAGGCAGCGTGGCGCTCGGCGCGAATGCCGCCGCAAATAGCGACAACAGCGTGGCGCTAGGCCAAGACTCAGTGGCCGATCGGACAAATGCGGTGTCCGTTGGATCGAGCGCAATGCAACGCCAGATCACCAACGTCGCAGACGGCACCGCGGGCACCGACGCCGTCAACGTGCGCCAGTTGCAAGCCGCCATCACCGCAGCGACGGCCGGCGAGATGCGCTACTTCCAGGCCAACGGCGCCAACGACGGCACCGACGACGCAGCCGCGACCGGTCTTCGCGCCGTCGCGATGGGTCCCGCCGCCAGCGCCTCCGGCACGAACGCCTTTGCCGGCGGCAATGCTGCGTATGCCAGCGGCGACAACAGCGTCGCCATCGGCAATCAGGCCGAGGCAAACGGCGACGGATCGGTGGCCATCGGCGCGAAGGCAGTCGCCGGCCACGATCCGCTGTCGACAGGTGGCGAGAACATCGCAGGCGCCACCGCGATCGGCGCAAGCGCGCAAGCCCTCGCCACGAACGCGACTGCGCTGGGCAACATGGCCGCCGTTACCGCAGATAACGCCGTCGCGCTCGGCCAAGGCTCGATTGCCGATCGCGCCAATACCGTTTCGGTGGGTTCCGTCAATAGCGAGCGCCAGATCACCAACGTCGCCGCCGGCACCGCCGACACTGATGCGGTCAACGTCGCCCAGTTGAAAGAGGCCAGCGCGCAGACCGCCGCCAAGCTCGACGGCGCCGTCATGTACGACACCAACGCCGACGGCAGCGTCAACAAGAACAGCGTGACGCTCGGCGGCGATGCAGCCAGTGGTGGCACGGTCATCCACAACGTCGGCGAAGGCGTGGATTCGACCGACGCCGTCAACCTCGGCCAACTGAACGCGGCAATCAGCAGCGCTGTCCAGAACATCACCGTGAATCCGAACGTGCCGTTCTTCAGCGCCGACGGCAACACCGACACGGAAGCTGCGCAGGCATCGGGCACGCATTCGGTCGCCATGGGCGCCAACGCCAATGCCACCGGCACGAACGCAATCGCCATGGGCGCGAATTCGATCGCAAGCGGCAACAACGCTACCGCGCTCGGTGCTGCGGCAAACGCCAGCGCCGACAACTCGGTGGCATTGGGTCAAGGCTCGGTCGCGGATCGCGCGAACACCGTATCAGTCGGCGCGGCAGGTCAGGAGCGTCAGATCACCAACGTCGCAGCCGGCGTGCAAGGCACGGACGCGGTCAACGTCAATCAGTTGCAGCAGAGCATGAGCGGCGCAGTCGGCCAGGCTAACAGCTACACCGACGACAAGATCCGCTCGGCCCGTCGCGATTCGTACGGCGGCACGGCATCGGCGCTGGCGGCAGCCGGCTTGCCGCAAGCGGTCTTGCCGGGTCACGGCATGGTGGCGATTGCGGGCGGCACGTATGGCGGCCAGTCGGCAATGGCCATCGGCGTGTCGCAGCTGTCGGAAACCGGCAAGTGGGTCTACAAGGTGCAAGGCACGACCGACTCACGCGGTCAGTTCGGCGCGTCGGTCGGCGCAGGCATGCACTGGTAAGACTTCGGCAAGAAGCGTGACCGGCTCGATCCGAGCCAGTCACATCGAAGTCAATCGCGTTGCTGTACCAGCAGCGAGCAGGCGTGAGCCCGGAAGCGCTCGCGCCCTTTGCGCGTGGCGTCATTCTCAAAAGGAATGGCGTCGCGCGTTTTTTTTGCGCGACGCCATGTGAAGAACCACATCGGCTAACACTACGCGAGCGGCGCGGGCACCTGCAGCGCCCCAACCACCCGCCGCTCAGCGCTGCATCGATTCCCAGACCTTGTAGAGACGCTTCACCGATACCGGCATGGGCGTACGCAACTCCTGCGCGAACAGCGAAATGCGCAGCTCCTCGAGCAACCAGCGGAATTCCGACAGGCGCGTGTCCAGCACGCCACCACGTTGCGCGAGCGCACGCTGGTAGTTCTGCAACAGCGGATGGAATTCGGCGAACTGCCGTGCGTCGCGTGCGGAGTCCGCCTTCAGCTTGTCGATGCGCAACGCAATCCCCTTCAGATAGCGCGGAAAATGCGCCAGCTGCGTATAGGGCGTATCGACCACGAAGCGTTTGCCGATCAGCTGATCGAGTTGATTCTGCATGTCCGCATGCGCAGCGGCGAACGCCTTCGCCTGCGCCAGCTTTTTCGTCACCGTCGCGTATTCGCTGAGAATCTGCCCCACCAGCCGGGCGATTTCCTGGGCCAACAACGTCAGCCGGCTGCGCCCTTCGTCGCGACGCGTATGGAAACTGACGTCATCGGCCGGCAGCGGGTCTTGCAGGCAGGCGCGGTCGAGCGCGGTGTCGATCAGTTGATCGCGCAGTTCCTCCTGGGTCCCGCGCGGCATGAACTGCATGGCCATTTCACGCAGACCCGGCAGATTCTTCTCCAGATACTTGATCGGCTCCTTCAGCTGCAACGCGAACAACCGGCGCAACCCCGCGCGATGGATACGCGCGGCTTCGTCCGGTGAATCGAATACCTCGACGTCGCAATGCGTGCCGCGATCCACCAGCGCCGGATAGCCGAACAACGTCTGCCCGCCACGGCGAATTTCGAGCAACTCGGGGAGCTTGCCGAAATTCCATGTCGTCAGCTTTTCGTACAGTGCGGTGCCTTGCGCGCCGTCTTGCGCCGCGGCAAGCGGACCGGGCGCAGCCGCACCCTTGCCTCGCGACGCCGCACCGCTCGCCGCGCCGGATGTTCCGCTCGCTTGCGCGCCCGCGGCCACGCCGCCACCGCCGCCCGCATCCGCCAACGCCGCCCCGGCCGCACCGGACGCAATCTTCTGAAAATGCTGCTGCGCCTGGCCGCCGAGTTCAGCGCGCAGCTGCGACAGGTTGCGGCCCATCGCGAGCTGCCGGCCATGCTCGTCGATGACCTTGAAGTTCATGAACAGATGCGGCGTCAGCGTCTCGAGTTTGAAGTCCGATTGCTTCATCGCGACCTGGGTCTGCTCGCGAATGTCCGCAATCAGCGATTCGAGCAACCCGCCCGCGCCGAAGCGCGGACCACCCTGCCGCTCGACGAAACCCGCCGCGAACTCGGGCAGCGGCACGCAATGGCGCCGCAACTTCTGCGGCAACGATTTCAGCAAAAGTTGCGTTTTCTCTTTCAGCATGCCGGGCACGAGCCATTCGCAGCGTCGCGCGTCGACCTGATTCAACGCATACAGCGGCACCGCAAGCGTCACGCCGTCACGCGGGGAACCGGGCTCGAAGTGATACGTGAGCGCCATCTCGACGCCCGCCATCGTCATCCGCTTCGGGAACAGGTCGGTCGTGACGCCGGCTGCTTCGTGCCGCATCAGATCGTCACGCGACAGATACAACAGACGCAGCTTCTCTTCCGGCTGACCGCTCTTTTTCACTTCGTCGCGATACCAGCGCTCGAACGACGCACCAGTGTAAATACCTTGCGGCAACGCCTGATCGTAAAAGCCGAAAATCAGCTCGTCGTCGACCAGCACGTCCTGGCGGCGCGACTTGTGTTCCAGTTGCTCGATATCGGCGAGCAGCTTGCGGTTGTGCGCGAAGAACGCGAGCTTCGTATCGAATTCGCCTTCCACCAACGCGCCGCGAATGAACAGCTCGCGCGCCCGCGCCGGGTCCTGTTTGCCAAAGCTCACGCGGCGCCGGTGATAGATCGGCAAGCCGTACAGCATCGCGCGCTCGAACGCCGACACCTGCGCCGCGCGCTTTTCCCAATGCGGCTCGGACAACGACTTTTTCAGCAAATGCTCGCCGATCTTCTCGATCCATTCCGGCTCGATCTTCGCGATGCAGCGTGCGTAAAGACGGCTCGTCTCGACCAGTTCCGCGGCCATCACCCACTTCCCGGCCTTCTTCACCAGCGCCGAGCCAGGCCAGAGGTAGAACTTGATGCTGCGCGCGCCGAGGAAATACGGTTCGTCGTCGGCTTTCAGGCCGATGTTGCCGAGCAGGCCAGTCAACAACGCGAGGTGAATCTGCTCGAAGGTCGCCTCGGCCTCGTTCAGACGCCAGCCGTGTTCGCGCACCACCGTCAGCAGTTGCGAGTGCACGTCGCGCCATTCGCGCAGGCGCAGTTGCGACAGGAAGTTTTTGCGGCACTCGTCCTGCAATTGCCGGTTCGACTTCTTGTGCGCGATCGCTTCTTCGAACCAGTTCCAGATCTTCAGCCATTGCAGGAACTCGGAACGCTCGTCGGCGAACCGGCGATGCGCCTGGTCGGCCTGCTCCTGCGCTTCGATCGGCCGGTCGCGCGGGTCCTGCACCGACAATGCGCTGGCAATGATCAGCACTTCCTTCAACGCCTGCTGATCGCGCGCGGCAAGAATCATCCGGCCGACGCGCGGATCGAGCGGCAAGCGCGCGAGTTCGCGGCCGAGCGGCGTGAGCTGGTTGTCGTCGTCAACGGCGCCCAGTTCGTTGAGCAATTGATAACCGTCGGCGATGGCGCGGCCCGGCGGCGGCTCGATGAACGGGAAGGTTTCGATCGCCGTCAGATGCAGCGACTTCATGCGCAAAATCACCGACGCCAGCGACGAACGCAAAATCTCCGGATCGGTGAAGCGCACGCGGCCCTGGTAGTCGCTTTCCTCATACAAACGGATACACACGCCATCGGCGACGCGGCCGCAGCGCCCTGCCCGCTGATTGGCGGCGGCCTGCGAGATCGACTCGACCTGCAACTGCTCGACCTTGTTGCGATACGAGTAGCGCTTCACGCGCGCCAAGCCCGTATCGACCACATAGCGAATTCCCGGCACGGTCAGCGAGGTTTCGGCGACGTTGGTCGCGAGCACGATGCGGCGCGCGTTCGAGGTGCGGAACACGCGTTCCTGTTCGGCCGCGGACAAACGCGCGAACAGCGGCAAAATTTCCGTATGCGGCGGATGGTGCTTGCGCAGCGCTTCGGCGGCATCGCGAATCTCGCGCTCGCCGGGCAGGAACACCAGCACGTCGCCGGGGCCTTCGCGGCACAGTTCGTCGACTGCGTCGACGATCGCTTCCATCAGATCGCGATCCGTTTCGCGCTGGGTCTTCGGCCTTTCACGCGAAGACGATGCGGAAGACCCCTCCGCCGCCTTCACTGCCGGGCTGTCCTCCGCGACCGGCCGATAGCGCACCTCGACCGGATAGAGACGCCCGCTCACTTCGATCACCGGCGCGGGTTTGTCGTCGCTGCCGAAATGGCGTGCGAAGCGATCCGCGTCGATCGTCGCCGAGGTCACGATCAGCTTCAGATCGGGGCGCTTGACGAGGATTTCTTTCAGATAACCCAGCAGAAAATCGATGTTCAGGCTGCGCTCGTGCGCTTCGTCGATGATCAGCGTGTCGTAGGCTTTGAGCAGCGGATCGGTCTGCGTTTCGGCGAGCAGAATGCCGTCGGTCATCAACTTGACCGACGCGCCCGGCGAAAGATTGTCGGTAAACCGCACCTTGTAGCCGACCACTTCGCCGAACGGCGTGCCGAGTTCTTCGGCGATCCGGCGGCCCGTCGCCGATGCCGCAATCCGGCGCGGCTGCGTGTGGCCGATCAGGCCGGTGCCGCCCGCGCCGAGACCGCGCCCGAGTTCGAGGCAGATTTTCGGCAGCTGGGTCGTTTTACCGGAGCCAGTCTCGCCGCAGACGATCACGACCTGATTCTGCGAGATGGCGCGCGCAATCTCCTCGCGGCGGCCCGAGACCGGCAGCGCTTCAGGGAAAGTAATCGGCGGAATCGGATTTGGCTCGACGACGCGCTGAACGCGCGGCGAACGGGGCTCGCGACGGGGCTGGCCGTTTTGAGCATCGCCTGCTTGCGGCGATTTTTGCGCGGGTGCACCGCTTTGCTGATTGGCACGTCCGTCGCCACGCTTCGGCTGATTTGGAGCCCGCGTGTTTTCGGACTGCGCGCGCCGTTCATCGCCCTGCTGCTGGCGTTGGCCGTGAAGCGCGCTCTGCCCGCGTCCATCGTCGCGGCGCGCGGGCTTCTCCACGCCGCCGGAAGTCGGCTGGCTGCGCGCAGCGTCGCCCTGTGGGGTGGGCTTCCGCCCTTCATGCGCAGCTTTCGGCGCCTGCGCGCCCGCTTCGCGGCGCGCGCCCTGTGGCTGGTTTTTTTTCTGTGCGGACACGCGCGCGTCATCCGCGGAGCGCAGGGACTCACGCGCGGCCGGTGGCGTGTTGCGGTTAGCGTCCTGCGCATTGCGGCGCTGCGCGTCGCCGGCGTTCGCCTGATCGGCGGCCGGCGCCGCATTCTCGTTCGCCGTAGCGGGACTTTTGGGTACATTCGACATGGGGGCGCATTATAATCCCCGGCATGAATTCCCAAACCGACCTCGTCCCCGCGCCCGCGAGCGTTCCGGCCCCCGCCGGCGCAACGGAAGGCCTCGCCCAGCACGCGCAATTTGTCGACTGGATGCGTTCAGTCGCCCCTTACATCCATGCGTTCCGTAACAAGACGTTCGTCGTCGGTTTCGGCGGCGAGGTGGTGCATCAGGGGCTCCTGAATGCGCTCGTGTCCGATATCGCGCTGCTGCAGGCCATGGGCATCCAGATCGTGCTGGTGCACGGCTCGCGGCCGCAGGTCGAAGAGCAGATGAGCCTGCACGGCGTGGAATCCGAGTTCTCGCACGGCATGCGCATTACCGACGCGCGCGCGTTGGAGTCCGCGAAAGAAGCGGCCGGCGAAGTGCGGCTGGATATCGAGGCGGCGATCAGCCAGGGCTTGCCGAACACGCCGATGGCGCACGCGCACATCAGCGTGGTGTCGGGCAACTTTGTGACGGCGCGCCCGGTCGGCATTCTGGACGGCGTCGATTTCGCCCACACCGGCGTGGTGCGCAAGATCGACGCGGATTCGATCCGCCATTCGCTCGCAAGCCGCAAGCTGGTGCTGCTGTCGCCGCTCGGCTTCTCGCCCACCGGCGAGGCCTTCAATCTGTCGATGGAAGACGTCGCCTCGGCGGCGGCCATCGCACTGCGCGCCGACAAAATCGTGTTCCTGACCGAGACGCCGGGCCTGATGGAGACCGGTGAAGACGGGCCGGAACTGATTCGCGAACTGTCGCTCGACGACGCCTACAAGCTGCATGAAAGCGGCGAAGTCACCGGCGACGCGGGTTTCTATCTGAAGCATTCGATCCGCGCCTGCCGCGGCGGCGTGGCGCGGGCGCACATCATCCCCTACGCGCTCGACGGCAGCCTGCTGCTCGAACTGTTCCTGCACGACGGCGTGGGCACGATGATCTCGTACGAGAACCTCGAAAGCCTGCGCGAAGCGACGCCGGACGACGTCGGCGGCATTCTCTCGCTGATCGAACCGCTCGAATCCGACGGCACGCTGGTGCGGCGCGGCCGCCATCAGATCGAACGCGACATCGACCATTTCTCGGTGATCGAGCACGATGGCGTGCTGTTCGGCTGTGCGGCGCTGTATCCGTATCCGCAGGAGCGCATCGGCGAAATGGCGTGCCTCACGGTCGCGCCCGAAGCGCAAGGCACCGGCGACGGCGAGCGCCTGCTCAAGCGCATCGAACAACGCGCCCGGGCGCGCGGCCTCACGCGGATTTTCGTGCTCACCACGCGCACCGAACACTGGTTCTTGAAGCGCGGCTTCGTCAAGGTCACGGTCGACGACCTGCCGGAAGACCGCCGCCGACTCTATAACTGGCAGCGCAAGTCGCTCGTGCTGATGAAACAGCTCTGAGCGCCCCCATATAAAGCGACTGCCCGCCACGGTAATTATTTTTTCATGGGACCGGAGTAAGTGCTAAAGCACTAACTCCGGTCGACAAAGGAGAAGCACAGCATGACTCGTATGGTTCAATGCGCGAAGCTCGGCAAGGAAGCCGAAGGCCTCGATTTCCCGCCGCTGCCGGGTGAACTTGGCAAGCGGATCTACGAAAGCATTTCGAAGGAAGCCTGGCAGGCCTGGTTGAAGCAGCAAACCATGCTGATCAACGAAAACCGCCTGAACATGGCCGATCCGCGCGCACGTCAATATCTGATGAAGCAGACCGAAAAGTTCTTCTTCGGCGAAGGCGCGGATACGGCGCAGGGTTACGTGCCGCCGGCGGCCGAGTAAGCGCTTGCGGCTGCGAACTCGAGCCAGACATGAAAATCCGCGCCGCGTGCGCGGATTTTTTTCGCCCGATGTCCCGGATTTTCGCGTGAACCTCCGCTCTTTCCCGGTTCTTTTTACGCCGCCGATGGACGCGTTCCGGCTTCGTTTTTTGGCTCGCCCGTGCCTCGTTTTTGCCTCGTTTTCCCGCCCGGCGGGTTCACCGAACGGTCCATTTCCGGCCACTTTTAAGCCGTCTTTCCACACCGCCGCAATCCGCTCAATCCCCCGCCCGGCAAGGGTTGAGGGCCTCACGCGGGCCGTTCCCGGAACCCCGGGTTTGCACGATCCTCTGTCATCGTGCTACCATGTGCATCGTTCCAACAGCAATTCGCCAGCATTTCACCCCGAGTCACGTTCAGTTCAAACTTGGCATGCAGTGCGTGCCAAAGGCCGGATTGAATAGTTTATACAAGAAGGCTTGTCGGACGTTTCTCCGCTCGATCTCACACCGTGAGCGGCGAATGCGCACCGGCCTTTTTCGTTTCGAGCCTTCCAGCGGCGCGTGGGCCAGCTTCCAGCCACCCCAGCGTCCTCATGCATCTGCCCCCCCTTCCACGGCCACGCAGATGCAACCGTCAGCACAATCTAGATGAGTGTTTTTTCGCGAATGATTCGCGAGGCACGGGCGTTTTATTTTCTTTTTCACGCCCCTTCTATTGCCTTCGGGCGAGAGAGACGCCATCGCTCTGCTCGCGAAACTGCGCTTTCCCAGCACCCGTGGCGGAACGTTCATGCGCGTTTTCATGAGTTTCGTCGCAGTCATTGGAGTTTTCACCTTGACCGCTTCCAGCAACGGCTTCTGGCGACACCACAAAGAAGAACAACGCCTCTCACTCGACGACATCACCGTCGTCGACCAATCTCTCCTCAAGCGGGCCGTCGGCGCCATGGCGCTCGGCAACGCGATGGAATGGTTCGATTTCGGCGTGTACAGCTACATCGCTGTCACGCTCGGCAAAGTGTTCTTCCCATCGTCGAGCCCGTCCGCGCAGTTGATCGCCACCTTCGGCACGTTTGCCGCGGCGTTCCTCGTGCGGCCGGTCGGCGGCATGGTGTTCGGGCCGCTGGGCGACCGCATCGGCCGTCAGCGGGTGCTGGCCATGACCATGATCATGATGGCAATCGGCACCTTCGCGATCGGCCTGATTCCGAGCTACGCGACAATCGGCATTTTCGCGCCGGTGTTGCTGCTGGTCGCGCGCCTGGTGCAAGGCTTCTCGACGGGGGGCGAATACGGCGGCGCCGCGACCTTCATCGCTGAATTCTCGACGGACAAGCGCCGCGGCTTCATGGGCAGCTTCCTCGAGTTCGGCACATTGATCGGCTATGTGCTCGGCGCGGGTACGGTCGCGGTCCTGACGGCGACGCTGTCGAACGACGCGCTGCTCTCGTGGGGCTGGCGTGTGCCGTTCCTGATCGCGGGCCCTTTGGGTCTGGTCGGTCTGTACATCCGGATGAAGCTCGAAGAAACGCCCGCGTTCAAGAAGCAGGCGGAGCAACGTGAAGCCGAAGACAAAGCGCTGCCGAAGCAATCTTTCCGCGAGTTGCTCATGCAGCAATGGAAGCCGCTTCTGCTGTGCGTCGGCCTCGTGCTGATCTTCAACGTCACCGATTACATGGCGCTCTCGTATCTGCCGAGCTATCTGTCGGCCACGCTGCACTTCAACGAAACGCACGGCCTCTTCCTCGTGCTGCTCGTGATGGTGCTGATGATGCCGATGACGCTGGCAGCCGGCCGCCTGTCCGACACGATCGGGCGCAAGCCGGTGATGCTGTTCGGTTGCGTGGGTCTGTTCGCGCTGTCGATTCCCGCGCTGTTGCTGATTCGCATGGGCACTGTGCTGCCGGTGTTCGGCGGCCTGATGATTCTCGGCGTGCTGCTGTCGTGCTTCACCGGCGTGATGCCGTCGGCGCTGCCGGCGCTGTTCCCGACGAAGATCCGCTACGGCGCGCTCGCGATCGGCTTCAACATCTCGGTGTCGCTGTTCGGCGGGACGACGCCGCTCGTCACGGCATGGCTGGTCGACAGCACCGGCAATCTGATGATGCCCGCGTACTACCTGATGGGCGCGTCGTTGATCGGTATCGTGTCGGTGTTCGCACTGCGTGAAACGGCCCGCAAGCCGCTGCTCGGCTCGGGTCCGTGCGTGGCGACGCGCGCGGAAGCGCAAGCGGTGCTGCGCGGCGAGCGCGAAGCGGCGGAGATGGATGAAGGCTACGCCGCCGCGGCTACGGCGCGTGCCTGATCCTGAGTTGCGCCGGGGTTGCGCAGTAACTAGCCGCTGAAGTTGTACGCATAGCGCCTGCAAGCGCTATGACGGGCGGCAGCAGCCAACCACAGCAATAAGCGTGAGCATGTCCAAAACGGGCCGGCAGATATTTGCCGGCCCGTTTTTTATGTCACCAGAGAATCGAACGTTGCGCTGGCGTGCGCCCCTTCAACGATCAGCAGACCGGCGGAAATCGGCAACTTGAAACGCCTTGGCCCTGCGCTGCCTGGATTGACGAACAGCACTCCGTCGCGCTCGCTGATCGCGGGCTTGTGCGAGTGCCCCGTCACGACCACGTCGATGCCCTCGCTGCGCGGATCGCCCCCCACGTCGGCGATGTCATGCGCGACGAGGATCGTCACCTGCTGCACGGTCAGCTTGACGTGCGTCGGCAGCGAGGCGGCTGGCTCGTCGATATCGTTATTGCCGCGCACAGCGGTGACCGGCGCGATCTGTGCGAGTGCATCGAGCACCGCCTGATTGCAAATATCGCCCGCGTGGATGATCGCGTCGCAGCCCGCGAGGTACTGCAGGACTTCGGGGCGCACGAGGTTGTGCGTGTCGGAGATCAAACCGATTCGGGTGGCTGGGGAGCTCTGGGCGCGCGAAGTCATGATGTCAGTATCGGCCAAACGGCCTCACTCCGCTGACTGATGTTCTGCAAGCTCACGCGTCAAAACCTGCGCCGGCCGCGCATGCACGCCTCACCTGATCAGCGCAGCCCGCTCGTTTAACAACTGACGGAGAATGCTGCGATGGCACCGGCTTTCGTCCTCGCAGTAGCAACCGACGGAAAAGTTTGTCGTTTTCGACAATGCGGCAAGCAGGTCCAACACCTTGCTGGCATCGCCGCCATTCATCTCCGCGCGGAATTTCTTCGCGAACGCGGTCCAATCGGCGTCGCTCGCGACCGCCTTGGCTTCTTTCACCAACTCCGCATCAGGCGACAGATTAGGCAGCCACACATCGTAATAGTCGCGGGTCGCGAATTCCGTCCGGGGTACGCCGCGTGGCGGCCGCCGAACAGTACCGATACGCAGACCTTCGTCAGCCGCTCTCGGAGACCCAAGCTGCACGATGCTAATGCTCATGTTGTTTTCCTGATTCGTCGTGGACTCGCGACCGCCCCTGCCGGACCGATAAGCGCCGCTCGTCAGTGGTTCTGCGATGTAGGCTCAACGCCTCAGACCCTTCATCGCCTCGATTTCCATGGCTGCGTTTCGCTCTTCGCTCGCTTCAATCGGGTCCATCGCCTCGTCGATCGAAGCGGCCGCACGCTCCGCGGCCGCTTTCGTTTCGTCGAAGACGGGATCGAATTCAACGTCGTCATCGCCCGGCGGTTCCAGCATGTCTCGAAGCATGGCCGCCAGTTCCGGCGTGTCCCACTCCACGCCCTGTTGCTTCTGCTTTTTTATGTAGTGTCTGACTTCCGCGTCCTGTTCCGGGGTCAACGGAAGACCGCGAAAAGTGCTTTTGGGGTCGGCATCAGTCATGATCTCGCTCCAGGATACGTGCCAGTTTGAGTGTAATCCCGTTAGGGTGACGTGATCTCAGCTATCGGTGATCGCCCATCCACCCGTCCGGCGGGGTCTGGCGATCAGTCAGCGGCGAGCCCCAGGGTAGTAAACCGCCAACCACACGCTCGGCTCCGTGTCGCTCGTCCATGCCACCCGATGCCGGCAATGCGCTTCGATCAGCACGTGGTCGCCCGGCTTCATCGGATGCAGCTCACGCTCGCCTTCGAATTCGAGCGTCGCCGCGCCGCTCAGCAGCACGACCCACTCGGCGCGCGGACTGTCGTACCAGAACTCCGGCGGGCTTGCGTGCCCTCTGGAGACGATCCGCTCGATGCTCACGCCGGCCTCTTCAACGAGCGCATCGACTTGCTCGCCAAGGCGCGCCGGCGCGCCGGGATCGAAGAGATTGCCGCTACCGATCACGCGTTTCATCGCTTGTACTCCGGCTGTCCTCGTCACCTGCGTCCGCCGCGCATGTTCGCCCATCGCGCGCTCGCCACCCCGCTTGTCACTGAGCGCACCGCTCATTTCATCGGCTTGAGTCCATCGAGCAAGGTCGGCACCAGTTCGCTGATGGTCGGATGAATGTGCATGGCGTACTGCAAGGTCGGATACGGCGCGCCGGCCGTCATGATGTCGATGAACGTGTGCAGCGCCTCGTCGCCTTCGATGCCATGGATCGCCGCGCCAAGAATCTGCTTGCTCCGTGCGTCCACCAGCACCTTCATGAAGCCGTCGGTCTCGCCGCGTTCGCGGGCGCGGCCCACCCGCGTCATCGGCATGGTGGCGATCAGCGCATCACGGCCGGCCTTGCGCACGTCGGCCTCCGAGAGCCCGACACGCGCGAGCGGCGGGTCGACGAATACCGCATACGTCATGATCCGCGTGTCGACGCTGCGCGCGCCGCCGTCGAGCAGATTGGCCACGACGATCTGGAAATCATCGTAGGAAGTATGGGTAAAGGCGCCGCGTCCGTTGATGTCGCCGATCGCCCAGACGCCCGGCACGTTGGTGCGCAACTGGCCGTCGACGGGAATCGTGCCGTGCCGGTCCGTCGCGATGCCGGCGGCGTCGAGGCCGAGGTCGTCGGTATTCGGTTCACGGCCGGTGGCGAACAGCAGGTGCGATGCTTCGAGCGCGGGAATGTTCTGCGCAAAGCCGATGCACACCTCGCTGTCTCGATGCGGATGCGGCTCGACCCGCGAGGGCTGCACGCCGAAGACAAACTCGACCCCTTCGCGTGCCAGCACCTTCTGCACGGAGCCGGCGAAGTCGGCATCCTCGCGCGTGAGCACGCGCTCGCCGCGCACCAGCACCGTCACCCGGCTGCCGAAGCGGCGAAAAACCTGCGCGAATTCAAGTGCGATATAACTGCCGCCGACAATCGCCAGATGGTCTGGCAATTCAGTCAGGTCGAGCAGATTGGAGTTGGTGTAGTAGCGAATGCGCTCGAGCCCGTCGAGCGGCGGCACGCTTGCGCGCGTGCCGGTATTGATGAAGATTTCGTCGGCGCTGAGTTCGTCAGGCATCGCGCCGCCCGGGCCGCCGATGGCGAGCGTATGCGCGCCGGTGAAGCGCGCGTGGCCGTTGAAGACGGTGACGTTAGCCGCCTCGCGCAGCCATTTCTCGACGCCGTCGCGCGATTGGCCGATGATCCTGTCCTTGCGCGCCTTGACCGCAGCCAGATCGACGCTGACCGCCCCGCTCACCTGCACGCCCAGGTCCGCGGCATGGCGCGCCACGTGGGCCGTGCGGGCGCTGGCCACATAAGACTTGGTCGGCGTGCAGCCGACATTCACGCAAGTCCCGCCGAAGGCAGCTCGTTCGATAACCGCAGTTTTACGGCCGCTTTGACCAAGACGGACAGCGAGCGGCGCACCGCCTTGTCCCGTGCCGATCACGACTGCGTCGAAGTGCTGTGGCATGGCAGATCTCCCGAGGCTGGGATGCAGGTCGTAGCATCTTACCCTCAGCGCCTCGCGTTGCCTTTATCGCCCTTTTCTCGGTGGTTCTGTTGCACGCTGCGACGTCCGTGCCCGGCTTGCGATCCCGTTTCGCCCTGTCCAGGGGACGACGCCGGCCGATCGGTGTGAATAGGGTGTGAATTGCGCCCGATTGTGTTCAGACGCGGCAGTGCGCGGCGCAGATGAATTCGCGCGAGCGTTGCAGCGCGGCCTGCGCGCCGCGCGTCGCGACAACCCAGCCAACCTGGCCGAGGTTGAAGTCCTGCGACACCATCACCTGCATGAGGGCGACCATCGGCAGAACCACCGATGGCCGATAAAGCTGGTTCGCAATCAAGGCTGGCATAACGGCTCCCATCGCGCGTAGCCGCAACGGCGGGGCGCGGAATTTGCATTCGATGGGAGGATTTTAGGGAAATCGGCGGCGCGGATAAATACCAGGAACGCGAAGGCACTTGTCCGTCAAACCGAACAATCGAGTCTGAATGCCTGTGGCAGTGGGGTCAGATTGCGGGATTAGGCCGCCCGGCGAAATGGGTTTGCTGCGCCTGCGCCGTAGCCGTGGCCGGGGGCGCCGATGGCCACGGCCGCAGGCGTCAGGGCAGTCTGGCGCGAGCGTGCGCCGCCATAGCGCTACCTGCCGCGCCAGAACCGCCGCTGCACCTCCATCACCTCCCCCTCCACCTCGGCCACTGGACCGATCACCTCGACGGGTTTCTGGCAGTGGTCAAACACATAGCGGCAATCCACGCTCATGGTCGGATTCTCGGCATGATCGCCGGTCGCCTCCAGCAAGCGCTTCTCGGTCATGCCAAACACGACGCGGCCGATATTGGCCCAATACATCGTGCCGGCGCACATGCAGCAAGGCTCGACCGATGTGTACAACGTACAGCTCCACAAGTACTCCGGCGTGAAATTCAACGCCGCCACGCGAGCCAGCACCGACTCGGCGTGATTCACCGTGTCGACATTGCCCTGCTCCATCAATACGGTCTCCTGATCCGGGCCGACCAGCACCGCGCCGAACGGATGGTGGCCCAGCAGCGTCGCCCGCTCGGCCACCCGGCTCGAATGCCGCAGATGCCGCACGATCTGCTCGTGAGTCGGCGTTAGACCCTGCGGCGGATAGGTCGCCGCCACGCCTGCGGCGCCGGTATCGGTCGGGACGGTAAGACTCACGGGCGATCTCCTTTAATCTTTAGTAGGAGTTAGGCGAACCAGTCAATTCATCACTTCGGCAGCGAACCGTCCACGCCTTGCACGAACCAGTTCAAACGCAGCAGTTCCATATCGCTCAAGGATTTTCCCGCAGCGACCTTCACCGTGCCGGACTGATCCACGATCGGACCGGCAAACGGATTGAGCTTGCCCGAGATGATGTCGTCACGCGTCTGGTTCAACGCCTTTTGCGCCGCCGGCGACACCGCGTCCGTGTTGATGTCGGCCAGATCGATCGCCTTCTCTTTCAGCCCCCACCACACCGGCGAGTTGTTCCACGTGCCCGCCATCACCTGCTGCACCAGATGCGTGTAATACACGCCCCAGTTGCTCACGCATGCGCCCAGTTGCGCATTCGGCCCGAACTTCTTCATGTCGGAGTCCCACCCGAATGCATGCACTTTCTTCTGTTCGGCCGTTTGCATTGTCGCCGTCGAATCGGTGTTCTGGATCAGCACGTCGGCGCCCTGGCCGATCAGCGTCTCGGCGGCCTGCTTTTCGCGGCCCGGGTCGAACCAGCTGTTGATCCACACAACCTTCACGCGCGCCTTCGGGTTGACCGAGCGCGCACCCATCGTGAACGCGTTGATGTTGCGCACCACCTCCGGCACCGGCACCGAACCGACAAAGCCGAGCGTGTTGGACTTTGTCGTATAACCCGCGACCAGCCCAGCCAGGTAGGCGCTCTGGTAGGTCCGCACATCATAGGTGGCGAAGTTGGCGGCCTTCTTGTAGCCGGTCGCATGTTCGAACACGGCGTCCGGGAAGTCCTTGGCGACCTTCAACTCGAAATCCTGGAAGCCGAAGCTCGAGCCCACCACGATCTTGTTGCCCTTGGACGCCAGCTCGCGAAACACGCGCTCCGAATCCGCCGACTCCGGCACGTTCTCGATGCGCGTCACTTTGATCTTGTCGCCGAATTTCGCCTCGACCTCTTTCACGCCCTGCTCGTGCGCATAGGTCCAGCCGGCGTCACCGGGATTGCCGAGGTAGACAAAGGCGATGCCGAGCGGTTGCGCGGTTGCGGCTGCAGCCGCCCCGGCGCTGAACGCGAGGGACGCGCCGAGCGCTGCGCCGAGAACGGTCCGGACGGTTTTGATGCGTAATGAGTGATGCAGCACTCGCGCCAGCTTTGCTTTCATGAATTCTCCGAAGATAGTTTCCAGGTTCCTGCCACAGCGCTCGGGATTGTCCCGAGCAAGGCTCCAGCATAAGGGGCCATATTCGAAGGTCAATTTCAGAGGAAAAATTATTATTCGTTATCTCGCCCATAACGAAATCTGTATTTTGGTCGCGGACAGACATGTTCGACATCTTCGAACGAGTACATCGGCAAAGCCCTCGCGCCGAATTCGGCCGCAGCTCAATGAACCGGTGGCATTGGGCCGGCCGGTTCATCGTCTGGCGGACCGTCCTCGCCGAACAGCGCCGCACACAAGCCCAGGCCGATCTCGCTCAGGCGCGCCGTCCCCGTGCCTTCCTCGGTGAAGGTGGCGTCCACCAGCCCGCCGTCGACCAGCGCTGTCAATTGCCGCCGCAAGGCGCTCATCGGCACGTCCGCCTGCCTGGAAAGCCTGGCGAGCGACCACGCGCCGCCAGGCGTTTCCTGATACGCGCGCCACAACTGCGCCAGTATGGCGACCAGCACCGAATCGAGTTCTTCGTCTGCCATCGTGATGTCTCCTCGCTTTTCTCAAGCGCTACCAGGCCCCATCAAGCCATCCGCGCCACCAGATCGCCCAGCGTCTTCAATGCCGCCTCGGTTTGCGCCGTCCACGGATAGCTGTAATTGAGCCGGATGAAGTGGCGAAAATCGTCGCGCATCGAAAACATCATGCCCGGCCCGATCGTGATGCTGCGTGCGAGCGCCGCCTGATAGAGCCGCATCGAATCGACACGTTCGGGTAATTCCACCCACAGCACGTACCCGCCTTGCGGCGCCGACATGCGCGTGCCCGCCGGAAAAAACCGCCGCACCATCGCCGTCATGATGCTCGCCTGCTGCCGGTAGACCTTGCGCACATGCCGCAGATGGCGATCGTAGCCGTCCTGCCTCAAGTAGTCGGCGACGGCGACTTGCGGCACCGAAGGCGTAGTCAGCGTGTTGAGAAATTTCAGCTTCTCGACCTGCGTGCGATAGCGCCCCGGCATGGCCCAACCGATCCGGTATGACGCGGTCAGGCTTTTCGAAAACGACGCGCAATGCAGCACCAGCCCCTTGGTGTCGTAGTTCTTCAAGGTCGACGGCCGCGCCTCGCCGAAGTACAACTCCTGATAGACATCGTTCTCGATGGCAGGAATCTCGTGCGCAGCGAGCAGTTCGACCAGTTGCTGCTTGCGCGCGTCGGGCATCTGGAAACCGAGCGGATTCTGGAAGTTCGGCATCACCATGCACGCGGCGATCTTCTGCCGGGCGATGACCTGGGCCAACGCCTCGATATCGATGCCGTGGACCGGATGCGTCGCCACTTCGATGGCGCGCATGCCGAGACGCTCGATGGCGTGCAGCATCGCGTAGTAAGTCGGCGACTCGACGGCGACCGTATCGCCCGGCTTGGCGACCGCCTGCAAACTGAGGTTGATCGCCTCCGTGGCACCGAGCGTGATGATGATTTCGTCCGGATCGACCGGCACGCCGTTCTCGGCATAGCGCCGCGCGATCTGGCGGATCAGCTCCGGATTGCCGGGCGGCAAGTCGTCGATCAGGTTCCAGCTCGCGTGGCGCCGGGCGATCGCATTCGCGTACTGGTTGATGCGCCGCCATGGGAACAGCGACGGATCGGGGTACGGCGAGCCGAGCGGCACGGCGTCGTGCGCGCGGATGCTGCGCAGGGTCGACAGCACGAGGCGGCTCACGTCGACCGCAGCGGCCACTGGTGGCGTTTGGGCTGCCGGCTGGCGGCTCAGACGCGGCTCGTCGAGCGCTGCCGCCGTCGCTACCGCGTCGCGCACGAAATAGCCCGACTGCGGACGGGTCTCGACAATCCCCCGGCTTTCCAGCAACGCGTACGCGTGCAGCACGGTCTTGATGCTGACGCCGTGCTGCTGGCTCGCCTGCCGCACCGAGGGAATCCGCTCGCCCGCCGCGAAAACGCCGCGGCGCACGGCTTCGGTCATTTCATCGGCGAGTTTTTCGTACAGTTTCAAGGACCTGGCTCAAAAAAGGCGTGGGCGGAACCGCCAGTCTATGACGAATAAACTGCAACTGTATCCCTCCGCTTTCCGATTTTCTGTATGCTGCGCCGCTTTTGGAACACAGTAGGCTTCCATGCATCGGCATAAAAGCCTCGTCCAGGCCATATCCGGCCGCAAGATCATGAAGAAACCCGAAGCTCGCATCGAACCGTATACGCACCCCGCCGCTGGCTGGGGCGCGCTCAAATATGTCGCCATCAACCTGATCAAGGAAAAGGTGACGGGCGGCAACTACCGCACGCTGCTCAAACAGAACCAGCCGGACGGCTTCGACTGCCCAGGTTGCGCGTGGCCGGATCGCGAGCATGCGTCGACCTTCGAGTTCTGCGAGAACGGTGTCAAGGCCGTGGCAGCCGAGGCGACCAGCAAGCGCGTCACGCCGGTTTTCTTCGAGGAGCACACGGTCGAAGAACTGATGGCGCAGTCGGATTTCGAGTTGGAACAACACGGCCGCCTGACCGACCCGCTCGTCTACGACGCCGTGCGCGACCGTTACGTGCCGATCGGCTGGGACGAAGCATTCGACCTGATCGCCGATCACCTGTTGCGGCTCGACAATCCCGACAGCGCCGCCTTCTACACGTCGGGCCGCGCCAGCAACGAAGCCGCGTTCCTGTACCAGTTGTTCGTGCGCATGTACGGCACCAACAATTTCCCCGATTGCTCGAACATGTGCCACGAAGCGACCAGCCGCGGCTTGCCGCACACGGTCGGCATCGGCAAGGGCACGGTGACGCTCGACGATTTCGAGCACGCCGATACGCTCCTGATCTTCGGCCAGAATCCGGCGACCAACCATCCGCGCATGCTCGGCGAGCTGCGCGAGTGCGCAAAGCGCGGCGCGACCATTGTGTCGATCAATCCACTGAAGGAACGCGGCCTGGAGCGTTTTGCAAGCCCGCAACATCCGGTCGAAATGATCACGATGGGCAGCACGAAGATCAGCTCCGTGTTCATCCGGCCGAAAGTCGGCGGCGATTTCGCGCTGATCAAGGGCGTCGCCAAACGCGTGATCGAACTCGACGACGAAGCGTCGGCCTCAGGTCTCGCGCGCGTGCTCGATGTCGCGTTCATCGCCGAACACACGGTCGGCTTCGATGCGTTCGCCGACGATTTGCGAGCCGAAAGCTGGGACACCATCGTCGCCGAATCAGGCGTGCCGTTTGAAGACGTGCTGAAGCTCGCCGACATCTACGTGAAGGGCCGCGCGGTGATTTCGACGTGGGGCATGGGCCTCACGCAGCACAAGAACTCCGTGCCGACGGTGCAGATCCTGTCGAACCTGATGATGATGCGCGGCAATATCGGCCGCCGCGGCGCGGGCCTGTGCCCGGTGCGCGGGCACTCGAATGTCCAGGGCGACCGTACAGTCGGCATCGAGGAAAGACCGACTCAGGCGTTTCTCGATCGGCTCGGCGAAGTCTACGATTTCGAGCCGCCGCGCGAGCATGGTCTCGACGTCGTCAACACGATCCAGGCGATGCTCGACGGCAAGGTGAAGGTGTTCATCGGCCTCGGCGGCAACTTCTCGATCGCGACGCCGGACACGCCACGCACATGGGACGCGATGCGCTCGTGCGAGCTGACCGTGCACATCACGACCAAGCTGAACCGCAGCCACCTCGTGCACGGCCGCGACGCGCTGATTCTGCCGACGCTCGGGCGCACTGAAATCGATCTTCAAAATGGTGTGGCGCAAGGCGTGAGCGTCGAGGATTCGATGAGCATGGTGCACATCTCGTACGGCATGAACAAGCCAGCCTCGGCGAATCTGTTGTCGGAGATTGCCATCGTCGCGCGCATGGCGCACGCCACGCTCGGCAGCAGCAAGGTCGATTGGCTCGCTCACGCAGCAGACTATGCGTTGATTCGCGACGGCATCGCGCGGGTGATCGAAGGCTTCCAGGATTACAACGAGCGTCTCAAGAACCCGGGCGGTTTTCACCTGGGTGTGGCGTCGCGCGAGCGGATCTGGAAAACACCGAGCGGCAAGGCGCAATTCCTGGTGCATGCGATCGACGTCGACACGCCGATTCACCAGGCGCGCGCAGAGCACGGCGAACGTCTGATGACCTTGATGACGACGCGTTCACACGACCAGTACAACACGACGATCTACGGCCTCGACGACCGTTATCGCGGCGTGTATGGGCAGCGGCGTGTGCTGTTCGCCAACAAGGACGATCTCGCGATGCTGGGTTTCGTGGCGGGCCAGCGCGTGGATATCACGAGCGTGTGGGCCGATGGGATCGAGCGTCACGCGGCTGGGTTCCTGCTAGTGGAGTACGACATTCCGCGTGGGTGTCTCGGCGCTTATTATCCGGAAACCAATCCGCTGGTGCCGCTGTCTTCGGTCGCCGATGGGGCGGGGACGCCGACATCGAAGTCGATTCCGGTGTTGTTGACGGCGTCGGCGGTTGGGACGGCTGAGAGGGTTGAAGCCGTTGCTGCTTGACGGCCGACCGTTGCCTTTGTTTGCGAGTTTCGCGGGATTCGGATCGAACGTGAATCTCCAGGCTTGACGTTCAGGTCTGATCTTTCTTCAGATCGCGGTACGTGAGATACAAGCGCAGATCGAATTCAATCTGGTGGTAGCCTGGTTGCATGAACTCGCAGAGGCGGTAGAACGCCTTGTTATGGTCGCTTTCCTTCAGATGAGCGAGTTCATGCACGACGATCATTTTCAGGAATTCCGGCGCGGCATCCTTGAATAGCGAGGCGACGCGGATTTCTTTTTTCGCCTTCAGTTTGCCGCCTTGCACACGCGAAATGCTAGTGTGAAGCCCGAGCGCATGGCGCACGACGTCGAGCTTGCTGTCGTAGGCGACCTTGTCGATTTGCGCGCCGTTGCGCAGGTGTTCGCGCTTCAACTGCGCGCAGTATTCGTATAGCGCCCGGTCTGTTTGCACTGCGTGCGTGCCGGTGTACCGCTTCGCGAGGTAAGGGCCTAGTTGCTCGTCGGCTATCAGGTGTTTCACCTTCTCTTGCAGATGTGCAGGGTAGCCGGTCAGGTATTTCAGGTGTTGCATGGTGGGGTTATTTGCGAGTGGCGACGGCACGGGCCGCATGCCTCGCTGCAAAGGCAGCGGGATGCGGATTCGCGTTGAGCCGAACTAACTGCGATTGGCTTCGCAATCCGTCCAGAGCCGCAGCGGATCCCGATGAAGCGGATACTGCTTGTCGAGCCAAGCTGACAGTCGGGCCCAATCGGGGTGGTTAGTCCCGGTCTGAGCAGACCACGTCGACGACCTCTCGAGAATCTGTCCGTTCTCGCGATCACGGACAAGCAGACTGCCGAGACCGCTCGAACTGTTCTCCTGCGATTCGACCCGATACCGCGGCAGCAGTCTCACTTCAGCATCCCCTGCCCAGCCGTACACAGCCCGAACCACGCCGCTCGCGTCCCGCAACTCCACCGCACCGCTGGCCGGCCGAATCGCAGCCCAACCTTCGGGAAATTCCGCGACAACCTCATTGCCGCTTTCACGGACCCATTTCATACGCCAGGCCCGCTCCATCGACTCGCGCACGTGCGACACCGACTCATACCCCGGAGGCAACTCGATCGCTGCAGGCAAGGTAACGAGATTGTCTTTCCAGAGCGATGCTTCGTCACGCTCACGTCTTGCGGATGTTCGGGCTGTTTCTTCGCCGAACGGGTTATCGGGCCGGCTAGCCGAATGGGCATCGCTTTGCTGCAGGTCGGGGAAAAGACCGTCTGCATCGCGACGCGTTCGTTTCGGTTTTCCGTTCTTCATGGATCTCTCCGCCAAAAGGCATGCTCAAAAACAATCAATTTACATTAATCGTGAGCTTGGGGTATCTCTGTCGGCCTCTTCGCCGCCGAGGGCCGATGTGGCCTGTCAACGCGGCCATCCGTCACGATAGGCGACTACGTGCAGGCCCAAGTGACGGACAAAGGTTCGACCTGGAAGGATGGCAGGAAAAGAATGTTGACTCTCAAGAAGTGGGCACCCGAATATGCCGAACAGGACGCTAACGACTTGCATGCGTGGTCGACCAGGTTCGTCGGCTACATGTGGGCGAGCGCCGACCATATCGGCAGGCCTAAGCGGCCGTTGGCAAGATCGGGCAGAAGAGGGGAAATCCGGTTTAAGGCAAAAAAGCCCATACCGCACAGATTCGCCGGGAATAAGCAAAATCGCGAATCCTTTGCTGGGCGGGTGGTGCCGGGGACCGGACTTGAACCGGCAAGCCGTAAGGCGGCGGATTTTAAGTCCGCTATGTTTACCAATTTCATCACCCCGGCAGGGGTACGACCGCACGTGGACGCGAATTCTACCATTGCCGGTCGAGCGCACCAAACCGCCACAATCCCGCCGCGCTCCACCCTCACCTTCGCCCGCCAGGGACAAAAATTGGAGTCATCCTCAAGTCACAAACGTTCCCGATAATCCGCTGGCGAAAACGTTTACATGACTAGCGGAAACCATGACCCCAACGATCAAAGATGTCGCCGCCCACGCGGGCTTCTCCATCGCCACTGTCTCGCGCGCGATCAACGCGCCGCATACCGTGAACCCGGTCACGCTCGACAAAGTGCGTCAAGCCATCGACGCCCTTAATTTCCGCCCCAGCCCGCTAGGCCGGCAGTTGCGCGGCGAGCGCACGCGCCTGATCGGCGTGATCCTGCCGACGATCGCCAATCCCGTGTTCGCCGAATGCCTGCAAGGTATCGACGAGCTCGCCGCGGCGCAAGGCTACCGGCTCATGCTGATGACCACCCAGTACGATGCCGACCGCGAACGCCATGCCATTGAAACGCTGCGTGAACATCGCGTGGAAGGCCTGATCCTGACCGTCGCCGATGCCGACACGCATCCGCTGCTCGACGAGCTCGACCGCGCCGGCCTGCTCTATGTGCTGATGCATAACGACACGGTGCGGCGTCCGTCGGTCTCGGTCGACAACCGCCTCGCCGCGTTCGATGGCGTACGCATGCTGATCGCGCACGGCCATCGCCGCATCCTGATGCTCGCAGGCACGCTGGCCGCCTCGGACCGCGCCCGCCAACGGCATCTCGGCTACGCGCAGGCGATGCAGCAGGCCGGCCTCACCCCCGCACCCGCGCTCGAAGTCGATTTCAACGCCGACGAACTGTCGCCGTCCGTGCTCGCTCATCTAACCAGCGGCCCGAACCGCCCGACTGCCCTCTTCTGCAGCAACGATCTGCTCGCCATGGTCGTGATGCGCGGCCTGCGCCGTGCGCGCCTGCAGATTCCGCGCGACATGTCGATTCTCGGCTTCGACGGACTCGCCATGGGCGAATTGCTGTCGCCGCCGTTGGCAAGCGTCTGCGCGCCGAATCGCGAGATCGGCTGCGCCGCCTGGCGGCGTTTGCTGACCCGCGTAACCGGCACCTACGAAACACTAGGGGAAACGTCGCTCACGCTGACGTTGCCCCACAGCTTGCGCGAAGGCGCCACCATCGCGGCGATTTCGAACCACGACGAAACTTCGGCGGCGGCCGAGAAGCCGTTTGCTTAGTCGCTTGCGTAAGACGTACGCGCGCTCCGGGCCGGTTTGCCCACACTGTTTTTATGAACGGTTTTCACAGATCGTTTGGAAACATCCCTTGGCAACACCCTATTTGCGTCATCTACTCCGAACCCCGAACCTCCCGCTCTCTTCCGCACCAGGAGACTCGCAGTGATCCGCTTATCAACACGCGTTGCTTCTTCGATCAAGCCGCTCTGCCGCCGCCTCGGCCGCACGGCAGCCACCGCGTTGTCGGCCGGCATGATCGTCACCGCAGCGCTCGCCGCCCTCGCGCCGCAAGCAGCCCATGCCGACGAAACCGCGATCTGCTACAACTGCCCGCCCGAATGGGCAGACTGGGCGAGCCAGATCAAGGCGATCCGGCAAAAGACCGGCATCCGTGTACCGTTCGACAACAAGAACTCCGGCCAATCGATTGCGCAACTGATGGCCGAGCAGAAGAGCCCGGTCGCGGACGTGGTGTATCTCGGCGTGTCGTCGGCGTTCCAGGCGAAAGACAAAGGCGTCATCCAGCCGTATAAGCCCGCGCACTGGGACGACATTCCGGCGAACCTGAAGGACCCGCAAGGCTACTGGTTCGCAATCCATTCAGGCACGCTGGGCTTTTTCGTCAACAAGGACGCGCTCGAAGGCAAGCCGGTCCCGCGTTCGTGGGCCGATCTCCTGAAGCCTGAGTACAAAGGCATGATCGGCTACCTCGATCCGTCGAGCGCGTTTGTCGGCTACGCGGGCGCGGTCGCGGTGAATCAGGCGCTCGGCGGCACGCTCGACAACTTCGAGCCGGGCCTCGACTGGTTCCGCAAACTGAAGGCCAACGCACCGATCGTGCCGAAGCAGACCGCCTATGCGCGCGTGATGTCCGGCGAGATCCCAATCCTGCTCGACTACGACTTCGACGCCTACCGCGCGAAGTACAAGGATCACGCCAACGTCGAATTCGTGATTCCGAAGGAAGGCACGATCTCGGTGCCATACGTGATGAGTCTCGTGAAGGGCGCGCCGCATGAAGCGAACGGCAAGAAGGTGCTCGATTTCGTGCTGTCTGACGAAGGCCAGAAACTGTGGGCCGATGCCTATCTGCGTCCGGTGCGCGCGAACGCAATGAGTCCGGAAACCGCCGCCCGATTCCTGCCCGCAAGCGACTATGCCCGCGCCAAGCCGGTCGACTTCGGCAAAATGGCCGGGAAGCAGTCGAGCTTCGGAGAGCACTATCTACAGGTGATGCATTGAACGATGTCACATTCCCGCTGCGCTGGCGCATCGCATTGATCGCGCCGGCGCTGGCGGTTTTCATCGCGTTCTGGCTGCTGCCGATGGGTGCGCTCGCACAAATCAGCGGCAACGGCAACGCGTTCGCAACCTATCGCGCGATGCTGACGAATCCACGCTACATGTCGAGCCTCGGCGCGACCGTCGTGTTGTCCGCAGCGGTCACGGCGGCGACGTTGGTGCTTTCAGTGATTGCCGGTTTGCTGCTGGCGCGCCGTGAGTTTCCACTAAAGCGCACGCTGCTCGCGCTGCTGACGTTTCCATTGGCATTCCCAGGCGTCGTGGTCGGCTTCATGGTGATCATGCTCGCCGGACGCCAGGGTTTGATCGGCGCGTTGTCGTTAAAACTCACCGGCGACCGCTGGGTGTTCGCTTACTCGATGAGCGGCCTCTTTCTCGGCTACCTGTACTTCTCGATTCCCCGCGTGATCGTCACCGTGATGGCGTCGGCGACCAGGCTCGATGCCTCGCTCGAAGAAGCCGCGCGTTCGCTCGGCGCATCGCCATGGCGTATCACGCGCGACATCGTGTTGCCTGCGTTGTCGCCAGGCTTGATCGCGGCGGGCGCGGTATGTTTCGCGACCGCGATGGGCGCCTTCGGCACCGCCTTCACACTCGCCACCGACATCGACGTGTTGCCGATGACCATCTACACCGAGTTCACGCTGAACGCGAACATGGTGACAGCCGCGGGTCTCTCGATCGTGCTCGGCATCGTCACGTGGGCCGTACTGGCGTTCGCTCGCAGCGTGAGCGGCTCGGCTGTCGCGGCAAGCGCATGAGCGGTGTGTCCAAACCCGATAGCAAGACGTCGATGAACTCCATCAGTGCTCCCCTTCAGCCAGCTGCCAAGCCGCGCCCGCGGCGCCTCAGGCTGCCCACGTCACGCACCTGGCTGGCAGCCGGTCAGTGGCTCGTTACGCTGCTGCTGTGCGCATTTCTGATCGTGCCGGTCGTGATGTCGATCATGGCCGGGCTCACAGTCAACTACTTCAAAGGCGTATCGAGCGGACTCACGCTGCGCTGGCTCAGCGAAGTGTGGACGCAGTATCACGGCTCGGTATTTCTCTCGCTCGAAGTGGCCGCGGCGACCTTGCTGGTCACGCTGCTGACCGGCGTGCCCGCCGGCTACGTGCTGGCGCGCAGCAAGACGCGGCTCTCGCGCATCATCGAAGAGTTTCTGGTGCTGCCGATCGCCCTGCCAGGCCTCGCTTCCGCGCTTGCGCTGCTGGTGGTCTACGGCGGCTTCACGATGTTTCGCATGAGCGTCGCTTTTATCGTCGTCGGGCATGTGGTGTTCACGCTGCCGTTCATGGTGCGCGCGGTTGCTGCCGTATGCGCGAGCAGCGACCTGCGCACGCTCGAAGAAGGCGCGGCGAGCCTCGGCGCGAGCTTCTTTCAACGCTTCGTCACGATCGTGCTGCCGAATGCGCGGCCAGGGATCGTCGCCGGTGCGCTGGCGGTGCTGACGCTCTCGATCGGCGAATTCAACCTGACGTGGATGCTGCACACGCCCGACACCAAGACGCTGCCGGTCGGTCTCGCCGACACCTATGCGTCGCTACGCATCGAAATCGGCAGCGCCTACACGATTCTGTTTTTCATCATGACGATGCCGCTGCTCGTCGCGATGCAATGGCTCGGCGTCGATGCGACCGGCCAGCGCAGCGCGGGGAAAAAGCGCACCGCCGCCTCCCATTCGAAGTCTGCACCGACGTCCACGCCATGAAACTCGACTCCGTTCCCATCACGCTCACGCAATGCGCGAAAACGTTCCGCGGCACGCGTGTGCTCGAACCGCTCGATCTGCACATCGGCGCCGGCGAGACACTGGTCCTGCTCGGCCCCTCCGGTTGCGGCAAAACCACCACGCTGCGCATGATCGCGGGCCTCGAAACACCCGATGCCGGCGGCTGCATCGCGTTCGGCGACGAAGACGTCACGGCGCTGCCAATTGAAAAACGCCAGGTCGGCATGGTGTTCCAAAGCTACGCGCTGTTTCCGAACCTGACCGTGCGCGGCAACATCGGCTACGGACTGAAGATCAAACGGGTGCCGGCTGAGACCGCGCGGCAACGCGTCGACGAATTGCTCGCGATGATGCGTCTCACCGCCCACGCGGACAAGCCGATCGATCAGCTTTCGGGCGGCCAGCGTCAGCGCGTGGCATTGGCGCGCGCACTCGCCGTGCAACCCCGCGTGCTGCTGCTCGATGAACCGCTCACCGCGCTCGACGCGCGTTTGCGCGACACCTTGCGCAGCGAGATGAATACGCTGCTGCGTGAACTGGGCATCACGACCGTCTACGTGACCCACGACCAGGCCGAAGCGATGGAACTCGGCGACCGCATCGTCGTGATGAGCGCCGGGCGCATCGAGCAGATCGGTTCGCCGCGCGACATCTACTACCGTCCGGCGAATCGCACGGTCGCGCAATTCGTCGGCACGATCAACCGGCTGGCCGGCGAGCGGCGCGATGGCCTGCTGACGACAACCGGCGGCGCTGTACCGCTGCCCTCAGGCCCCACGAGCGCAAGCACGGCACACGAATTTTTCTTTCGTCCCGAAGACGCGACCCTTGCCGATCCGGCTAACGCACAATTGCGCGGCCATATCGAAAGCACGGCGTTTCTCGGCGAGCGCACCCGGCTGACGATCGGCGGCGCCGCACCGGACGCTTTGCTGATCGACGTCGCGGGCCGCGTAGAACTCGCGCGCGGCACGCCGGTCGGGATTTCGATCGCGCAGGACGCGCTGATTGCGCTATCGTAATGAGATAGCGCTGTGTTTTTAGCGCACTATAAAAGAGGACCTCCCCATGCTGCTGGCTCAAATTAGCGACCTGCATATCAAACGGCACGGCGCGCTGGCTTACCGCCGCGTCGACACCGGCGCCTATCTCGCGCGCACTGTCGCCGCGCTCAATGCGTTGGAGCCGCGCCCCGACGCTGTGATCATGACCGGCGACCTCGTCGACCAGGGCGATCCGGAGCAGTACGAGCACCTCAAAACCCTGCTCGCACCGCTCGAGATCCCCTACTTCCTGATGGTGGGCAATCACGACGAACGTGCTGCGTTGCGCGCGGCATTTCCCGATCGCGCCGAATTGCACAGTGGCGGCGAGTTCGTGCAATACGCGGTCGATGTCGGACCGCTGCGGGTGATCGCACTCGATTCGATGGTGCCGGGCGAAAGCGCCGGCAATTTGTGCGACGCACGTCTCGCGTGGCTCGCGACGCAACTCGATGCCGCACGAGGCAAGCCGACGGTGGTCGCGTTGCACCATCCGCCGTTCGTTTGCGGCATCGGGCACATGGATGAATTGCGGCTCGATCCCGTTGCCGCCGACAAGCTCGCCGCGTTGATCGCACGTTATCCGAACGTCGAGCGGGTGATCTGCGGCCATGTGCATCGGCCGATGTTCGTGCGGTTTGGCGGCACGATTGCGTCGGCGGTGCCGGCGCCCGCGCATCAGGTCGGACTCGATCTGCGCGAGGATGCGCCCTCGGCATTCGTGATGGAGCCGCCCGCCTATGCGCTGCATCGCTACGATCCGGCGACGGGCATCGTCACGCATCATGCGTATGTCGACAAAGCCGATGGGCCGTATCCGTTTTACGAATCTGAAGGCGAGTTGATCGATTGACGATGCCGCCGCGCCGCTTCAGGCGGCGACAAAAGTTTGCTGTACGCGCCGGGACAGCCTGAAATACGGTATCCCGAGCGCGGCGGCCACAACGGCCTGAATGAAGCCATCGAATGGAATGGCGATGGCGATACCAATGGCGTGGGTCATGTGCTCGCCGAGCAGATAGGCGATGGTTCGCATGACGACGATGGCCAACAGCCATGCCTGCACCTGTACTGGAAAGCGTGCGGATTTACGCCGCGCAAGCAACGCGAGCCAGCCTGCGCCGGCAACGATGAACGACCCGATGATCACGTCGCAGCCGACCATCGCGATCACGGTGCGATACCAGCCGTGTGTTTCAGGGCGCACGAATACCGCCAGCAATTCCCATTCGAGCATGAGTTTGAGTGGATCGCGCAATGCGACTGCGGTTGATAGCGCCCATGCGGCGAGGCAGATCAGGGCGACGAGCAGCCAGCCGCTGATTCGTCGGGTTTCGGGTTTCGAGCTTGTGTTCATGAAATCGGTCACGTGATGGATCTTATTGCGCGCGCCGATTCTACGAACGAAAACCGAACGACCATCTCATTTTGTCTGCAAGGCTCGGCTGCCGTCAGCACGATCCTCCCTGCTCCGGTATGATCGGCACGCTTGAGGGCCGCGCATGGGCCGGTCCATCGACAGTCCCCTCTCATGTCCACATCCGACGCTTCTACTCCCGCTTCCGCCGACCGGTCGTTGCGCGGCTTGCTGCTTCTGCTCGCGACGATTGCCGGTGTGGCAGTCGCCAACATCTATTACAACCAGCCTCTGCTCGACGATTTCCGGCAGTCGTTTCCGAACGGCGCGTCGTGGGTCGGCGCGGTGCCAGCCATGACGCAGCTCGGCTATGCAGCCGGAATGCTGTTGTTGGCGCCGCTCGGCGACCGCTTCGATCGCCGCCGCCTGATCCTGTTGCAGATCGCGGGCATGTGCGTTGCGCTGGTGCTGGCGTCGGCGGCGCCGACGTTGTCCGTATTGATTGCCGCCAGCCTCGCGATCGGGGTGCTCGCCACCATCGCGCAGCAGGCGGTGCCGTTCGCTGCCGAACTCGCGCCTGCGTCCGAGCGTGGCCATGCCGTTGGCACGGTGATGAGCGGACTGTTGCTGGGGATTTTGCTGGCACGGACTGCGGCGGGCATTGTCGGCGAGTACTTCGGCTGGCGCGCGGTGTTCGGCGCTTCGGTCGTCGCGCTGCTGGTGCTGGCGGTGGTGATCATCATGCGTCTGCCGAAGAGCAGGCCGACGTCGACGTTGCCGTACGGCAAGCTACTGGTCTCGATGTGGCACCTGGTGGTGGAGCATCGCGCGCTGCGTGAAGCGTCGTTGACCGGGGCGGCGATGTTCGCGGCGTTCAGCATTTTCTGGTCGGTGCTGGCGTTATTGCTGGCGGGCGCGCCGTTTCATCTTGGGCCGCAGGCCGCCGGCTTATTCGGGATCGTCGGTGCGGCCGGCGCGATGGCCGCGCCGCTCGCCGGCAAATTTTCCGACCGACGCGGACCGCAGGCGATCATCACGGTGTCGATTGCGCTGGTGGCGATTTCGTTTGTTGTTTTTGCCTTGTCGGCGAAGAGTATTGCTGGATTGGTGATTGGTGTGATCATCCTCGATATTGGTGTGCAGGCTGCACAGATTTCCAATCAATCGCGGATTTATGCGCTGAAGCCTGAAGCGCGGAGTCGCGTGAATACTGTTTATATGGTGGCTTATTTTATTGGTGGTGCTGTCGGGTCGGGGGTCGGCGCTTTGGTTTGGCCGACGTTTGGGTGGCTTGGGGTGAGTGTCGCTGGGGTTGGTTTTGCCGGGCTGGCGGCGTGGAATCATTTGAAGCGTCCCGCCACGTCCGGTCTACGCTGATACATGAGCTGGGGTTCTGGAGCAAAACGCGCACCGCCAATTATCGGTCTGGTGTCCGTGCAACAGGATTGCTCCAATGCAGACTTTGTAATGACCTCCGGCAGCGCCTCAGCCGAAGATGCAGAACCACAGCGGTAAAAGTTGCAGAGATTGCCGGCGCGGGAAACCATCCAGACCCGCCAGCACCGGCAATCTCCACCCGAACAAGCGCGGCAGCGCAAGCGGCCATTCGCGTTGCGGCCAACCGGCGCCTCTCGCCCCCTGGCTTTCAACGTCCGCTTTTCGACCGGGTTACTCGCGGCCCTCGAGCAGATCGGCCATGTCGTCGGCATGCTCTTCTTCGACAGCGAGGATTTCTTCGAACAGACGGCGCGTCGTCACATCCTTCTCGCCGAGATAACGCACGATCTCACGATACGTATCGATCGCAATACGCTCGGCGACCAGGTTTTCGCGAATCATGTCCGTCAGATTGCCGCCCTCCTTGTATTCCGAATGCGAACGCGTCGTCAGACCATCCGGTGCAAAATCCGGCTCGCCGCCAAGTTGCACGATACGCTCGGCGATGCGGTCGGCGTGCTCCTGTTCTTCCGCCGCATGCTCCGCGAACTCGGCAGCCACCGCCTCGGAGTTGATGCCCTTGGCCATGAAATGATGTCGTTTATAGCGCAACACGCAGACGATCTCGGTGGCCAGAGAGTCGTTGAGCAGTTTCAGCACCGTGTCACGATCCGCACCATAGCTTTGCGTGACCGGACCATCCGACATGTGCTTACGCGCGTCGTCGCGGATCTTTTTGATGTCCATCACGAACGAATCGCTGAATTGAGATGCTGCGCCTTGGGTGCCAGAAGACTTCGCCATTGAAATTCTCCTTTATCGAGTGTTGGGGAATTGCGTATCCCGCACGAATCGCGCCTGATACGCCGGCGTAAGGACGGCGTATTCGTCTACGTTCGGAATACACCGAGCTGGCGACTCTCCTTGTTGGTATCCGCGTAAAGAGACCCTGAGGCGAACCGGACCTCGCGGAGAAACTCAAGCGTGCGACCGGCAGCCGACAGCAAGCCACCGCCGCTCTTCAGGCGAGCCCCTTCTTCCGGTAATCGAACCAGAAAGACAACCCTACGCTGGCCAGAATCACGATCGTCGCGATCACCGTCGAATGCGTAACCGGCTCGCCGAGCAACACCGCACCGAGCGCCACCGCAACCACCGGATTCACGTACATGCAACTGCTGGCGATGATCGGACTCGTATGCCGGATCAGAAAGCCGTACGCGACATAGGCGGCCATCGTCCCGATCAGCATCAGGTAGACGAAGGCCAGCACCGGCAGAAAATGCACTTCCATCATCCGCTCGCCCGATACCCAGGCGACCATCGTCGACATCGCGCCACCGAGGCCAATCTGCAACGACGTCGATAGAAACAGGTCCGACGGCAACTTCAGCCGTCCGGCCAGATGCGCGCCGCCTGCCCAGAAAAGCGCACCGCACAGAATCGCCAGGCTGCCGCCCGCCGATCCCGGCGCGCTGTCGCCGTGACTCAGGATCGCGATGCCCACCAGTCCGAGGCCAACCGCGAACCACTCGCCTCTGCCGATCTTGCGCCCCGCCACCGCCGCGATCACCGTCGCGAACAGCGGCACGGTCGCAACCATCACGGCCGCGGTGCCGGTGCCGACGGTGCGCATGCCGTAGGCGAGCATGCCGCTCGACAAGCCGACCAGCATCGTGCCGACAAGGCCGGCGTTGCGGATTTCACCCGCGCTCGGCCAGACCGGATTGCGGCGCGCCGCAAAGATGAAGAGCCCTACCCCGGCAAACAGATTGCGCAGACCTGAGAGCAGCAAGGGCGGAAACGAACCGAGCGCGACGTGCACGGCGAGATAGGTCGAGCCCCACACGAGATAAACGACCGCGAGCGCGAGCGCGATCTGCCCATTGCGGGACTGCGGCAAACGGATCGGGAAACCACGCGAAAAACGGCTTGGGAGTTGCGGCGACATGCGTTCAATCCGCCCATGCCGCTCGAGGTGCTGCGCCCCCGCTGAAGACCCTGTGGCGGGATGGCGGACACCGCATCGGCGATGCGGTCTGACGGGCGAGGCTGGCGGACATGTCGGTGGAACGGAAAGACGATAGATGGCCAATGGGGCCACAACGCCGCGGCGGTCGATCGGAATCGATCCGCGGCTGACACGCGCCAAATGTTCGGCGCGCACCGCATTATGCAGTAAGCGCCCACCGCATCGATTGAAAGAATCGTAACTTTTTTGCGTGCTTGCAACAAAAAGCCGGGGACGTCCCCCGGCTTTTGAGCCGCCCGTGATTCCGGCGCTCAAGCTATGCAAGCGGCATCGCCGGCCACGTTCAGTTGGCCATCGCGCCCGACGCTTCGTGCTTCATGCCCGTCGCGTCGTTGCCCTTTTTCATCTTGTCGTGCTTCATCGTGTCCTTCTTCATGCTGTCCTTCGACATGGTGTCTTTGGACATCGAATCCTTCGACATCGTGTCCTTCGACATCGCATCGTTGGACATTGCGCCGCTTGCCTGAGCGAACGCGGCGCCGCCGCTGGTCAGGAGGGCGACGGCCATTGCTGCGATTGCGAACTTTTTCATGGGATGACTCCGTTTCGTTATGGATGGTGAATCTAAACCGGCTTCCAGGTGATGCCGGGGTATTTCCGAAGCTTCTGCCGCCCGGGGTCGCGCATCCGTCTGTGCAAGCGCCGACCCGCGCGCGTCAGGAGCCTCCGAACCAGTTGTAGCCCTGGTCGACCCAATAGCCGCCGGGGAACGTGTTGGTGACGAACATCTCGACGATGTGCTTCGGATTCTTGTAGCCGAGCTTGGTCGGCATGCGCAGCTTCATCGGAAAGCCGTATTTCGCGGGCAGGCGCTCGCCGTCGTACGAGAACGTGAGCAGCGTTTGCGGATGCAGCGCGGTCGGCATGTCGATGCTTTCGTAGTAGTCGTCGGCGCATTTGAAGCCGACGTACTTCGCGCTCGTGTCCGCGCCGATGCGCCGCAGAAAATCGGCAAACGGCGTGCCACCCCAGCGGCCAATCGCGCTCCACCCTTCCACGCAGATGTGCCGCGTGATCTGCTCGGCATGCGGCAGCGCGTACAACTCGGGCAAGGTCCAGACACGCTGACCGGTGACGAGGCCGCTGATCTTCAGCTTGTAGTCGGAGGCGTCGACATCGGGCACGTCCTCGATGCCGTAGAACGCATTGAATGGAAACGGCCGCGTGATCTGCGCTTCGGTGTAGGTCGGCGCGAGTTGTTTCGGATCGAACAGTGCGGCCTGCGCGCGGTCGTTCAGACGCGATACGGCCGTCAGGAATGCGTTGACCGAATCGTTGTCGGTGAGCGAGCAGCCGGTCAGCATCGACAGGCCGCCGAGCGTCAGGAGCCGCTTGCCGAACAGGCGCCGCGACGGCATCGCGAGTTCGCGCCGTGCATCGATCAGGATCGATTCGCGGTCAAGCTGATTGTCAGGCCTAGGGGCGAGCTTTCGACCGGGTTGTGTATCGGGCGTGGTCATGATTCGATGTCCTTAAGCTTTGCGTTTCCGTGGATCAGCGGTTTAGCGTCCGCGCAGCATCGCCAGCAGCGAACGCGGCACGAGGGCCACCATCACCAGATGCACGGCGATGAACGCTGCCATCAGTGACATGGCGCAGAAATGGACGACGCGTGCGTTGTCGTAGCCGCCCATCAACTCGCGCAGCAGCGGAAACTGCACGGATTTCCAGATCGCGAGGCCCGAGAGCACCAGCACGATCAGATCGCAGACGACGAACACGTAAGCGAATTTCTGCACCGCGTTGTAGACGCGCAGATCGGCGTGCGAGAGCTTGCCGGTCAGCGCGGCGACGAAGTCGTGCAGCACGGCGCGCGGCGAGAGGGGCAGAAACTTGCGCACGAAGCGCCCGCTGATCAGGTTCAGGGCGAGATACAGCAGGCCGTTGAAGACCAGCAGCCACATCGCCGCGAAGTGCCATTGCAGCGCGCCGCCGAGCCAGCCGCCGAGCGTGATCGCCGTGGGGAACGTAAAGCTTTTGAAGATCGGCGACGCGTCGTAGATGCGCCAGCCGGACAGCATCATCAGGATGGCTGCGAGTGCGTTGAGCCAATGCGTGACGCGCACCCACACCGGATGAATCGTGCCGCTCTTCGGCGTGGCGGGCGGAGCGGTTTCGCTGAGAGCATGAGGCGTTGCCATGAGAATCTCCGATTGAATGGGGGCGCTGCGGGGGGCGTCGCGCGATCAATTGCAGGCGGCCAGTTCGCCCACTTGCAACACCTCGCCGGTCGCGGCGTTTTCGACGAAAGCGACGACGCCGAAGGTGTCAGCCGGCGCGTTGGCATCGGCATCGTCGATGCGGATATCGCGGCGGATTTGCGCGTTACCGGCAACGAGCGGCACCGGGCCGATCCATTGCCGCACGACGCGTTCGTGATGCAGCATTGCGCCGCTGTTTTCCCCGGCTCTGACCTGCGAGTTCAACGCGTTCTGGTAGACCGCGACGTAGGCATTCAGTGAGCCCGTTGCGTCCGCCGCCTTGCTGGTGAATTGCGCATCGACATTGAAGGCACCCTTCGCCTCGTGTTTCAGTTCAAGCGCCACGTTCGCCCGAGCGGGTTCGGCGACGACCTGGCCGACACGGCTCTGAAAACTGTCGCGTTGCGACCAGCTGCGCAGTTCGCGGCCCGATACGAAGACCTCAGGCGTGTAGATGGTGTGGCCGCCGGAGAGGTCGGTGAGGGTTTGCTGACGTTCGGTAAAGCGATGCTGCGAGAAACGGTCGGTCCAGCCGAGGCTATTCCAGTAGTCCACATGCAGGGCCAACGGCACGATGCTTTGGGTTGCGCCGCTGTTTTTCCACTGGCTCAGCCAGTTGTCGGCGGGCGGGCAACTGCTGCAGCCTTCGCTGCTGTACAGCTCTACTAGCGCTACGCGGTGGGATGGGCTGTGCGACGCGCATACGGCAGCGGCTGCGCTTGCCAGACCGCTGGCCGAGAGGATCGCGAGCGCTACGGCCAGCGCGATTACGCGGGTGAGGTAGCGGGTGGCATACCGGTTCGCGTAGCGGGTTCGTGCGGTTTGCATGGCGTGCTCCATCAGGATCTGCACGTTTGTCGGACCACGAGGTCACTTATGACAGCCTATTCTGATTTTTATTCTGGCTTGGGATGTTCGCCTAGGGTCTCGACCGTTCCATGAACGATTAAGGAGACACCCGGGCCGTGCTAACATTCACCTTTCGATTGCGTCGGTCAAGCTTTCTGTCCGGCGCGCCCCCAACACCTTCCGTTATCTGCCGGCTACCCCGATGCGCTTTCCGTTCTCCCGTGCCCTCACCCGCTTGCGCCCCCGCCGCGCAACCGGTTGCGCACGCGCGGACATTGCCCCGCCTCACGCCGGCCAACCGTCCCGAACGCTCCCGCTTCTCGCCGCCCGGCGCCCGATCTGACGTTGCTCCTTCCTTTGCCGGAGCCGCGTCGTCGGGCTCCGGGCCGATCTCATCCGCACGCAGTCCCCTTACATGCAGATCGAAATGGAGAACCCATCATGAAAAAGACGAAACCCTGTTACCTCACCGAACTCGACGTCGCCCGTCTTGAAAAGCACGCAGCCGCGCCCGGCGCCGACGCCAAATTGCAAGACATGCTCGACGACGTCCTCGAACGCGCTGTGATCGTCGAATCGCGCGACATCCCGGCGAATATCGTCACGATGAATTCGCAAGCCACCCTGGTCGACGAAACCAGCGGCGAGCAGATGACCTGGATCGTTGTCTATCCGCCCAACGCGGACTTCGCGCACGGCCGCCTGAACGTGTTTTCGCCGGTCGGCCTTGCGCTGCTCGGCGCCAAACGCGGCGAACGCATTCGCTTCACACCGCCGAGCGGCACGGAAAAAGTGCTGAAGCTCGAAAAGATCCTGTTCCAGCCCGAAGCCGCCGACGATTTCACGCTGTAAGCGCAGCACATTCGCGACGCGGAACTGCTGCGCCGCACCATCCCCGGCAGCCCTATCACAATAAGAATAGTGCGTAGCTGACGGGCGTTATCTCCGACATCTGACTTTTTCAAGACGGGTTGCCAAGCACCGCCCGGGCGGTGTATCGTGTGCGCTGCTAACGCGGGGGTCCTGCGTCGCACGGAGGTCGGAGGTCCGTGTTGCGTGGGTGAGAAATACCCTTTGAACCTGATCTGGATAATGCCAGCGCAGGGAAGCGTACGGATTTCGCACCTGACCTACTGTTTCATCCCTCGCGAATCCGCCAACTTCCGTCTCGTCTCCTGCTTAGCGGCCCCACACATGGGACCGGAGTGCGTGCTTTGCATGGGACCGGAGTAAGTGCTTTGCATGGGGCTAGAGTAAGCGCTAAAGCGCCAACTCTAGCCGACAGCTGAAGTGCTAACTCCTGTCGACAGCTAAGGCACCCACTCTCGTCGACCGCAACAAGTTGCATGGGACCGGAGTAAGGCGCTAACGCGCCAACTCCGGTCGACAGAGGAGATCCGCATGAACGCCAACCCGAAGTTCCTTTCCGCCGACGCCCACGTCGATGCCGCCGCTGTCGCGCCGCTGCCGAATTCCCGCAAGGTCTACGTGACTGGCTCGCGCCCCGATATTCGCGTGCCGATGCGCGAAATATCCCAGGCGGATACGCCGGATAGTTTCGGCGGCGAGAAGAATCCGCCGGTCTATGTCTACGATACATCGGGACCGTACTCCGATCCGGAAGCCAAAATCGACATCCGCGCCGGTCTGCCCGCGCTGCGTCAAGCCTGGATCGAAGAGCGCGGCGACACCGAAGCGCTGACGGGCCTGTCGAGCGACTTCAGCCGCGAACGCGCCGCCGATACCGCCACCGCCGATCTGCGCTTCCAGGGCCTGCACCGCACGCCGCGCCGCGCGATCGCCGGCAAGAACGTCTCGCAGATGCACTACGCGCGTCGCGGCATCATCACGCCGGAAATGGAATACATCGCGATTCGCGAGAACCAGCAACGCGCCGCGTATCTGGAAAGCCTGAAGACGAGCGGTCCGAACGGCGAAAAACTCGCCGCGATGATGGGCCGCCAGCATCCGGGCCAGGCATTCGGTGCGAGCGCTTTCGGTCCGGACGGTCTGAAGGAAATCACCGCGGAATTCGTGCGCGAAGAAGTCGCCCGCGGCCGCGCGATCATCCCGAACAACATCAACCACCCGGAAAGCGAGCCGATGATCATCGGCCGAAATTTCCTCGTGAAGGTGAACGCGAACATCGGCAACTCGGCGGTGACCTCCTCCATCGGCGAAGAAGTCGACAAGATGACGTGGGCGATCCGCTGGGGCGGCGACACGGTGATGGATCTGTCCACCGGCAAGCACATTCACGAAACGCGCGAGTGGATCATCCGCAATTCGCCGGTGCCGATCGGCACGGTGCCGATCTATCAGGCTTTGGAGAAGGTCAACGGCAAGGCGGAAGACCTGACGTGGGAAATCTTCCGCGACACGCTGATCGAACAGGCCGAACAAGGCGTCGACTACTTCACGATTCACGCGGGCGTGCGTCTGCAATACGTGCCGCTGACGGCCAGGCGCATGACCGGTATCGTCTCGCGCGGCGGCTCGATCATGGCGAAGTGGTGCCTGGCTCACCACAAGGAAAGCTTCCTGTACGAGCACTTCGAGGACATCTGCGAAATCATGAAGGCGTACGACGTGGCCTTCTCGCTTGGCGACGGCCTGCGTCCCGGCTCGATCTACGATGCCAACGACGAAGCACAACTCGGCGAGTTGAAGACGCTCGGCGAACTCACGCAGATCGCGTGGAAGCATGACGTGCAGACGATGATCGAAGGTCCGGGCCACGTGCCGATGCAGTTGATCAAGGAGAACATGGACCTGCAGCTGGAATGGTGTGACGAAGCACCGTTCTACACGCTGGGACCGTTGACGACCGATATCGCTCCGGGCTACGACCACATCACGTCGGGCATCGGCGCGGCGATGATCGGCTGGTTCGGCACGGCAATGCTCTGCTACGTCACGCCGAAGGAACACCTGGGTCTGCCGAACAAGGACGACGTCAAGACCGGCATCATCACGTACAAGCTCGCCGCGCACGCCGCCGATCTGGCGAAGGGCCATCCGGGCGCGCAGGTGCGTGACAATGCGTTGTCGAAGGCGCGTTTCGAATTCCGTTGGGAAGACCAGTTCAATCTCGGTCTCGATCCGGACCAGGCACGCGAATTCCACGACGAAACGCTGCCGAAGGACTCGGCCAAGGTCGCGCACTTCTGTTCAATGTGCGGCCCGCACTTCTGCTCGATGAAAATCACCCAGGACGTGCGCGAATTCGCCGCCCAACAAGGCGTCTCCGACGACGAAGCGCTGAAGAAAGGCATGGAAGTGAAGTCGATCGAGTTCATGAAGAAAGGCGCTGAGATTTATCAGCGGCAGTAAGGGTCGGAAACGCGGGCGCATGAGTACGCGCCCGCTGTTCGAGCCTTTCGCATCACGGCATAGCAGCACCGAAGCCCGCCACTGGCGGGCTTTCGCGTTTCTGCGCGGGCGGGCACGCTGCATGCTCACTGAAAGGAAACATTTGATTACGAAACCGACAGTCTGCTGACAAGCTCACACATCTGGATACGGGCTGCGGCGCTAAGATCAAATGCAAGGACGGGAGGTGATCTGTCCATTTCCACACAACCATTTCCAGACACAATGAACGGAGTCAGCATCATGAAATCGATTCGTCAACTCGGTACGCTCGCGGCAATCGGCGCGGTTGTCGCCAGTCTTTCCGCGTGTGACGGCATGACCACGCGGCAACGCGATACGGCAATCGGCGCGGGCGTGGGCGGCGCCGCAGGCGCGGTGATCGGCGGCAATGCACTGTCGACGATTGGTGGTGCGGCGGCAGGCGGCATCATCGGTAACCAGGTCGGCAAGTAAACGCTGGCGACGCGTCCCTTGGGAAGGTGGTGCAATAGGCCAACCGTCTCAACGATGAACAACGAAGATGCACGCGCTGACGAGCGTGCGGGCAAAACAAAGGCGACCGGCGCTATGCCGGTTGCTTCGCAATGACGTGAAATAAGCCGTTACGGTTTTGCAATCCTGCCGGCGCGACAGGGGCGTAAGCTCAAGACATTACGCCCCGGATGGCGGCGTCCGATGTAAACAGGAGCGCGTCATGAAGTCCCGCGTCATCAACTCTCTCTGCACAATCAGCCGGCGCTTGCCGCCCGGCTTGCCCCGTCTTTCCCACACGGGCATCGCGCTTGCCGGCGCAGCCTGCGTGCTGACGCTATCCGGCTGCTATTACCCTTACGGCTACTACCCAGGCTACTACCCGTATTACGCTTACGGCACCGTCCCGGCCAATGGCGTGCAGCAGGATGGTGCCGTCGGGACTGCCGGCGATCCGGCCACCGCGCAACAACAGCAGGCTCAAGCGGCGCAGCACGCGCAGGCCGATTCACAATCCCAGCCGCCAACCTATGCGGTCGCTCAGCCGCCACTGCCCGTGTATGCTGCTCCTGCCTATCCCGCTTATCCCGCCTATCCCGCCTACTATCCGCCGCCGGTCTACCCGGCCTACCCTGCTTATTACGGCTACCCCGGCTGGTACGGGCCGTCGGTCTCGATCGGCTTCGGCTATTGGGGGGGCGGCCACGGCGGTTGGGGGGGCCATGGCGGTTGGGGGGGCCACGGTCACTGGCACTGAACCTCACAGCTGAACCCCACAGCTGAATCTCGCTGACCTGCTTTGACGGGTCCAGTGCCTGCGGCTAACCGGGCACTGGACCGACCTATGCCGCACAACGTGCACTCCCCGTGTGTTGCCCAAAAATCGGCATGCCCGCCAGCACGCGCCAGTACACGCCGGACTGGCCTCGCGCGCATCATGCCGCGGCGATTTCGGCACGCAAGGCGCGGCGTCTCATTCTCTCCTTTGCCCGTACTTTCCCTTCTTGACGCGCCCCAACCGCGACTTATGCTTGGGAAAGCCACACGCAGTATCCGTTTAATTAAGCGACCCGGCGCGTCCTGCACGCGCCGCCGGCGCCCAGCCGTCCTGCCAGAGCGACGCGCCCCGCGTAGTGCGTAGTCCCGCGTCGAATCAAACAACAACTAAGGAGACATGATGTTTCACCAACTACTCACTCCCGTCGGCAATTCGCTATTGCCGTCGTTTCTCGTCGCCGCCTTGCCGATCATTGTCGTGTTGCTGTTGCTCGGCTGGGCGCGCCGGCCGGCCTGGCAGGCGTCGCTCGCAGGCCTGATTGTCGGGCTGATCGTGGCGATCTTCGTTTGGCAGTTCCCTGTCGGACTCGCGGCCGCTTCGGTGGCCAACGGCGCGGTGTTCGCCTGCTGGCCGGTGATGTGGATCGTGTTCACTGCGATTCTGCTCTACAACATCTCACAACGCTCGGGCCGCTTCGCAGCCTTCCGCATGTGGATGATCGATAACCTGCCGAACGACCGTCGCGTCGTGCTGGTCGTGATCGGTTTTTCTTTCGGTGCACTATTCGAAGGGATTTCCGGCTTCGGCACGCCAGTCGCAATCACCAGTTCGCTGTTGATCCTGCTCGGTTTCCCCACGCTCGAAGCGCTCACCTTTACGCTGATCTTCAATACCGCGCCGGTCGCGTTCGGCGCGCTGGGCGTACCGATCACGGTGCTCGGCGCGGTCACGCACCTGCCGGCCGACTCGCTCGCCAAAATGGTCGGACGGCAGTTGCCGTTTTTCGCCTTGCTGCTGCCGTTCTACGTGATCGGCGTATATGCGGGCTTTCGTAACATGTTGCGCGTGTGGCCGGTGCTGCTGGTGTCGGGCGCGAGCTTCGCGCTGACCCAGTTCGTCACGGCGAACTACGTCAACTACAGCTTGACCGACGTGTTGTCGTCGCTGGTCTCGCTGATCCTGACGATCGCGTTCCTGCGTGTCTGGAAGCCCGTCGCCGATCCAAAGTTCGCGATCAACATCGATCGCGTGGGCGAGGTGCGCGGCACGATCAGCGGCGGCCAGGGCTGGTATCCGTGGATCATCGTCTCGGCGGTGGTGATCGTCTGGACCATCGCCAAAATCTTCCTGATCGGCGACGTCAAGCTACCCTGGCCGGGCCTCGACAAGGCCGTGTTCATCACCCTGTACAACACGCCGTATGGCGCGGTGTGGGACTTCCAGCCGCTCGCCACCGGCACGGCGATTCTGGTGGCCGCCATCATCACGTCGTTCGTGACAGGTCTGGGGGTGCGCGAATTTGGCAAGGCTATTGCCGACACGTGGGTCCAGACGCGCATCGCCATTCTGACGGTGGCGACCATCGTCGCACTCGCCTATCTGATGAACTATTCGGGGCTCACCTACACGCTCGGGCTCGGCGCCGCGTCGGTCGGACCGTTCTTCCCGCTGGTGTCGGCGTTCCTCGGCTGGGTCGCGGTGTTCCTGTCAGGCAGCGACACCTCGGGCAACGCGCTATTCGGCAACCTGCAGGTGGTGGCGGCCCATCAGTTGAACCTGAACCCGATCCTGATGGCGGCGACCAATTCGTCGGGCGGCGTGATGGGCAAGATGATCTCGCCGCAGAACATCTCGACCGGCGTGGCGACGACCGACCTCAAAGGCAAGGAAGGCGTGGTGTTCGCCAAGACCTTCAAGCATTCGATTCTGTTGACGGTGATCCTCGGCGTGCTGGTGTGGGTGCAGCAAAACTTCCTGCAAGGGATGATTCCGCACTAAGGTGTGCTTTGCCCGTCGGCGTAGCTGCGTGCGCTTGCCAATGCCTTGAAGCGGCGGAGCGCGCGATGGGTCCGGTCAGCCAGTTGACCTCGGCATGGTGGTCGGCTGGTGCGCTGCCGCAAAATAATTCACGCTCTGCAGGCGCACACCCCACCAGGCCCGCAATTGCATCCTCATCGCGCCAATCTCATCGCAATTTTTCTCACATAAGCGTGAGAATTGCTCGTTTTGCAGCCGGCTCGACTGCGCTTACGATGACGACTGGCAGACGCCCTTCATCTCCCGAATCTTGCCGTTTCATTCCAGCCTGAAACGTTTCGCGCGATCGCGCTGCTACGATGCGCATGCGTCTCGACTCAACCGCGCGCGGCGCCATCACAATGAATGCCAAAAACCTGCTCCAGTTGCTGATCCTGGCCGCCCTATGGGGCGCTTCGTTCCTGTTTATCCGCGTCGGCGTGACCGACTTCGGCGTTGCGCCGCTGATGGCGTTGCGTGTCGGCATCGGCGCAGTCTTCCTCGCCATCGTGCTGATCGCGCGGCGGCCGTGGCGCCAGTCCGCAACGATCCTGCGCACGCGTGCCTTCCCACTCCTCGTGGTCGGCATTCTGAATTCGGCGGCGCCGTTCTGCCTGTTCGCGTATGCCGAGCTGACGCTGTCGGCGGGCGTGACGTCCGTGATCAATGCGACCACGCCGCTGTGGGGCGGACTCGTCGGCTTTCTATGGCTGCGCGACCGCCTGAGCGCGCTGCGCACGGTCGGTCTCGTGATCGGCTTCCTCGGCGTCCTGATGCTGGTGTGGGACCAGATCGCCGCACCGAACGGGTCAGCCGCCACGCCGCTGTCCACCGCGCTCGCGGCGGCTGCCGCGCTCGGCGCCACGCTGCTGTACGGCATCGCCGCCAATTACACGAAGCGCCACCTGACCGGCGTGGACGCCTTGACCGTCGCGACCGGCACGATGATCGGCGCCACCATCGTGCTGCTGCCGCTCGCCGCCATCTACTGGCCGGCTGCGCCGATCTCGCTGCACGCCTGGGGCGCGGTCATCGCGCTGGGTGTTGCGTGTACCGGCGTGGCCTACATGCTGTTCTTCCATCTGATCGCGGTGGTCGGGCCGGCACGCGCGATTACGGTGACCTTCGTGATTCCGATCTTCGGCATTCTGTGGGGTGCGCTGTTTCTCGGCGAAACTGTGTCGCCGGGCATGCTGGAAGGCTGCGGCGTGATTCTCGTCGGCACCGCGCTTGCCACCGGCGCGATCAAACGTCTGCCGTGGGTCGGACCGCGCCGCGCCGACACCTGAAAACCGCGTCGCGCGACGCCTCCTTCAGCGTCGCCGCTTTCCCGTCCTGCACCGCTCACGGCCTCGGCGGCCTGGCAACCCATTCCGAGAACCCCAAAAAATAGCCCGCACTCCATTGGAGTGCGGGCGAAACCGTCGCCCTACGAGGATAGGCGACGGGGCCACCGAGACCGCGCGCCACGCGCGCAGGCCATCATCGGGCTAAGCACCGGCTCGGCCGCCGGTGCTGAAAGGGTCTGGGAATCGCCGATTTGAAACTCGCCGCAAACTCACGTCGGATGTTACGAATCTGGCCCCATGAGTCTTTAAAAGCAGCTTGTGTGCCAGCTATGCGACTACACTAGAAATTATTCGTAAGCCTTTGATTTTTATTGTCATTTTTTGCAACGAAAGCATGTTGACAGGATTGGCGAAAGGGGATTTGCGAGTTACGTCACCGGGGTAACGTCACGTTACATGCGGCCGCACAGTGGCGGCCGCGCCGTCCCGCTTCATGCGTTTGAAGCGAATCAAACATCAAGGCGCCGGCCATTTCGTGCGTTGCGAAGCCGGCTGCCTGACTCGCAGACCCGTTGGCCGGCGCGGCTCGCGTGGCGCCAAGGCGGCACCGCATATGAGCGCCAGGACGAGCAAGCTCGCCGCCCACATCCAGTAAGGAATCACGTCGAACATAGCCATCTCCCGTTGAGCGCCGGTTCATACCGGTGTTTCAGACGGTAAGCAAAACACATGCGCGCCATGACGGCTGCGTAACGGCTTGCGGCGCCGGGGAAAAAAGTGGACATAAAAAAACCCGCCCGGACTGCATGCCGGGCGGGTTTTCAGACAGCGTTCGCTGCTTGCTACAGCTTCGTTCAGTGCAACTGGTCGACCATCAGACTCATGATCTGCCTGGCCTGTGGGCTCTGATCGATAGCGCCCTTGTCGTCGACCACGGCGACACGGGTCTGGTCAGGCGTCACCGCGCGGACGTTCACGAGATACTGCTTGGCGACCTTTTCCTTCTTGCCGTGGAACACCTGGCTCCAGAAGCCCTGCTCCGCCGACGTCAGATCCTTCGGATCGACGTAGCGCACGAAGTACAAACCGCGGCTTGCGTCGCGATCGTCAACGGTGAAGTTGCTGCGGTCCAGCGCAAGACCCACACGCAGCCACGCGCGGTCATACGGCTCGCCGAGCGTCAGCTCGGTGGACGAGAACTGTGCCGGCGTGTTGTTCGCCGCGTCATCCGACATGGGCGCTTGCGCCGACAGTGCGACGTTTTGCGCCGCCGTGGCCGCAGCCGCCGACTTCGCACCCGCCGTAGCCGCGTTCGGCGCCGCTTGCGCACCCGCCGGCGAAAGCTCGGCGCTTTGCGTATCGCTCGACTTCGTGCGCGAATCGGCCAGCGCCAGCGCTGCCATCAGCCGCTTCAGGTATTCCTGTTCGAGACCCGGATCGTTCGCCTTGGGTTCCCACTTGGTGGAATCGTTGTTCGTGCCGGTAATCGCCTCGCGCATGCCCTTCTGGCTGATGAACACATAGGTGCCGCCGTTCGGCGCCGTTTCGAGACGCGTGCGATACTTGTTGCGCTCGGAACTCACATAGCTGTTGCCCATTGCCTTGGACAGCGTGTCGCGGATCAGGCCCTCGTTGATCTGCGCGTGCGTTTCGTTCCAGTCCGTTTCCATCACGCCCTTGTCGCGCTGGTCGACCACCAGCAGGAAACCCTGTTCCTGCCAGAAACGGCGGATTTGCGCCCATGCCTGGTCGGGTGCCTTGTCGTCGATCACGAGCCAGCTTTCCTTGCCGTCGCGCTGGATGTGCATGCCGCTCACCGGCGGCACCACCGTCAGGGTATTGGCGACCGGTGCTTGCGCCTGGACCTGCTGGAGCGTGGACAGCGAGGTTTCGCCGCCTTGCGGGGGCAACGAACGCTGATCGGCCGTCTCATCGATCATGTTCGGCGGGATGGCAAGTGACACTTGCTTCGACTTTGAGTCGCTTCTGTAGTCGATTTTGGTCGGCGACGAGGTGCCGCAGCCGGCGACCAGACCGCCTGCCATCAGCATTACTGCAAACCGCTTGGTAAGACGAAGATCAGTCATGTTCGGGGAATCCTTCCGCTACGCCACGGCAAGTTTCCGTGGATCAACCCAACATTTTACCGGTCCCGGCGAGACATGTGCAAAAACCGGGGCTTGCCCATGAATTGAGCAGTTCACTGCGCGCAAAACACGCACTGCGGCGAATGGCCTGGATACCGGCAAAGCGCTGCGCGGTGCGAGCCTCCCGTTGCAGAAAAACGTCTCGCCTGGTGGCGGCGATCCTCTCCCGCAGTCGCAGATTTAACAATTCACAACACTTCCCAAGAGTCTGCAAGGCATCCCCTACCTCATTGTCAGATCATTGTTTTAAAAGGCACTTTCCACCCTCGTCGCACGCTATTTTCGAGATTGGCTGACGCGCCGTGCGCCGTTCCTGGCAACGATCAGGAAACCTGAGTGTTATCTTGAATTGGACATCTCAATAAAACTTGAGCGTTTCAATAGCGAGACAGGTTGCCATGCCAAATCCTTCTTTTTCGCCGGCCCTCGCCGTCCCAGCCATGGTGGCTGCCCTGCTGTGTGTCAGCACCGACGGGCATGCCGAATTGGGCGGCACGATGCCCAGCCAGGCGGATTCGGCGCTCGCGCCGCCCCAAACCCTGCTGAACGGCGCCTTACGCCTGCGCACGCTGACCGATGCGGGCAATACCACCATCAACGAGTACGCAACCAATACCGGCCAGATCATCGCTTACACGTGGCAAGGCCCGACCATGCCGGATCTGCGCGCGCTGCTGGGACCGTACGCCGACTCTTACCGGACGGGCGCCGCAGCGTCGGCGCCGGACGGCAATCTGCATGCGTCGCGGGTGGTTCGCCCGGACGTGATCGTCGAATCCGGCGGTCCGATGCGCGGCTATGCAGGACGCGCGTGGCTGCCAGCAGCCTTGCCGCCCGGCGTCACGACCGGCGATTTCCGCTGAATTTCCGCCGACACCGCGCGCACGCCATCAAAAAAACAACTCGACGATCCGAATGCCGGCAAACTCATGAAGACCCCTTCCCATCTCCACGCCCTGCTCCTCCTCAGCGCGGCACTCGCCGGTTGCGGCGGCGGCAGCGGCGGCACCGCCGCCTCGTCACAGGCAGGGGCGGCGAGCCCGGCCAGCAGTCCGGGCGCAGCGAACTCGCCAGGCAACAGCGCACCATCCGGGAGCGGCGTCTCCAGCACAGCCACGTCCGTGCCGCAATCGAGCACCCCGAACGTCCAGCCCATTGCGGTCAACACCGCACCGGGTCTGACGCGCAACATGCTGACGACCAGCGTCACCGTCTGCCAGCCCGGCACCAGCAACTGCGCGACGATCGACAATATTCAGGTCGACACCGGCTCGCACGGCCTGCGGATTCTCGCGTCGGCGCTGCCGGCCAGCCTTTCGCTCGCGGCGGTGAACTCGGGCAGCGGGGTGGCTGGCGAGTGCGCGGTTTTCGGCGGCGGGTATGCGTGGGGCGCGGTGCGTAGCGCGGACGTGCGGATGGCCGGCCAACTGGCCGCCTCACTTCCGATCCAGCTGATCGCCGACCCCACGCTGCCCAATGTGCCGGCCGACTGCGCCGGCTCCGGCCCGTCGATGCTAACCGTCGCGACCTTGAGGGCCAACGGCATTCTCGGCGTCGGCCTGTTCGCAGCCGACTGCGGCAGTGGTTGCGTCAATACCGCTTTGCCCCGCTGGTATTACCGCTGCGACGCCAGTGGCGCCTGCCTCGCGAGTACGCAAGCGCTCGCGCAACAGGTCACCAATCCAGTCAGCCGATTCGCGCTCGACAACAACGGCGTGGTGATCGACCTGCCGGCCATCGCCGATGCGGGCGCGGCCAGCGTGTCAGGCTCGCTGATCTTCGGCATCGGCACCCAGGCGAACAACACGCTCGGCGGCGCGAGCGTGGTCAAGGCGAATGCGCAGACGGGCTATGTTGTCACCAGCAGCGCTGGCCAGACATATGCAACGAGCTACGTGGACAGCGGTTCAAACGGTCTGTTCTTCAGCAGCAGCCAATTCCCGCAATGCGGCTTCTGGTACTGTCCGAGCTCGACGCAAACAGCGAGCGCCTCGATCGTGGGTACCGATGGCGCGTCGAACACCGTGTCGTTTGCGATCGGCAATTCGCGCGCGTTGTTCGCGTCGTCGAATAATGCGTTCAACAATCTTGCCGGCATCGCCAGCAACAGCTTCGGCTGGGGCCTGCCGTTCTTTTTCGGACGGCGGGTCTATACGGCGATCGCGTCGCGCGCCACCTCGGCCGGGCCGGGTCCGTATTACGCGTTCTGAGCGCTCAATGTCGGAGGGATCCGCCTTGGCGCAAGACAGCGGCGTCAGGCGGGTTCGATTGAGCGCCTGAGCAGGTTTCCCCTGCCATGGGTCAAACTCCCGTGCCAAAACAGAAGAAATCCTACAAGCCGATCGGATTTTCCCGCGCGGAAAATTCCCCAATTCTCATCCCCAGCTTATTTGATACACCCTGACTGCAATAATCGTCGTTTCCGGCTAGCGTCATCTCGTTATCGTTAGTCCTGCATATCTAACAATAGTCAAAACGATGGAAGTCACCTTTTCACTCGACCATTTCGAGCAACTCGTCTACACGCGGCAGCATGCACAAGCCTCAATCCAGCTCATCGCCGCGCTCGCACTCCTTCAACAAACGCGCGGCGAATTGAACGCGAGCTTCAAAGCCTCGGGCATGACCGACCTGTCTCCCGAAGAACAACGCCAGCGTTTCTGCACGCGCCTGACAAGCGCCGTGTCGACCTTGTTCGCCGACCCGGATTTCCGGCCATCCACCGAGTGCTACAGACTGTTTCTCACCCTGCACGAATGGATCGGCACACTATTCTCGGCCACGGCGTCCGGCAATGCGGACCACATCGCCCGTTACCTGAATCCCCGCGGCCCGGAAGATGCCCAGTTTCTGCCGGGTGACAGCTTCATCGAGAAGCTATGCGTGCTCTATTCGACCGAGTCCGAACTGGAACTCGACTTCGCGGCGCTCTGGGCGTACGACAAAACCATCGCAGCCTGTCTCGCCCTCGTTTTGCTGGCACCGGTCTTCAAGGGCTCGCCGAGCGCGCACCTCAAGCGTGAGGCGCTGCTGGAATGGCTGCCCGGCAAGCTGCAGCAGATCGACGACCTCGACGATCTGCCCTCGGCCGTGCTGCACAACGCCTATATGTTCTGCAGCTATGCCGATACGCCGCGCCGGCATGCGATCAAGCAGGACATCAATGTGCTGGTGCGCCGCAAGCTCGCGCAACTCGGCCTGACCGACCTGCCCGCGCCAAAGCGCGTGCCTGCCAAAGGCAAACCGCGGCGCGGCAAGAAGCCCCTGATGGTGGTCGTGCTGGAGTGGTTCAGCGGCGCCCATTCGATCTACCGCACGCACTCGCGTACGCTCGAAGCCGCGCGCGAGCACTTCGAGGTGGTGGGCTTCGGCTTCGGTTACGCCCTCGACGAAGTGGGACGGAACGTCTTCGACCGCTTCATCGAACTGGAGCAGCCGGACTACATCGGCGAGTGCCTGAAGACGATTCGCGAGTTTGCCGAGGCCGAACAACCGGACGTGTTGTACATGCCGAGCGTCGGCATGTTCGTGCTGACGGTGTTCATGTCCAACCTGCGCATCGCGCCGTTGCAGATCGCGGCGCTCGGCCATCCCGCCACCACGCATTCCGACAGGATCGACTACGTCAGCGTCGAGGAGGATTATGTCGGCGACCCGGCCTGCTTCAGCGAACAACTCATGAAGCTGCCGAAAGACGGGCAACCGTACCGCCCGTCCGTTGCGCTGCCGGATATCGTCGCGCAGATTCCGTCGCCGCGCGAGACGCTGCAGATCATCATTACCGCCAGCGCGATGAAGCTCAATCCCGGCTTTCTCGATGCATGCCGCGCAATCGGCGCGCGTGCCGCGACACCCGTGGAGTTTCACTTTATGAGCGGTGCGCCATCCGGTCTGCCGTTCGACCGTCTGCGTGAGGTCATCGCGCGAGCGGTGCCGGGCGCCGTCGTGCACGATTTTCACGACTACGCGGCGTATCTGGCGCGCGTCAATCAATCCGACCTGTTCCTCAGCCCGTTTCCGTTCGGCAACACCAACGGTATTGTCGATGCATTGACGCTCGGCTTGCCCGGCGTATGCAAACGCGGACCGGAAGTGTTCGAGCGGATCGACGGCGCGCTGTTCGAGCGCGTGGGCATGCCGTCGTGGACCACCACGGACAGCCTTGAGGCGTATATCACTGCGGCTGTGCGCATGATCGACCAGCACGACGAGCGCACGGCGCTGCGGCAGCGCCTGATCGATACGCAGGCGGTCCAGCGCTGCTTCGAAGGGCGGCCGCAGGCGTTCGGCGAATGCGTGCTTGAACTGATGCACCAAAACAAAAGCCGCCTCGCGAATGGGGCGGCTTGAGATTCGTCTGGCGCTAGCCGGATCATGCCGTGTTCGTTGAGCACGGCATGAGGTACTCGGGGCGTCAGCCGCGCGGCAACAGGCGCAACCGAAATTGCTACTCGGTGGCTTCGTTGTCGTGACCAGGCGGCGTGGCAAGCTTTGCCGGCGCCAACCAGCTGAATACACTCAGCGCCGAGCCGTGGAACGTGCACTCGGCGGCAGCCGCCGTGCGGGTCTTCTTCGGCTTGGCCGATTTAAGCGAGGCTGCGTCAGCCCCCGACGCAGCGAGGCTCGCCGAAGCGGCCGTAGCACCCGAAGCCGGGGCAGCCGTCACGCCGGAGGTAGCCGCAGCGTCCAAAGCCGAAGCAGCCGTCACGCCGGGGGTAGCCGCAGCGTCCGAAGCCGAGGCAGCCGCCGACACTGCGGACGCCGCGCGCACGCCCGAGACCGGGCGTGGCGCATTCGCCACCTGCGCCGCGGAAGCGGCCGCGGACGCCGCCGAAGCAGCCGCAACCTCCGACGCCGTCGTCACATGCTCGATCGATCCTTCGACGACCACCCGCGAACCGTCGATACCGGCGCCCGTATGAGCGATCTTCAGCGTATCCGCCGACGACGTTTCAGCCAGCTTGCTTCGCATCAACTGCTCGCATGCGTCCGAGTTCTTATAGACGGCCGTGCAGGCCGCCAGCAGCGTGGCGGCAATCGTGACGCAGGCGATAGAGAGAATCCGAATCTTCATTGATGTTCCGTTTTTCAATCCGTCGGCAATTGTAGCTTACGGGCTGCCGGATCGGCATCGCGCGGGCCACAAGGACAGGGACAGGGACGCGGACAGGACAGGACAGGACAGGACAGCATGACACCGCTCTGCACGTGAAGCGGATAAACCCACATACTGAACCGCAGAACGCACGCATCGCACAGGCTCAAGAGACGGCTTGACCGCGACGCCTTGCATCGGCATCGTGTTGACCGGCCGCCATGCCTCCAGCGCGCTGCCAGCCTCTTCGGCTGGACCTGCTTCACGGGTGCAGATCCGTTTTCCCATTGTGCATTAACCGGCTTTCCCGCATGTTCAGCCTTGCCCTGCTCGCCGTTGCGGCTTACGCCGCCACCAATATCGACAACCTTTTCGTGCTGCTCGCCTTCCTTGCGGAAGCGGGCGGTCAGCGGCATCGCGTGATCGCCGGGCAGTTTGCCGGTTCGCTGGCCCTGATCGTGGGGGCGATACTGCTCGCCGCCTTGTTGACGCGCTTACCCACCGGCTATGTCGGCCTGCTCGGCATTTTGCCGATCGGGGTGGGTCTGGGCAAAGCGTGGACGCGCTTTCGCCCAGGCAACGCCGATCGGGAGAAACAGGGGCCGGCCGCGGCGCGCTCGAGTGTACCGGCCCCACCGGCTACGGCCGGCGCAGGCTCGTCATGGTGGACAGTCGCGTGTGTGGCGGTCGCCAACGGCTCGGACAATCTCGCCGTCTACGTACCCTTGTACGCGGGCCATTCGCACAGCGAGAGTGTGTTCATCTCGCTGGTGTTCGTCGCGATGATCGGCCTCTGGTGCGCGGGCGCGGTATGGCTGGTGGAGCATCCGTTGCTGGGCGCGCCGATGCGGCGTTACGGCACCGCATTGCTGCCGCTGATCCTGCTGGTCATCGGCGTCTCTGTGATCGTGCAGAACGATACGTTGCGGATCGTGTTCGGTCTCTGAGCCAGACGTGGGGCCGGCGATCCGGTCGCCGGGTCATGGGCGGCGTGTGGGTGGTCGCGCCGAAGCCTGAAAGCTTGAACCGAAGCCCCCACGACATGGCAAATACCGCCGGTGCATATCGTTATGCCGATTGGCGATTTCTTTCCAGACGGATCGCGCCCGATAATGGGTGCCATGAACACCCACCCCACTCCCCAAGCCCGCGCGCTGCGTTTCACGCTCGCGGCACTGAGCGCGGCGCTGCTGCTCGCCGCCTGCGCCGCCCCGACGGCGTCGACCTCCTCCGCGGCGGCTGATTCAGCCTCGCTCGACACCGCAATTTCCGGGCCGCAGCGCAGCGACAAGAACCGCGCACGCGACGTCTACCGCCATCCGAAAGCAACGCTGCAATTCTTCGGCGTGACGTCGTCGCAAACCGTGCTGGAGATCGCGCCCGGTGGCGGCTGGTACACGGAGATACTCGCGCCCTATCTGCACGACCACGGAAAACTGTACGAGGTGCAATACGACAGCCCGGACGCCGCATCGGCAGCAGAGGAGCGGGCTGGCCGGGCGTCATTCGCGCGCAAGCTGGCGGCCACGCCGGCCATCTACGGCAATGTGGTGGTCGGCACGCTGCGAGCGGGCCGGTTCAGCGGCTTTCCGGCCGATGGCAGCGTCGACCAGGTGCTGACTTTCCGCAATATCCACAACTGGATCAAGGACGGCGAGATCGACGCGAACCTGCGCGCCTTCTACGCGGCACTTAAGCCGGGCGGGATTCTCGGTGTCGAGGAACATCGCGCGGCGCCGGGCACCTCCCTGCAACAGACCATCGACACCGGCTATGTGACCGAAGCCTATGTCATCGAACACGCGCGCGCGGCCGGTTTCGAATTGGCTGGCCAAAGCGAGGTGAACAGCAATCCCCGCGACACGAAAAATTATCCGAACGGCGTGTGGTCGCTGCCGCCCACATATGAAGGCCACGACGTCGATCGGGCGAAATACGCGGCGATCGGCGAATCGGATCGCATGACATTGCGTTTCGTGAAACCCAGGTGACTGGCATGACCGGCTCGGGTCCCAGCGCGCCCCGGCAGCGATAAGCCCCACCGGTCGGCGCGTCCTTCACTGCGCCGCGCTTGACGCGGTCCCAATAATATGTTCCTATTGCGCACCATGTACCGCGCCCAGACCATCCTATCGCTACTACTAGCCCGCTCTACCGGGCTAGGTCTGCTGCTGCGCGCTTCCATCTGAAACACCCGAAGCACCGCTCAATTCCCCAGTAACTGACCCAGCCCCGGTTTCCGACCGGCGGCCATGCTTTGTCTTTTCGTCGTCCGGTCGACACCAGGTTGATCGATCCCAAGGATGATGAAAATGTTGAAGAACCCTGCTACCAAGTATCGCTCGTTCAAGCCGATCAATTTGACGGACCGCCAGTGGCCGTCGCGCACCATCACGCGCGCGCCGATCTGGATGAGTACCGACCTGCGTGACGGTAACCAGTCGCTGTTCGAACCGATGAACGCCGAGCGCAAGATGCGCATGTTCAAGACGCTGGTGCAAATTGGCTTCAAGGAAATCGAAGTCGCGTTTCCGTCCGCCTCGCAGACCGACTTCAATTTCGTGCGCGAGCTGATCGAAGGCGGCCATATCCCTGACGACGTTACCATCGAAGTGTTGACGCAAGCCCGCGACGATCTGATCGAACGCACTTTCGAATCCTTGCGTGGCGTGCCGCGCGCCATCGTCCACCTGTACAACGCCACCGCGCCGGAATTCCGCCGCATCGTATTCGGACTCGAAAAAAGCGGCGTCAAGGAACTCGCGCAAAACGCCGCGCGTACGATGAAGCGTCTCGTCGATGCCACACCGGAAACGCAGTTCACGCTGCAATACAGCCCGGAAGTGTTCAGCGGCACCGAACTCGAATTCGCCAAGGAAGTGTGCGACGCCGTGTTCGATATCTGGCAACCGACGCCCGAGCACAAAGCGATCGTCAACTTGCCCGCTACCGTGGAAATGGCTACGCCGAATGTCTACGCCGACCAGATCGAATGGATGCATCGCAATCTCGCGCGTCGCGATTCGTTGATCATTTCGGTGCATCCGCATAACGATCGGGGCACCGCGGTGGCGGCCGCGGAACTGGCGGTGATGGCGGGTGCGGATCGTATCGAAGGGTGTTTGTTCGGCAATGGTGAACGTACCGGCAATGTCGATCTCGTGACGCTCGCGTTGAATCTGTACACGCAGGGTGTCGATCCTGAGCTCGACTTTTCGAATATCAATGAAGTCGCGCGAACCGCCGAGGAATGCACGCAGTTACCGGTGCATCCGCGTCATCCGTATGTTGGCGATCTGGTGTTTACCGCGTTCTCCGGCTCGCATCAGGATGCGATCAAGAAAGGCTTTGCTGTGCAGAAACCGGATGCGGTCTGGGAGGTGCCTTATATGCCGATTGATCCGAGCGATCTTGGGCGGACTTATGATTCGGTGATTCGCGTGAATAGTCAGTCTGGTAAGGGTGGGATTGCTTATTTGCTCGAGCAGGGTTACGGGGTGGTGTTGCCGCGGCGCTTGCAGGTCGATTTTAGCTCCGCCGTGCAACGTTATACCGATGACAGCGGGCAAGAAGTGACGCCTTCGCAGATCTGGGAATTGTTCCAGCAGGAGTATGTGCACAGTGCTGCGCCGATTCATTATGTTGGACATAGTTTGTCTGAGCGCGACGGGCGTGAACATATCAAGCTCACTGTCGATATTCATGGCTCGCGGCGCGTCTTGAGCGGGGAAGGGAATGGGCCGCTTGATGCGTTGATGCATGCGATTGGGGCGCCTGTGCGGATTCAGCACTATGAAGAGCGGGCGCTGACTCAAGGCGCCGATGCTCGCGCTGTTGCTGTGGCTGAGATGGCCGGGGCCGATGTGGTTGGAAGTGCGTTTGGGGTTGGGATTGATGCCAATCTGGTGACGGCTTCTATTCGGGCTGTGATTAGTGGGGTTAATCGGGCTTACGCACGGGCTAATGCCGCTGCGCGGGAACGGTTTTTTGAGGTGGCGTTGAGTGATGACGCGGAGCGTGTGGCGATTTGAGGTTTTTGGGGGTTCTTGATCTGGAATTCGGCGCATGTGACAAAGGCGTCATACCTCCCGACTCGCACTTCGTGCTCGCCGGAAGAGTCCGCTAGCAAACCAGTGGTCTATTGTTTGTCTATCGTTAATTTTTTTGAGGGGCGCTTCGGCGCCCCTCTTCTTTTTTGCTGCGCCACTGGCTGTCGACAGACTGGCTTTCTTCCCGTCTTGTCCTCTCTCAGGTCAGCTCCGCTCCGTCCATGCGTCCGGCAAGCTATGCGTCAGCGTCGACACGAAGCGCTCTGTCTCCGGTTCGCGCGGATTCATGAAAATGTCGCGCGATGGGCCCGCCTCCATCACCACGCCGTTATTCAGAAATACCACGTCTCGCGCAATCGTCGCGGCAAGACGCAAATCATGGGTCGCCATCAACATCGTCATGCCTTCCGTGGCGAGCTGCTTGAGTACGTCCACCACCTCCGCAGCCAGTCCGGGATCCAGTGCCGAGGTGGGCTCGTCGCATAACAAGACTTCCGGCGACGGTGCCAGCGCCCGCGCGATTGCTACGCGCTGCTGCTGGCCGCCGGAAAGCGTCGAGGGCCATGCGTCCGCTTTGTGCGCGATGCCGACTTTCTCAAGCAATTCGTCCGCACGTATGCGCGCTCTCTCCTTGTCCCACTTCAGTACGGTCAGCAATCCTTCCATGACGTTCTGGCGCACCGTCAGGTGCGGAAACAACTGAAAATTCTGGAACACCATGCCAGTGCGGCGGCGTATCGTCAGCACCGCCTCGCGCGATGGCTTGTGGTCACGGCTGAATTCGAGGCGCTGGTCACCAACTTCAAGTGATCCGGCCTCCGGGATTTCCAGCAGGTTCACGCAACGCAAAAGCGTACTCTTGCCACTGCCGGAGGGGCCAATCAGCGCGGTGACATTGCCCGGGGCGAGTTGCAGGTCCACTGAATTCAGCACCCGATTCTCGCCGAAGTGCTTGTCGATTTTTTCCAGTCGAATCATCAGTTGCTCGCCTGAAAAAGTGCGTGGCGGCCGAACTTGCGCTCGAGCCGGACTTGCGCCGACGACAATACCGAACTGAACACGAGATAAACCAGTGCCGCCTCGGTGTACAGAATCAACGGTTCATAGGTCACCGACGCGATTCGCTGCGCCGCCTGAAACACCTCAGGCACCGTCAATACCGCGGCGAGCGATGTGTCCTTCACCAACGCGATGAACGAGTTCGACAGCGGCGGCAGCGCCACACGCGCCGCTTGCGGCAGAATCGCGCGGCGCAGAGCCTGCTCACGCGTCATGCCCATCGAGTACGCCGCTTCCCACTGCCCCTTCGGGATCGACTCGATCACACCGCGTATCACTTCCGAGTTATACGCACCGACATTCAGCGAAAAACCAATGATCGCCGCCGTCAACGGGTCGAGCACGATGCCCACGTTCGGTAGTCCGTAGAAAATCACGAACAGTTGCACCAGTAAGGGCGAGCCGCGAAACAGCCATACGTAGAAGCGCACGCACGCTACCGCCCAGCGCGGCCCGAATAGCCGGACCAGCGCGACGATAAACGCCACGACAATCCCAATGCCAAACGATGCCAATGTGAGCGGCACGGTAAAGACGAGCCCCGCATACAGCAGGGGCCATAGCGACTGCGCCATCAGATGCAACCATGCCGGCATGATTCAGACTCGCACGTGACGCTTATTGGGAAACGTCTTTACCGAAGTACTTCTGCGAGATCTTCAAATACGTGCCGTCTTTCCTGATGTCGGCGAGGGCCTTGTTGATCGCCGCCTGCAACTCGGGGTTGCCCTTGCGGATCAGCACCGCGGACTTGTCGCTGCTGTCCGCCGCCGTATCGAGCGCGGCGATCTTTACCTTCGCATCCGGCTTGTGCTTCTTGAAGTCGAGGAACGACAGCGAATCGTTGACGGTCGCGTCGACGCGGCCCGAGGTCAACAGGTCGACCGATTCGTTGAAGCCCTGCACGGGAATCACCTCCGCGCCATGCGCAGCCGCGATCTTGCCGAAGTTGCTGGTCAGCGTATTCGCCGACTTCTTGCCCTTCAGGTCGTCGAACGTCCTGATCGTGGTGTTGTCCGAACGCACAATCAGCGCCGCATGCGACGTGATGTACGGGTCCGAGAAATCGTATTTCGCTTTGCGCGCGTCGGTAACAGCGACTTCATTGATCACCGCGTCGTAGCGGTTCACATCGAGACCAGCAATCAAACCGTCCCATTTACCTTCGACGAATTGCGGCTTGACGCCCAGGCGTTGCGCGATCGCCGTGCCGAGCTCGACGTCGAAGCCGGTCAGCTTGCCGGATTCATCGTGGTACGTGAACGGTGCGTAGGTGCCTTCGGTGCCGATCTTGAGCACGCCTGCGGACTTGATCTGCGCGAGCTCGTCAGCAGCGAAGGCCGGGCTCAGGGTCACCGCTTGCAGCAGCGCGATCAGCAGAATGGAACGAATCGACTTCATCAGGTGGCTCCGTAATGTTTGCTACGTCAGTTTGCAACGTCGGTGGCTGGATCTTGTATTCCATGGTGTCCGCCGGCCCGGATGGACCAGGCGAAGTGGGCGGACTGTAGCAAAAGGCCTGCGTTTTTACAAAGGATCAGGTTTCCGATCCATATGCGCCTGCGTGCTAAGCGGACAGCAAGAATATCTGGTGCAACGTCGGATTTAACTTTACAGCAGATAGGAGAAGGTAGCATGCATGGCAACACGGAACGCTTGTCCGACGCCATCGGGGAAAACGCGGGAGGGAGTGGAACGATGCGCGGCGATGATGAGCAAGCCCAATGAAAGCAACTGCCCAATTCACCGCCGCGTGAACAACGAAGGTGTCGTGCAACTAGTGCGGCTCGTTCTCGATGTACATGACCGGTAAATCGAACCGCGCGGTGGGAAAGGCTTCCGCGAGTCGTTGCTGAAGCGCCGGCAGATCGGAGAACCGTTTCACCCGCACCACGGTGATGCCTCTGCCCGCATACAATCTTACGGCGGCATCGGCCGCCAGTTCCGCGATCTTCTTCTGCACCGCCGATGCGTTGGGCTCGATCACGACCATTTCATTGGCACTGACGCCGATGAGGTTGTCCGTTGTGCGCGCAACCAGTGTCGATTGGCTGGCGTCGGTCGAAAGCGGGTGTTGGCCGCCTTGAGGCAAAGGCCGGACCGAAACCGCCCCGATCCGCACAGGCGCCTCATATTGCATTTGCTGGACGACATTCGCCGGCGCTATCCGGCCGGGCGTCAAATCGGTAGCGTCCTGAGCGTGAGCCGTGAGCGCATGCCCGATAAACACGAAACCTGCTAATACAACAGTGTGTTGTGTCTTCATCTCAGCTTCTCGATCACAAAAGTAGGTCAGCGGCCATACACGCGCAATTGCGCACTGGCAAGTCGCGTCGGGAGCATGCCTTTCCGGGAGTTCGTATCAATCAATCGAACCTTCCAGACACCCTTTGCCGACTCTTCATTGAAGGCGTTGGAGGCCAACGTCAACGCGCTGACATCACGACTTTCATTCCAGAATGCGTTATAGGCGTTCGACAACACACTACGGGTACCCGCCGGCGATATCAGTTCCACCGCCAGATCCCGCATGCTGGCGTCCCTGAGCGAAAGCGTGAGTTGCACGGCCTCGATCCTGCCGATGTTGTTGCTGCTGTAGACCAGCGACGTGTCGACGCCGCTCGCGGAGCCGACTGGCACCACCACGCCCGGCTCGTCTTGTGCCGCCGCGTAGCGCAGTGCGTCACCCGTGCTGGTCATGCGTCCGGTCAGATGGTTCGTATAGGTTTTCGCCAATGCCACCGCGCGTGCCGAGTCCACGAGACCGAATCCGTAGAAATTGTCGAACCACAGTCCCGCAGCATTGCGCGTCCACGCGGGCTGCGGCGCATATTTTTCTCCCGATGGCAAAGTAACCTCTCCCGGCTTGCGATCCGCGTCAACGATCCTGGCCGTTTTCATCAAGATGTACCTGATATCACGCCATGTGAGGTTCGCATTGGCCTCGAGCATCAGGGCCACCACCGCGCTCACCATCGGGGCCGCGGAGGACGTGCCATTGAATAGCGAGGTGTAGTTGCACGTTGGATTGAACGCTTTGCCAGTCGCGGAATCCGGTTTGTCGAAGTCGTTGGCGGGCCTGTTATTCACGGCACGTTTGGCGTAGCCGCGAACACATCCCATCAGGTCGGATGTCACGATCGTGGGACCGCTCACCCCGCCATATTCGCCGCCGAACGCGGACACGAGCAAATTCGATCCGGCACTCGAGTAGCTCGAACGAACGCCACGGGCGTTGATTGCGCCGACAATGACTGCTTGCGGCACTGTTCCAAGCGGATCGGAATTGGCATTCGAGCACGTCACACCAGCCGCAACCGCATGGGCGCAATAGCTCGCGCTGCCAGCAACGCTGGCATAGGAATTGCCCGCCGATTTGACAAAAACAGCGCCCTTACCCTTGCGCAATTGTTCCAGTCCCTCGGCTGCAAGAGACTCGACTGATTGGCCCGGTACCAGCTCGAGCGGATAGATCGTCACACGCCCGAACGACCCGTTGAGCACATCCGCTCGACTCGAAAACGGCGCTCCGCCGAACGCGTCGAATGTGTCCCTCGCCCACGAATTGCGCGAGCCTGTGTATCCGATGAAGCGGGCGCCCCCCAGACGCACACCGGGCGCCACCCCTCGACCGCCCACCTGATTGTCGGCGATCGCACCGATGATGCCGGCGACCGACGTGCCATGTCCATTCTCCTGGACGGGCGTCGGATCGTGTGCATCCGGCGCGGCGGGATCGAAATTGTAGAGCATGTCCGGAGCGACATTGGCTGCAAGATCCTCGTGGGCGATCTCAAGACCGTCATCCAGCACGAGCACCTTTACGTCCTTGCCGGTCCATCCTGCGCCAAACGCTGTGTCGACGTTCAGATCCATGCCGGGCAAACCTGCGCCCATGGAAAATGCGCTTTGACCGGTGTTCTTCAAATGCCACTGATACTCCGCCAGTGGATCGCCAATTGGCCGCGCCTGCGCTAAATTCTGCGCGGAGTGCGCGACCGGGGCCGCACCCGACGGCGCATCCTCGACTGATCCATTACAGGCCGCCATAAAGCCACTCGCCAGCGCGACACCGACCGTACCCGCTCTAATACTCTTCATATTCGTCTCCACCGCAAGGCATGCAATCGACACGCATGGCCGGCACGCCGGCGGCCATGACAAGTACCCAATCGGGCCGCATAGCATGACAACCCATTGATCAACATAATTCTTTGGATACCTGAGTTAAATGATATGGCACGAGGCAATGCCCGCCCGTGGGTGGTTTTGTCTCAGCCTACCGGTTTCTGCAGGATGACTGGATATATGCGCGCCCTTAGAACGGCGGACTACGAAGTCGCTCCTGCGACGCGCAACACAGACGCTGTCAGCGGGCAAACGCGCGAGTCGCTATTCGAACGGGATGAAGCGCCGCGTCATACAGCCGGCGCTACTTGGAAGCGAGACAGCACGAACCGGCGCAGTGCGCCAGCTCGTGCAGGATGAAGTTGAATCGATAAAGACTTGCCAGGCTGTTCCGAATGCTGCTTACCGTTCCACCGGATGCGGCTCCTTCCGCTTATTGGCCACCCGGATCGCATCGAAGTAAGCCGGATTCGGCGGGCGTTTCAGATAACGCCCTGCACCCCGCACTGCCCGCAGCTCGCCATCGGTCCATGCCAGCGCGCCGCGCGTGAGCGTATGCATCGCCACGCCCTGCACCGTCATCCCTTCGAACACGTTGAAGTCGACCTTCTGATGATGCGTCTTCACCGAAATGGTTTTACTTGCCTGCGGATCCCACACGACCAGGTCGGCATCCGCGCCCACCTGTACCGCACCTTTGCGCGGATACAGGTTGAAAATCTGCGCGGCGTTAGTCGACGTGATACGCACGAATTCGTTCGGCGTGAGACGTCCCGAATTCACACCATGATGCCAAAGCACCGCCATGCGATCTTCAACGCCACCACAGCCGTTCGGGATCTTCGTAAAGTCTTCGCGGCCCATCGCCTTCTGCGACGCGCAGAACACGCAGTGGTCGGTCGCGGTAGTGTGTAATTGGCCCGCTTGCAGACCCCGCCACAATGCCTCGCGATGCTCCGCGGAACGGAACGGCGGGCTCATCACGTGCGCTGCGGCGCGGGTCCAGTCGGGATCGCGATACACCGCTTCGTCGATCACCAGATGGCCCGGCAGCACTTCGCCGAACACGCGAAGGCCCTCGCTGCGGGCACGCGCGATCGCGTCGACCGCGTCTTTCGAGGACACGTGGACGATATACACCGGCACGCCCAACACCTGCGCGATGCGGATCGCCCGATTGGCAGCCTCGCCCTCCACCTCCGGCGGCCGCGACAGCGGGTGCGCCTCAGGACCCGTAAAGCCTTTTGCCAGCAACTGACGCTGCAACTGAAACACCAGTTCACCGTTTTCCGCATGCACGGTAGGCAGCGCACCGAGTTCGAGCGAACGCGAGAAACTGTTCACCAGCACTTCGTCATCGGCCATGATCGCGTTCTTGTAGGCCATGAAATGCTTGAAACTCGACACGCCGTGTTCGTGCACCAGCGTGCCCATGTCGCGATAGACAGAATCGTCCCACCACGTCACCGCGACGTGAAAGCCGTAGTCCGCCGACGCCTTTTCAGCCCAACCGCGCCATTCCTTGAAGGCCTCCATCAACGGTTGCTTCGGACTCGGAATCACGAAGTCGATAATGCTGGTCGTGCCGCCGGATAAACCCGCGGCGGTACCGGTATAGAAATCGTCGCTGGCCGTGGTGCCCATGAACGGCAACTCCATGTGCGTATGCGGATCGATGCCGCCGGGCATCACGTACTGCCCGCCCGCATCGACGATGGTGGCGCCGGCCGGCGCCGCCAGGTCCGCTCCGATCTGCAGGATCGTACCGCCGTCCTGCGGGTCCGCACACAACACGTCCGCACGATACGTGTTGTCCGCGTCGATAATCGTGCCGCCGCGAATCAGGGTCGTCATGTTGCCGCCTCCTTATGAACTGCTGGTTTCGGTGCTACGTACTTCGTTCTGCTGGTGCACAGTTCGTGCACTCGTTCATTCACTCGCTCACGCATACTCAGACACACTCAGGCACTCGCCACGCGCGCGCTCGGTCCTTTGCTCAGCTTCATCCACGCGCTGTATACGATCGACGCCAACGCCAGTCCGACAAACCAGGCATAGGTATAGAGCGTGTTGAAAATCGCCGGCACATTCGGGAACGATGCCGGAAACGCGGTGTGCAAAAAGCCCGGCAGATTCGGCAGCACGCCGATCACGAGCGCCACCACCGCGCCGATATTCCAGCCGCCGGTGTAGCTGTACTCGCCATGCTCGTCGAACAGTTCACGCGGATCCAGCCGTGTGCCGCGAATCAGGAAGTAGTCGACCATCAGAATGCCCGCCACCGGACCGAGCAAAGCCGAGTAACCGACCAGCCACGTGAAAATATAGCCCTGCGTGGTGGCGAGAATCTTCCACGGCATCATCACAATGGCGATGGTCGCGGTAATCATGCCGCCGACACGATACGAAATACCTTTCGGCCACAGGCTCGAAAAGTCATACGCTGGGCCGACGAGATTCGCCGCCAGATTGCAGCACATCGTATCCAGCGTCAGGATGATCAACGCAAGGCCGACGCCGATGCCGGTCATGCGGCTCGTCAGATCGATCGGGTCCCAGATCGCCTTGCCATAGATCACCACGGTCGCCGACGTCACCACCACGGAAATCACCGAGAGCAGCGCCATCGGTATCGGCAGACCCACCGACTGGCCAATGATCTGATCACGCTGTGTTTTGGCAAAGCGTGTGAAGTCGGGGATATTCAGCGCCAGCGTCGCCCAGAAACCCACCATCGCCGTGAGGCCGGGCCAGAAGGTCGCCCAGAACAGGCCTTCCTTCTTTCCACCCGCCACGAACTGCGACGGTGCGGACAGCATCGAGCCGAGGCCGCCCGCCTTCGAGGTGGCCCACCACACCAGCGCGATACACATCACGATCTTGATCGGCGCGGACCAGCTTTCGAGCCAGCGAATCGAATCGGTGCCGTGCACGATGAAGTAGATCTGCAATGCCCAGAACACGAGGAAACACGCGAGCTGCGCAAGCGAGATGTCGAGGAACGGCAAGGCCGCACCGTGCAGCGCGTTGCCGGTCAGAATGTTCAGCAGCGTGTAGATCGCGCTGCCGCCAAGCCATGTCTGAATGCCGTACCAGCCACACGCGACGATCGCCCGCAGCATCGCCGGCAGTTTCGCGCCTTGTGTGCCGAAGGAGGAGCGCACCAGCACTGCATACGGAATGCCGTGCTTCGCGCCCGCATGCCCGATCAGCAGCATCGGCACCAGCACGATCAGATTGCCGAGCAGCACGGTCGCCACTGCCTGCCACGGCGACATGCCCTCCTCCGTCAAGCCGGCCGCGAGCATGTACGACGCGATGTTCATCACCATGCCGACCCAGAGCGCGGCAAAGTGATACCACCGCCACGTGCGCTGTGCGACGCCGGTCGGCGCAAGGTCATCGTTATAAAGACTGCTGCCCTGCGCGCCGGCCGCAAACTGCGGATCGACGGATTGCACTGTCTGCTTCATCGAAAGATCTCCACTGATCGTTGAGGCCTGCGCGGCTTCTGGCGGCGCGTCAGGCCTTGGGGAAAACTACAGGTTCAGTACAAGCGCTTCGCTTTGTTTCGTTTCCTACAGGTAGCTCATGTTTCAGGCTGCTTTTGCTGCATGGGCATGGGCGTGCTCTGCGGTTTCAGCCGCGTCCGACGTGTCGCTTTCACCGGCATTCACCCGTGCGGGGTTGTTCGGATGCGTGGTCCAGTTCGCGTACTCGCCGCTGTCCACACGCTCCATCGTGATGCACTGCTCGACCGGGCACACATGCATGCACAGATTACAGCCGACACACTCGGAGTCCATCACTTCAAAATGCCGGACGCCATCTTTTTCTTTCATGATCGCCTGGTGCGCCGTGTCTTCACAGGCGATATGGCAGAGGCCGCACTGGATGCATTTGTCCTGATCGATGCGCGCCTTGATGTCGTATTTGAGGTTCAGGTACTTCCAGTCGGTGACGTTCGGCACGGCGCGGCCGCGAATGTCGTCGAGCGTCGCATAGCCTTTTTCGTCCATCCAGTTCGAAAGACCGTCCGCGAGATCGGAGACGATGCGGAATCCATAGTGCATCGCCGCCGTGCAGACCTGCACGCTGCCCGCGCCGAGCACCATGAATTCGGCCGCATCGCGCCATGTCGAAATGCCGCCGATACCGGAGATCGGCAGATTCGGCGTTTCCACGTCGCGGGCGATTTCGGCCACCATGTTCAATGCGATCGGCTTGACCGCCGGTCCGCAATAGCCGCCGTGCGTGCCTTTGCCGTCGACCATCGGCAACGGCGACATCGCGTCGAGATCGACCGCGACGATCGAGTTGATCGTGTTGATCAGCGACACGCCGTCCGCGCCGCCTTTATAGGCCGCGCGCGAACCGAGGCGGATGTCGCTGACATTCGGCGTGAGTTTGACGAGGCACGGCAGCTTCGAGCCCTCCTTGACCCAGCGCGTGACCATCTCGACGTACTCGGGCACCTGCCCCACCGCCGCACCCATGCCGCGCTCGCTCATGCCGTGCGGGCAGCCGAAATTCAGTTCGACCGCATCGGCGCCGGTGTCTTCGACGAGCGGCAAAATCCACTTCCAGTCGCGCTCGTTGCACGGCACCATGAGCGAGACGATCATCGCGCGGTCTGGCCAGTCGCGTTTGACCTGGGCGATTTCTTTCAGGTTGACGTCCAGCGGACGGTCGGTGATCAGTTCGATGTTGTTCAGGCCCGCGATGCGCTGGCCGTTCCATTGCACTGCGCCATAGCGCGAACTGACGTTCACTACATGTGGGTCGAGGCCCAGCGTCTTCCACACGACCCCGCCCCAGCCCGCTTCGAACGCGCGGTTCACGTTATAGGCTTTGTCGGTCGGCGGCGCGGAGGCGAGCCAGAAAGGATTCGGCGACGTAATGCCGGCAATCGTACAGCGCAAATCGGCCATGTTCGGCTCCTTGGGGACTGCTGTTTTTTGTCTGATGGGATGCGTGGCTTAAGTGACTTGAGTGGCTCAGGCGGCTTTGACGGCTGTGCGGGCAAACTGGGCGTCAATCGCCGCGGCGGCGATCTTGCCGTCCTGCACCGCCTGTACCGTCAGATCGATCCCACCCGTCGCCGCGCAATCGCCACCCGCCCATACGCCTGGCAGCGAGGTTTGTCCGTTTGCATCGACCGCGATACGGCTGCCGTCCAGCGTCAACAGTTCGCGCTCGATACCGACCGGCACCAGCGTCTGGCCGATTGCCTTGAGCACCATGTCGGCCCCGACCACGAAGCGCTCCTGATCGCCATCGCTTGACTTGCGTTCGAATTCGACACCTGTCACCACGCCGCCTGCTCCGATCAAACGCACCGGCATTGCGTACGTGACAAGTGTGACGCCGTTGGTCTGCGCGAAATCGCGCTCGGCCCACGTCGCGCTCATCGACTCGACGCCGCGGCGATACACCATCGTCACCGAGGTCGCGCCGAGCTTGTGGCTTTGCACGGCGGCATCCACTGCCGTATTGCCGCCGCCGATCACGACGACCCGGCGGCCCACCGGCACCGTGCCGAAGTCAGCCGCGGTGCGCACCTGTTCGATGAAATCCACTGCGTTCGTCACGCCACTCAGGTCCTCGCCCTCCATCGCCAATGCGCGCACGCCCGTGAGACCGATCGCGAGGAAGACCGCATCGTATTGCTTGCGCAGCGCATCGAGATCCACGTCACGTCCCAGCGCTACGCCGTGCCTGATCTCGATGCCGCCGATCGAGCACAGCCACGCCACTTCTCGCTGCGCAAAATCGTCAACGGTTTTATAGGCAGCAATGCCGTATTCGTTCAGACCGCCGGCTTTCTCGTGGGCGTCGTAAACGGTCACGTTATGGCCCGCCAACGCAAGCCGATGCGCACACGCAAGTCCGGCCGGTCCCGCCCCGACCACGGCGACATGCCGCCCCGTTTCAGCCGCGCGCTTGAACAGCACCTCGCCGCGCGCCATCGCCCAATCGGTCGCATGACGTTGCAACGCGCCGATCGCCACCGGCTTCGCGTCCTGATGGTTGCGCACGCAAGCACCCTCGCACAGAATCTCGGTCGGGCAAACGCGCGCGCACATGCCGCCCATCGGATTCGCCGACAGAATGTCGACGGCCGCTCCCTTCAGATTGCCGTTGCTGATCTTGCGAATGAAACTGGGAATGTCGATCTGCGTCGGACACGCGTTCACGCACGGCGCGTCGTAACAGTAATGACAGCGGCTCGCCGCCGCGGCCGCGGCACTCGCGTCGAGCAACGGCGCGATATCGGAGAACTCGCACGAGAGTTGATCGGCCGATAGGCGCTGAGCCGCAATATCGCCGGTTTGCTTGATGGCCATACACGTTCCTTCTTCGATGTGAGGACGTAGCCGCTCCCACCGGCTGCGCTGAAGCGGAGCCGGGGCGGCATGTTTTATGGGCACTACGGTGAGGCTGGTGAATCAACCACAAACCGCAACCGCTACTGCGAAAGCGTTATGAAACCGGCTCGCACGCTCTTCCGAGCATGGCGTGCAGCAAGACGTTAGCGCCCGCTTCGATCCATTCGAAGGTGGCGTCCTCGATCTCGTTGTGACTGATCCCGTCGACGCACGGCACGAACACCATTGAAGTCGGCGCGACTTGCGACAGATAGCAGGCGTCGTGTCCCGCACCGGACACCATGTTGCGATGCGAATAGCCGAAGCGTTCGGCCGCGGCGCGCACGGACTTCACGCAGGCTTCGTCGAAAGCGACCGGCGCGTAGTAAAAGATCTGCTCGAGTTCGGTTTCCAGACCGATGCCGCCCGCGATATCCGCCACGCCTTGCCGCAACGCGGCATCCATCTTCGCGAGCACCGCGTCGTCGGGATGACGGAAGTCGACGGTGAAGAACACGCGGCCCGGAATCACATTGCGCGAGTTCGGATAGACCTGCATCATGCCGACCGTCGCGCAGCCGAATGGCGCGTTATCCAGCCCGATGCGATTGACCAGATCGACCACGCGCGCGGCTCCGAGCAAAGCATCGCGACGGCGCGGCATCGGCGTCGGACCCGCATGCGCCTCTTGCCCCGTCAGCGTGATTTCGTACCAGCGCTGACCTTGCGCATCGGTCACCACGCCAATGGTTTTTTGCTCGGCTTCGAGAATCGGCCCTTGTTCGATGTGCAATTCGAACGCGGCATGCAACGGACGGCCACCGCAAGGCAGATCGCCCGCATAGCCGATGCGTTTGAGCTCCTCGCCGATGGTCTTGCCGTCCACGTCTTTGCGCGAGAGGCCATAGTCCAGCGTGAAGACACCGGCGAACACCCCCGAGGCAACCATAGCGGGCGCGAAGCGCGAGCCTTCTTCGTTGGTCCAGATCACCACTTCGACCGGATGCTCGGTCTCGATGCCGTGATCGTTCAGACTGCGGATCACTTCGAGTCCTCCGAGCACGCCGTAGATGCCGTCGAAACGGCCGCCGGTCGGCTGCGAGTCCGCGTGCGAGCCGGTCATGACCGGCAGCGCATCGGGATTGCGCCCGGCGCGGCGCATGAACACATTGCCCATCTGATCGACACTGACCGTGCAACCCGCTTCCTTCGCCCAACTGACGATCAGGTCGCGCCCCTGCTTGTCGAGGTCGGTCAGCGCCAGCCGGCAGACACCGCCTTTGGGCGTCGCGCCGATCTTCGCCATCGTCATCAAGCTGTCCCACAGCCGCTTGCCGTCGACCCTGATCGACGTAGCGGGTTCTGCCTGCTTCAGCGCTTCGGATACCGCGTTCATTCGTCTCGCTCCTTTCGGTGAATCGACATGAAACTGGTGCATAGGCGGCGGGTTTGGGGCGTGGCCGCACGGCGGCGGTGCACACTCGATCCCTTCGATTGCCTCTTATACAGAGGGCAAACCCTAGGGCATCGCCCGCTCTCTCAATCCTGTCCAGTTGGACAGGTTGTAGACGATTAAGCCCGCCAAATCAACACCTTTCGTACGGTAGGAAACGTAGCGAGAAGCGTGCCATTGCACTGCAGCACGCATTTTGCGACGGCCTCGATTGCGCGTGTCCGTCCGCGCTCAAACGACTAGAATGAAGCGCGACGCGGCACACATGCCGATGAAGGCCAACATGAGAGACAACAGCGTGGCTGCCGACATCACGGAAAACGACGAGACACTGGACGAAACGCGCGCACCTTTGCGGCGGCGCAAGGCGCATATTCGCGAGTCGAATGAAGCGCATTTATTGGCGTGCGCCGAAGCGGTTTTCGCAGAGCGAGGACTCGACGGAACCAGCACGGCGATGATCGCGGAACGCGCAGGCTTACCGAAAGCTAACCTGCATTACTACTTCCCGACAAAACTCGCGTTGTACCGGCGTGTGCTGGAAGACCTGTTCGAAGACTGGCACCGCGCGGCGGATACGTTCGAATGCAGCGACGATCCTGTCGAAGCGATCGGCGGATACGTACGCGCGAAAATGGAGTTGTCGCGCCGCCGGCCATTAGGTTCGAAGGTATGGGCGAGCGAGATCATCCACGGCGCGGAGCATATGGAGGACATTCTCACGGGGCGCGTGAAGCCGTGGCTGGACAGCAGGGTGAAGGTCATCGACGACTGGATCGCACGCGGGCTGCTGGCGCCGGTCAACGCACAAACTCTGATGTACATGATCTGGGCGACTACCCAGCACTACGCCGACTTCGACGCGCAGATTCGCGCGCTCAAAGGCAAGCGCGCGCTGACGCAGAAAGCGTTCGAAGCGACGACGGAGGAAGTCGTGCAGTTGGTGATTCGGGCGTGTGGGGCGGTGTCGCCGGCGCAAGGCAAAGGATCAGTCGATCAATGACTATATCCATCTAGTCATTTTTGAGTACAATAGTGACTATAGGCACATGACTATAGGAGCTATCATGCAAGGCAATCTGGTATCGAAGTCTGAATTCAAGGCCAAGGCGCTCGAATTGTTCCGGCAAGTGGAGGCGTCCGGCGAAAGCTTGATTGTCACCGACCACGGCAAGCCAGCGCTTGAAGTGCGGCCCTATCGCGGCGTAGAACGCAGTCCACTAGACGTGCTACGCGGCTCAGTCGTGCGTTACGACAACCCTACCACTCCCGTTGGAGAAGACGACTGGGAGGCGGCGCAGTGATCGTTCTGGACACCCATACTCTGGTCTGGTGGGTCACCGGCGATTCGACGTTAAGCAAGAAAGCAAAAACTGCCATCGGGCACGAAATGGCCGGCGGGGAAATCGTCGTGTCGGCTATTTCCGCATGGGAAATAGCCATGCTGGTGGAGCGAGAGAGGCTCTTACTCTCGATGGATGTCAGCAGTTGGCTCGCCACCGTCTCGGCAATCGAAGCTGTACGCTTTATACCTGTCGATGTGGAAATCGCAACGAAGTCCGTCGATCTTCCCGGTGAGTTCCATAAGGACCCAGCCGACAGGATGATCGTGGCAACCGCACGCAAGTTTGCCGTACCGCTAGTGACAAAAGACGAAAAAATTCGCGCGTATCCGCACGTCAAAACGATCTGGTAAAAGCCGCTTGGCCCGCAAAGCATGCGGGCCCACTCTCGGCCGGACGCTAGCCGATCAATACGTCTCCAGATGCAACCGCCCTTCCCGCTTCAACTTCGTCCACAACGCTTCCCAGTCGAGCTGGTGCTGTTCGCCGATATCCTTCAGCGCCTGCAGCACGCCGTCTTCCATACCCTTCAACCCGCACACGTAGATATGCGTGTTGTCGTCCTTGAGCATGTGCGCGACGTCGGCCGCGCGCTCGCGCATCGCGTCCTGCACATAGCGCCTGGGCTGCCCCGGCGTGCGCGAAAACGCCAGATTCGTGTCGATGAAATCCTTCGGCAGATTCGTCAGCGGCCCGAAGTACGGCAACTCTTCTTTCGTACGCGCGCCGAAGAACAGCATCAGCTTGCCAGTTGCGCCTTTCAGACGACGCCGCCTGCGATACTCGGTCATCGCGCGCATCGGCGCTGAACCGGTGCCCGTGCAAATCATCAGCAGATGCGAGTTCGGATGATTCGGCATCAGGAAGGTGCCACCGAACGGGCCGATCACGCTCACCACGTCACCCTTCTTCAGATCGCACAGATAATTCGAGCAGATCCCATCGAGCGCGTCGCCGTGCTGCTGGGAAACGCGCTTCACGGTGAGAGACACGTTGTTATAGCCGGGCCGTTCGCCGTCGCGCGGGCTCGCGATGGAGTACTGCCGCGCGTGATGCGTGCGGCCGTCCGCGGTCGCTCCCGGCGGCAGGATACCGATCGACTGGCCCTCCAGCACAGGGAAAGGCATCGAACCGAAATCGAGCACGATGTGATGGATGTCGCTATCGGTCGAACCGTCGGTGAGCCGGTAGTTGCCGACCACCGTCGCGGCAGTCGGCGCCTTGTGCGTGTAGAGATTCACGTACGGTTTCGCCGCGGACCACGGCGGGACCACCGACCCACGCACGGTATCGACTTCAATACCGCTTGCATCCGTCGGCGCATCGCCTGACGCTCCCGCCGCGACCGATTCATCTTCAGCAGCAGGCACGGCCATCGTGTTCTGCTCAGGCAGCACGTCCCATTTGAACTGCTCGTCGATGGAATACGCATCGGCCTTCAACACGGTGCGCCAGTTATCGATCGCGCCGGTCGGACACGGCGGCACGCACGCCATGCAGCCATTGCAGACATCCGCCTTGACCACGTAATTGTTCTCGTCGTGCGTGATCGCATCGACCGGGCAAGTCTCTTCGCAGGTATTGCAGCGAATGCAGATTTCCGGATCGATCAGATGCTGCCTGAGAACTTCGATCGATACTGGGCCGTTCATGACTTCCTCCACCCTATATTCGTGCGAATACGACGCCGCACGTTGTTAATCGCCGTACTCAGTTAAAGCGCACGTATTCGAAATCGACCGACTGACGGTTCACACCCATTGCCGGCGGCGCAATCCAGTTCGCGAACTTGCCGGGCTCGGTCACGCGGCCCATCAGCGAAGCGACATACGCGCGGTCTTCCGGCGAGGCGAGCCACTTCGCTTCATTCGCGGTCCATTCGGTCTCGCTGATCACACGGCCATCCGGCGATATACGGGTGCCGGCAAACGTGCCGATCTGCCGGTTGAACGCCTTATGCGGCACCGTCATGCGGAAATCGATGCCGGCCTTTTCGAGCACCTTGTTCCAGCGGCCAACGCCCGCCACCGAATCTTTAATGTAGTCGTCGCGCAGCACTTCATTCATGGCGTTGAGCATCGGCACTTCGCGCTCGACGAGTTTGCCGTCCTGCACGTCGAGCAGCTTGTAGCTTTGACCATTCAGTTGATGATCGTCGTCGCGCTTGTTCTCTTCATAGCGGCCCTTCAGGCCCGAGCTATAGAACGTGGCCGCATTCGAAGAATGATCGGCGCCGAACAGGTCGATCGTCACCGAGTAATGGAAGTTCAGATAACGCTGGATGGTCGGCAGATCGATCACGCCGGCCGCGCGAATCTTCGCGACGTCGTCCGTGCCCAGTTCGTTCATCACTTGCGCGGTACGCTGGATCACGCGCGACACCCCCGATTCGCCGACGAACATGTGATGCGCTTCTTCGGTCAGCATGAACCTGGTGGTGCGCGCCAGCGGATCGAAACCCGACTCGGCGAGTGCCGACAACTGGAACTTGCCGTCGCGGTCGGTAAAGTACGTGAACATGTAGAACGCGAGCCAGTCCGGCGTTTTCTCATTGAAGGCACCGAGAATGCGCGGATTGTCTGCGTCGCCCGAACGGCGGCCGAGCAGTGCTTCGGCTTCTTCACGTCCATCGCGGCCGAAGTAGCGATGCAGCAGATACACCATCGCCCAAAGGTGGCGGCCTTCTTCCACGTTCACCTGAAACAGGTTGCGCAAGTCGTACATCGACGGTGCGGTCAAACCCAGATGCCGCTGCTGCTCGACCGAAGCTGGCTCCGTATCGCCTTGTGTCACGATGATGCGACGCAGATTCGCGCGATGCTCGCCGGGCACGTCCTGCCATGCCGCCTCGCCCTTGTGCTCGCCGAAGTGAATCTTGCGGTCCTGCTCGCCGGGCGTGAGGAAAATGCCCCAGCGATAGTCCGGCATCTTCACGTGATCGAAGTGCGCCCAACCGCCGGCGTCGACGCTCACCGCCGTGCGCAGATACACGTCATAGCCGTGCGAGCCTTCCGGGCCCATATCGCCCCACCACGACAGAAAATTCGGCTGCCACTGTTCGAGTGCGCGTTGCAGTGCGCGGTCGTCCGCGAGATTGACGTTGTTCGGAATCTTTTCGCTGTAGTTGATCGATGACATGGTCGGTTCCCTGGTCGGAATACAGAGCTTGCGGATGAGAGGCGCGTATCAGGCAGGCGGCGTTTTTTCAGTTATGTGGCGTCGCGTCGGAAAGAATCAAACGCGCGAGACGTCGAATTGCGCCTTGCTGCCCTTGCCATACACCTTGAGCGCGCCCTTCTCGCCCACTGCGTTCGGCCGATTGAAAATCCAGTTCTGCCAGGCGGTGAGACGCCCGAAAATACGGGTCTCCATCGTTTCCGGGCCGTTGAAGCGCAGATTCGCTTCCAGACCGGTCAAGGCATCCGGCGACATCGCCGCGCGCTCTTCGAGCGCGATGCGGATTTCGTCGGCCCAATCGATATCGTCGGGCGACGCGGTCACGAGGCCAAGACGCTCGGCTTCAACAGGCTTGAGCGCCTCGCCGATCTTCGAGCGCACCGCGTCGAGCGGCTCGACCTCTTCATAGAAGCGACGGGCAAGCCGCGATTGATGCGTGACCATCGGATAGAGACCGAAGTTGACTTCCGACAGCGTGATCGCCGGTTCTTCGTCTTCGTTGCCCGGCAGTGCCGCCATATAGCTTCGGTCGGCGGCGAACGCGAGTTCCGCGAAGGTGCCTGCAAAGCACGAGCCCGGTTCGATCAACGCGAACAGCGACCGCGACGACACGTCGATACGCGCCAAGGTGCGGCGCAGCAGGCCGATGGTTTCGCGCACGAACCAGTGGTCCTTGTGCTGCATCAGCGTGGCATCGGCGGCGAGCACGTTACGGGCATCACCTTCAGTCTTGAAGACCCAGGTGCCGATGTTGAGTTCGTTAGTGCGCATCGACAGGATCGCGTCGTCGAGTTCGCGTGCGAACTGCAGCGGCCACCAGTTCGTGCCGGCAGCGACGATCGCGTCGATCTCCGTGGGTTGTCCGGCTTGCGGGGCTTTCGCCGTGAAGGTGGCGATCCGCTTCGCACGATCGATCGTGATGTCGAGCGTTTTATAAGTCAGGCCGTCTTCGCGGTCGGTGCGTTCGATCCGCGTGAGCACCACGCCTTGCGCGTCCGCCGGACGATCGCTTTGTTCCGCGAGTTCGAGCGCGCGTGCCTGAATCGTTTGGTCGAACTGATTCGGCTTTACGACTTCATCCACGAGACGCCATGCTTTCGCCCGCTCACCGCGAATGCCTTCGACCACCGTGCAGAAAATGTCCGCACGATCGTGACGCACCTTGCGTTTATCCGTGACGCGCGTCAGGCCGCCCGTGCCCGGCAGCACGCCCAGCAGCGGCACTTCCGGCAGCGATACCGACGACGAGCGGTCATCCACCAGATAGATTTCGTCGCAGGCGAGCGCGAGTTCATAACCGCCACCGGCGCACGCACCGTTCACGGCAGCGAGAAACTTCAGACCCGAATGACGCGACGAATCTTCGAGACCGTTGCGCGTTTCGTTGGTGAACTTGCAGAAGTTGACCTTCCAGGCATGCGTGGACAGGCCCAGCATGAAGATGTTCGCGCCTGAGCAGAACACGCGGTCTTTCAGGCTCGTCAGCACCACTGTTTTGACTTCGGGATGCTCGAAGCGGATGCGCTGTATCGCGTCGTGCAGCTCGATATCGACGCCGAGGTCGTATGAATTCAGCTTCAGCTTGTAGCCGTCACGGATGCCGCCGTCCTCGGCGATGTCGATACCGAGGGTCGCGACGGGACCGTTGAAACTCAGCTTCCAATGCTTGTACTTCGAGGGATCGGTGCGGTAGTCGACTGGCGCGATTGCGGTTTCTGGCGTGGACATGGGGCGTCTCCTGACTGGACGATGCAAAACTTGTTTTTTGAACAATAGTGCACCGCAATACCCATGTAAAGCACTTTAATGCATGTTGGCTAGTAAACCCTGGAATACCGCACCACGTCAGACATCGTCCGGCGATTCGGCCGCGAGCCTTGCGGCAAGCCGGTCGCGCAGTTGCAAGTAGGCGTCGGCCAAGGTTTTTTCGCTGGTGTCGAAGATCATGTCGGCACGGCCATACAGTTCGCCGCGCCCCGCCAGGATGCGCTTGAGGTCGTCCATCGCTTCCTTGTTGCCGGACATCGGGCGTAGATCGCCTTGCGCGACGACACGGCGCATATGCTCTTCCGGCGTGGCTTGCAGCCACACGGTGAAGCAGTGCGACAGCAGCGCGTTAAAGGTGCCCGCCTCCGACACCAGCCCGCCCGGCGACGCGATCACCGCGCGCTCGTGCTCCTGAATCACCGCCTCGAGCGCCCGGTGTTCATAACGCCGGTACGCGCTCGCGCCATAGAGGGAATGAATCTCCGATGGCGGGCAGCCGGCAAGTTGCTCGATCACACGCGTGAGTTCGACGAACGGCACCTTGCGCTCCTGCGCCAGCATCCGTCCAAAGGTCGACTTGCCGGCCCCGCGCAAGCCGATCAGCGCGATCCGGTCCTTGCGGTGGGGGTCGCGCGGCGCTTGCGCGAACATCTCGGCAAGCGCCACGCGGGCCCGCTGCAGCGCCGCCTGGTCGCGCCCCTGCAGCAGTTCGCGGATCAGCAGCCATTCGGCGGAGGCGGTGGTCTCGTCGCCGATCACTTCGGCCAGCGGGCAGTTCAGCGTCGCCGCGATCTGCCGCAGCACCAGCACCGACGCATTGCCCACGCCCGATTCCAGATTCGCCAGATGACGCTCAGACAAACCGGTTTCGGCCGCCAGCGCCTTGCGCGTCATGCCGCGGCGCGCGCGCAGCAGGCGCACGCGATCGCCCATCGCCGTCAGAAAAGGATCGCGCTCCTCGCGCTCGCCGCCGCGCTCCGCCGCTGGGTCGGCCTCTGGGTTAGCCCCTTTGTCGGCCCCGCGCCTGGCCCGACCCGCGCGGCTTGCGTCCTCATCGGCTGGATCGTCCGGCGGCGCGGAAGAGTAATTTTGGTTCATGTTTAACTGCCCCTTGAATACACTACATGTACTATAGTGCTTGACAGGGCACTTGTTGAACAGTTAATTTTCGCCAAATATTGATCCAATAATCAACGCTGTCGAGGTTTTTCGGCAGCGTCTCGGAAACGGCGAGACGATACGCATGAATTAACGTGCGTGCGCCCGCTGATCCGGAGGCTCGCCTGAGACCCGCCATGCGCGAACGATTGAAAAACTACGTCGCAGGCCAGTGGGTCGCGGGCGGCGGTGGAGGCACGACGCTGACCGACCCGATTACCGGCGAAGCACTCGGCGGCCTGCGTGCATTGGGTTTCTATCACAGGCGCTCTGCGATTCAGGCATCGAACACTGCAATCGACGCATTGACGCAAGTCACGCATTTGCCCGCAGCGTAGCGGCACGAGACAAGCATCGAGCAATCAGGCAGTACGCATCGAGCGGATCATAAGCACATAACCGCCGGACCGCCTCACCCGATGGAGGAGACATATGGATGCCCTGCTGGAACCGGCTGCGCGTCAGCCCGCCGCGACGGTCGAACCGCCGCCTGCGGCATTTAATTTCGCGGCCTACCTGTTTCGACTGAATGAATCGCGCGCCGGCAAGACCGCGTATATCGACGACACCGGCGCCACCTCTTACGGCGAACTCGAAGATCGGGCCCGGCGCTTCGCGAGCGCATTGCGCACACGCGGCGTGCATCCGGAAGAGCGCGTGCTGCTGGTGATGCTCGATACCGTCGAACTGCCGATCGCCTTTCTCGGTGCACTCTATGCGGGCGTCGTGCCGGTCGTCGCGAACACGCTGCTCACCGCAGCCGACTACGTGTACATGCTGACGCACAGCCACGCGCGCGCCGTGATCGCATCGGGTGCGTTGCTCTCGAATGTCACGCAGGCGATGGATACGGCCGAACACGACGGTTGCCAGTTGATCGTCTCACAGCCGCCCGAAAGCGACGCAAGCGAGCCTTTAGCCGCACCGCGACTCAAAGATCTGATCGACGCGGCCGCGCCGGCTGTCAAAGCATGCGCGACAGGTTGCGACGATATTGCGTTCTGGCTGTATTCGTCAGGCTCGACCGGCAAACCGAAAGGCACGGTCCACACACATGCGAATCTGTACTGGACTGCGGAGTTGTACGCAAAGCCGGTTCTCGGCATCGTCGAAAGCGATGTGGTTTTCTCGGCGGCCAAATTGTTCTTTGCGTATGGTCTGGGTAATGGCCTGACGTTCCCGCTTTCGGTCGGCGCTACGGTCGTATTGATGGCGGAGCGCCCCACCGCTGACGCCATTTTCACGCGCCTCGTGCGGCATCGCCCGACCATTTTCTACGGCGTGCCGACGCTCTACGCGGGCATGCTCGTCTCGCCCAACCTGCCCCCACGCGCCGACGTCGCGATGCGCATATGCACGTCGGCGGGCGAAGCGCTGCCGCGCGAAATCGGCGAGCGCTTTACAGCACATTTCGGCTGCGAGATTCTCGACGGTATCGGATCGACCGAAATGCTGCATATCTTCCTGTCGAATCGCGCGGGCGAAGTCGAATACGGCACCACGGGGCGCCCCGTGCCCGGCTATGAAGTGGAACTGCGCGACGAAGCCGGTCATGCGGTGCCCGATGGCGAAGTCGGTGATCTATTTATCAAAGGGCCGAGCGCGGCGTTGATGTATTGGAGCAATCGGGAGAAGTCGCGCGCGACCTTCCTTGGCGAGTGGATTCGCAGCGGCGATAAATACCAACGCCTCGCGAACGGCTGCTACGTGTATGCGGGCCGCAGCGACGACATGTTGAAAGTGAGCGGTCAGTACGTATCGCCCGTCGAGGTGGAAATGGTCCTGGTGCAGCACGAAGCGGTGCTGGAAGCCGCAGTGGTTGGCGTCGATCACGGCGGCCTCGTCAAGATCCGCGCCTTCGTGGTGTTGAAGCGCGAATTCGCGCCGTCTGAGATACTCGCGGATAAGTTGAAGGCTTTCGTCAAGGAACGGCTCGCGCCGCACAAGTATCCGCGCGATATCGTGTTCGTCGACGATTTGCCAAAAACCGCTACCGGCAAGATTCAACGCTTCAAACTGCGCGAACAGTCATAAGGTGATCCATGCAGAACCCCGCAACCACGGCCTTTGTCAGCGACTTCGCAGAGCTGCCCGCCACGGCGTCGCATGGGCCGTTGCGCATTGAATACCGCTGGGTGAACGAAGCGGCAGGCAATGCACCGATCGCCGTTTTCCTGCATGAAGGACTCGGCTCGGTTGCGATGTGGCGCGACTGGCCGCAAGCCTTATGCGAGCGTCTCGGCATGCGTGGCCTTGTCTATTCACGGCCTGGGTATGGACTGTCCACACCGCGTGAACACGCCGTCAAGTGGCCAGTCGATTTCATGACCGCACAAGCGCGCGATATCCTGCCTGCTTTGTTCGGCGTACTCGATATCGATATGCAGGCGCGCAAGCGCATGTGGGTGATCGGGCATAGCGACGGCGGCTCGATCGCGCTGCTCTACGCAGCGCTGCATCCGGATGCATTGGCCGGCGCGGTGGTAATCGCACCGCATATATTCGTCGAAGACCTCTCGGTGGAAAGCATCGCGCAGACCAAAGCGCTCTACGAAACCACCGATCTGCGCAGCAAGCTCAGCCGCTATCACTCGGACGTCGATTCCGCGTTCTATGGCTGGAACGATATCTGGTTGAATGCGGCGTTCAGGGAATGGCGCATCGTCGATGAACTGGCCGCCATCAAGCAAGCTTTGCTCGCGGTGCAAGGCCACGACGACAACTACGGCACGATGGCGCAGATCGATACGATCGGCGAGCGCGTACCGCACGCGCAACTGGTCAAACTCGACGCGTGTGGGCACTCGCCTCATCGCGATGCGCCGGACGCGTTGAACGAGGCAATCGCGGCGTTTATCTCGCGGCAACGCCGATAACAAGGTTCAATTCAGCCCGTGCGAAAAGAAGCGGCCGCTGCGATAAAAAGCAGCGGCCGTTTTTTGCATGCATTCGCGTCGTAGCGCGTCATAATCACCGCTATTGTCATACGAATACAGCGCCCCGCAACGCATTTCCAGGGCGATGTTTCGGCATCCATTGAAAACCCCGCATCGCGCGAAAAAATGTGTAGTATCGCGGCGCGCCGCCACAAGCGGCGTTGCCGGCCGCCGTCAGAAACTGAAAGCATTACCCGCTCAAGTCCCAACTGCCCACGCCGTATACCGCGTATGAGGCTCCCGCCTCACCGACTACGGCTCACTGCTTACTCCGAAAGACTCCCGACATGTTCTCCTCCATTCGCGCGCGCATCGTCGCCCTGTGCGTCGCCATCGTTGTGGTCGCGCTCGCTGCTAACGCGGTTCTCAACTATGCCGTCGCCAACTCGTATAACGCCGATGCCATCGAAAGCAGTTTGAACGCAGTCGAAAGCGGTCATGTAAACGGTATCGACGACTGGATCGCCGCCAATAGTCAGATGATTAACTCGTTGCAGGACGCGGTGCTGCAACCCGACCCGTACGCCGCGTTGAAGCAGATCGCCGCAGCCGGCAAGTTCACCAACGTGTACGTCGGCTACGCGGACAAGACCGCGAAGTTCTCCGACCCGACCGGCATTCCGCCCGACTACGATCCGACCGGCCGCCCCTGGTACAAGCAGGCCGCCGCAGCGGGCAAGCCGGTGGTGACACCGCCGTATGTGGATGTGGGCACGGGCAAGCTGGTGGTCGCGTTCGCCGCGCCCGTGGTGCGCGATGGCGTAGTGAAAGGCGTGGTGTCCGGCGACGTCGCGATGGACAGCGTGATTGCCAACGTCAAGGCGATTCATCCGACCCCCGCGAGCTTCGGCATGTTGATCGACGCGAGCGGCCATATCGTCGCGCACCCGGATGCGAAGCTGACCTTGAAGCCGGTGTCGGAGCTCGCCCCCGCTCTCACCAGCGACAAGCTGGCCGCGCTCTTCAGCGCCGAGCACCCTGTCGAAGTCGACCTGAACGGCAGCACGAAACTGCTGCGCGCCGAGGCTATCCCCGGCACCGATTGGTACGCAGTCGTCGCGCTCGACAAATCGGAAGCGACGGCGGGCATGCGATCGCTGTTGACCGCTTCGGTCATCGCCTTGCTCGTGATCGCCGCGATCGCTGCCGCCATCGTGGCCGCGGTCACCGCCGTGTCGTTCCAGCGCCTGTCGAAAGTACGCGATGCGATGGACGCGATCGGCTCGGGCGAAGGCGATCTGACACAGCGCCTGCCGGCCGCCGGCAACGACGAAGTCGCGCAGATCGCGCGCTCGTTCAATACCTTCATCGACAAACTCAGCCACGTGATGCGTCAGATTCGCGATACCAGCGAATCGGTGCGCGTGGCCGCGAATGAAATCGCCGCGGGCAACGTCGATCTGTCGGGCCGCACCGAATCCGCCGCGGCCAGCCTGCAACAGACCGCTGCGTCGATGGAGGAAATCACTTCGACGGTCACACAGTCGGCCAGCGCCGCGAAGCAGGCCGACGATAGCGCCGTGTCCGCGTCGCAGGTCGCTTCGCGCGGCGGCGTGGCAATCTCCGACGTGATCACGACGATGGGCGAGATCGAACAGGCGTCGGTGAAGATCTCCGACATCATCGGCGTGATCGACGGCATTGCGTTCCAGACCAACATCCTCGCGTTGAACGCGGCGGTTGAAGCGGCGCGCGCCGGCGAACAGGGCCGCGGCTTCGCGGTGGTGGCCGGCGAGGTGCGCAGCCTCGCGCAACGCAGCGCCCAGGCGGCGAAGGAAATCAAGGCGCTGATCGAAGCGACCGTGGCGAGCGTGACTTCCGGTTCGGGCCAGGTGCGCCAGGCCGGCGAGACGATGACGGAGATCGTCAGCAACGTCGCCAACGTGACGACCATCATTTCCGAAATCACCCAGGCCGCCAACGAGCAAACGCGTGGGATTCAGGAAGTCAACCGCGCGGTCAGCCAGCTCGACGAAATGGTTCAGCAAAACGCCGCACTGGTCGAGGAATCCACGGCGGCCGCCGCCGCGTTGCAAAGCCAGGCCGTGAGTCTTGCCAGTGCCGTCACGCAGTTCAAGCTGGACTAAAGTACGCCAAAGGAAATCGCAGTGACGTTTTATCGCAATCTGAAGATCGCTGTTAAGTTGGCGCTGCTCGGCGCGGTGCTGCTCGCCGCGACAATGGTGGTGGGCCTGGAAGGCTGGCACGCATTGTCGAACACGCATGCGTTGCAAATTCGGTCCGCGCAAACGCTCAGCCAGTATGCGCAGGCAGCCGACATCGCACGCGTCGCGCAGGTCGAATTCAAGAAGCAGGTGCAGGAATGGAAAGACCTGTTGCTGCGCGGCGCTGATCCGGCTGCGTTCGCCAAATACCGCGACGCCTTCAGCAAGGAGAGCGGTGCGACGCAGGCTGCCCTGCAGCGATTGAAAGATCAATTGAGTGCACTGGGCGCTAACGTTGACGGCGTCGACAAGGCGCTCGCCACGCACGCCTCGCTGCAAGACAGTTACCTCGACGCGCTCAAGCACTATGACGCGGCCGATCCGAATACGGCACACGTTGTCGACGGTCTGGTCAAAGGGATCGACCGCGCGCCGACCGCCGCGATCGACGGCATCGTCGCCGCGGTGATGCAGCAGGCGCAAGACTCCAACGTGCGCACGGGCGAGGCCGCAGAACGCGCGTACACGCTCGCCTGCGTGCTGCTTCTGTCGGTCGTGATCGGCTCGCTTGGCGTGGGCAGCTTCGCGATCTGGTTCCTGAGCCGCAGCATCACGTTGCCGGTCAGGCAGGCGGTGGGCGTCGCGCAAGCGGTTGCGGCAGGCGATCTGCGCACCGATGTCGCCGTGGTGAGCCGCGACGAAACCGGTCAGTTGCTGGCCGCACTCAACGAAATGAATCAGCGCTTGCGGCATTTCGTCGGCGAGATTCGTGAAGGCGCGAACACCATCTCTTCAGCAACGCAGGAAATCGCCGCGGGCAACCTCGATCTGTCGGCACGCACCGAACAACAGGCCGCGTCGCTCGAAGAAACCGCCGCGTCGATGCAGCATTTCACCGACTCGGTTCAGCGCAATGCCAGCAACGCACGCGAGGCCACCACGCTCGCGCAAACCGCTGCGCAAGCGGCACGCGACGGCGGCGTCGTGATGACCGACGCGGTGCGCACAATGGGCCAGATCCACGCGTCGTCCAGGCGTATCGTCGACATCATCGCGGTGGTCGAAGCGATCGCCGCGCAGACCAATATTCTGGCGCTCAATGCCGCCGTTGAAGCGGCGCGCGCCGGCACACAAGGGCGCGGTTTCGCGGTGGTCGCGAGCGAAGTGCGCAGCCTGGCCCAGCGCTCGGCCGACGCCGCGCGAGAGATCAAGACGCTGATTCGCGAGTCGGCTGCCACGATCGACGCCGGCACGCAGTTAATCAATCACGCGAGTCAGACGATGGACGGCGTGGTGCAAAGCGCGGGCAGCGTGACGCGCATCGTCGAGGCGATCGCGACGGCCAGCGTCGATCAGGCAGCGGGCATTGCGGAAGTGAACGATGCGGTCACGCAAATGGATCAGGTGACGCAGAGCAACGCGGCGTTGGTCGAGCAGGCGGCCGCGGCGGCCGATGCGGTGCAGAGCAAGGCATCGGGTCTGGTGCAAAGCGTGCGTTTCTTCCGGATTGGCGCGGCGGATTGATCGTGATCTTCTGCCGGATCGGCGTTGGGTGATTTTTTCGACGCCGCCTGGAACCGCCGCTTAAGATTCAAAATCGAGTCCGCCGATCAATGCCGTCGGCTCGGCTTGGGTGTGCGAGACAAAATCCAGTTCGCGCACTTGGCGCCAGGCTTCGAGCTTGCGCGGCAATGCGGCCAGATAGCCGGCGAAGCGCGCCTGCCCTTCCGCCCCCATCAGACGTTCGATCTCGTCGCTGTCCCAGGTGAGAAACAGATTCAACGGATGCGGGTAGTGGCCGAGGCCTTCGATCGGCGCTGCGTGGATCCGCACGCGAGTGGGGTGGCCGTGGCCGCCGTAAGGCAGCACTTCGGTGTGCACAGTGGTGCCGAAACAGGCGGCGAGCGCCTCGGCGATGCGAGGTGCAAACTGTTCATCGAAACGAGTGGCACTCTCTTGGCGCATCCAGGTCTCCGACGGGCTTCACAACGAGCGAAGCATCGTAGCATGTGGGGCTGGCCGCGGTCGCGGAAGGCGCGGCGTGTGCGGATTCCGTTCGGCAGGGTTCCGTGCGTCATGCGCACGTTCCTCAAAGGAAAACCGCTTGCTCGCAGCTCAAGCAGAGCCCCCTCTTCCACTTCCCCTCACCTGCTCCAGAATGAACTCGATAAAACTCGCCGCCGCGCGCGTGTGATGCCGATTCGGCATATAGAGCAGGTACATATTCGTACCGAAAATGCTTAAACGCCATTCATCGAGCGCCGTCACCACATCCCCACGACGCAAGTCGTCCTGCACCACGTAATCGGGCACCAGACCGACACCCAGGCCGGCCAGCACCGCCTGGCGCAAGAATAGAAAGTTCTCGGAAATAATCGTCGGTTCCAGCAGCACTTCGTGGCGCTCGTCGCGCAGATACGCCGCCACGCGCAACTGCTTGCCGACCACCGCCGCCGTAATCAACGGCGCCGTGCGCAGATCATCAAGCCGCACCGGCATGCCGCGGCTTTCGGCAAAATCCGGCGAAGCACAGGCAACATAGCGCACCGGCCCCATGTCGCGCGCGACGAGATTCTGCGGCGGCTCGGACATCACCCGCACCGCGATGTCGACCTCGTCGCGCATCAGATCCTCCACGCGATTCTCGAACATCACATCCAGCACGATGCCCGGATAAAGACGCTTGAATGCGATCAGCCAATCCGACATCACCAGTTGCCCATAGCCACTCGGCACACTCAATCGCACTCGCCCCTGCAAGCTCTGTCCGAGCGTGGTGACCGACTCGCGCGCGGCCAGCAGCGCGTTCTGGATCGTGCGGCCGTGCTCGTATAACTGCAGACCGATTTCGGTCGCCTCGACCCGGCGCGTGGTGCGCCTCACCAGTTGCAGCCCGATGGAGCGCTCCAGCTGGTTCAGGTGGTAGCTCACGTTCGCGCGGCTCATTTTCAGCCGCCGCGCGGCTTCGCTCAGGTTGCCCGCATCGAGGATATCGACCAGCAAGGTCAGCGAATTGACGTCCATGACACGGCCTTTGTCAAAATAGTTTTGACAGTCTGTCAACGGTCTATGTAATTGTCAACAAACCTTGACCAACCGACAATCGCAGAATTCGCCAGACCCGGTATGCCCCGATCTGCCTCGATCTGGCCCGGTAACCAACCGTCAGGAGACGACACGATGACCCTCACCTCTTCCGCCGACGTTGTGACGCGCGAATTGCGCGGCAAAGTCCTGCTAGTCACGATCGACCACGCGCCAGTCAACGCCTTGTCCGCCGACGTGCGGCGCGGCCTGCTCGCCGCCATTGAAGCCGCGGATGCCGACAAGGCCGTCGAGGCCGTGCTGATCGTCGGCGCCGGGCGCAACTTCATCGCAGGTGCGGACCTTCGCGAGTTCGGCAAGCCGCCGGTGCCGCCGTCGCTGCCGGATGTCTGCAACCGCATCGAAGCGTGTGCGAAGCCGGTGGTGGCCGCCATTCACGGCGCCGCGCTCGGCGGCGGCCTGGAAGTGGCCCTCGCGGCGCACTACCGCCTCGCCGTGAATGGCGCGAAGCTCGGTTTGCCCGAAGTGCAACTCGGCCTGCTGCCGGGCGCAGGCGGCACGCAGCGTGCGCCGCGCCTGATCGGCGCGCAGGCCGCCCTCGACCTGATCCTGAGCGGCCGCCATGCCAGCGCGAAAGAAGCGCTCGCGCTCGGCCTCGTCGACCGGCTCGGCAGCAGCGACGACATCCTCGCTGAAGGACTCGCCTATGTGCACGAACTGCTGGCCGCTCACGCGCCAGTGCGGCGCACGCGCGACGCCACTGCGCTAGGCGACCGCGCCGCGAGCCTCGCCGCCGTCACCACCGCACGCGCGGAAACGGCGAAGAAATCGCGCGGCCTGTTCTCCCCGCTCAAAATCGTCGATGCCGTGGAAGCCGCCGTCGAACAGCCTTTCGAAGACGGCCTGCGGCTCGAACGCAAACTGTTCCTGGAATGCATCGACAGCCCGCAGCGTGCCGGGCTGATTCACGCGTTCTTTGCCGAGCGCGAAGTGCTCAAGGCGCCGGAAACACGCGAGGAAAAACCACGCGCGCTGAACAGGATCGGCGTGGTGGGCGGCGGCCTGATGGGTGCGGGTATCGCCGTCGCGGTGCTCGACGCAGGCTTGCCGGTGACGATGATCGAACGCGACGACGCGTCGCTCGCGCGCGGCCGCGCGCACATCGAAAAGGTCTACGACGGTCTGATCGCCAAAGGCCGCATGAGTGCGGAGAAAAAAGCCGACGTGATGACGCGCTGGCAGGGCAGCACCTCGTACGACGCCCTCGCCGACGCCGATCTGGTGATCGAAGCGGTATTCGAGGACCTGGCGGTGAAAAAAGCCGTGTTCGCCGAACTCGATCGCGTCTGCCAGGCCGGCGCAGTGCTGGCCACCAACACGTCGTATCTTGACATCGACGCGATCGCGGCCAGCATTTCGCGCCCCGCGGACGTGATCGGCCTGCACTTCTTCTCCCCCGCCAACATCATGAAGCTGCTGGAAGTGGTGGTGCCGAAGCAGGTCAGCGCGGACGTGGTCGCCACCGCGTTCGAACTCGCGAAGAAACTGCGCAAGACGCCGGTGCGTGCCGGCGTGTGCGACGGCTTCATCGGCAATCGCGTGCTGGCGGTGTATCGCAGCGCGGCGGACGCGATGATGGAAGACGGCGCGTCACCCTATCAGATCGATTCGGCCGTGCGTGCGTTCGGCTTCCCAATGGGTCCGTTCCAGGTGGCCGATCTCGCGGGTGGCGACATTGGCTGGGCCACGCGCAAGCGGCGCGCGGCCACGCGGAACCCTCAGGCGCGCTATGTGCAGATCGCCGATCGGCTTTGCGAACGCGGCTGGTTCGGCCAGAAAACCGGTCGTGGATTTTATCTGTACCCCGAAGGTTCGCGCGCCGGCGTGCCGGACGCTGAGGTCGAGGCCATCATCGACGCCGAGCGCGAACGCGCCGGCATTACGCCACGCACGTTCACCGACGATGAAATCATGCGCCGCTATATGGCCGCGATGATCAACGAAGGGGCCAACGTCGTGCATGAAGGCATCGCACTGCGGCCGCTCGATGTCGACGTAACCTTCCTCTATGGCTACGGCTTTCCGCGTCACCGCGGCGGTCCGATGAAATACGCCGATACGGTAGGCCTCGCCACGGTTCTCGCGGACATCCGCGAGTTCGCCAAAGAAGATCCGCTGTTCTGGCAAGCGTCGCCGCTGCTGGTCGAACTGGTGGAGCGCGGCGCCGATTTCGCGAGCCTCAACCAGTCGGCTTGAGACGGCACGTCATTTGGAACATGCCCGACCGGTGGCGGCCTGATCGCCCCCGGTCCGCCGGTCCGCCGGTCCGATAAATATCGAGGAAAGAACCCGCTATGAATCTGAACTTCACACCTGAAGAAGAGGCATTTCGCACCGACGTGCAGCGCTTTTTGCGCGACAAGATCCCGCAGCGTCTCGCCGGCAAGGTCCATGGCGGCCGCCGCCTCACGCGCGACGACATGGCCGAGTGGCAAGCGATACTCAACGCGCAAGGCTGGCTCGCCAATCATTGGCCGAAGGAGTACGGCGGCCCGGGCTGGAACGCCGTGCAGAAATTTATCTTCGAGAATGAATGCGCATTGGCAGGCGCACCGCGTATCGTGCCGTTCGGCGTCAACATGCTCGGCCCGGTGTTGATCAAATACGGCAACGAGGCGCAAAAACGCCACTGGTTGCCGCGCATTCTCGACGGCTCGGACTGGTGGTGCCAAGGCTACTCGGAACCGGGCGCGGGCTCGGACCTCGCCTCGGTCAAGACCACCGCGGTACGCGGCAGCGACGCGCAAGGCGAGCACTACGTCGTCAACGGCCAGAAGACCTGGACCACGCTCGGCCACTACGCGAACATGATCTTCTGCCTCGTGCGCACCGCCACCGACGTGCGCAAGCAGGAAGGCATCAGTTTCCTACTGATCGACATGAATACGCCAGGCGTCGACGTGCGCCCGATCATCACGCTCGATGGCGAGCACGAAGTCAACGAAGTGTTCTTCACGGACGTACGCGTGCCCGTCGAGAACCTCGTCGGCGAAGAGAACAAGGGCTGGACCTACGCCAAATACCTGCTCACGTATGAGCGTACCAATATCGCGGGCGTCGGCTTCTCGGTGGCCGCTTTCAATCGGCTGCGCAAGATCGCCGCGAAACAGCAGCGCAACGGCCGGCCACTGGCGGATGATCCGTCGTTTGCCGCACGCATGGCGCGCGTCGAGATCGATCTGGAGAACATGAAGACCACCAACCTGCGCGTGATCGCGGCGGTGGCCGGCGGCGGCGTACCGGGCGCCGAGAGTTCGATGCTGAAAATTCGCGGCACTGAGATCCGCCAGGAAATCTCCTCGCTCACACGCCGCGCGATGGGACCGTATGCGCAGCCGTTCGTCGAGGAAGCCTTGCACGATGGCTTCGAGGGCACACCAGTCGGCCCCGACGAAGCCGCGAGCGCTGCCGCGCTTTACTTCAACAACCGCAAGCTGTCGATCTTCGGCGGCTCCAATGAAATCCAGAAGAACATCATTTCCAAAATGATCCTGGGACTGTAAGGGGCACACGCCATGAATTTCCAGCACACCGAAGATCGCCGCATGCTGGCGGATACGCTCAACCGTTTTGTCACTGAGCAATACGGCTTCGAAACGCGCGACCGGATCGCGTGCTCGCCTGAGGGCTTCAGCGCCGACCAGTGGAATCGTTTCGCGGAACTCGGCATTATCGGCGCCTTGTTCGATGAAGCCGAGGGTGGCTTTGGCGGCGGCGGCTTCGATATCGCTGTCGTCTTCGAGAGTCTGGGCCGCGGCCTCGTGGTCGAGCCGTTTCTCGATACGCTAATCGTCGGTCAGGCGATCGCGCGTGGCGGCAATGAAACGCAAAAGACCGCGCTTGGCGATTTGATCGACGGATCCCGGCTCGTTGCGCTTGCGCATGGCGAGCCGGACGGCCACTACGAACTATCGCGCGTGACGACGCGTGCAGAACGCAACGGCAACGCGTGGAAGCTGAATGGCGCGAAAGCGGTCGTTCAGCAGGGCGAGAACGCGTCTCTCTTTCTCGTCTCCGCGCGCACGGACGGCGCCGACGATGACGAAGCCGGCATCGCGCTCTTTCTCGTCCCTCGCGACGCCGCCGGTGTCAACGTGCGCGGCTATCGCAAGATCGACGGCGGCCGCGCGGCCGAGGTCGCGTTCGACAACGTCACGCTGGGCGACGACGCATTGCTCGGCACACCCGGCGAAGGTTTTGCGACGCTCGAATACGCGATCAGTTGCGGCGTGCTTGCCTTGTGCTCCGAAGCGGTCGGCGCGATGGATGTCGCTAAGGACTACACGCTTGAGTACCTGCGTACACGCAAACAGTTTGGCATGCCGATCGGCAGCTTCCAGGCGTTGCAGCACCGGATGGCGGATCTGCTGCTCGAGATCGAGCAGGCGCGATCGGCGGTGATCAACGCTGCGGCGGCGCTTGGGGCTGAGCGCACCGTGCGGGAACGGGCGGTTTCGGCGGCGAAGTACAGTATCGGCCGGATCGGGGCGCTAGTCGCCGAGGAATGTATTCAGCTGCATGGCGGTATCGGCATGACGTGGGAGTTGCCGTTGGCTCACTATGCGAAGCGCCTCGTGATGATCGACCATCAACTGGGCGACGAGGATCATCACCTCGAGCGGTATATCGCGCTCGGGAGGGGTTGAGCGCTGGATTCAAGGCCGTGGATCTGATTGCCGGGTTGTGGGGAAACACGTCGCGTACCCGCTTAGCCGCAGCCGCTCTTTCGCCGCCCAGGCGGTCCCAACGAACTCCAGATCCACGGTACAAGATCCCCTTTCGCCGTGCCAGAAGACGCGGGAAGTCCAGCGTTGCCTGAAAATCACGTGCCCGCAGCCATAGCGCGCATGCGGGGTCGCTGCTTTAGAGCAAGGAGTACGTAGACGCGCGATATGCAGATTCACGCCTTGGGTGCCACCCGTACGTTCATTTTTCTCGTCGGTCGTTGAACGATGCGGTCTGCCATGACGTTAGTGCAAAGCGCAGCGATGGAACATACCTGGAAATGAGTATCTCCACGTCGCTCTCGACCCCGTTCGATATACGGTTTGCAAATCATACGAAGATTCGGCGCGGCGTGCATCGGACTAAAGTCCCATGCCGAAGATATCAATCGCGCCAGGTTAAACCCGTATCGCCCGAATTTACGTGCTGCAAACGCCAAAAAAATAGTTTTTTCCGCTACTGAGAGTGCACTAGCATTGCCGGCACAAACAATAAACCGGCCAGCGCGCGCATTCAAATACGTCAATCGGCGCGCAGCCCATCGACCAGAAAAAGAACTGCCATGGCCCAAATTAAAGTCTCCGCGCGACTGGCGCTTGGTTTCGGCACCGTACTCCTATTGCTCACGGCCATTTCCGCTATGGGGATGAGCGGCGTAGCCAGTATCCGCGGCAAACTCGACGACATCGTCAAAGTCCACGACGCCGAGACGGCACTTGCTACGAACCTGCGTGGCGCGGTCAGCGGCATCGCCATTGCGATCCGCAACGTGGCTTTGTTGACGGACGAGAAAGACGTCGCGAACGAACAGGCGTCCATTGCCAGGCAAGAAGCGGTTTATACAGAGAACTATCAGGCGCTTGGGCGCCTGTTCAACGCGTCGTCCCTGACGACCGACGACGAGCGCCGGCTATTCGCCATGCTAAGGCAGGAAGAAGCCGCAACCTTGCCGCTCGTCGAAAAGGAAGCACGGAGTTGGGCACTGTCGACCGATCAGGACGCGGCAGTGAAGGTCCTCGTGAGCGAAGTGCGTCCGAAACAGGTCGTCTGGCTGACCACCCTCGACGAACTGCTTACGCTGGAACAAACCCGCAGTCGGGCCGCAGCGAATGGCGCCGCTTCCACCTACGCGACCTTGCAGGCGGTCACCGCCGCCTCGGTGGCAACCGCGCTGCTGATCGGCTTGACGGCGGCGTTTCTGATTACGCGCGGCATACTCAGGCAGCTTGGTGCGGAGCCCGCCGAGGCACAGCGCATGGCACGGGAGATCGCCGCCGGCAATCTTGCGGTGGCAGTCAAGCTGAACAAAGGCGACACACATAGCCTGATGGCCTCGCTCGAAACGATGCGCGTGCAACTGACATCCATCGTCACGCAAATCAAGACTTCAGCAGAGTCGATCGCAGTGCGTGCCGACGAGACGGCCGAAGGCAACGCCGATCTTTCGCAACGTACCGAGCAGCAAGCCGCCTCGCTGCAACAGACGGCTGCCAGCATGGCGGAATTGACCTCCACGGTCAGGCAGAACAGCGAGGACGCCACGCAAGCTAGCGCGATTGCAAACATGGCTTCCGACACTGCCGTCCAGGGTGGCCAAGTGGTCGAACGCGTCGTCACGACCATGAAGGACATCTCCACGAGTTCGTCGAAAGTCGGGCAGATCATCAGCGTGATCGAAGGCATCGCGTTCCAGACGAACATCCTTGCGCTGAACGCCGCCGTCGAAGCGGCCCGCGCTGGTGCTCAGGGACGCGGATTTGCGGTGGTCGCGAGCGAGGTGCGCACGCTGGCTCAGCGTAGCGCGGGAGCGGCCAAGGAAATCAAGACATTGATCGAGCAGTCGGCCGGGCACGTCGTAGCCGGCGCCCACCTCGTTGCCGAGGCAGGCGCGACGATTGACCAGGTCATGCGATCGGTGCATCAGCTCACCGGCATCATGGGCAAGATCGCGCACGCATCGACCGCGCAAACGACGGGCATCGAGCAGGTCAACCACGCCGTTTCCGAAATGGATAAGGTCACTCAGCAAAATGCGGCACTTGTCGAACAGGTTTCCACCGCAGCGCGATCCATGGCCAGCCGGGCAAGCGGTCTGCGCGATTCAGTGGCGGTCTTCAGAATCGGCGATATGCAGGAAGCGGACGCGGCCGTGCATGATTAGGATACGGACGCAGAAATAGAAAAAGGCCTCACAAGCATTGCTTGTAAGGCCTTGATTTCTTTGGTCGGGGCGAGAGGATTTGAACCTCCGACCACCTGCACCCCATGCAGGTACGCTACCAGGCTGCGCTACGCCCCGAACAGCTAAAAATTATAACAGACACTTCAAGCGATTAGAACCGCTCTACGCTAACAAAACAAACTAGTGGCCCAACAGATCGATCACGTACAGTAATTCCTTGCGCAACTGCTCCACATCGACCGTAGCCGTCGCCGCTGCCGGCGCCACTGCGCCCTCGCCTTCCTCGACCACGTCAGCCGGCGCACCGTGCGCGCCACCGCCAGGCGAATCAAGCCGATTGCGCGCACCGTTGATCGTGAAGCCCTGTTCGTACAGCAACTCTCGAATCCGCCGGATCAACAGCACCTCATGATGCTGGTAGTACCGGCGATTGCCACGCCGTTTGACCGGCCTCAACTGCGTGAACTCCTGTTCCCAATAGCGCAGCACATGCGGTTTCACGCCGCATAGTTCGCTGACCTCACCAATCGTGAAGTAGCGCTTCGCCGGAATCGGAGGCAAGACGACTTTTTCGATCGTCGCTGTCATCGTCAGTTAGCCGTCGTGGTGGGTTGCGCAGGAACGCGCCAGTCAATCAGCGCGCGAAGCTCGCTTCAGCGCCGTTCTCGACCAGCGCTTTCAGCTTTTGACTTGCATGGAACGTCACAACACGGCGCGCGGCAATCGGAATCGCCTCGCCGGTCTTCGGGTTTCTGCCGGGACGCTGCGGTTTGTCGCGCAACTGGAAGTTGCCGAACCCCGACAGCTTCACGCTATCGCCACTCTCCAGCGCGTCGCGGATCACCTCGAAGAACGCTTCGACCATGTCTTTCGCTTCCCGCTTGTTGAGCCCGACATTGTCGAACAGCAACTCGGCAAGTTCAGCTTTGGTCAGCGTCGGCGTTTCGGTGGAAACGGCCGCGGGTGATGTCGGAATTTCGCGAATCATGGCGCTGCGTTGCGCCGTAAGAAGGGCTTCGAAATCACTCGAGTTCATTTCATTCATATCTATCAAATGGCGCGCCAAGCAGAAACGGAAGTTGCGGGAAAATGCCGTGCAAATGTTAAGTGCGGGTTATCCACGCAACCGTGCGCCATATACTCGAGCCAGACGTTCCACCAGAGTTTGAATGGCCAAATCGACCGTTTCATCCTGAAGGGTCCCGCCAGTATCTTGCAAGGTCACACGGAACGCAAGGCTTTTCTCGTGAGCAGCCAGACCGCCGGAAGTGTTTGATTTTGGACGGAATTCGTCAAAAAGCGCAACCTTCTGGACGGTCTTGCAGGCCGCTTCGGACTGAGCCTTCTGGAGCTCGTCCAGCAGCGCCTGCACCTCGATTTTCTGATCGACGACCACCGCAATATCGCGACGCACCGGCGGGAATTTAGACACGTCCGCCGGAGTCGGCAATACGCGCTGCATTAATGCTTCCGCTTCGATTTCAAACAGAATCGGCGCATGCGGTAAATCATATTTTTGCATCCAGCGCGGATGCAATTCGCCAATCCAGCCCACTGCCCGGCCATTCAGTTCAATACTCGCGCTGCGGCCCGGATGCAATGCCGGATGCTCCGCCTTCACAAAGCGCGCCACGGCTGGCGCGAGCACGGCTTCCAGATCGCCCTTCACGTCGAAGTAGTCGACCGCGCGCGTTTGCGCGCCCCATTGCTCTTCGAACGCGGGACCATACGCAAGGCCACCGATCATTTTCGGCTGTGCGAAACCTTCGACCGTCAGCTCGCCTGCCTTGATCGACGGATCGTGCAGAAACACGCGGCCCGCTTCGAACACGCGCACACGATCGGCCGCGCGACGGTTCAGGTTCGTGCGCAACACGTTGATCAGGCTGCCGAACAGCGTGGTACGCATGACCGACAACTGGCTCGCAATCGGATTCAGCAGACGTACCGGCTTGTCGTTGCCGGCGAAGTCCTGCTCCCACTCGGTGTCCACAAAACTGAAGTTGACCGTTTCCGCGTAATCGCGCGCGGCGAGTGCGTGACGGATGACGTGAATCGAGCGCTGCGTTTCGTTGGTCGGCAGCATTTCGCTGGTCGCGACCGGCGGACGCGCGGGGATCTTTTCGAAGCCGTAGATACGCGCGACTTCTTCGATCAGGTCTTCTTCGATTTCGATATCGAAGCGGTACGACGGCGGCATCACCGCGAACGTATCGCCGTCGCGTTCGAACTCGAGGCCGAGGCGCGTGAAGATCTGCGCGATTTCGTCCGCATCGATCTTGACGCCGATGATACGGTTCGCACGCGAGACCCGCATCTTCACCGGCTCACGCTTCGGCACGTTGACGATCTGATCGTCGACCGGGCCGGCTTCGCCGCCGCAGATATCGAGGATCAATTGCGTGATGCGTTCGATGTGTTCGACGGTGGTCGCGTAATCGACGCCACGTTCGAAGCGATGCCCCGCATCGGTCGAGAAGTTGTACTTGCGCGAGCGGCCACGAATGCTATCCGGCCACCAGAACGCGGCTTCGAGATAGATGTTGGTAGTGTCGAGCGTGACGGCCGTGCTGTCGCCGCCCATGATGCCGGCGAGGCTTTCGATGTGCTGTTCATCGGCGATCACGCCGACGGTTTCATCGAGTTCGACGGTGTTGCCGTTCAACAGCTTGAGCGTTTCGCCCTTGCGGCCCCAACGCACGTCCATGCCGCCGTGGATCTTGTCCAGATCGAACACGTGCGACGGCCGGCCCAGTTCGAGCATCACATAGTTCGAGATATCGACGAGCGCGGAAATGCTGCGCTGACCCGAACGCTCGAGACGCTGCACCATCCATTGCGGCGACTTCGCGCGCGCATTCACACCGCGAATCACGCGGCCCGAAAAACGGCCGCACAGATCGGGCGCCGAGATTTTGACGGGCAACGTTTCGTTCAACTTGACTTCGACCGGCTTGATCTCGAGCGGACGCAACGGTGCGCCAGTGATGGCCGACGTTTCGCGCGCCACGCCGAACACCGACAGGCAGTCCGCCTTGTTCGGCGTCAGCTTGATTTCGAAAACCGTGTCGTCGAGATTGAGCGTTTCGCGGATGTCCTGGCCGATCGGCGTATCTTCCGGCAGGATCATCAGGCCGCTATGATCTTCCGAGAGCTTCAGTTCGCGTGCCGAGCACAGCATGCCTTGACTTTCCACGCCACGCAGCTTCGAAAGTTTGATTGCGAACGGCGTGCCGCCCTCTTCGGCCGGCGGCAGTTGCGCGCCGACCAGCGCGACCGGCACCTTGATGCCCGGCGCGACATTCGGCGCACCGCACACGATGTTCAGCGTCGCGCCCGTGCCGGCGTCGACCTGACACACGTTGAGCTTGTCCGCGTCCGGGTGCTTGACGACTTCCAGCACCTGGCCGACGACGATCTTCGAAGTCGGCGGCGCGGCCGGCCGCAGGTCTTCGACTTCGAGACCCGCCATCGTCAACGCGTGCGACAGCTCATCGGTCGTCAGTTGCGGGTCGACAAAGGTTCTCAGCCAGGATTCCGGGAATTGCATGGTTCTGTGTACGTTCTGATCAGGTTAGGTCCACGTCCGGCAGGCGGCCCGTTGATTCACTGGGCACTGCCGGGGACGCTGCGGGCGGCACGCACTGCGTGCAATGCCGCGCTCTATGCTTGTCGCGTTCGTACGCGCCGGTTCAGGCGAATTGACGCAGGAAACGCAGGTCGTTTTCGAAGAACAGACGCAGGTCTTGCACGCCGTAACGCAACATCGTGAGCCGCTCGAGGCCGCTGCCGAAAGCAAAGCCGATGTAACGCTCGGGGTCGAGGCCCATGTTGCGGATCACTGTGGGGTGAACCTGGCCGGAACCCGAAATTTCGAGCCACTTGCCGGCGTTCTTGCCCGTTTCGAACAACATATCGATTTCAGCCGACGGTTCGGTGAACGGAAAGTACGACGGACGGAAGCGCACCTGAATATCGTCGCGCTCGAAGAATTTCTTGAGGAAGTCGGAGTAGACGCCCTTCAGGTCCGCAAAGCTGATGTTCTCGTCGATCCACAGGCCTTCGACCTGGTTGAACATCGGCGAATGCGTTGCATCGCTGTCCACGCGATACGTGCGGCCCGGCACGATCACCTTGATGGGCGGCGTGTTGGTACGGGCATAACGCACCTGCATCGGACTGGTGTGCGTGCGCAGCAGCAGCTGGCGGCCGTCGGCATCTTTGCCGTCGACGTAGAAGGTGTCCTGCATCGAACGCGCCGGATGGTTTTCCGGACTGTTCAGCGAGGTAAAGTTGTACCAGTCGGTTTCGATCTCGGGGCCGTCGGCCACGTCGAATCCGATCGACCGGAAAATCTGTTCGACGCGCTCCCATGTGCGCATCACCGGGTGCAGGCTGCCTGCACCGGTGCCGCGGCCAGGCAGCGTGACGTCGATGGCTTCAGCGTCAAGGCGCTGGTTCAGCAACGCGTCGGCCAGCGCCTGACGGCGGGCCGTCAACGCGGCTTCCACTTGTTGCTTGACGAGGTTGATCCGTGCGCCTTCGGTCTTGCGCGTTTCGGGATCGAGTTTGCCAAGGCCCTTCAATAGCTCGGTCAGCGCACCCGATTTACCGAGAAAGCGGGCTTTCTCGTTCTCGAGGGTGGTGACGTCGGAGGCTTCTGCGAAGGCTTTTTGCGCGTCGGCGACAATCTGGTCCAGATCCATTGATCCCATCATTTCAACGTCAGTGTTCAATCATTGCAAAACTGGTTCTACCAACAAAAACGGGGCTCGGTGAGGAGCCCCGTTTTTGTTGCAGCGGCACCGAGACTACCGGATGTTCGCTGCAACGAACCACGCAGTTTAATTGCCCAAAGCGCAATCAGGCTGCAACGGCGGCTTTCACCTGCTGAACGATCGCAGCAAAAGCAGCCTTGTCGAACACAGCCATGTCGGCCAGCACCTTGCGGTCGAGTTCGATCGAAGCCTTCTTCAGGCCGTTGATGAACACGCTGTACGTCATGTCGTGCTGACGCACCGCCGCGTTGATACGCGTGATCCACAATGCACGGAACACACGCTTCTTGTTGCGGCGATCGCGGTAGGCGTATTGGCCTGCGCGCATGACCGCCTGCTTGGCGATGCGATAGACGTTATTGCGACGGCCGCGGTAACCCTTGGCCAGCTTGATAATCTTCTTGTGACGGGCCCGTGCGGTAACCCCACGTTTTACTCGAGGCATATCTTGCTCCTATGAGTGTCGGTTAAGGGTTAAGCGAACGGCAGCATTGCGCGCACGGAGTTCATATCTGCATCATGAACTGCCGTCGAGCCGCGCAAATGGCGTTTGTTCTTGGTGGTCTTCTTGGTAAGAATGTGGCGCTTGAAGGCTTGACCGCGCTTGACGGTACCGCCCGGACGCACCACGAAGCGCTTTGCAGCACTCTTCTTGGTCTTCATCTTCGGCATGACAACTCCATTATTAGATGGATATGGGTGTGCGGTCGGCCAGATGGCCATTACCCGCCCTTCGAAACCCATTCCACTTGGTATGCAGACCGCCGATACCTCCGGCAGCCGCTTTTCAGAACGCGGCACCAATTTGCATAGGCACCGATCCGAAACCTGCCGATACCGCGCCGGACCCCGGCACAGCATCGCTTCAATCTTTGGCAATCGGAGCGCGCACCACATGGCGCGCCGCCGCTCCAATCGCTTACTTCTTTTTCTTCGGTGCGAGCACCATGATCATCTGGCGCCCTTCCATTTTCGGCATCTGCTCGACCTGACCGACTTCGTCGAGGTCCGTGCGCAGGCGCTCGAGCATGCGCATACCGATTTCCTGGTGAGCCATTTCGCGGCCACGGAAACGCAACGTGATTTTCGTCTTGTCGCCGTCGTCGAGGAAGCGGATGAGGTTGCGCAGCTTGACGTTGTAATCGCCGTCATCGGTGCCCGGGCGGAATTTGACTTCCTTGACCTGGACGACCTTCTGCTTGAGCTTGGCCTCGTGCTGCTTCTTCGCTTCCGAGTACTTGAACTTGCCGTAGTCCATCAATCGGCAAACCGGCGGAACCGCTTGCGGAGCGATTTCGACCAGATCCACGTCTTGCTGTTCCGACATGCGGAACGCATCAGCGAGTTTCACGATGCCGAGCGGTTCGTTCTCGACGCCGACCAGGCGCACCTCAGGTGCTGTAATCTCACCGTTGATGCGGTGCGCAGACTTATCAGTAGCGATGTTACGTTTCCTCTAAAAATTAAAAAAACGAGCCGGGCTGCCAAGTGGCTCAGTTGAACGACTGCACGTCCTGGCGCAGACGCTCAATGAAGGTATCGAGAGGCATCACGCCCAGATCGACACCACCACGGGCACGCACGGCTACCGTTTGGGCTTCACGCTCTTTGTCGCCGACCACAAGCAGGTACGGCACCTTTTCCAGCGTGTGCTCGCGTATTTTATAGCTAATCTTCTCGTTGCGCAAATCGGCCTCCACTCTAACCCCTTGTTTTTGCAACGATTGGGCTAGAGACTGCGCATATTCGGCCTGACTTTCCGCGATATTCATCACCACAACCTGCATCGGCGCGAGCCACGACGGCATTGCACCAGCATGGTGCTCGATCAGAATACCGAGAAAGCGCTCCATTGATCCGACGATTGCCCGGTGCAGCATGATCGGGCGGCGACGGCTATTGTCTTCGGCGACGTATTCGGCGCCCAGGCGCTCCGGCAGCACCATATCGAGCTGCAACGTGCCGCACTGCCACGAGCGGCCGAGCGCGTCCTTGATGTGGTACTCGACCTTCGGGCCGTAAAACGCGCCCTCGCCCGGCAATTCCTCCCACGTCACGCCGCACGCCGTCAGCGCCTCGCGCAGGCCCTGCTCCGCACGATCCCATGTCTCGTCCGTGCCGGCGCGCGCATCCGGGCGCAGCGACAGCTTGATCTCGACATTGTCGAAGCCGAAATCCTTGTAGACGCTCATTGCCAGCGTGTTGAACGCGATCGATTCGCTGATGAACTGGTCTTCGGTACAGAAAATGTGCGCGTCATCCTGCACGAAACCGCGCACGCGCATCAGACCGTGCAGCGCGCCCGACGATTCATTGCGATGGCACGAGCCGAATTCCGCGTACCGCAGCGGCAGATCGCGATACGAGCGCAGACCGTGGTTGAACACCTGCACGTGACCCGGGCAGTTCATCGGCTTGATCGCGTAGTCGCGCTTTTCCGACTCGGTCGTGAACATGTTTTCACGATAGTTCTGCCAGTGACCAGACGCCTCCCACAGCGAACGGTCCATGATCATCGGCGTCTTGATTTCAAGGTAGCCGGCATTGTTCACGCGGCGGCGCATGTACTGCTCGACTTGCTGCCACAGCGTCCAGCCACGCGGATGCCAGAACACCATGCCCGGCGACTCGTCCTGCATGTGGAACAAATCGAGTTGCTTGCCGAGCTTGCGGTGATCGCGCTTTTCCGCCTCTTCGAGCATATGCAGATACGCGTCCTGGTCTTCCTTCTTCGTCCAGGCCGTACCGTAGATGCGCTGCAACTGCTCGTTCTTCGAATCGCCGCGCCAATAGGCCCCAGCGAGCTTCATCAGCTTGAAGACTTTCAGCTTGCCGGTGGACGGCACGTGCGGGCCACGGCACAGATCCGTGAAGCCGCCATGCGAGTAAAGCTTGATTTCGTCGCTAGCCGGAATCGATTCGATGATCTCGGCCTTGTACTTTTCGCCGATGCTCTTGAAGTAGTCCACGGCTTCGTCGCGCGACACCACGCGGCGCGAGACCGGCTCGTCTTTCTTCGCGAGCTCCTGCATGCGCTTTTCGATCTTCTCGAGATCTTCTGGCGTGAAGGGGCGGTTGTAGGCGAAGTCGTAGTAGAAGCCGTTGTCAATCACCGGACCGATCGTGACTTGCGCCTCCGGATACAGATCTTTCACCGCGTACGCAAGCAAGTGCGCCGCGGAATGGCGAATGATATCGAGGCCGTCTGCGTCTTTCTCGGTGACGATGGCAAGCGCCACGTCGCGATCGATCAGCGTGGACGTGTCGACGAGTTCACCGTCGATCTTGCCGCCGAGCGCGGCCTTCGCGAGGCCAGGGCCAATCGAGGCGGCCACTTCGGCGACGGTCACCGGATGCTCGTACTGTCGAACAGAACCGTCAGGCAGACGTATCGAAACCATTGCGTTCTCCGTGGTGCCGACCGGCGGCGGCACATACAACCAGGTCAAAAAACCAAAAAAAATGCGGCCCCGCTTTCGAGGGGCCGCATTCACATTTCCTGCTAACTACAGTGGCGAAAGTGGTCCTCGACTAGCGTCGCTCCGAAGTAGTTTCGGTCAACGTTCGCGGTGCCATAACCGTATTTGCCTTTTGCGCCGAAGCGCTTACTGCAGCTTGCGAAACCCCGGCAAAACCGGAATTTCTCTTTCGTTGGTAGGCTCGATTGGACTCGAACCAACGACCCCCACCATGTCAAGGTGGTGCTCTAACCAGCTGAGCTACGAGCCTGAAGAAACGAGATTATATGGAGCCCCACACCGCTTGGCAAGTACTTTTATGCATCGACTTTAAATTTCTACTCACATGCTCGAGCGCATTGAGCGGATGCCTGCTGGCACCCGCCACCTCGCCCGTACGTCAATTCTTGCGTGAAGCGCGCATCACGCCCGTTACTTCTCCGAGCAAGGTACACGCGCGCTGAATTTGCGCAGCGCTCGACACCTCGACAGTGAATTGCATGAACGCAGCGTTACGACGCGATTGCGTCTTCACGCCGATCACATTCATTTTCTCGCGCGCGAAAACTTCGGAGATATCGCGCAGCAGACCTTGCCGATCCGTTGCCTCGATGCTGAGGTCGACGGGATAGACCGATTGCCCGCGGCCGCTCATGACATCTGCCGACCATGCGGTTTGCAACACACGCTCCGGCGCGCGATCGGCCATGCGCAGGAAGGTCGGGCAATCGCTGCGGTGAATCGACATGCCCTTGCCGCGCGTGACGAAGCCGCTGATGTCGTCAGGCGGTGCGGGACGGCAACAGCGCGCGAGCTGCGTGAGCAAGGCGTCGACGCCAACCACCAGCACGCCCGTAGAAGCCCCGCGGGCGACGCTCGCGCCGCTACTGCGTTTCTCGAACTGTTCCGGCGCTTCAACCACAGGCTCGGGCGGTGGCGCATCGTGCAGCGCCTGCTCGACGAGCCGCAAACTAAACTCTTCCTTGCCGACCACCGAGAACAGATCGTCGGTAGTTTTGAAACCGAGCTTGGCGGCGAGCTGATCGAGATTGACCGACGTCTTGCCCTCGCGCTGCAGGGTCTTTTCGACCATTGCACGACCGCTCGCGATGTGCTCCTGCACTTCGACCGCGTTGAACCACGCGCGCACTTTCTGCCGCGCCCGATGGCTCTGCAGATACCCGAGTTGCGGGTTGAGCCAGTCACGCGACGGACCGCCCTCTTTAACCGCGACGATCTCGACCGTCTGACCGTTCTGCAACTGCGTGTTGAGCGGCACCATCGCGCCATCGACACGCGCACCACGGCAGCGATGCCCCAGTTCGCTATGCAGGTGGTACGCGAAGTCCACCGGGGTCGCGCCGTGCGGCAACGGAATCACGCGCGCTTGCGGCGTGAGCACGTAGATGTGGTCGTCGTCGAGCGTAGCCTGGCGCAGTTGCTCCCACGGCTGGGCGGCGCGCTTCTCGCCGTGCTCGCCTTCCGAGACATCGTCTTTCCACGCGAGCAGTTGACGCAACCACGCAATCTTCTCGTCGTACTTCTCATTGGCGCTGAACTGCCCGCCGTAACCCCGCGTGCCCGCTTCCTTGTAGCGCCAGTGCGCCGCCACGCCGTACTCGGCGAATTGATGCATTTCCTGCGTGCGAATCTGCACTTCGAACGCGCGGCCGTCGTCGCCGATCACGACCGTGTGCAGCGATTTATAGCCGTTCGGCTTGGGCCGCGAGATGTAGTCGTCGAACTCTTTCGGCACCGGCTGCCACAGGTTGTGCACGATGCCGAGCACCGTGTAGCAATCCTTGATGTCCGGCACGATCACGCGAAACGCGCGCACGTCGTACAGCTCGGCGAAGTCCAGCTCCTTGCCATGCATCTTGCGCCAGATGCTGTAGATATGTTTGGGCCGGCCGCTGACTTCGGCCTCTACATTCGCCGCGGCCAACTCCCGCTGCAGCCGCTCGATCGCCTGCGCCACATAACTTTCGCGCTCGACGCGTTTCTCGTCGAGCAGCTTGGCGATGCGCTTGTAAGTGACCGGCTCTTCGAAACGGAGCGCGAGATCCTCAAGCTCCCATTTCAGTTGCCAGATGCCGAGCCGGTTGGCGAGCGGCGCGTAAATATCGAGCGTTTCACGCGCGACGTCGGGCGACGGCGTGATTTTCGCCGCCGCGTAATAACGCAGCGATTGCAAGCGCGACGCGAGCCGTATCAGCACGACGCGAATGTCCTGTGCGAACGCGAGCAGCATCTTGCGCAGCGCCTCGACCTGGGCGCGGCGCGCGGCCTGCGCATCGCGCCCCGCCTCAGGCATCGCATTCTGCGCGGCGCGCATGCTCACCGTACCCAGGCGCAGCAACTTGCGCACGTCGCCGACCAGTTGCGCGACTTCTTCACCGAAGTTATCGGCAATCACGCGCTCCGGGTCCCGCAGATGCGGCGTGAGCGCGAACAAGGCCGCAGCCAGCACAGCCGGCGGATCGACGTTGAGCGTGCGCATGATCGACGCCGTACCCGCCGCATGATCCGCCAGCAACTCGCCCGACGAGAGCCGCACTTCGCCCGCATGTTCGCGCACGAATACCATCGCTTCGTCGAAGGAAGGGATGGGTGCCGGCGTGCTCGTAACGATTTCGGTAGTCATGGTGCGACGGCCCACCGGGCCAGACGGATCAACGGAATTTCAACAACAACTGCGAGACCGGGCTTGAGCCAGGCTCAATCGCGCTGCGCCGCGACCACGACGATTTCGACGAGGCACTTCGGGTTAGCGAGCTTTGCTTCGACGGTAGCGCGCGGCGGCGTGGCGCCTTGTGCAACCCACTCGTCCCACACCGCGTTCATACCGGCGAAGTGCACCATGTCCGAAATGTAGATCTGCACGGACAGCAAGTGCGACTTGTCGCTGTTCACTTCAGCCAGCAGACGGTCGATGTGGCCAAGCACTTCGCGCGTCTGGCCCGTGATGTCCTGATCCGCGTCTTCGGCGATCTGGCCTGCGAGGTACACGGTGCCGTTGTAGACAGCGATTTCCGAGAGGCGCTTGCCGACGTGATGACGAATGACTGCCATGAAGAATCCTGAGGTTGGTTGAAAGTTGATCGCAGATGCGTTCCGCATTGCGCCCGCGCATTGCACCCAGTCAAGGACGCCGCGCGGAACTCTACATTATGACGCGCCAGCGGCCGGCCCGATAAAGAACTCCCTCGCGAGGCCAATCTGATCGGCCGACAGAAACGCCGGCGCATGCCCGACACCCGCGATTTCCGCGCTCGATACGGCGCGCCCGGTCTCGACCATCCTGGCCACGGTCTCGCGAGAAAGCAGATCCGATTGCTCACCGCGCACCACCAGTACCGGCCCCTGAAACGCAGCCAGCGAATGCCACAGCGCGGCCTCGCCGAGTTTGGCCGCTTCTTCGGTTATCGCGGTAAACGGCTGCGCGATCCGCGGGTCGTAGCGGAACAACCATGCGCCGTCCTGTTCGTGCAAAAGCGGCGTATTGATCTCGCGCCATTCCTCTGGCGTGAGCGGACCGAAGGTTTGCGCCAGCAACGCAGCGTAATCGATGCCCTGCTGCAGCGATTCGAAACGCACGGGCTTGCCGAGATAATCGCCGATGCGCTCTACGGCCACCGGCTCGAGATGCGGACCGACGTCGTTCAATAGCATCTTGCGGATCGGTGTTTCCGGCAGGCCGGCCAGCGCGAGCCCGATCAGACCGCCCATCGAGGTACCGAACCAGTCGACCGTCTCTACGTTCAGGCGCGCGATTAGCGTGACCATGTCGGCGACGTATTGCGGCACGCCATAGAAGTTGGGGTTCGCGAGCCACGAAGACAAGCCCCGCCCCGCCACATCCGGACACACCACGCGGTAAGTGCCGGCGAATTCCGCCGCGATGCGGTCGAAATCGCGCCCCGAGCGCGTCAGGCCGTGCACGCACAGCAGCACACGCGGGTTGGCCGGGTCGCCCCACTCGGTGTAGGCGATACGGTGCAAGCCGCCAGGGCTCGCGCACTGCACATAACGTTGGCGCGGCGCGGGCCGCTCGGCGGTGGAAGCGGACGTTTCGGTCATCTGGGTTCCTTGCAAAAGCGCCTTGGGCTCGCCGCAGACCAAGCGGCGGGAAATGAATGTCGAATCTTCAAACGATTGTAAACCGCTTTGCCGCGCGGCAAGGATCGGCCGAACGGCCTAAGACTGACCAGGATGCCCCAGGGTAAAAGCCGCAGCGCAGGCGCTCCGACGCGAGCAGCGCAATACGGCACGAAAAGACGGCACCAAAACAAAACGGGCGAGACTCGCGCCTCGCCCGCTTACAACTTCGCTTCAACTCGCTTCATAAGCCGCCCACGACCCACAAGGCAACTTGCGTTGCCGCCAGCTTCCGTCACAAGGACCGAGGCCGGCGGCTCACAACACCATTCAACTCACCGCGCTCACATCCAGCGGCGCGCCCGTCTTCGCCTTGATTTCTTCGACGCTGACGCCCGGCGCCAGCTCAGTCAGCTTCAGACCGTCTTCGGTTACTTCGATCACGCCGAGATCGGTAATGATCTGATTGACCACGCCCACGCCCGTCAGCGGCAACGTGCATTCTTCGAGGATCTTGTGCTGGTCGCCCTTCGCGACGTGCTCCATCAGCACGACCACGCGCTTGACGCCCGCGACCAGATCCATCGCGCCGCCCATGCCCTTGATCATCTTGCCGGGGATCATCCAGTTGGCCAGGTCGCCCTTCTTGCTGATCTGCATCGCGCCCAGAATCGCCAGGTTGATGTGACCGCCGCGAATCATCGCGAACGAATCCGCCGACGAGAAAATCGACGAACCCGGCAGCGTGGTCACCGTCTGCTTGCCGGCGTTGATCAGGTCGGCGTCCACTTCTTCTTCCGTCGGCGACGGGCCAATGCCGAGCAGGCCGTTCTCCGACTGCAGCCATACTTCGACGCCGGCCGGCACGTGGTTCGCCACCAGCGTCGGCAAGCCGATGCCGAGGTTCACGTAAAAGCCGTCCTGCAATTCCTTCGCCGCGCGCGCGGCCATTTCGTCACGAGTCCATGCCATGATCAGTCTCCTTTCGCGCGGACGACGCGTTGTTCGATGCGTTTTTCCGGATGCGCATTGAGCACAATGCGTTGCACGAAAATACCCGGCGTGTGGATCGCATCCGGATCGAGTTCGCCCACTTCGACGATTTCCTCGACTTCCGCGACGGTAATCTTGCCGGCCATCGCGCACATCGGGTTGAAGTTGCGCGCGGTGCGGCGATAGATCAGGTTGCCCGATTTGTCGGCTTTCCATGCCTTGACCAAAGCGACGTCGGCCGTCAGTGAGTGTTCGAGCACGTAGTGGTTCTCGCCGAACTGACGGGTTTCCTTGCCCTCGGCGATCAGCGTGCCGTAGCCGGTGTTCGTGAAGAAGGCCGGAATGCCCGAGCCGCCGGCACGCAGCTTTTCGGCGAGCGTGCCTTGCGGCGTGAATTCCAGTTCGAGTTCGCCGGCCAGATACTGGCGTTCGAACTCCTTGTTCTCGCCCACGTACGACGAGATCATCTTCTTGATCTGGCGCGTTTCGAGCAGCAGGCCGAGGCCGAAACCGTCGACGCCCGCATTGTTGCTGATGCAGGTGATGCCTTGCACCTTCGAATCGCGCAGCGCCGCGATCAGCGCCTCGGGAATGCCGCACAGCCCGAAGCCGCCGACGGCAAACGTCTGCCCGTCCTTGACGACGTCTTTCAGCGCCTCGGCGGCGCCTGGATAGACCTTGTTCATCAGTATGTCCCTTCCTTTATGGAAACCCGAAACCGGAGCGCCGGCCGCCGGTACACCGGCCGCCGGATCTTTGCGACTTCGATAAGACGTTCAGCGGGCAAACGCCCGACACGTCATTCTAGTCATCCGCGGCCGGCTGTGCGCTCGGGTTATCGTGCCTCGCGCCAATGCCTGCTGCGAACGTTTCGCCGCGTTGTTATGTGCTCGAAAGAGTACGCTGGGCGCGCCATGCGGCACAATACGCAAAAATACATAAGTACTTGCCGCCAACCCATGCCCGCACTGGATTACCAAACCGCGTTTCACCTCGCCCCGATCGGACTCGTGCTGTCGCGCGAACGGATCATCGAAGACTGCAACGACGAACTGGCGTCGATATTCGGCTGCACGCGCGAGGCGCTGCTCGGCCAGTCGTTCCAGGTGCTGTACCCGTCGACGGACGAATTCGAACGGATCGGCACGCGGATTCCGCCGATCATGACCGCCCAGGGCAGTTACGCGGACGACCGGATCATGAAGCGGGCCAACGGGGAATTGTTCTGGTGCCACGTGACCGGCCGCGCGCAGCAACGCGCCGACCCGCACGCCGCCGGTGTCTGGACTTTCGAGGATTTGAGCGCGACACGGCGCGTGGCGGTCGAATTAACGCCGCGCGAGCGGGAAATCGCCGCGCAACTGGTGACGGGCAAAACCAGCAAGCAGATCGGACGGGTGCTGGATATCAGCCCGCGCACGGTCGACGTCTACCGCGCGCGGCTGATGCGCAAATACGATACAGGGAACGCGACCGAGCTACTGCAGCGTTTGCTCGGGCACTGAGGCTCGGACATTGGGGCTCGGGCATTGGGGCCGGAATCGGGTGCCGGCTCGGTGAGAAGCCGGCCTTGAGGCCACCCGCAGCGAACGTGAGAATGGCTCCAGGTTCGATTGCGGGCGCGGCCACGCGCTTGTTACAAGGGCCAGGCGATCAGGCCGCTTTAACCAGCGCCGCGCGCTCGATGGTCGCGCGCAGCAGATCCGGAACCGGCACCGACTTGCCGGCGGCGTAGTCGATCCACACGCAGCGCGCAGCGCCACGTGCATAGACGGTGTTCGGATCGTCGGCGCGCACGAGCTCGAACCCCGTGTCAAAGCTGCTGCGCCCGGGCGTGGCTACGGACATCCGGCCGATCACATCGCCGGGATAGTGCAACTGCTTGAGAAACTCCATCGATGCATTGACGATCACCGGCCCCTGCCCGTCGGCGTTGCTGCCGGCCAGACCCAGTTGTTCGAACCAGGAAATCCGCACCTGCTCCATGTAACGGAAATAGACCGTGTTGTTCACATGGCCGAATGCGTCCATGTCGCCCCAGCGGATCGGCATCGACATCTCAAAAACTGCGTGAAAATCGTTCATCGTACTTCTTTAACGGGTTGAAACAAGGGTGAAACCGGCGCATGAGCCGGCGCAAACATGATACAAAAACCCACAACAGCGCCCCAAAGCCGTGTTCAGGCGAGCCCGAAGCCATCGTCGGCGGCAATTACCGAGCCATTGATGAACTGCGATTCGTCGGCCGCCAGCAGCAGCAACAGCCCGTCCAGATCCTCCGGCTTGCCGACACGATGACGCGGCAGCATCGACACCAGCTTCTGTCCCTGCTCGGTTGACCAGTGATGATGGTTGATCTCGGTATCGATATAGCCCGGGCAGATGGCGTTCACATTGATGCCGTGCTTGCCCCACTCCAGTGCCATGGCTTTCGTCATATGAACGACGGCGGCCTTGCTCATCGAGTACAGGCCAATCTGCGGCAGCACCCGCAAGCCCGCCATCGAGGCGATATTGATGATCCGGTATGACGGCTTCTGCGCGCCATTTCCGCGCATGATCATGCGCTTGGCGACTTCCTGGGCGACAAAGAAAGCACCGCGCGTGTTAGTGTCGAACACGTATTCGAAGTCGGCCGGCGTGACTTCCGTAAGCTTCTGCGTGGTCGACACGCCTGAATTGTTCACCAGAATGTCGATCGTGCCCGCCTCGGTTTCCGCGTGGGCAACGGCCGACTTGATGCTCTGATAATCCGTGACGTCGAGCGAGACAACGTGCGCCGCGCCGCCGGCGGCCTCGATCTCGGCGCGCAACTCTTTCAGACGCTCGGTGCGGCGGCTCGCCAGCACGACCTTGGCGCCAGCCTGCGACAATACTTGAGCAAAGCGCTTCCCCAACCCGCTCGAGGCGCCGGTGATCAGCGCGACCTTGCCTTCCAGATTGATCGAACGGCCCATTGTCGTTCCCTTGTTCGGTTGTTGTTACAGACGCGATTGACAGATGCGGCAAGACCCTCAGTGCGGGTCATACCGTATCACAGAAATAGTACGATCGTGCTAATCTCTGCTCATCTGGTTGCAGTTGCGGAGGCCATCGCCCACAATACGATCCCGAAAAAAGCATTCTAACGGTAACAAGAGGAGCATCAATGACCCCCGCAAGTCTCATTGAGCAATACGGTCCACGCGAGTCGATGGAATACGACGTCGTGATCGTCGGCGGCGGCCCGGCTGGCCTGTCGGCCGCGATCCGCCTGAAGCAGCTGGCAGCTGAGAAAAGCGTCGAGATTGGCGTGTGCGTACTGGAAAAAGGCTCGGAGATCGGGGCGCATATCCTGTCGGGCGCGGTGATGGATCCGCGCGCGATCACCGAACTGATCCCCGACTGGAAGGAAAAAGGCGCGCCGCTGACGGTGGACGTGACCGAAGACAAATTCCTGTTCCTCACCGAAACCGGTTCGAAGAGCGTGCCCACCTGGGCGCTGCCGGATAACTTCAAGAACCACGGCAACTACGTGATCAGCCTCGCGAATGTCACGCGCTGGCTGGGTCAGCAGGCCGAGGCGCTGGGCGTGGAGATTTTTCCGGGCTTTCCGGCGGCGGAAATTCTGTACAACGACGACGGCTCGGTCAAGGGTGTCGCGACCGGCAACCTCGGGATTGGCAAGGACGGCGAACCCACCGAGAATTTCCAACTCGGCATGGAACTGCATGCGAAATACACGCTGTTCTGCGAAGGCGCACGCGGGCACCTCGGCCGTCAACTGAACGACAGATTCAAGCTGCGCGAAGGCGTCGATCCGCAGGTCCACGGGATCGGCATCAAGGAACTGTGGGAAATCGATCCTTCGAAGCACAAGCCGGGTCTGGTGATGCATACCGCCGGCTGGCCGCTGGAAAACGACACGTACGGTGGCTCGTTCCTCTATCACATGGACAACAACCAGGTGGTGGTGGGCTTCGTGGTCGGCCTCGGCTACACGAACCCGTATCTGTCGCCGTTCGAGGAGTTCCAGCGCTACAAGACGCATCCGGCGATCCGCGCGGTGCTCGAAGGCGGCAAGCGGGTGTCGTATGGCGCACGGGCGATTACGGCGGGCGGCCTGATGTCGCTGCCGAAGCTGGTGTTCCCGGGCGGTGCGCTGGTGGGCGACGATGCGGGCTTCCTGAACGCATCGCGCATCAAGGGTTCGCACGCGGCAATCAAGACCGGCATGCTGGCCGCTGAAGCGGCATTCGATGCCGTGCAGGCAGGACGTCAGGCTGATGAACTGGTGGCCTATCCGGAGTCGTTCAGGACGTCGTGGCTGCACACCGAACTGCATCGTGCGCGCAACTTCAAGCAGTGGATGAGCAAGGGCCTGTACCTCGGCACGCTGATGGTCGGCATCGAGCAGAAACTGCTGGGCGGTAACGTGCCCTGGACGCTGCATCACCACCATTCCGACCACGAGATGCTGAAACCGGCGTCGCAGTGCAAGCCGATTGTTTATCCGAAGCCGGATGGGAAGCTGACTTTCGACCGCCTGTCGTCGGTGTTCATCTCGAACACCAACCATGAAGAGAACCAGCCGGCCCACCTGACGCTGAAAGATCCTTCGGTGCCGGTGAATGTGAACTGGCAGACCTATGCCGGTCCGGAGTCACGCTACTGCCCCGCTGCGGTGTACGAGTTCGTGAAGAACGACGACGGCAGCGAGCGGCTGGTGATCAACGCGCAGAACTGCGTGCACTGCAAGACCTGCGACATCAAGGACCCGACCCAGAACATCGTCTGGGTGACGCCTGAGGGCGGCGGTGGGCCGAATTACCCGAATATGTGATTCGGTGTTTGTTTGCCGTGCGCGGAGCTTGTTTGTCTGTCCGCGCACGGCATGCAGTTGATCGCTCCGGAAAGGCAGTTGATCGCTCCGGGCGTGCAAAAGACAAAGCGGCATCCACGGCAGACGCACTGCCAACGTCGCCGCGAAGCAAAAAGCTCAAACGCCCCGCATCAGTTCAATCCGCTCTCGCACCTTGGCCAGCACCGGCGCCCACGCACCAATCTCAGGCTGCCGAAAGAGCTCAATAGCGTCATACCAGTCCGTGGTGCGCGATTCATCGCCCCAAAACCATGCCGACACATGATCGATCATCAAACACGTCGGCACGCCGAGCGCTCCCGCCAGATGCGCCGGTCCGCTATCAATCGTGACGACCAGATCCAGATTCGCCAGCAACGCAGCGACGTCGTCGAATCCGGACTGAAAATGATGGGTCAAGTCGACTATATCGAGACGCTGTGCCCGCCACTGCGCGACCGTCTCGCTGCGCCCGGGCGACACCGCAAACCAGGTAACACCGGGCACGCTCAATAGCGGCTCGAGTTGCTCGACGGGCACCGACCGCCGCCTATCGCGGATATGGTCAGGATTGCCGTTCCACACCAGACCGACTTTGCGATTACCCGGCTTGCCGGCCGTGTGCGCCTGGACCCGCTCGCGCCACGCCTGCACACGCGCGGGCTCAGCGCCCAGATACGGCGCGCCCCACCCTTTTGCATCGAAGACGCCAAGCCGCAGCGGCAAGCTCATCAACCCGCAATGGAAATCAGGCCGCGTTTCAAGGTTCGTTTCGAGCGGCAAGTCGGCCGGCAGCATTCGTTCGAATAGATGCCGCAAGGGCCCGTCGTGACCGAAAATCACCCGGCCGCCTTCGCGTCGCGCCCGCTCGGCCAGCAGCGGCAGAAAGCGCACCGCCCACAGGCAGTCGCCGTTGCCTTGCTCGCCATACACGATCAGCGTTTTGCCTTCCAGCGATTCGCCCTGCCAATGCGCGCTGATCGCAGCAAGCGCATGCTGCGCGTTATTCAAATCGTCGCCGAACGCGACACGTGACTCGTAATGCGCCCAGCCTTCGGTGAAACGTGCCGTGCGGATTTCGAGCTCCGACAGATCGAACAGCGCATGCGCGTTATTCGGCGACAAAGCAAGCACCTGCCTGAGCAAGGCTTCCGCTTCCTGGAAACGTGCCTGCTCCTTGATGCACAACGCGAGCTTGTGAAGCGCCACCGGATTACCGGGCACGACACGCACCGCTTCGCGCAGCAGCCGCTCCGCCGTGTCGAAGTCGTTGCGTTGTTGCACGGCGGCGGCGCGCCAGATCAGCGCGTTGGCGTCTTCGGTGTTCCGTTCGAGAAGCAGCGTAGTGGCGGAATCGACGAGTGCCCAGTCGCGCACGACGAACGCCGTCTGCGCAATCGTGTGAAGCAGTGTGGGTTCGCAAGAGGGATCGAGCTGATAGGCGCGCACGAGCGCTGCAAGCGCTTCGCGCTGGGCAGCTTTGCCGCGGCCAGCGTGCTGCAGCAGCGTTTGTCCGAAGGCGAGGCAGTCGGCCGCGCCGGCATGCGGGGCGGCGGCACGCGCTCGCAGGTTCGCGACTTGGCTATCTGCCGGCTCGATATTCAAATCGGTCATTGATATGATGTTGCGCGCACAGTACGAAGACACTCGGAGCGCGTTCTTTACGGCGCGCTCGCCGCGATCTTCGGCGTGCTCACAGCGACATCGCCGCATTGCGCACGGTGGCGCAGTGCGTGGTCGATCAGCACCAGCGCAAGCATGGATTCGGCGATCGGCGTGGCACGGATGCCGACGCACGGGTCATGGCGCCCGAACGTTTCGACGATGGCCGGCTGCCCTGCCTTGTCGATCGAGCGGCGCGGCGTGCGGATGCTCGAAGTCGGCTTGATCGCGATCGACACCGTGATGTCCTGCCCGGTCGAAATACCGCCGAGCACGCCGCCCGCGTGATTGCCGACGAAGCCCTCCGGCGTCAATTCGTCGCCGTGTACCGAGCCGCGCTGCGCGACGCTGGCAAAGCCCGCGCCGATCTCGACGCCCTTCACCGCATTGATGCCCATCATGGCGTGCGCAATGTCCGCGTCGAGGCGGTCGAACAGCGGCTCGCCAAGCCCGACCGGCACGCCCGAAGCCACGACGTTGATACGCGCGCCGATCGAGTCGCCGTCTTTGCGCAACGCGTCCATGTAGTTTTCGAGTTCCGGCACGATCCCAGCATTCGGCACGAAGAACGGGTTCTCACGCACGTGCACCCAGTCGACGAACGGTACGTCGATCTCGCCTAGCGCCGCCATGTAGCCGCGGATCTCGGTACCGAATTTTTCGCGCAGCCATTTCTTCGCTACCGCGCCGGCCGCCACCGTGGGTGCAGTCAGACGGGCCGACGAACGGCCACCACCGCGATAATCGCGAATGCCGTATTTCTGCCAGTAGGTGTAGTCGGCGTGACCGGGCCGGAAGGTGTCCGCAATATTGCCGTAGTCCTTGCTGCGCTGGTCTGTATTGCGGATCAGCAGCGCGATCGGCGCGCCGGTGGTCTGGCCTTCGAACACGCCCGACAGGATCTCGACCTTGTCTTCTTCCTGACGCTGCGTAACGTGGCGCGACGTGCCCGGCTTGCGGCGGTCGAGTTCGAACTGGATATCGGCTTCGCCAAGCGCCATGCCGGGCGGGCAGCCGTCGATCACGCAGCCGATAGCGGGGCCGTGCGATTCGCCGAAGGTCGTGACAGTGAAAAGCGTACCGAGCGTGTTGCCGGACATGGGCGTCGTCCAAAGAAATGCGGGGAAGCCGCCATTATGCCAGCCCTCAAGGGGCTCGAACCGCAGCGCGCGCCGGTCTATGCCTTCCGGACAAGTCTCTGGCGGTAGCAGGGCCGCAGGTGGAAGCGCAGGAATTCCTGCCGCAACGGGACACAAACCACAAACCGGCACACAACCGCGAATTCCGTGACGCCGCAGCTTGCGCTCCGCCCCCCGTCGGCAAACCGTTATCCGGCCGCTCTACTTCCGCGCTCCGCGCAACTCGGAGACGATCTGCTGCAGCACTTCCGGCGTCGCCTCGACCGGATCGATCGGTTCACCCACCGCCAGCGTCAGCCGGCTCATCACGCCCTTCTGGATCGGTCGCGGCCAGCGCGCGTCGTTGGCACGCGAAAACACGCTGCCCCACAGTCCGCGCAGCGCCATCGGTATCACCGGCGCCGGCGCGCGACGGATGATCTCGGTTACGCCGTGGCGGAATGGATTCATTTCGCCGGTCTTTGTCAGCTTGCCTTCCGGGAAGATACAGACCAGATCGCCCTCGGCGAGCGCCTCGGCGCAGCGCTCATAGGCGCGCGCCAGCAGCGCCAGATCCTGATGGGCGGGCGCGATCGGAATCGCCTTCGCATGGCGGAACACCCAGCCGGCGAACGGCGACTCGAAGATCTGATGGTCCATCACGAAGCGGATCGGCCGCGGACTCTCGGCCATGATGACGATCGCATCGACGAAGCTCACGTGGTTGCACACCAGCACGGCCGCGCCCTCTTCCGGAATCCGTTCGGCATGAACCAGACGAATCCGGTAGAACGTATGCACCAGCACCCAGGCGATAAAGCGCAGCAAAAACTCGGGGACGAGCGAATAGATGTACGTCGCGACGACAATGTTCAGCAGCGCCGTGACGAGGAAAATCGCCGGAATGCTGAAGCCCGCCGCTGTCAGCGCCATCGCCATCAACGCCGAGACGATCATGAACAGCGAATTCAGAATATTGTTCGCTGCGATGATGCGCGCACGATGGCTCGGCTGGCTGCGGCTCTGGATCAGCGCATAGAGCGGCACGCTATAGAGGCCGCCGAACATGGCCAGCAGAAACAGATCGGCCAGCACGCGCCAATGGGCGGGCCGCACGAGGAATTCGCCGACGCTCAGGAGATGCCCGGCAGCTGGCAGCGCATGGCTCGCGAAGAATAGATCGATCGCGAACACGCTCATGCCGATCGAGCCGAGCGGCACGAGGCCGATTTCGATGCGCCGCTTCGAGAGCTTTTCGCACAGCAGCGAGCCGATGCCGATGCCGATCGAGAACGTGCCGAGCAGCACGGTTACGACGTCCGGATCGGCGGACAGCACGTTTTTCGCGAAGCTGAAAAAGGAAGACAGAAAGGTCGCGCCCACGAACCACAGCCAGGAAATCCCCAGCAGGCTCAGAAACACCGTCCGGTTTTCGCGCGCGAGCTTCAGATTGCGCCACGTCTCACTGACCGGATTCCAGTTGATGCGCAGATCGGGCTGCGGCGCCGCCGTGACAGGCACGAAGTTCGACACCAGCCGCCCCACCAGCGCAATCCCGACACATGCGCAGGCCAGCACCACGGCGCCATGCTCGACGAAACCCGCACCCACACCGCCGACGATCGTGCCGATCAGGATCGCGACGAAGGTGCCCATCTCGACCATCCCGTTACCGCCGACCAGTTCCGACTTCGACAGATGCTGCGGCAGGTACGAATACTTGACCGGCCCGAACACAGTCGAATGGACGCCCATCAGAAACGTGCACAGATACAGCAGCGGCGCGCTATGCAGCCAGAAACCCGCGCCACCGATCAGCATCACGACGATTTCGAAACTTTTGACGAAACGCGTGAGCATCGCCTTGTCGTACTTGTCCGCGATCTGGCCGGAGGTGGCCGACAGCAGCACGAACGGCAGAATGAAGATCGCCGAAATCAGGAACGCCGCCGTCTTCGGATCGACACCGGAAAAGCGCGCCGCCTGATACGTGACAAGCGACGTGAAGCCGATCTTGAACACGTTGTCGTTCATCGCACCGAGGAACTGGGTCCAGAAAAACGGCGCGAAACGGCGCTCGCCGAGCAGGCGGAACTGCGACTCATGCGCCTCGTGAGGGCGGGCGGCACGGCGGGCAGCAGGCAACGGACGATCGCTCATGAAGTTCGGGAACCGGCTAAAAGAGCAACAAATGGGAAAGGTCCGGGCGCAAAAAAAGCGCACGCTTTCGCGCGCGCCTTGACCGCATCTTCGCACTCACGGCAACGGCGCGAGCGCCGCGGTGAGCCACCGCGCGTTAGCTAGTTAACGCGGCGACGGTTGCTGGTCTTGCGGTTCTTCCGGCCAGTCGCGGATGTAAGCCTTGAGCATGCGGTTTTCGAAGCCCTGCTCTTCGACGACCGCCTTCGCGACGTCGTAGAACGAGATCACGCCCATCAGCCTGCGGCTTTCCAGCACCGGCAAATAGCGCACATGATGCTCGAGCATCATGCGGCGAACCTCGTTGACGTCCGTTTCGGGCGTACAGGTGAGCGGATGGTCGTCCATCAACTTGCGGATCGTGGAGGTACCGAGGCTGCCGCCGTGCTTGCTCAAGGTCAGAATAATTTCGCGAAACGTCAGCATGCCGACGAGGTCGCCATATTCCATCACGACCAGCGAGCCGATATCGTGTTCGGCCATGGTATTGACTGCGTCGTGCAGCGTTGTATCTGGCGTGACCGTGAAAAGGGTGTTGCCTTTGACTTTAAGAATGTCGCTGACTCGCATGATATGTCTCCGTGATACCCGCTAAGCTGATAGTGTCCAATTGACTTTCGATCCTAGCGGAAAGGCCCATAAAAGGAAAGCGGCCCGCCCACCAAGGCGCAACGGGCATTTGCAAGGTCGGCCCGGCGCCATCCTGACCGTGCGCATCGGGAAAACCGCGCTTGAAGCGATCCATGCCGGTGATAGGATGGCCGCCACTTTCACCTTTCGCGAGGCCGTCCGTGGCCTCGCCGCCCAGGATGTCCGCCAACCGTTTCGATACGCTTGCGCTGCACGCCGGCGCAGCGCCCGACCCAAGCACCGGCGCGCGCGCCACGCCGATTTACCAGACTACCTCGTTTTCGTTCCGCGACTCGGACCACGCCGCAGCGCTCTTCAATATGGAACGCGCCGGCCACGTCTATTCGCGCATCTCGAATCCGACCGTGGCCGTGTTCGAGGAGCGCGTTGCCGCGCTTGAAAACGGCGCAGGCGCGATCGGCACGGCCAGCGGCCAGGCAGCACTGCATCTGGCGATCGCCACCTTGATGGGTGCCGGCTCCCATATCGTCGCCTCCAGCGCGCTGTACGGCGGCTCGCACAACCTGCTGCACTACACGCTGCGGCGCTTCGGTATCGAGACGACCTTCGTCAAACCGGGTGATCTTGACGCGTGGCGCGCCGCGCTGCGCCCCAACACACGCCTGCTGTTCGGCGAGACGCTTGGCAACCCCGGGCTCGACGTGCTCGACATCGCCGCGGTGGCACAGCTCGCACATGAGCACCGCGTGCCGCTGCTGGTCGATTCGACCTTCACTACGCCCTATCTGCTCAAGCCATTGGAGCATGGCGCCGACTTCGTCTATCACTCGGCGACCAAATTCCTCGGCGGCCACGGCACCACGATCGGCGGCGTACTCGTGGACGGCGGCACGTTCGACTTCAACGCATCCGGTCGTTTCCCCGAATTTACCGAGCCGTACGAGGGCTTTCACGGCATGATATTCGCCGAGGAAAGCACAGTCGCACCGTTCCTCCTGCGCGCGCGCCGCGAGGGCTTGCGCGACTTCGGCGCGTGCCTGCATCCCCAGGCCGCCTGGCAACTGCTGCAAGGCATCGAGACGCTGCCGCTACGCATGGAACGGCACGTCGCGAATACGCGCAAGGTGGTCGAATTCCTGTGTGCGCACCCTGCCGTCGAAGCCGTCGCCTACCCGGAGCTGCCATCGCATCCGGACCATGCGCTTGCCAAGCGTCTGCTGCCACGCGGCGCCGGCGCGGTGTTCAGCTTCAATCTGCGCGGTGACCGCGCCGCCGGACGCAGCTTTATTGAAGCGCTTTCGCTGTTCTCGCATCTCGCGAACGTCGGCGACGCGCGCTCGCTGGTCATCCATCCCGCATCGACGACGCACTTCCGCATGGACGCCGCCGCGCTCGCCGCAGCCGGCATCGCCGAAGGCACGATCCGCCTGTCGATCGGCCTTGAAGACCCCGACGATCTGATCGACGACCTCAAGCGCGCGCTGAAAGCCGCGCAGAAAGCGGGTGGGACGACCGCGCCTGAGAGTGGATCATCCGGTCCGTCCAGCATGGCAAAAAACATCCATTCCAGCTCGTCCGCTGCTTCGGCGCAAAGCAGCCTCGCCAGTTCATCCGCCGCTTCGGCCCAAAGCAGCCCCTCCGGTTCATCCGCCGCTTCGGCCCAAAGCAGCCCCTCCGGTTCATCCGCCGCTTCGGCGCAAAGCAGCTCCTCCAGTTCATCCGCCGCTTCGGCCCAAAGCAGCCCCTCCAGTTCATCCGCAGCTTCGGCCCAAGACATCCTCTCCAGTTCATCCGCCGCGCCAACTCAAGGCAACCCATCCGACCCGCCCGCCGATGCGGCCAAACCCCGCCCGGAGTCCGCATGATCGTCACCGTTCAAGGCAAGCCCGCCTACGCCTACACCGGCGGCAAACCATTCGACGCCAGCCTGCCGACCGCCGTGTTCATCCACGGCGCCGAGCATGACCATAGCGTGTGGGCATTGCAAACGCGTTACTTCGCGCATCACGGCTTTGGCGTCCTGGCGGTCGACCTGCCCGGACACTGCCGCAGCGCCGGCCCGGCGCTCACCACCGTGACAGCAATGGCCGACTGGCTGGCAGCCCTGCTTGACGCCGCCGGCGTACAGCGCGCATTCGTGGCCGGCCACAGCATGGGCTCGCTGATCGCACTCGACTTCGCCGGTCGCTATCCGCAGCGCGTGACGCACCTGGCGCTGCTCGCCACCGCCGTGCCGATGGCCGTCTCCGACACCTTGCTCGACGCCGCCCTGCATCGCGAGCCCGATGCAATCGGTATGGTCAATCAATGGTCGCATTCGACGCTCGCCGCCAAGCCGTCGTGCCCCGGCCCAGGCTTCTGGCTGCACGGCATGAACCAGCGGCTGATGGAGCGTGTCTCGGCGAGCGGCGAGCCTGACCTGTTCCACACCGACTTCACCGCCTGCAATGGCTATGCGGACGGCCTCGCACGCGCCGCTGAGGTGCGTTGCCCAACGCGATTGATCGTGGGCCGGCGCGATGCGATGACGCCGCCGCGCGCGGCCAAAGCGCTCGCCGACGCGCTCTCTCAAGCCGGCGTACCGGTCGGCACGGTCATGCTCGAAGCCGGCCATGCCTTGATGACCGAGCAGCCCGATGCCACGCTCGACGCGCTGTTCAGCTTCGCCTCGAAGGCCGCCAGCGCCGTTCAATAGTTGCTGCGAGTCGTCACGATAGCCGCACAGGCAGACGCGCGCCATCGGCCGAATGGCCAGGTTGCGCGCCTGCCCCGATAGCCGCACAATGGGTCAAGCCTGTCCTGTTTCGAGCGCGTTCCGAGCAATGTCAGCGCACGGCGAAGCAACCTGGGAGCGACGGGCACGGAATCGAGTAGCGTCGACATTCGGAGGCCGTGATGGCTCAAACCGCGCACACCGATCACTTCGCGAGTTTCGCGGAGTTCTATCCGTACTACCTGAGCGAGCATCGCAACACGGTATCGCGGCGGCTGCATTTCGTAGGGTCGCTCGGCGTGATAGGTTGCCTCGCCATGGCGCTCGCCACCGGCGACTGGCTATGGCTGCCGGCTGCCGTCATCTGCGGATATGGCTTTGCCTGGGTCGGGCATTTCTTCTTCGAGAAAAACCGGCCGGCTACCTTCCGGCATCCGCTTTATAGCCTGATGGGCGACTGGGCGATGTTCAAGGACATTTGCGTGGGGAAGATTTCGCTGTAGGTTTGCTGCCGCCTCAGGCGGCCTGCTCATGCAGCCTGATGCGGCATTGAAGACGTGCCCTGTTCGCTCTCCAGGGCGCGCGCTGCCCGCGCGGCGGCGCGCGCCGCCAGCAGCGTAGCAAGCGTCACTTTCAGCTTGTCGTTTTCCAGCGCCGCCAGAAGCGTCTGGCCATCCACACGCGTAGAGTTCAGTTCAAGCTGATATTCGAGTTCCGCGCGGTCGATCACGAACAGACTGAACAAACGTTCGACCGTGATCTGCGCCGGATTGGCCAGCAGCAGGAAGTGCGCACGCGTGTCGTCGTCCTGCAAGCGCGCGATCCACTCGATCTCTTCAAGCTTTTGCAGCAGCTTGATCGTGGTATCCATCTCGCGGCGAAGCATTCGCGAGAGTTCTGGCACCGTGTAGCCGCGCTTGCCCGCATCGCGCGCTTCGGAGAGCCGCGCGAGGAGTTCGAGCGAATCGAACAGATCGCTGCCCTCGAAAGTCGGCCGGTGAAACTGGCCGATACGGATCGCCGGCAACGCCGACGCGATCATCGCGCCGGCCAGCGCGATGAACCAGCATAGGTACATCCACACCAGGAATAGCGGCACAGCGGCAAATGCACCGTACACCGTCGTGTAGGTGGGAATCCGGCGCACGTAATAGCCAAAGCCCCGCTTGGCGAGTTCGAAGGCGATCGCAGCAGTAATTCCGCCAATCACCGCATCACGCCACTCCACCCGGCAGTTCGGCAGAAACACGTAAAGCATTGTGAAGGCGAGCGCCGTCAATGGCAGCGCGGCGCCGGTCAGCGCCCAGTCGATCACCGAAGGAATATGCTGGACGGCCGTAAACGCCATGGACCGCGTGAACAGATAGGAAGAAGTCGACAGGCTCACGCCGATCAGAATCGGGCCAAGCGTGATGATCGCCCAGTAGACCAGGATGCGCTGCGCGATCGGCCGCGCCTTGCGCACCCGCCAGATCACGTTGAAAGCGGATTCCACGGTCATCATCGTCATCACGGCGGTGACAAACAGAAAAATCATGCCGATGGTCGTGAGGCTCTTGGCCTTCGACGCGAACTGATTCAGATAATCGAAAATCTGACTGTTGAGCTGCGCGGGCATCAGATGGTCGGCCAAGAAAATCTGCAGCGACATCTGAAACGAGCTGAATAGCGGAAAGGCGGTGAACAGCGCAAACGCGACCGTGGCGAGCGGCACGAGCGCGAGCATGGTCGTGAACGTGAGGCTGCCGGCCACCTGTGGAATGCGGTCTTCGCTACTGCGCTTCGCCGCAAACTGCGCGAGCCGTTTGAGCGTGTCGAGATCGAAACGCACCCTGGACAACAAACCCACCTCCGTACCTCCTGCTTCATAAAACGGTGGTTCAGGACCTTGCGCGAGGCCTGGCCGAATGGCTATGAATGGCTATGGATGGCCTGTGCAGCGGACCCACCCCCTATAATACCCGTTCACCGATGAGGCCTATGAAAGACATTCTCGTGCTCTATTACAGCCGTCACGGCGCCACGCGCGAGCTTGCGCTGGCGATCGCGCACGGCGTCGACAGCGTCCCCGGCATGCAGGCGCGCGTGCGCACCGTGCCGGCGGTGTCCGCCGTCTGCGAAGCGACCCAGCCGGATATTCCCGCTGAAGGACCGCCCTACGTCGAACTGCGCGACCTCGAAGAATGCGCCGGTCTCGCACTCGGTTCGCCGACCCGCTTCGGCAACATGGCCGCGTCGCTGAAATATTTTCTCGACGGCACCACGCCGCAATGGCTTTCGGGCGCGCTGTCCGGCAAACCAGCCTGCGTGTTTACGTCCACCGGCAGCTTGCACGGCGGCCAGGAGTCGACGCTGCTGTCCATGATGCTGCCGCTTTTGCATCACGGCATGCTGATCGTCGGCATTCCGTACACCGAGAGCGCGCTCTCCACCACGCAAACCGGCGGCACGCCCTACGGCGCGTCGCATTTCGCTCGCGCGGGCACGGCCGAACAGGGCATCTCTGCCGACGAGAAAACGCTTGCGATCGCCCTCGGCGCACGCGTTGCCCGCACGGCGGCGTCCATGAGCGAACGGCCGTGAGCGAGCCGAATGCACGCGCGCAGTCGAGCGAACCCGGTGCGCAAATGGCAGGGAGCGAGGCAGACGCACAACGCGGATATAGCAATCCAAACGCCGACCCACGCGTCGGCAGCCGCACTCATCAGCAAGTCGGCACGTCATCCGCAGACACCGGCACAACCGCGTCCATGCCCGCGCTTGCCATGCAGGTTCAGCCCAAACCTTCTGCTGCATTCGGCGCCGCCGCCGCCCTGCTCGCGCTAATCGTCTTATCCGTCGCGTGGGAATGGTGGCTCGCGCCGCTGCGTCCGGGCGGCTCGGCGCTGGTGCTCAAAGCCGTGCCGCTACTGCTCGCCCTGCCCGGCGTGTGGGGGCACCGGCTTTATACGCTGCAATGGGCGTCGATGCTGATCCTCCTGTATTTTGCCGAGGGCATCGTCCGCGGCTGGAGCGACCGCGGCCTGAGCGCCCGCCTCGGCTGGCTCGAGGTCATCCTCGCCGTAGTCTTCTTCGTCTGCACGCTCGTGTATGTCGCACCGTTCAAGCGCGCGGCAAAACGGGCAGCGAAGCAGGCAGCAAAGGAGAACGCACAGCAGAACGCCGGATATGCCGAGGGAGGCACACGCTGAGAACAGCGCTTCTCGCGTCGTTTCTCGCGTCGCTTCCCGCACCACTTCCCGCGTAACCTATCCGCCAAACATCCTGACCGACCAACATGACCCAAGCCGCTTTCCTCGCCGCTTGCCGCGGCGCCATCGGCGCCGCCCAAGTGCTCACCGATCCGCACGATACCGCTCCCTACCTCACCGACTGGCGCCGCCGCTATACTGGCTCGGCCTGCGCGGTGCTCTGCCCGGCCACGCCTGACGAAGTCGCGGCACTCGTCAAACTCGCCGTCGAGCATCGCATCGCACTGGTGCCGCAAGGGGGCAACACCGGTCTGGCCGGCGGCGCCACGCCGGATGCAAGCGGCGCGCAGGCGGTTATCAGCCTGCGGCGTCTGAACCGCGTACGCGACATCGATCCGCACAACAACACGATCACCGTCGAAGCCGGCGTGATCCTCGCCGAAGTGCAAAAGCAGGCCGAAGAAGCCGGCCGCCTGCTCCCCCTGAGCCTCGCCGCCGAAGGCAGCTGCACGATCGGCGGCAATCTCGCCACCAATGCGGGCGGCACCGGCGTACTGCGCTACGGCAACACGCGCGAGCTGTGCCTGGGCCTCGAAGTGGTCACCCCGCAAGGCGAACTGTGGGACGGCCTGCGCGGATTGCGCAAGGACAACACCGGCTACGATCTGCGCGACCTGTTCATCGGCGCGGAAGGCACGCTCGGCATCATCACCGCTGCTGTGCTCAAGCTGCATCCGCAACCGGCCGCGCGCGTCACGGCGCTCGCCGCGCTCGCGTCGCCGCATGCGGCGCTCGATTTTCTGTCGCTCACGCAACGCTTCGCCGGGCCGCTTCTGACCGGCTTCGAACTGATGTCGGATTTCTGCGTGCGGCTCGTGGGCCGGCATTTCGAACAGATGCGCTATCCGTTCGCCGAACCGCATGCGCAAGTCGTGCTACTGGAACTGTCAGACAGCGAGAGCGAGGAGCACGCGCGCGGACTGTTCGAGCGTCTGATGGAAACCGCGCTCGAAGAAGGCCTGGTCGAAGACGCGGTGGTCGCGGCAAACCTCACACAGTCGCGGGCATTCTGGAATCTGCGCGAACACATCCCGCTCGCCCAGGCTGAGGAAGGCCTGAACATCAAGCACGATATCGCGGTGCCGATTTCGCGCATTGGCCATTTCATCGAGGAAACCGACGCGGCGATCGCGCAAGCCGTGCCGGGCGCGCGCATGGTCACGTTCGGCCATCTCGGCGACGGCAACCTGCACTACAACGTGCAGGCGCCCGAAGGCGTCGACGCGAAGGCGTTCCTCAAGAACTGGGAAAGCCCGATCAATCAGATCGTCTACGACAGCGTGCATCGGCATCGCGGCAGCATTAGCGCGGAACACGGCCTCGGCCAGTTGAAGATCGACGAGGCGATGCATTACAAGCAGGACGTCGAGGTGCAGTTGATGCGCGCCGTCAAACGCGCGCTCGACCCACTGAACCTGATGAATCCGGGCAAGGTGCTACGCTAGGGTTTGAAGCCTTCGCCGTTTGGTGCGGAGCCCATTGCAGGAGTCGTTGTCGTGAAGATTCGAGTGCTGTCCGATTTGCATCTGGAGAACGACGAGCCCGAGCTGATCCCGCATGCGCAGGCGGATCTGATCGTGCTGGCCGGCGACATCCACAATCACGCGGCCGGCCCGCGCTGGGCCGCGCAAACCTTCGACGGCGCCGTGCCGGTGGTCTACGTGCCCGGCAATCACGAGTACTACGACGGCGAATTCGGCGCGCTCGAAACCGCCCTCTACGACGCAGCCGCGCAAGTCGACAACGTGCATGTGTTGAACAACGCCGCGCTGGTCGACCCGCAAGGCCGCTGGCGCGTGCTCGGCACCACCTTGTGGACCGACTTCGCGTTATACGGCGCGGATCCCGACACGCTTGCCGAGTCCATTGGCGCGGCGCGCCGGGTGATGCTCGACTTCCGCGGCCTGATCCAGATGAACTGGCCGCACGACACCCAGGACTCGCCGCGCGACTTCACCCCTGACGATTCCATCGCGTTGCACCGCCGGGCCCGCGCCTGGCTCGAAAGCGAACTCGCGAGGCCGTTCGACGGCAAGACGATCGTCGTCACGCATCATGCGCCGCATCGGCTGAGTCTGGCCAAGCGCTATGCGGAAGACCTCGTGTCGGCCGGTTTCGTCAATCATTTGCCGGAACTGGTGCGCTCGCCCGTTGCACTGTGGATTCACGGGCATACGCATACGCCGTTCGATTACACCGTGAACGGCACGCGCGTGATCTGCAATCCACGCGGCTATCTCGACCGGCGCACCCGTCGGCTGGAGAATCCGCAGTTCGCGTGGGATAAGGTCGTCGAGATATAGCGTCGGCTTGGGGCCGATCTGGGTAGCGCGGCCGGGCGCCACGCACTACGCTGTGGTTGTCGTTGGGTTCGGGGCGTGCCGACGCATTGGCATTGGCATTGGCATTGGCATTGGCATTGGCATTGGCGTTGGCGTTGGCGTTGGCGTTGGCGTTGGCGTTGGCGTTGGCGTTGGCACATCGGCGCCGCACCCAATCACCCGGATAGCTCAATCGGTGAAACCCGACAGCCCGGTGATCTCCGGAGGTCGCTCATGTGTGGTCGAATCAGCCAGTACCGCGATCCGCATCTGTACGCACAGCAGCTCGGCCTCACCGACCCGCTTATGCTGTTCGACGCCGCCGACCGCCGCCCCGGCTACAACCTCGCGCCGGGGACCCACCCGCTGGCCATTTACCCGGACCAAACGCTGCACGCGATCCACTGGGGTTATTGCCCGGATTGGGCACGCGAGCAGCATCTGCCGCAAACGATCAACGCGCGCGCCGAAACCGCGCCGCATACGCGCTACTTCAAAGACCTGTGGAAAACTGGACGGGTATTGGTGCCGGCGGACGGCTGGTTCGAATGGCGCATGGAAGCGGCGCCCGGAACATCAAACGGGGACAACATGGGAGAAGCCGGCGCAACGGTCCGCCAGCCCTACTACGTGCATCTGAAAAGCGACGTACCGATGTACCTTGCGGCCTTATCGAGCGTACGTGGCACCGAACCGCAAACTGAAGGCATGGGATTGGTGATCGTGACGGCCACCGCAGATGCGGGCCTGATCGACGTGCACGGTCGACGCCCGCTGGTGTTCGCGCCGGAGGCGGCGCGCCGCTGGCTGGACCCGGCGCTGCAGTTCGGCGAGCTCGAGCAGCTAGCACGCAGCACCTGCCTACCCGCCGCGCGCTTTCGCTGGCACCGGGTGGGCCCGGAGGTAGACCGCACGCTCAAAGACGAACCAGGTCTGATCGAAGCGCTGCACTGAGCGCGCGGCGCGCCAATCGCAGCTGACCGGCAGCCGCACCGTAACGGCGCGGTATCGCGGAAAACATATTTAAAAAATGCAACATCCAGCTCGATCGCCGCGCGCCCGGCAACCCGGCGTGCTGGCGCATTTCAGAGCCTCAGCAATCGCGCCGTTGTGCCTGCGAATCAGGACGCTCGACCTTGATCGGCACCAGTTGCGGCTGCTGGTCGCGCAGGCGGCGCAGCAGATCGCGCGATGCGGCGATTCCGATCAGTCCCAGCATGACGGCCACGCCGATCATCAGATGCGTATCCATGAATTCCTCGTCCTTCAATTGTTGCGGTTGTTGCGGTTTGCCGAACGGCGGCTAATTGAACGCGTCCGGCTGAATGCGGCAGCGCATGGACCACACGTTAGCAAATCGACCGCGGCGTAGAAGTAAGGAAATGTTGCGGCGCGGCACTTGTGTAACAGGCTGTCCCGCCACCTCGGCCTGGAATCGTCGACCATGGTAAACCGCCCGCGCGGCGCGGCTTCAGCTGCGCGCGAACTGGCGCAACTCCTCTTGATCGACGGCCAGCGTGGCGGGCAGTTCGTCGCGCAGGAATTCGACCCAGGTGCGAATTTTCGCGTCCAGATACTGCCGGGACGGATACAACGCGTACAGATTCATTTCCTGCGATGTGTATGCCGGCAACAGCCACACGAGGTCGCCGCTACGCAGACCACTAATCGCCGAATAGATCGGCATCAGTCCGACCCCCATGCCGTTGGACACCGCCACCCCCATGGCTTCGGCGACGTTCACCTGGAAGGTGGCCGGGCCAAGGGCGACGGTTTCCTCGCCGTTCGGGCCGTCGAAGGTCCATTTGTCGGGCGGGAACACCGGTGTGACCAATTGCAGGCAAGTGTGGTGCGCGAGGTCCGCGGGCGTTTGCGGCACACCGTGCCGCTCCAGATAAGCCGGCGACGCGCACGCGATGCTGAACGCGCTGCCCAGCCGCTGCGACACCAGCCCCGAATCCGGCAGGCCGGTCGCCAGCGTCAGCGATACGTCGAAACCCTCGTCGAGCAGATCGGGCATGCGCTGCGCGAGCGTCAGTTCGATATGCACGTCCGGATAGCGCTCCTGATAGCGGCCCGCCGCCGGCACCACATAGTGCTGGCCGAAGCTCGTCATCGCGTGGACCTTGAGCTTGCCGGATGGACGCGCGTGGGCGTCGCTGGCCTCCGCTTCCGCCTGATCCACGTACGCAAGGATCTGCTCGCAGCGCTGCAGATAGCGCTCACCCGCCTCAGTCAACGCGATACGGCGCGTGGTGCGGTTCAAAAGACGCGTGCGCAGGTGCGCTTCCAGGTCGGAAACTGCGCGCGACGCGTACGCCGTGGTCGTGTTCAGATGCTGCGCGGCACCCGTGAAGCTGCCCGCTTCGACGACGCGGACAAATACGCGCATGTTTTGAAGCGTATCCATACTTTTCCCTGTCGATCCGGAGTTAGTGCTTCAGCTGTCGGCCAGGGTTCGCGTGTCGGCTGGAGTTCGCGCTTTAGCGCTTACTCCAGCCCCATAGGGCGTTACTCTGGTCCCATGCAAAACACTTACTCCGGTCCCATACAACATAGTTGCGATAAAGTTGCTCGAAATCGGTAGCGATTGTTACACGATTCGCAAAGGCGATTGTCTCATATTGCGTAAAAATCCCTTGCATTTTTACCAGTTATTCCCCAATCAATCAAAAAATATAATGACGCACATGCTTCTATAGCCATTTTTGGAGGAAATCGTGCAGTCTCCGGTACAGAAAGGGATCGCCGCAGCCGCGGTTCTCACGATCCTATTAACAATCGCAGGTTGTGCCAGTACCGGAGGCATCGCGCCGCAGGACCGCGGAATCGAGCCCTCCTCGCTCGATGCAGGCAACGCCATCCGGGCCGCCAACGCGGACGCCAAATGGCCGGCCACCGACTGGTGGCGCGCGTATAACGATCCGCAGCTCAATGAGTGGGTCGAAGCCGCGCAGGCGGGCAATCCGAGTCTCGCTGCCGCCCAGGCGCGCGTACGCGAAGCCATGTCGATGGCGGGCGTCGCCCGTTCGGCGCTCTCGCCGCAAGTGAACGGCAGCCTGTCGATCCAGCGTCAGAAATGGGCCGACAACGTCTTTTACGGCCCAGGCCCGCTCGCGGGCGAGCAGTCGTGGAACAACACCGGCACGCTGGATCTGTCGTACAACCTCGACCTCTGGGGCAAGGACAAGAACGCCGCCGAACGCGCGCTCGACGCCGCCCATGCGAGCGCGGCGGACTTCCGCGCGGCCCAGCTCGAACTGGAAGGCAACGTGGTGCGCACGTACATCGAGCTGTCGATGAACTACGCGCTGCTCGATATCGCCAAATCCACGCTGCAGCAGCAGCAGCAGATCGTCGACCTGGCGAACCGGCGTCTGAAAGGCGGCATCGGCACGCAGCTCGATGTGAGCCAGGCCGAAACGCCGGTACCGGAATACGAGCGCCAGATCGATGCGATCGAGGAAAAGATCGCCCTCGGCCGCAATCAGATGGCCGCGCTGGCCGGCAAGGGTCCGGGCGCGGGCGACGCGATCCAGCGCCCGACGCTCTCGCTCGACAACGCACCCGCCGCTCTGCCAGGCGCGCTGCCCGCGGATCTGATCGGCCATCGGCCGGACGTGGTCGCGGCGCGCTGGACGGTCGCGGCGCAAGCGCGCGGCATCGACGTCGCCAAGGCTGACTTCTATCCGGACATCAACCTGCTGGCGTCGATCGGCGGATATGCCGCAATGGGGCCGCTGTTCCAGTTCCTGAAGAACCCGTCGCATAGCTGGAGCGCGGGTCCGGCGCTGTCGCTGCCGATCCTGGACGGCGGACGTCTGCGCTCGCAGCTCGGCGCGGCGTCGGCAGGCTACGACGAGGCGGTCGATCGCTATAACCAGTCGATCGTCGGCGCGCTGAAGGACATCTCCGATCAGGTGATCCGGATCCGTTCACTCGCAACCCAGGCGCAAGACGCCGACCGTTCGGTCGCAGCAGCTCGCAAGAACTACGATCTGGCGCGCGAAGGGTATCGGCGCGGTTTGACCGACTATCTGAATGTCCTGATCGCGCAAAACCAGTTGTTGCACGCACAGGAAGGCGTCGCGAAGATTCAGGCCGAGCGCCTCGGCGCGCATGCATCGCTGGTCACGGCTTTGGGCGGTGGACTCGACGAGCCGGCCAATGGTCCGAAGGCGAACGAGACGTTGCCGGCGCATGGGAAGGGCAACGCCTCGGCAGCCAGTTCGACCGCCGCGGCGAGCCCGAGCCACCCTTCCGTCAACGCCAGCGCCAGCGCGGCTGAATAAGGAAGCCGATCATGTCAGCCGCCCCCTCTCCCGGCTCGCGCCCGACATCGTTCGCCGCGCTCTACGCGGCCGCCGCCGACTGGGCGCGCACCGACGGCCTCACGTGGGTCTATCTGTTCAAAGCGCTCGCCGCCTGCTTTCTGGCGCTCGGCATCGCGATGAAACTCGACCTGCCGCAGCCGCGCACCGCGATGACCACCGTGTTCATCGTGATGCAACCGCGAAGCGGGATGGTGTTCGCCAAGAGCTTCTACCGGATCTGCGGCACGCTGGTCGGCCTCGTCGTGATGCTGGCGTTGATCGGCCTGTTCGCGCAGCAGCCGGAACTGTTCATCGCCACGACCGCGATCTGGGTCGGCATCTGCACCGCGGGTGCCGCGCGCAATCGCAACTTCAAATCGTACGGATTCGTACTGGCCGGCTACACCGCCGCGCTGATCGGCATTCCCGCTTCACAGCATCCAGATGGCGCGTTTCTGAGCGCGCTTACGCGGGTGGCGGAAGTGGTGGTCGGCATCATCAGCGCGGGCGCCGTCAGCGGGCTGGTGTTTCCGCAGTTTGCCGGCTTGCTGATGCGCAGCACCGTGCGCGCGCGTTTCTCTGCGTTCGTCGAGTATGTGTCGGCCTCTTTGGCAGGCCGCAACGACCGCGCGCGGATCGAAGCAACCAACGCGGGCTTTGTCGCCGACATCGTCGGTTTCGAAGCGGCGCGCAGTGCCGCCGTGTTCGAAGGCCCCGATTCGCGGATGCGCAGCGGCCGTCTGGCGCGTCTGAACAGCGAGTTCATGGCCGCCTCGACGCGCTTTCACGCGTTGCATCAGCTGATGAACCGGCTGCGCGATACGAACACGAGCAGCGCGACCGTCGCGGTCGACGCACTGGAGCCGTACTTCAAGGAAATCGCCCCCCTGCTCGCGAAATCAGGCGAACCGGTGTTGAGCGCCGCGGATGCCACCCACTCCGCCGCGCAACTCGACGCGTACAAAGCGGAGCTGCCCAAGCGGGTGGGCGCGACACGCGCCGCACTGGAAACGCAGCCGGACGCACCGCTGCTCGACTTCGACACGGGTGCTGAACTGCTGCGCCGCTTCATCGACGATCTGCACGCGTACGTGGCCACCTATGCGTCGCTTGCCGTCGACACGCACGAACGCGAGCGCTGGATCGAGCGCTACGAACCGAAGACGAACGCGATCGCCGCGGGCGTCGCCGGCCTGCGCGCGGCGATCGTCATGATGGCGCTCGGCGCATTCTGGATCGCGACCGCGTGGCCGAGCGGCTCGACCCTGACGTTGGCTGCCGCGGCGGTATGCGCGCTGGCGTCGTCGTCGCCGAATCCGAAGCGCACGGCGTTCCAGATGGCGGGCGGCACGCTGGTTGCCGCGGTGATGAGCATGATCGTGGTGTACGGCGTGTATCCGCACATCGACGGCTTTCCGCTGCTGTGCGCCGCGCTCACGCCGTTCCTGCTGCTCGGCGTGTTCATGACGACGCGCCCGGCGCTGGCCGGCTACGGCGTCGGCTACTGCATCTTCTTCTGTTTTCTGGCCGGCCCGGACAACGTGATTCATTACGATCCGAGCGGCACCATTAACGACGCGCTTGCGCTGGTGCTGTCGATGCTGGCATGCGTGATTGCCTTTGCCGTGCTGCTGCCGCCTTCGACGCCGTGGCTGCGCAACCGCATGCTGGCGGACCTGCGCCGCCAGGTGGCGCTAGCGAGCCGTGCGGGCATGCGCCGGGTGCGTTCACGCTTCGAGAGCGGCACGCGCGATCTGATGTTCCAGATCAACGCGCTCGCGCAACACGAACCCGAGCTCAAGCGCGACACTCTGCGCTGGCTCTTCTCGGTGCTCGAAGTGGGCAATGCAATGATTGACTTGCGCCGCGAACTGGCGGCGCTGCCCGCCGACGCGCGCTACGCGAAGTCGATGCCGTGGCGCGTCAGATTGCGTGCGATGCGCGATGCGGTGACCGCGCTATTCGAACGGCCGCGTGCGGACCGCTTCGACCGCTCGCTCGCCGCCACCACCGATGCGATTGCCGCAGTTCAACTGATGCTGGCCACCTTCACGCCACCACGCGAGGAGCGGCATCGGCTGCAACGCATTCTGAGTCAACTGCATTTCATTCGTACCGCGCTGCTCGATCCGCAATCGCCGCTTGAACCGCTAATGAGCGGACGTGCCGACGCGTCTGAAGGAGTTCGTCATGCCACGTGATATCGCCGTTTTCGACGCCTACGTGCCGGCCATCGTGCTGCTGTTTATCGCGGGCGCCGCGCTTACCTGGGTGTTGGACCGCGTGATTGCCTATACAGGCTTGTATCGCGTGGTGTGGCATCCGTCATTGTTCAGGGCCAGCTTGCTCGTCTGCGTGTGCGGCGTGCTCGGTCTCGCCGTTTATCGTTGATCAGAGTCGAAACATGACCATCCGAAATATTGTGGGCTTCGTCGCGACAGCCATTATTTTTATCGTCGCGATTTTGATTGGGCGCGTGTTGTGGGTTCATTACATGGATGAGCCGTGGACTCGCGATGGGCGCGTGCGTGCTGAGATTGTGAATGTGGCGCCGGATGTTTCAGGCGCGGTTGTGGATTTGCCTGTTAAGGACAATCAACTGGTGAAGAAGGGGGATCTGTTGATGCAGATCGATCCGTCGCACTATGCGATTGCTGTTGAGCAGGCACAAGCTGCTGTCGCTGCGCGTAAGGCCGAGTTGCAGATGAAGCGGGATGATGCGCAGCGGCGTGCGGATATGGACGCGTTGGTTGTGTCTACGGAGAGTCGTGAGAATGCGACTCACACGGCTTCTGCTGCTGAGGCTTCTTATCAACAGGCGTTGGCTGCGCTCGATGCCGCCAAGCTGAATCTCGAGCGGACCCGGGTTGTCGCGCCGGTTGACGGGTATGTCACCAATCTGAATGTATTTCAGGGCGATTACGCTATTGCTGGGTCTGCCAAGCTGGCGATTGTCGATAGCCACTCGTTCTGGGTCTATGGGTATTTTGAGGAGACCAAGCTGCCTCATGTTCGCGTCGGCGATAAGGCCGAAGTCCGGTTGATGAGCGGCGGCACGCTGCAAGGGCATGTCGAGAGCATCTCTCGAGGGATCTATGATCGGGATAATCCTGAAAGCCGGGAGCTGCTGGCCGATGTGAATCCGACTTTCAACTGGGTTCGGTTGGCGCAGCGCGTGCCGGTGCGGGTGAAGATCGATTCCGTGCCTGACGGTGTTGTGCTTGCCGCTGGCATTACCTGTACCGTTGTTGTTAAGCCAAGCTGAGCGGTTTGCCTTCGCGGCGCACGTTGTCTGTGCGCCTGTGGCTTTGGCCTTTCCCTGATTTCTTATTGGTCTATTAGCGTCGCCCCCTGTGCGGGGGCAGCAGCTTCGCATCGGCAGCGCTGCGCGCGCCGACACGCTGTCTCATTCGCGGGGTTTCGCCGTTTTTTATAGTCTGAACTTCCCGACCATCTGCTTCAGGCCGCGGGCCTGATCATCCAGCGATCTCGCAGCCGCGGTAGCCTGCTCCACCAGCGCGGCGTTCTGCTGAGTCCCCGAATCCATCTGCGTTACCGCAAGGTTGATCTCCTCAATCCCAGCACTCTGTTCGGAAGAAGCCGCCGAAATCTCACCCATGATGTCGGTCACGCGCTTCACCGCCTTAACGACTTCATCCATCGTCTGACCCGCATCCTGGGCCAATATCGACCCGTTGCCCACTCGCTCCACCGACGTACTGATCAAGCCCTTGATCTCCTTGGCCGCAGCGGCGCTACGCTGAGCCAGATTCCGCACTTCAGCCGCGACAACAGAAAATCCGCGGCCTTCCTCGCCGGCCCGCGCTGCTTCCACCGCCGCGTTCAACGCGAGAATGTTGGTCTGGAATGCAATCCCCTCGATCACGCCGATGATGTCGCCAATGCTTCGCGCGCTGTCGTTGATCTCGTTCATCGTCGCCACCACGCGGCTCACTACGTCGCCGCCCTTCTCGGCGATCTCCGAGGCGTTGTTGGCGAGCATGCTCGCCTGCTTCGCATTGTCGGCGTTCTGCCGCACCGTCGAGGTCAACTGCTCCATGCTGCCCGCGGTCCGCTCCAGCGCCATCGCCTGCTGCTCGGTGCGCTGCGACAAGTCCAGATTGCCCATCGAGATTTCGCCCGACGCCATCGCAATCGCGTCCGCGCTGGATGCGATGTCGGAGACCGTTGTCGCGAGGCCGCTTTGCATGTCGTGCAGCGCGTACAGCAGGCTCGACTTGTCCTTGCGCCCCAACGCGATCTGATTCGACAGATCGCCCGCCGCGATCCGGCTGGCAATCTCCTTTGCGTACGCCGGCTCGCCGCCGAGCTGGCCGGCAAGGCGTCGCACCACCCACTCGCCAATGCCGAACGCGAGCGCAATCAGCGCGACCGTCATCACCGCAATCATCACAAACGACGAATGGAAGATAAAACCCGACGCCTCGATGGTCGCCTTCGCGGCCGTGCTGCGTTGGGCGACGAGTTCGTCGACGAGTTTTTCGAGCTTGCCGGTCTCGACCAGCAGCGAAACGTCCTGTGTGCCGACCTGCCAGTTCATCTGCGAAAGATCGAGCGGCTGCGCTTTCACGAGCGTCACGAAGTCACGCAAGTGGCCGCTCCACACCGCGACGGCAGCGGCAAACTTCTTCTGCTGGTCGACCGCCTTCGCGTCGGATGTGTCGACGTACTGCTGCAGCGTGCCGAGTTCCGTGGCGAGACCGCTCAAACCCTTGTCGATGTCGGCGCCGAGATCGTCGCGCTCCTTGGCGGTGGTCGCGGTGAGCAGCATCTTTTGCGCGCGGCTGGCGCGCAGCATGTGACCACGCGCCTCTTCGGCCGCGCGGCTCGCCACGTGGCCCTGGTCGTAGATCGATTGCGCCGAGGCGTTCAGGCGGCTGATCTGGGTCAGCGAAAACACACCGATCGCGAGCGTGCCGATCAGCAACACGGCAAACGCAAGCCGCAGCATCGCCTTCACCGACAGGCCGTTGAGCCGCACGGCACGCGAGCGGCTGCCCTGTCCACGCGATGGCGACGGCTTGCCCGCCGCGTCCCCTTCCGGTACGAACCCCACGCCCGTCTGGCCGTCCAGCGAAACTGCTTTCATATTCCTCGTCCCCGCGTATCGCACTGCCGAAAAGGTCGGTTCCGGCATTCATGCCTATCTCTCCGGGTCTACGGCATAAACGTCTGCGATCTTTAATACCGCTCGCGTCATGCCGACCGTCGCGCCCGGTCCTCGACGCATCGCTTTGTAAGCTTCGCGCCCGCGACCGTTTTATACATGGCCAAAAATCGCCGAACTGCTTTTATCAGAGGACTTGCCAACCATGCGTGGTAATGGCAACACACTCGCGGCGAGCACCGCCGCAGTGCACCAGTCGCCCAATTTCAGCGCAACCGTATCGCCCGGATAGACCGACCAGTGTCCGATTCGCGACAAAACTTGTCCTTACATTTCATCGAAGCCACATTAAACTTCGACAAATAGCTGACAACGCTGGACGCCGCGTCGAAATGACGCATCAGTCGAACAGGCAAGCGAACACGAAGAACGACGACGCGCCGGCAGCCTGAAATCATGACCTTCCACCCTCTCCTCACTCTCAACTAGCGTATGGAAACGAGCCTCGATAAAAGCGCCCTCGCCGGCGCCTCAACCGCTCCCGCCAGTGCTGCCAACCTCGCTGCCAACCCGGCTGCCACAGCGCCGGCCGCTAAAGTCCAGCGCACGGTCTACTCCGTGCTGGGCGCGATCAGCTTTTCGCACCTGCTCAACGACATGATCCAGTCGTTGATTCTGGCGATCTACCCGATGCTGAAAGACAACTTTTCGCTGTCGTTCGGGCAGATCGGCCTGATTACGCTGACCTACCAGATCACCGCGTCGCTGCTGCAGCCGCTGGTCGGCAGCTATACCGACAAGCATCCGAAGCCGTATTCGCTGCCCGTCGGCATGGGCTTCACGCTCGCCGGCCTGCTGCTGATGTCGGTCGCGCCGAGTTTCGGCGTGCTGCTGGTCGCGGCGGCGCTGGTCGGCTGCGGCTCGTCGGTGTTCCATCCGGAATCGTCGCGGGTGGCGCGCATGGCCTCGGGCGGCCGCCACGGTCTGGCGCAGTCGCTGTTCCAGGTGGGCGGCAATGCGGGTTCGTCGCTCGGGCCCTTGCTCGCCGCGTTGATCGTGATTCCGCACGGCCAGCGCAGCATCGCGTGGTTCTCGGTGGCGGCGCTGGTCGCGATCGTCGTGCTCGCGCAGATCGGCCGCTGGTACAAGCAGCATCCCGCCGTGAAGAAGGCGCGCAGCCAGACCGGTCACGCGACGCTGTCGCGCAACCAGGTCATGTTCGCGATGGGCGTGCTGATGCTGCTGGTGTTCTCGAAGTACTTTTACCTCGCCAGCATCAACAGCTATTTCACGTTCTATCTGATCGACAAGTTCCATCTGCCGGTGCAGGCCGCGCAGGTCCATCTGTTCGTGTTCCTCGCGGCAGTCGCGGCAGGCACGGTGATCGGTGGTCCGATTGGCGACCGGATCGGTCGCAAGTATGTGATCTGGGTGTCGATCCTCGGCGTTGCGCCGTTCACGCTGCTTCTGCCGTACGCCAACCTGTTCTGGACCGGCGTGCTGACGGTGATCATCGGTATCGTGCTGGCTTCGGCGTTCTCGGCGATCCTCGTCTATGCGCAGGAACTGATCCCCGGCAAGGTGGGGATGATCGCGGGCCTCTTCTTCGGTTTCGCGTTCGGCATGGGCGGGATCGGCGCTGCCGTGCTCGGGCAGTTGGCCGACGCCACCAGCATCACCTATGTGTACAAGGTCTGCTCGTTCCTGCCGCTGATCGGCGTGCTGACGGTGTTTCTGCCGGATGTCGAAGGCAAGCGCGCGAAAGCGTGATGCGCTTCGCCGGAAGTGGATGAGAAAAAGGCGCTGCGGCGCCTTTTTCTTTGGAGCGACGGGTTTGCCGGCGGTCTTTGCGTGGATTGCACAGCACGGCACGGCCGTCGCCGCAGCTTTAGTCCAGTCGGCCCGGCGTCGCGCCATGCCGGGTGCAGTGGCGCTCATGGTGAACCCGCGTTGCCCGCACAGCGGCGCGTGCACTATGCTTGTGCGGACGTACGCACTGCTTTCTCGCCACGCCCACGCCTGCCGTACGACTCGACATCCATCCACTCACGCAGCCGAAGGATCGCCGCCGATGACCCCCTATCGCGACTTCCACCGCCGTTCGATCGAGCAACCCGAGGCATTCTGGCGTGAACAGGCGCAGCGGATTCATTGGCAAACGCCGTTCGATACGGTGCTCGACCGCTCCAATCCGCCGTTCGCTCGCTGGTTCGTCGGCGGCCGCACGAACCTGTGCCATAACGCGGTGGACCGGCATCTGGCCGAGCGGGCGCAGCAGAATGCGCTGGTGTATGTGTCGACGGAAACCGGCATCGAACGGCGTTACACCTACGCCGAGCTGTATGAGGAAATCAACCGCATGGCCGCGGTGATGCGCTCGCTGGGCGTCAAGCGCGGCGACGTCGTGCTGCTCTATCTGCCGATGATCCCCGAAGCGCTGTTCGCGATGCTCGCGTGCGCGCGGCTCGGCGCGATTCACTCGGTGGTGTTCGGCGGCTTTGCGGCTCACAACCTGGCAGCGCGCATCGACGATGCGAAACCTGTGCTGGTCGTGACCGCCGACGCTGGCGCACGCGGCGGCAAGGTGATCGAGTACACGCCGCTAGTGGACGAGGCGCTCGCGCGAGCGACCCACAAGACGCCGCACGTGCTGCTGATCGATCGGCAACTCGCGCCCGAACGCCTGAACGCGAGCTACCTCGTCGCCTACGAGCCGCTGCGCGAACAGTTTTTCGATGCGCGCGTGTCATGCGAATGGCTCGAATCGAACGAGCCGTCGTATGTGCTGTACACCTCGGGCACCACCGGCAAGCCGAAGGGCGTGCAGCGCGACGTCGGCGGCTATGCGGTGGCGCTGGCGGCATCGATGGAACACATCTTTCAGGGCAAGCCCGGCGACACGATGTTTACCGCGTCGGACGTGGGCTGGGTGGTCGGCCATAGCTACATCGTCTATGCACCGCTGATTGCGGGCCTCACTACCGTGATGTACGAAGGCACGCCGATTCGTCCAGACGGCGGCATCTGGTGGCGCCTGGTCGAACACCACAAGATCAATCTGATGTTCACCGCGCCGACTGCGTTGCGCGTGTTGAAAAAGCAGGACCCGGCGCTGCTGAAAAAATCCGATCTGTCGAGCCTGCGCGCGCTGTTCCTCGCCGGCGAGCCGCTCGACGAACCGACCGCCACATGGATCGCCGACGCGCTCGGCAAACCCGTGATCGACAACTACTGGCAGACCGAAACCGGCTGGCCGATGCTGGCGATTCCGCGCGGCGTCGAAGCGCTGCCCACCAAGCTCGGTTCGCCGGGCGTGCCGTCGGCCGGTTTCAATCTGACCTTGCGTAACGAACTGACGGGCGAGCCCTGCCCGACGGGCGAAAAAGGCGTGCTCACGCTGGAATATCCGCTGCCGCCGGGCTGCATGTCGACGGTGTGGGGCGACGACAAGCGCTTTATCGGCACGTACTGGTCGAGCGTTCCGAACCAGCAGGTCTACTCGACCTTCGACTGGGGCATTCAGGATGAGGACGGTTATGTGACGATCCTCGGCCGCACTGACGACGTGATCAACGTCGCCGGCCATCGGCTCGGCACGCGCGAGATCGAGGAAGCGTTGTCGAGCCACGCGGCGGTCGCGGAAGTGGCGGTGGTCGGCGTGACAGATGCGCTGAAGGGTCAGGCGGCAATGGCCTTCGTGGTGCTGCGCGACGCGCAAGCTTATGCGAGCGAGAAGGCGCGGGCGAAGCTGGAAGCCGAACTCACGGCAACGGTCGACCGCCAGCTCGGCGCGATTGCGCGGCCGGCGCGCGTGGTGGTGGTATCGATGCTGCCGAAGACGCGCTCGGGCAAGCTGTTACGCCGCGCGATTGCGGCGCTGGCCGAAGGACGCGAACCGGGCGATCTGCCGACGATCGAGGATCCGGCGGCGCTGCAGCAGGTGCGGGAGGCGCTGGGGGATTCAACGAAGCACTAGCGAGCGGCGAGGCTGATCGTGCGGTGAAAGGGCGACGCAGTCATGCGCCGCTCATTCGTGTGACTGCCGGCTGATCAGCGCCCTGCGCGCGCCAACGGCGAACATGTCACGCCACCCGGCGCGCCTCCAGAAAACGCTTCAAAATCGCATTCGAATACGTCCCGGCGATCTCCGTGAGAAACGACACGAACGATTGCGGCGCGTGATCGTCGGCGGTGTCGGAGATGGTGCGCACCACCGCGCACGGCACGCCGTATTCATAGCAGACCTGCGCGATTGCCGCGCCTTCCATCTCGACCGCGAGCGCATCCGGCAGCGCATCGCGCAAGGCTTCGACGCCCGTTGCACTCGCGACGAACTGATCTCCGCTGATGATCAGGCCGCGATGGACGCGCGGCTCGCGTGTACCGAAGCGCGCCGCCGACGCGGCGCCCTCTTCCGCGACAAAACGCTCGCACGCCGCGGCCAGTTGATCGGCGAGCGCACCATCGGCGGTAAAACGCGACACGCCGAGCAGCGGCACCTCGAAGCGCGGAAACAATGGCGACGCGTCGAGATCGTGCTGCATCAGCGCGTTGGCGACGACGATATCGCCGACCCGCACCTCAGACCCGACGCCACCCGCAACACCCGTAAACACGACTGCGTCGACATCGAACGCATGGATCAAGGCGCTGACCGTGGCCGCCGCCGCGACCTTGCCCACGCGCGCCAGCGTCACGACGCAAGGCGCGCCGTGCACGGTGCCGACGTGATAGTCACGCTGACCGTGGGTGATGGTGCGTACGCCGGATTCGGCGCGCATCGCTTCGATCAGGTCGCCGAGTTCCTGCGGCAATGCCGCCAGAATGCCGAGCGGACGATGCGAGACCGGCGCGCCTGCGCCGCCCGCCCCTATTTGTGCCCTGCTTATCGCGCCCGTGCTCATTCGACCGCCTGCAATTTGGCGACCGCAAGCGCCAGCCACTTCTCGCCGTGCCGCTTGAATTTGACCTGGGCCTTGGCATCCGTGCCGCCGCCTTCCAGCGCCGTGATCGTGCCTTCCCCAAACTTGGTGTGGAACACCTGCTGGCCGACGCGAAAGCCCGTTTCAGCCGCACGCTGTTCGTTCGCAAAAGACGGTAACGGCGCCGGCGTCGACGACGAAGCACCCGTGTAACCCGGCCGCGCGAACCAGTCGCGACCGTAACCGGCGTTATCCGAGCGCCCGCCCCAGCGCGCGCCCGCCTCGACTTTCGGCGTGAGCCACTTGAGGGTTTCCTGCGGCAGTTCGTCGAAGAAACGCGAGCGGATGTTGTAGCGCGTCTGGCCGTGCAGCATCCGGCTCTGCGCAAACGACAGATACAAACGCTCCTTGGCCCGCGTGATCGCCACGTACATCAGACGGCGTTCTTCCTCCAGGCCGTCCGATTCCATCGCGCTGTTTTCATGCGGGAACAGCCCCTCTTCGAGCCCGGTGATGAACACCGCCGTGAACTCAAGGCCCTTGGCCGCGTGCACCGTCATCAACTGCACGGCTTCCTGACCGGCTTGCGCCTGGTTGTCGCCCGCTTCCAGCGAAGCGTGCGACAGGAAACCGGCGAGCGGCGTCATCGTGTCCGGGTTTTGCGCCGGATCGACGATGCTGGGTGCGTCCAGCACGACGGTATTCGGATCGTCGGTGGCGACGGCCAGTTCGGGCGCCGCGGTTGCGCCCGGGCGCAGCGGAATCGAGCGCGCCGGCGTATCCATGCCGTAGCCTTCTTCGCTGACGAAAGCAGCCGCCGCATTGACCAGTTCCTGCAAGTTCTCCAGCCGGTCCTGACCTTCGCGTTCGTTCTGATAGAACTCCGTGAGACCGCTCGTGCGAACCACGTATTCGACCGTTTCCGGCAGGCTCATCTGCTGAGTTTCCGCGCGCATCTTGCCGATCAGGTTCGCAAAGCCGGCGAGGCTCGATCCCGCCTTACCCGCGACATACGGAATCGCCGCAGCCATCGAGCAGTTGTACAGACGCGCCGCATCGGCCAGTTGCTCGATCGAGCGCGCGCCGATGCCGCGTGTGGGGAAATTGACGACGCGGGCGAACGCGGTGTCGTCGTTCGGATTGTCGATCAGGCGCAGATAGGCGAGCGCGTGCTTGACTTCCTGGCGTTCGAAAAAGCGCAGACCGCCATACACGCGATACGCGATGCCCGCATTGACCAGCGTGTGCTCGATCGTGCGCGACTGCGCGTTGCTGCGATACAGGATGGCGATTTCGCTGCGCGACGTGCCCGTGCTGATGAGCGCCTTGATTTCCTCGACGATCCAGCCGGCTTCCTGCGTGTCGGTAGCGGACTCGTAGACGCGCACCGGTTCGCCGTGACCCGCGTCGGTACGCAGATTTTTGCCCAGACGCCGCGAGTTATTGGCGATCAGCTGATTGGCCGCGTCGAGAATATGGCCGTGCGAGCGGTAGTTCTGCTCCAGCTTGATCATGTGCCGGACGTTGAACTCGTGTTCGAAGTCGCGCATGTTGCCGACGTTCGCGCCGCGGAAGGCGTAGATCGACTGGTCGTCGTCGCCGACCGCGAAGATCGAGTTGGTCTGCCCGGCCAGCATTTTCAGCCACGCATATTGCAGCTTATTGGTGTCCTGGAACTCGTCGACGAGAATGTGCCTGAAGCGCGCCTGATAGTGGGCGCGCAGCGGCGGATTGTGCGCGAGCAGCTCAAAGCAGCGCAGCAGCAGTTCCGGGAAGTCGACGACGCCTTCGCGCTGGCATTGCTGGTCGTAGGCTTCGTAGAGTTCGACGAATTTGCGGTTGAAGTTGTCGGTGGCGTCGACGTCTTTCGGCCGCAGGCCTTGTTCTTTGGAATTGTTGATGAAGTACTGGAGATTTTTCGCCGGGTACTTTTCATCGTCGATGTTAAGGCCCTTCATCAGACGCTTGATTGCGGAGAGCTGGTCCGCGGTATCGAGTATCTGGAAGGTGGCGGGCAGGCCGGCGTCGCGATGGTGCGCGCGGAGCATGCGGTTGCACAGGCCGTGGAAGGTGCCGATCCACATGCCTCGCGTATCGATCGGCAAGAGTGCCGAAAGACGCGCCATCATTTCGCGGGCGGCTTTATTGGTGAAGGTCACCGCGAGGATGGTGGCGGGCGACGCCAGACCGTGCTGGATCAGCCACGCGATCCGCGTGATGAGGACGCGGGTTTTGCCGCTGCCCGCGCCGGCAAGGATGAGCGCTGGCTCGTTGGGGAGCGTGACGGCGGCGTGCTGTTCGGGGTTTAGATTGGCTAGCAGATCGGGCATTTTTGGGGAGGACGGCGAAGGCGTTCGACATTATATGCCCCTCCGGGGCTGGGGCTTTTTTGGGGTTTTTGCCTGCGGGGCGCTTACTGTCTGGATGCCTGCAACCAACCCCAAGCGCGACACAGGCAAAAAAACCAGACAAACCGTCCCCCCAAAGCCCCCCGCGCGCGGCGCCGCTTATAATCGAGCATTCTTTGCATCTACCAGCAGACCGACAAATGAGCGAGACCCCGAGCGACACGACCTCCACGCTTGCCAAAAGCTTCGAGCCCCACACCATCGAAGCCCACTGGGGCCCCGAATGGGAAAAGCGCGCCTACGCGGCGCCCACCTTCGACGAGAACAAAAAAGACTTCTCGATCCAGTTGCCGCCGCCGAACGTCACCGGCACCCTGCATATGGGCCATGCGTTCAACCAGACGATCATGGACGGCCTCACTCGCTATCACCGCATGCTCGGCGAAAATACCCTGTGGGTGCCGGGCACGGACCACGCGGGCATCGCCACGCAAATCGTCGTCGAACGGCAACTGGACGCGCAAGGCGTATCGCGCCACGATCTCGGCCGCGAAAAATTCACTGAACGCGTCTGGGAATGGAAGCAGCAATCCGGCTCGACCATCACAAATCAGGTGCGGCGCCTCGGCGCGTCGATCGACTGGTCGCGCGAATACTTCACGATGGACGACAAAATGTCGGCCGCCGTGCGCGACGTGTTCGTACGCCTGTACGAACAAGGCCTGATCTACCGCGGCAAGCGCCTCGTGAACTGGGATCCGGTGCTGCTCACCGCCGTCTCCGACCTCGAAGTGGTCAGCGAAGAAGAAAACGGCCACCTCTGGCACATCCAGTATCCGCTCACGGACGGCTCGGGCCATCTGACGGTCGCCACCACACGTCCGGAAACCATGCTCGGCGACACCGCCGTGATGGTCCATCCGGAAGACGAACGCTATGCGCACCTGATCGGCAAAACGGTCACGCTGCCCCTCTCCGGCCGCGAAGTCCCAATCATCGCCGACGACTACGTCGACCGCGAATTCGGCACCGGTGTCGTTAAGGTCACGCCCGCGCACGACCTTAACGACTATGCAGTCGGCCAGCGTCACAACCTGCCGATGATCGAAATCCTCACGCTCGACGCGAAGATCAACGACAACGCGCCGGCAAATTACCGCGGCCTGGACCGTTTCGAAGCCCGCAAGCAGGTCGTGATGGACCTGGAAGCTCTCGGCGCGCTCGAATCGGTCAAGCCGCACAAGCTGATGGTGCCGCGCGGCGACCGCACGGGCGTCATCATCGAGCCGATGCTGACGGACCAATGGTTCGTCGCCATGAGCAAGCCGGCGCCCGAAGGCACCTTCAATCCCGGTAAATCGATCGCCGAAACGGCCTTGGACGTGGTTCGCAGCGGCGAAATCAAGTTCGTGCCGGAAAACTGGTCCACCACGTACTATCAGTGGCTCGAAAACATCCAGGACTGGTGTATCTCGCGCCAACTCTGGTGGGGCCATCAGATCCCGGCGTGGTACGGCGAAAACGGTGAAATCTTCGTCGCCAACACCGAAGAGGGTGCGCGCGAAAAAGCCGCAGAGGCCGGTTACACGGGCCCGCTCAAGCGCGACGCAGACGTGCTCGACACGTGGTTCTCATCGGCGCTGGTGCCGTTCTCGTCGCTCGGCTGGCCTGCCGAGACGCCGGATCTGAAGCACTTCATGCCCTCGTCGGTGCTGGTCACCGGTTTCGACATCATCTTCTTCTGGGTCGCGCGCATGGTCATGATGACCACGCACTTCACCGGCAAGGTGCCGTTCGACACGGTCTACGTACACGGTCTCGTGCGCGACGCCGAAGGCCAGAAGATGTCGAAGAGCAAGGGCAATACGCTCGACCCGATCGATATCGTCGACGGCATCGAACTCGACGCGCTGGTTGCCAAGCGCACCACCGGCCTGATGAACCCGAAGCAGGCTGCGTCGATCGAAAAGAAAACCCGCAAGGAATTCCCCGACGGCATTCCGGCGTTCGGCACGGACGCGCTGCGCTTCACGATGGCGTCAATGGCCACGCTCGGCCGCAACGTCAACTTCGACCTGGCGCGCTGCGAAGGCTATCGCAACTTCTGCAATAAGCTGTGGAATGCCACCCGTTTTGTGCTGATGAACTGCGAAGGCCACGATTGCGGTTTCGGCAAGCCGGAGCAGTGCGGCGAGTGCGGCCCGGAGGGCCATCTGCATTTCTCGGCGGCCGACCGCTGGATCGTGTCGCGCCTGCAACGCGTGGAAGCGGAAATCGCCAAGGGCTTCGCCGACTATCGTTTTGACAATGTTGCCAACGCCCTATACAAGTTCGTATGGGACGAATACTGTGACTGGTATCTCGAACTCGCCAAGGTTCAGATCCAGACGGGTCAGCCGAATCAGCAGCGCGCAACACGCCGCACGCTGCTGCGCGTACTCGAGACGGTGTTGCGCCTCGCGCATCCGGTGATTCCGTTCATTACCGAAGCGCTGTGGCAAAAAGTTGCACCGTTGGCGGCGCGTTACCCCGAAGGCAAAGCCGAGGGCGAAGCGTCCATCATGGTGCAGCCATACCCCCTTGCGGAGCCGTCGAAGATCGACGAAGACGCGGAGCAATGGGCGGCCGACCTGAAAGCGGTGATCGATGCGTGCCGTAATCTGCGCGGCGAGATGAATCTGTCGCCGGCGGTCAAGGTGCCGTTGCTCGCTACCGGCAACGCGGAGCGCCTCTTCACCTTCGCTCCGTACGCTCAGGCATTGGCCCGTTTGTCGGAGGTGCAGATCATTGCCGACGAGGCAAGCCTGGATGCGCAAGCAGATGGCGCGCCGATTGCTATCGTAGGGAATGACAAGCTCGTGCTGAAGGTGGAAATCGATGTAGCCGTGGAGCGCGAGCGTCTGTCGAAGGAGATTGCGCGGCTTGGCATGGAGGTCACCAAGTGCAATGCCAAGTTGCAGAATGAAAGTTTCCTTGCAAAGGCAAAACCGGTAGTCGTTGAACAGGAGCAGAAAAGGCTGGCAGAATTCGAAACCACCATCGGCAAGCTGAAGGCCCAATTGGCTCGATTGCCAGCCTGATCGACGCTCCGTGTCCGCCCCGTTGCGGGCGGGCAAAGACCACAAGCTAAACCAGAGGATTCAGGGTAATCACATGCTAAAAGTTACAAAAGCAGTATTTCCGGTAGCAGGTCTTGGCACCCGGTTCCTCCCTGCCACGAAGGCGAGCCCGAAAGAGATGCTGCCGATCGTCGACAAGCCGCTGATTCAGTACGCGGTGGAAGAGGCAATGGCGGCGGGCATCACCGAAATGATCTTTGTCACGGGCCGCAGCAAGCGCGCGATCGAGGACCATTTCGACAAGTCATACGAAATCGAGGCGGAACTCGAGGCGCGTGGCAAGGCCAAGCTACTGGAACTGGTGCGCAGCATCAAGCCGAGCCATGTCGACTGCTTCTACGTGCGTCAGCCGGAAGCGCTCGGCTTGGGCCACGCGGTGATGTGCGCTGAAAAGCTGGTGGGCGACAACCCGTTCGCCGTGATTCTCGCGGACGACTTGCTGTACGGCACGCCGCCGGTCATGACGCAGATGATCGAGGTGTTCGACCACTATCACAGCTCGGTGATTGGCGTCGAAGAGATCCCGCACTCGGAGACGAAATCGTACGGTATCGTCGACGGCAAGGAGTGGGAAGACTCGATCATCAAGATGTCGGGCATTGTCGAAAAGCCGGAGCCGGCTGTCGCGCCGTCGAATCTGGGTGTGGTGGGCCGTTACGTGCTGAAGCCGCGTATTTTCGAACATCTGCGCGCACTGAAGCCGGGCGCGGGCGGCGAATTGCAGCTGACGGACGCGATTCAATCGCTGCTCGCCGACGAGCAGGTGCTGGCGTACAAGTATCACGGCACGCGTTTCGACTGCGGCAGCAAGCTGGGTTATCTGAAAGCGACGGTCGAATTCGCCCTGCGTCACCCGGAAGTCGCGGCCGATTTCGAAGAATATCTGCGCACGCGCTCGCCGGTGCTGGAAGGCTAAGCAACTGGACAGCCGCGCAGAACCTCTGCGCTGTTAGCCTCTCGCGATAAGCATCAGGCAGAGGTAGAAAAGGTGCTGGACCCGCATTTGCGGGCACAGCACCTTTTTGTTTTTGGGGGCGCCTAGGCGGGCCAGCCTGAAGGCGCCGGCTAGGGGGCGCCTGAAGGTACCCGTCTAAAGGGACTCGACGGGGGGTGCCCCGCCTGGGCCGCGCAGCTCAGCACGTGAGCTTTTCCCCCTACGCGAGCTTTGGTGCGCGTATTTCAGCGGCGCTTCATCAAAAAGGTAAAAACCTTGTCGTGTGCTGAGCTTTCGACGATTTCGTTGCCGGTTTGCTTCGCGAACGCGGCGAAATCGCGCTGCGAGCCCGGATCCGTGGCCAGTACCTTGAGAATCTGGCCGCTTTCCATATCGGCGAGCGCCTTCTTGGCGCGCAAAATTGGCAGCGGGCACATCAGCCCGCGCGCATCGACTTCCTTGTGAACCTGTATTTGCATCGACGATGACCTTCGGGATGAGGCGTCTTTGCGCGACGCCGGGGAGAGGGTCAAATTCTACAGCAGGCGGGGGTTTGGGGTTTGCCGCCGGGGCGGCAGGCCCCACCCCTACTACAAAACAACAGCCTCCCCGCTCAGCAGCGACTCCCTCATCGCCATCCCGATCCGCGTCGCTTCAAGCGCATCGGCCAGCGTGGCCCCCGTTTGCACGCTAGCGCCAGCGCCAACCCCACCCTGCACAGCGGCAACAAACGCCCGCGCCTCATACAAAAACGCATCCTCGAACCGATCGAAGAAGCTCGGCGTGCATTCGTTGCGAATGCCCGTGGCATCATAAATCTCAACGCGATTCGCCCGCGGATTGCGCCCAATGGCCAGCGCACCCGCCGTGCCGATCACTTCGCTGTGCGTGTCATTGCCATGCGCCTGCGTGCGCGACGCATAGAACATCGCGAGCTTGCCGTCTTCGAACTCGCAGATCGCCACGCCATTATCGACGTCGCCGAATCCACGCAGCCCCTCATGCAATGCGACCGCGCCCGCCGCAAACACGCGTTTGGCGCGCGGCTTGCCAAGCAGCCAGCGCGCGACGTCGATATCGTGCACGGTGCAGTCCAGAAAGATCCCGCCCGAGGTCGCCGCGAAACGCACGAAAAAGCCGTTGTTGTCGTTCTGATCGGTAGTTTGCGAGCGCACCAGAAATGGTCGGCCGATCTTGCCGGCTTCGATCTTGTCGAATGCATCCTTGTAGCTCGGATCGAAACGCCGCATAAAGCCAATGGTCGCCTGCAGATGCGGATACCGCGCAGCTTCAGCCAAAACGCGCTCGCACTCGACGAGATCCAGCGACAGCGGCTTCTCGCAGAACACATGTTTGCCGGCGCGCAACGCATCGATAATCTGCTGCGCGTGCAACGACGACGGCGTGACGAGCCACACCGCGTCCACCTCGCGATCGGCGAGCAGATCCGCATAATCGTCGTAAAGACGCGGCTCGGGCAACGCCTCGCGCGCCCACGCCCGCTCCTCTTCCAACGGACTGCACGCGGCCACGAGCGATGCACCCGGCACGCGATACGCCAGATTTTCCGCGTGCCGCTTGCCCAAACGCCCCAAGCCAACCACACCCAAACGAAGCCGCCCAGTCGCCGCCTTCATCACGCTGCCTCGCCAGGTTTTACCGCACGACCCTCGCGCCACGAGCGCGTCGCGGCATCGGCGAGTTCGAGCGCTTTCAGGCCGTCGGCGACGGTGGTTCGAACCGGCTTGCCGTGCGTGACCGCGTCGAAGAAATGCGCGATTTCCAACGCGTACGCCGCGCGATAACGTTCGAGGAAAAACGCCTCGGGCACGTCGCTCGACACTTCGGTTCTCGAATATGCGGTGACTTCGGTGGGCCGCACATTGCCCGCCTGCAGCATGCCGGTGCTGCCGAGCACTTCGAAACGCTGGTCATACCCATAAGCCGCACGTCGCGCGGTGTTGATCTGGCACAAGCGCCCGCGCTTCGTGCGTATCGTCACCGCGGTCGAATCGATATCGCCCGCTTCGGCAATCGCCGGATCGGAAAGGCAACTGCCGGTGGCGTGCAGCGTGTCGGCTTCGTCGTCGAGAATCCAGCGGAAGATGTCGAAGTCGTGAATCAGCATGTCCTTGAAGATGCCGCCCGAGTGCTTGATGTACTCGACCGGCGGTGCGCCCGGATCGCGGCTCGTCACCACCAGCATTTCCGGCGTGCCGATTTCGCCCGCATCGATGCGTGCTTTCAACGCGGAGAAGGTCGGGTCGAAGCGGCGCTGAAAGCCGATCATGCAGACCACGCCCGCACGCTCGACCGCCTCTGCGCATGCGCGTGCCCGCTCCAAAGTCAGGTCCACCGGTTTCTCGCAGAACACGTGCTTTTTCTGTGCGGCCGATTTCATGATCAGATCCGCGTGCGTGTCCGTGCTCGAACAGATCACCGTCGCGCCGATCGACGCATCGCCCATCGCGCCATCGATATCCGCAACCTGCGCGCCGTGTTCGGCGGCGAGCGCCGCGGCTGCCTCGCGATTCACATCGACCACATACCTGAGCCGCACGCCCGGTTGCCGCGCCAGATTCGCCGCATGAATCTTGCCGATACGTCCCGCGCCGAATACCGCTACGTCAATCGTCTTTACCGCCTCAGTCATCGTATCCTCCAGTGTCTTTGGATTCTTCCACGTTCAGTTCGAGCTTGTACGCGAGCGCGATGAACAACGCCTGGCACAGACAGATCGTGCTGGTGAGCGAGCGGAACGCAAACGCGCTGCCCTCTTTCACATACAGTTGGGTGGTGGCATAACGCGCCAGCGGAGAAAGTTGGCTATCCGTAATAACTAGCGTTTTCGCCTGGTGATGATGCGCAACGCGCAGGCAATACTGGGTTTCCTTGCCATAGGGCGCGAAGCTGATCGCGATCACCACGTCGCCCTTCTTCACACTGCGAATCTGTTCGCGGTACATGCCGCCGAAACCGGATACCAGATGCACGCGCTTTGGGGTGTGCTGCAACGCGTAGACGATGTAGCTCGCCACCGGAAACGAGCGCCGCACGCCGATCACGTAGATGTTGTCGGCCTGCTGCAGCATTTTCACGGCGGCATCGAACTGCTGGTCGTCGAGGCCGGCTTCAAGTTCTTCAAGACCGCCGCGAGAGGCCGCAATGAATTCGCGCGCCACTGCGCCGCCGGATAACGCGCCGGGCTTCTCGTCGATCAGCTTGCGAATCCGCTGCTGATAACTCGGCGAGGACGTACCCTGCCCCGTATACGCCTGACGGAACACCAGCTGCAAATCGGAGAATCCGGAAAAGCCGAAGCGCTGCGCAAAACGCACCACGGCGGACGGGTGCACGCCGCAGCTCGCGGCGATATCGCTGGTGCGATCCACCATCACGCTCGAACGATGCTGCTCGATATAAGTCGCGACGTTCTTCAATTGACGCGGCAGCGCCTCATAGTTTTCCGCGATGCGCTGCATCAATTCTTCGACGCTCGGCAAGTCTTCAGTGCTCTCTTCCGCCATGGCTCTCTCATCGTTGCTTTATTGCAGTGCGCAAGAGCATTCAGCGTCTCTCGCACAACCTCCGACGCTGCCGATTATAGGCAGGCGCCTCATAAAATGGAACGTATTTTCCATTTTTATTTGTCATGAAATTTTCATTGCACCGCTTCGGAAGATGGCCTAATCTTGGTTGTGAGCGATGGTGCATCGGCGCACGCATGCCGCAACGCACGCAATCGAAAGGCCGCCCGCCAGACGCTCCCTTCAATAACGACAGACCGAGAAAGGTGGAGACAATGAGACTTTGCAAGGGCAAGGCTACGCTCAGGATTCTGGTGACGGCATTGACGTTGGCGACGGGATTCGGTGCGGCGTCGGCCGCCCGCGCGGCTGACGCTCACTTCGTGCTGATCAGCCACGCGCCGGATTCGGATTCGTGGTGGAACACCATCAAGAACGCCATCAAACAGGCCGACGAAGATTTCAACGTCGAGACCGACTACCGCAATCCGCCGAACGGCGACATCGCCGACATGGCGCGCCTCGTCGAACAGGCTGCCGCGCGCAACTACGACGGCGTGATCGTCTCGATTGCCGACTTCGACGTGCTCAAGAGCGCGATCGCCAAGGTCACCGAAAAACACATCCCGCTCGTCACGATCAATTCCGGCACTGAGGCGCAAAGCGCCCAGCTTGGCGCAATCATGCACGTCGGCCAGCCTGAATATGCCGCGGGCAAAGCGGCGGGCGAAAAGGCGAAGGCAGCGGGCATCAAGTCGTTCCTGTGCGTCAACCATTACGCGACCAACCCGGCTTCGTTCGAACGCTGCCGGGGCTTTGGCGACGCAATCGGCGTCGACTTCAAGTCCTCCACGCTCGACGCCGGCCAGGACCCGACCGGTGTGCAATCGAAAGTGAGCGCGTATCTGCGCAATCACCCGAACACCCAGGCGGTGCTCACCCTCGGTCCGTTGTCGGCCGCGCCGACGATCAAGGCGCTGCAGCAGATGGGCCTCGCCGGCAAGATCTGGTTCGCGACCTTCGACTTCGACAATGACATCGCGAAGGGCATCCAGGACGGCACGATCCAGTTCGCGATCGACCAGCAACCCTACCTGCAAGGCTATATCCCGGTCGCCGTCCTGGCGATCGTGAAAAAGGAACACACCACAGATCCGGCGAAGATCCGCCAGCTCCTGGAGGCAAATCCGAAGTTCCAGCAACGCCTCGCCACCTACGGCCTGGCGCCCGCCTATGGGCCGCGCAATATCGGTTCCGGCCCGGGCTTCATTACCAAGGCCAATATCGACAAGGTGGTCAAGTACGCCGGGCAGTATCGCTAACGCATTTCGCTGGAAGTGCGGATACGGGAGAACCGTTCCGGCAGGTATGAAGAATGTGGATGTGGCCGGCCGCAACGGGTCCGGCCGCCCCACGCCTGCGTTCGTCACGTTTTACGTGCATCACGCGCCGCGGGGTCCGATTGCGGTCCAGTTCCGGATCGATAGCGACTGTCATCCGAGGCGCATCAAGGAGAGCTTTAATGGGCGTAGCCAACCCCTTCCACCCCCATCACCGCAAGCAGCCCCCTTCCGGCGCTGGGACGGCGTCAGCGTCGACGTCCAGCGGTGCGCCCGCGGCGGCCGATGAACGTGTGCGCCAGGAATCGTGGTTCCGGCATCTACTGAACCGTCCGGAATTCGCCGCCCTCGCCGGCACCGTGATGGTGTTCCTGGTATTCGGGGTTGCAGCCGGCAACTCCGGCATGTTCAACCTCGACGGCGTGATGAACTGGTCGCAAGTGGCCGCGTATCTCGGCCTGATCGCAGTCGGCGCGTGCCTGCTGATGATTGCCGGCGAATTCGATCTGTCGATCGGTTCGATGATCGGCTTTTCGGGGATGATGGTCGCGTTGCCCACCATGTACTTTCATTGGCCGATTGCCTTGTCGATCGTGTTTGCGTTCGCGGGATCGATGCTGCTCGGTGCGCTCAATGGCTATCTGGTGATGCGCACGCGCCTGCCGTCATTCATCGTGACGCTGGCGTTTCTGTTCATCCTGCGTGGACTCACGCTGGCCCTGTCGGTCATGTTCGCCGACCGCACGATCATCTCCGGCGTGGGAGACGTCGCCGCTCACGACTGGCTCGCCCATACCCTGTTCCAGGGTGTCGCGTTCAAGGGCCTGTTCGTCTGGCTCGGCCAGATCGGCGTCGTGAAGCTGCTCGACAACGGCAACCCGCTCGTGCCGGGCATTCCGAAAGTGCTGCTCTGGTGGTTCGCGCTTGCCGCGGTCTGCGCGTTCACGCTCGCCAAGACCCGCTTCGGCAACTGGATCTTCGCGGTCGGCGGCGACGCCAATGCGGCAAAGAACGTCGGTGTGCCGGTGCGGCGCGTGAAGATCTCGCTGTTCGTGCTCACCGCGTTCTGCGCGTGCCTGTTCGCCGTGCTGCAAGTGTGCGACATCGGTTCGGCCGCGGCCGACCGCGGGCTGCAGGCCGAATTCGAAGCCATCATCGCGGCGGTGATCGGCGGCACGCTGCTGACCGGCGGCTACGGCTCGGTGATCGGCGCCTGCTTCGGCGCGCTGATCTTCGGCGTGGTGCAGATCGGCATCACTTACACGAATGTCGACTCCGACTGGTTCCGCGTATTCCTTGGCGTGATGCTGCTCATCGCCGTGCTGTTCAATCACTACGTGCGCCGCCGCGTCGCGCAGTCGTAACGAGGAGACGACCATGTCCGATACGAATACCGTGAACACTGCGGCTGAACCGCAGGACGACGTGATCCTCGCGCTCGAAAACGTCAGCAAGTACTTCGGCCAGGTGATCGCGCTGAGCGGCGTGACCTTGCGTCTGAAGCGCGGCGAAGTGCATTGCCTGCTCGGCGACAACGGCGCGGGCAAATCGACGCTGATCAAAACCTTGGCTGGTGTGCATCAGCCCTCTTCCGGTCAATATCTGGTGGACGGCAAACCGGTGCGGTTCGAGTCGCCGAAAGACGCGCTCGATCTCGGCATTGCCACCGTCTATCAGGATCTCGCACTGGTGCCGTTGCTCTCCGTGGCGCGCAACTTCTTCATGGGCCGCGAGCCGCAAAAGAAACTGTTCGGCTTTCTGACCGTGATGGATCTAGAAACCAGCGCCACCACCGCACGCGACAAGCTCGCCGAAATGGGCATCAACGTGCGCGACCCGCATCAACCAATCGGCACCATGTCCGGCGGCGAAAAGCAGTGCCTGGCGATTGCGCGGGCGATTCACTTCGGCGCACGCGTGCTGATTCTCGACGAGCCGACCGCCGCACTCGGCGTCAAGCAGAGCTTCAATGTGCTGAAGCTGATCCACACGGCGCGCGCGAAAGGCATCTCGGTGATCTTCATCACGCACAACGTGCATCACGCGTATCCGATCGGCGATTCGTTCACGCTGCTCAATCGCGGCAAATCGCTCGGCACGTTCACGAAGGAAACCATCAGCAAGGACGAAGTCCTCGACATGATGGCCGGCGGCGCCGAAATGCAGAAGATGATCGGCGAACTCGACGGCGCGACGATCTGATTCATTCGCGTGGGTTGCCAGCGCTTGCTGCGCCTCGCGCCCGCGCACAGCTATTCAGGAATATTCATGGATCATTCCAGCACATCCAGCGGGACCGGGATCGTGAACGGTAGCAGGCCCACGTCCGCCTCCGCGGCTACGCACAGCCGTTTCGCGCCAGGCCGCAGCCGCGACATCGTCTGCCTTGGCCGTCTCGCAGTCGATCTGTACGCGCAGCAGGTCGGCGCGCGGCTCGAAGACGTGTCGAGCTTCGCGAAGTATCTCGGCGGCTCGTCGGCGAATATCGCGTTCGGTTGCGCGCGGCTCGGGCTTGCATCGGCGATGCTGGCGCGCGTCGGCAACGATCATATGGGCCGTTTTCTCACCGAGACCTTGACGAAGGAAGGCTGCGACGTCAGTCACGTACGCATCGATCAGGAGCGTCTGACCGCGCTCGTTCTGCTTGGGCTGAAGGATCGCGATACGTTTCCGCTGATCTTCTATCGTGAGAACTGCGCGGATATGGCGGTGGATGAAGCGGATTTCGATGAGGCGTATATCGCGTCGTCGAAAGCGCTGCTGATTACCGGCACGCACTTTTCGACCGAGCAGGTGAACCGCGCGAGCCGCCGCGCGCTGGATTACGCGCGACGCAATAACGTGCGTACCGTGCTCGATATCGACTATCGCCCTGTGTTGTGGGGTCTCACGGGCAAGGCGGATGGCGAAACCCGCTTCGTCGCGAGCGAAGGCGTGACCGCGCACTTGCAACGCATTCTGCCGTTGTTCGATCTGGTGATCGGCACCGAGGAGGAGTTCCGCATCGCCGGCGGCAAGACTGAACTCGTCGAAGCCCTCGCGATGGTGCGCGCCGTCACACCGGCGACCCTTGTCCTGAAACGCGGCCCGATGGGCTGCCAGATCATCGACGGTAAAGTGCCCGCAACGCTCGACGATGCGCCGATTCATGGCGGCGTGGAAGTCGAAGTGCTCAATGTGCTCGGCGCGGGCGACGCATTCGCCTCGGGCTTTCTCTCCGGATGGTTGCGCGATCAACCACTCGAAGCCTGCGCGCGGGCCGCCAATGCCAGCGGCGCGCTGGTCGTCTCGCGTCACGGTTGCGCGCCCGCAATGCCGACGCCCACCGAACTCGACTACTTCCTGCGCGAAGCCAAGGCCGACCCGCAACGCATGCGCCGCCCCGACCGCGATGCGACGCTCGCACGCCTGCATCGCGTCTCCCCTGCGCGCAAACAATGGGACGAAGTACTCGGCTTCGCGTTCGACCACCGCAACCAGTTCTTCGAACTCACCCAGCAGACCGGTGCCGACGAAGCACGCATTGCGCAACTGAAGCGCCTGTTCGTCGAAGCTGTCGCGCAGACGGAAACCGCCTTGGGGTTGCAAGGCCGCATCGGCATATTGAGCGACGACCGCTATGGTCAGGACGCATTGAACGCCGCCACCGGCCGCGGCTGGTGGATCGGCCGGCCGGTCGAGCTACCCGGCTCCGTGCCGCTCGTGTTCGACCATGGCCGCTCGATCGGCACGACGCTGACCGCGTGGCCGCAGGAACACATCGCCAAGTGCCTCGTGCAATTCCATCCCGACGAACCGGTCGAACAACGCCTCGAGCAGGAAGCGCAACTGCGTGCGCTCTACGACGCGACGCAAGCGAGCGGTCACGAATTGCTGCTCGAAGTGATTCCGCCGAAGCACGCACCTCTGCCGCAAGCACCGGACATCGTCTATCGCGCGTTGAAGCGGCTGTACAACATCGGCATCTATCCCGAATGGTGGAAGCTCGAACCGATGGACGCCGCACAATGGCAAGCCGTCGACGCGCTGATCGCCGAGCGCGATCCGTACTGCCGGGGCGTGGTGCTGCTCGGTTTATCGGCGGGTGTCGAGCAATTGAACGATGGCTTTCGCGCGGCGGCGCAATCGGCGACATGCCGGGGCTTTACCGTGGGCCGCACGATTTTTCACGAGCCGAGCCATGCATGGCTCGCCGGTGAAATCGGCGACGACGAACTGATTGCGCGGGTGCGCCGCACGTTCGAAACGTTGATCGCGTCGTGGCGTGCGACGCGCGGAGCGACACGCGCGCAGTCCACCACCGCGAGCCACGCACATCAGGAGCAGGCGGCATGAACCAGCGCGTATTGCATCATGACGCGGCGTCCGCCAACGACGCCACCCAGGCCCACCCACCATCCGGCGGCACCATCCGCCTGACGACCGCCCAGGCGCTGGTTCGCTACCTCGCAGCGCTTCGCGTCACGACCGAAGACGGCACCGGCACCGAGGCGCTCTTTGGCGGCGTGTTCGCGATCTTCGGGCACGGCAACGTGGCTGGAATGGGCGAAGCCTTGTATCAGCATCGCGAGGCTTTGCCCACACTGCGAGCTCACAACGAACAGGCGATGGCGCACAGCGCGATCGCCTATGCAAAGGCGCATTTCCGTCGCCGCATGATGGCTGTCACCACTTCGATCGGACCCGGCGCGACCAATCTGATCACCGCGGCCGCGCTCGCGCATGTAAATCGTCTGCCGGTGCTGCTGCTACCCGGCGACGTGTTCGTCTCGCGCGCGCCCGATCCGGTATTGCAGCAGGTTGAAGATTTCCATGACGGCGGTGTCTCCGCCAACGATGCGTTCAAGCCGGTGTCGCGCTACTTCGATCGCATTGTGCATCCGGCACAGTTGCTCAATGCGCTGCCGCGCGCCTTACGTGTGCTAACCGACGCTGCATTGTGCGGTCCCGTCACGCTCGCGTTGCCCCAGGACGTGCAAGCGCAGGCATGGGATTTCCCAGCCGATTTCTTTGCGCCGCGCGTCGTCACGTTTTACTCCCCCGCGCCGCGCGCCGAAGATATCGACGCGGCGGTTGCCCGCCTGCGCCGCGCCAGGCGTCCGCTGATCGTTGCGGGCGGCGGCGTGCTCTATGGCCGCGCGGCCGACGCGCTGCACCGCTTCGCCGCCGCGCACGGCATTCCGGTGGCGGAAACGCAGGCCGGCAAGGGTGCGCTCGCATGGAACGATCCGTTGAACGCCGGTGCGTTGGGCGTGACCGGCTCGCCTGCCGCCAACGCGCTAGCCCACGATGCCGACTGCGTGCTCGCAATCGGCACTCGCCTGCAGGACTTCACCACCGGTTCAAACACATTGTTTACGCAGGCCGACGTGATCGGCATCAACGCGAACCCATTCGACGGCCTCAAGCATCGCGCGCTGGTGGTCGAAGCCGATGCACGTCTTGCACTGGATGCGCTCACCGGACCACTGCAGGGCTGGCACGCTGAGCGCACATGGACCGCGCGTGCGCACAAACTCGCGGCGAGCTGGCGCGATACCGTGAGCACGCTCACGCATGCGCCGCAACGCGACACCGTGCTGCCGTATGAAGGCGACGTGATCGGCGCGGTGCAGCGTTCGAGCGCGCGTTCCGCGACGGACGATATCGTCGTATGCGCAGCGGGAACCTTGCCGGCCGAATTGCACAAGTTATGGCGCGCGGGCAAACCGGGCGCATATCACGTCGAATACGGCTACTCGTGCATGGGCTACGAAATCGCCGGCGGCCTCGGCGTCAAGCTTGCGCGGCCGGCGCGTGAAGTGATCGTGATGCTCGGCGACGGCAGCTACTTGATGATGAACAGCGAGATCGCGAGTTCGGTGATGATCGGCGCGAAGCTGATCGTGGTGGTGCTCGACAATCGCGGCTACGGCTGCATCAATCGCTTGCAGCAAGCCTGTGGTGGCGCACCGTTCAACAACCTGCTCGACGACTGCATGCAGGGCCCGCTTGGCGCACCGAGAATCGATTTCGCCGCGCATGCGCGCGCGCTCGGCGCGCAGGCCGAGCATGTCGCGAATATCGCTGAGCTTGAAAACGCGCTGCAACGTGCGCGCGCCGCCGATCGCACCTACGTGATCAGTATCGACACCGATCCGGCCCGTACCACGGGCGACGGCGGCTGGTGGTGGGAAGTCGCCGTGCCCGAAGTTTCGGCGCGCGACGCCGTGCGCGCCGCACGTTCGCAATACGACGCGCAACTCGCCGCACGCACCGCGCCCGCCGATCCCAGCGACCGCCCCCGCCACATCGACAACGAATGAGGATGTCCGCATGACTGCTTTCGACGTACGGATCGGCATCAACCCCTTATCGTGGATGAACGACGACCTGCCTTCGCTCGGCGGCGAAACGCCGCTTGAAGTCGCCCTGACCGAAGGACGGCAGATCGGCTACCAGGGCTTCGAGCTCGGCAACAAGTTTCCGCGCGAGCCGCAGGCGCTGAGGAGGCTGCTCGCTCAATACGATCTGGCCTTGGTATCCGGCTGGTACTCCGGACGGCTCGCGCGACGCAGCGTGGAAGAGGAAATCGCCTCGGTCGGCCCGCATCTCGACCTGCTCGCGCAGAACGGCGCGACGGCGATGGTGTACGGCGAGGTCGCCGATTCGATCCAAGGTGCGCCGCAACCGCTGTATCAACGCCCGCGTTTTTTCAGCGACGCGCAGTGGGCCGCGTATGCGGCGCGCGTCGACGAATTCGCACGCTATACGTTGAGCCGCGGCGTGCGGCTTGCGTACCACCATCATATGGGCGCGTACGTGGAAACGCCGGCTGACGTCGACCAGCTGATGTCGCGCACGAGCGACGCCGTCGGCCTGCTGTTCGACGCAGGGCACATCACGTTTGCCGGCGGCGATCCGCTCGCGGTACTCGGCAAGCACATTGGCCGCGTCTGTCACGTGCACTGCAAGGACGTCCGGCCGGCGGTGATGAAGCTGGCGCGCAATCGCAACTGGAGTTTTCTCGATGCCGTGATCAACGGTGCCTTCACGGTACCGGGCGATGGTGCGGTGAACTTCCCGGCGATCATCGATCTTTTGAAGCGGCATGGTTATCGCGGCTGGCTGGTGGTTGAAGCGGAACAGGACCCGGTGGTGGCGCCGTCGTATGACTATGCGCAGAAAGGATTCAGGACTTTGCAAGCGCTGGTCGATGCGCCGCTCGACACCGGTGGTAAGACTGAGCAGGAGGCAGCATGAGTTTATTGGTGAAGGCGCAGCGCGAGGGCCAGACGATCGCGCGGGTGACACCTGAGTCGGCGTGCTGGCGGTATGTGGGATTTGCCGCTTACCGGCTGGGCGCGAGTGAAGTCGTTCATGTTTTTGAGCCATCGCGAGAGGTTTGTATCGTGGTGCTCACGGGCGCGGTGGATATTGAAACTGCTGACGCCACATGGAGTTCGCTGGGTTCGCGCGACAGCGTGTTCGAGGATGCCGCACCGCATGCGGTGTATTTGCCGCCTGGCGTGCGGGCGACGGTTCGCGCCTGTCGCGATGCGGAGGTTGGTGTGGCGAGTGCGCCTGCCAAGGGTGCGTATCCGGCGAGGTTGATCGAACCTTCTTCGATGAAGCGCTCCACGCGTGGCAAGGGGCTGAATACGCGATACGTATGCGATATTCTTCCGCAGACTGAGCTTGCGGAGTCTTTACTGGTTGTTGAGGTGCGGACGCCGGGTGGGCATGCGTCGAGTTATCCGCCGCATAAGCATGATACCGATAATGTGCCGCTCGAGAGTTCGCTGGAAGAGACTTATTATCATCGGCTCGATCCGGCGCAGGGGTTTGCGTTTCAGCGGGTGTATACCGATATGCGCGATATCGATGAGTCGATGGCCGTTGAGGATCACGATGTCGTGATGGTGCCGCGTGGGTATCATCCGGTTGTAGTGCCTTATGGATATGATTCGTACTACCTCAATGTTATGGCTGGCAAGCAGCGGGTTTGGCACTTCAAGAACGATCCGGCGCACGAGTGGATTATCAATAAAGAATGATCGTTTTTGCCTTGCAGGCGGTCTGCTCTGATTGCCTGCTGCGCCTTCTTTTGTTTTGCATTCCTATGGCATTTGTCTTTCTTGGTGATCTATTGGCGTTGCCGCTGTGCGGGGCAGCATCTGCAGCGGCCTACGACACGGGCACGCGCTGACTCGCGTGTTCGAGCAGACTGCGTTGCGCATGCCAACGCGTGCCACGTGACCGGTTTGCTTGCCGTCGCCCGGTGCATGGTTTGGGCGACGGGTTTCATGGAACGGCCGTCACGCCTAGTCGGTCGAACCGTCACTGTCCGGAGGGGTCTGTGGGCGCGGTATGCCACGTTCGATGAGACGAATCCTGGCTGGATCACCAGCGGCCGCATCGATATGTGCTTCACGAAACTCCAGCGCACCCTCCGCTACCTCGCGCGGCGCCATCTCCTTTAGTGCGCTCGGCGTGCGACCGAGCTGCTTGGCGGTAAAGGCAGGGTTGAAGTAGACGTTGTCCTTCAATGACGCTCCTTTGAGACCCTTGGTCTTGATCTCATACAGGTCATAGTGGCCAGCACCAAATTCGCTGTCGCCGAATGCTCGTGCGCCTTCCAGCGTTTCGGAAACGATCAGCGCGTCCCCCGAAATCATCTTTTTGATGCCCCCGAAGTGAGATGATGGTTCGAAACCATGTTCGAGGATCGCAGCGCGATTCAGACCGGAGTCAACTCGATAAACACGGGGGAATGCTTTCTTCTCGAGAAAGCCGATCTCGTTGACATGCATGCCCGGAGGCACAAATGCCGGGTTGAGATCTGGATTAGGCGAGTTCGCTTCATCGGCAGACTTTGACCGCGTGCTGGAATTTGTCGCGTCGACCGGCTTGCTGCCAGCAAGCGAAGGCGGTAATTCGCTTTGCTCTGGTGCCGGCGAAGCGGGAGGCGACGACGCCGGAGACATATCCATCGGTGTAGCGGGACGCGATGGCGGCGGAGACGTATCCATCGGTGTAGCGGGACGCGATGGTGGCGGCGAAGACGTATCCATCGGTGTAGCGGGACGCGATGGTGGCGGCGAAGACGTATCCATCGGTGTAGCGGGACGCGATGGCAGGCGCGAAGACGTACCCGTCGCGGACGGAATATCCAGCGGCACACCGGATGCACCTCCCGGCTCAGCGCCCATCCCGGCTGGGCGTGGTTCCAAAGGACCACCACCGACAACCGACAGAATCACGCTAGTCGCAATTTGGCCACGCGTTGGCGGCGGACTCTCCCCTTCATTTTTCGGCGGTTTGCCACGGCATGGGCCGCCCGTACGCCAATTGCAATGTCTTTTTTGATACTCGTCCCAGTTCTCCTTGTTGGATTGATATTGCGGTTCCACCGCTATTCCCCACGGAGGTCTGGGAGTCTCGCGACTACCGTCGCCAGTGGCGCCTCCGTTCGCGGCGGCCGCTGCATGAACCGCGGGTCGAAGTGCGTAGTCACTGAACGAGTCATTCCTGAACCATCCTGTTACACCATGCATATGAACCTCCCCAGCATTGCCGGCGGGTCGCCGACGTCGTCACGAGTATGAGCTTCGACGAACTTGGCATGTACGACTCGATATACCACCACTTGTGCAGACTAGAGACATTGCTGACAGGTATACGGGAACATGGTTGACATGTATTTGCCCGGACCGGACAGACGTTGCCGGTCAGCGAGTTGTGCCGGCGCTTCAACATCAGCTATCAGACCAACTACCAATGGCTTGATCGCCACAAGACAGAAGACGCTGATGGCCTGGCCAACCGCTCGCGTCGCCCACATCACAGCCCCACGCGCTCATCGGACCGGATCACTGAGCGTGATTGCGCGCAGCGCCAGCACTGGCAGCGCTTCGAACACGAACAACCCAATTCGCTGTGGCAGATGGATTTCCAGGACGATTTCCCAACAGGGGGTGGCGTTCGCTGCAGTCTTGAGGCATCACACGCATATTGCGCAACGGCGAGCCCTGGTATTGGAACAGGTAGCGGTTGAAAATCGCGGTGAGCCTGGCGCTGTCGAGCGTGACGTCGCCGCGATGGACGTTGATCGTCACGCTGGTCGGATCGTCGAACACGATCGGCTGACCGGCGTGCATCGGGGTCAGTGTTGCCGCCATATCGTGAATCATGAAGCCGATGTCGCCGGTTACACGAAAGTCGACGTCGCGCGCGAACATCAACGAACCGTCGATGCCGGAATCGCGCAGCGTCAACGGACGGCTACGCGTCTCATGCATGCCACTCGCGGATGGCACACGTTCGGCGACACGTTGTTCGGCAGCGAGCTGTTTGGCCTTGGCAAGTTCGAGCGCGGACCGTGATGCTGAGGCGGGTCGATCGGCGCTCGCGGCGGCCGCGCTGTTGGTAGGACGCTCACCAAGCGATCGAGCGTTTGAATCGCCACGACGAGTCATTGGGAAGCCCCACGCGTCGGGCTTGGGCGGTCTATGCGCAGATGAGATTCAAACGGCACCCTGAGACCGATTCGAGCACGGAGCGAGGGGCGCGTGCATCGCGCAGTGCATGACAACCGGCGCTGTCGGAGCATCACGTGGCACATCAAATTTCGGCACGACGGCAATCATGATCAACCCCAAGATGGCGAGCCTGCCCGGTGCGCCGGGGGACTCCTCTCCCGATGAAAGTGTCTTGAGGTTATTCGCCGGATTCGCCGTGCGGTGAAGTGGGATCCGGTGCGGGGCTCACGTAAAGGATCGCGGCCTGCGAGGTCTGCGTATGCTGGGGGGTGTGAAGGATCAGGTGCGGACCGCTCCCCGCCGACTCGACTGCCGCGGCGACCGATAGCCAGCCACCTGCCGCACCCGAGTGACCGATGAGCTTATCGGCGCGGCGCTGCATTTCGAGTTTTGTGACGCCGGAGAGCGACGCCTTCTTGAGAGCCGCTAGCAGATCTGTTTCGTGCGAGTCTTCGAGACTGCTGATCCAGGCGGGCTGGATGGTCGGGGCGTCAGCGTTGCCCCACAGCACGGCATTCGCGAGTATGTCGGCGACGGTATCCAGTTCGCCCGCCACGGGTCGATGCAGGCTCGCCACTACCTTGACCGGTTCGGGTAAGACGAACACACCGGGGGCGAGCAGGACTGCGATGCTGCCTTCGGTGCTGCCGGTGGACGGCTGCGCGTCGTGCCATTCCGCGGCGATCACCAGCAGCGGGCGTCTCTCGCCCGCATCGAGCCACGCATCGGCCACGAGCAGGCCGTCCGTAGCCGGCACGGCCTGACATTGAAGAGGAGGCAAGCCGGCCATGCGCAGCGCATCTCGGACCTGCTGTTCACGCTCCCCCGCTTCGGCGGGCAAGGCCAGCACATGGATCTTCGGCCAGTAGACCGGTTCGTATCGCGATAGCGCATGCAGACTGACCGCTAGCGGCTCGAGTACCCGACGGATCAGATGGACCGCTGGGGAAACGGGGGCCTGCTTTGAAGGGTGGGTTCCGCTCTTATCCTGTACGACTTCGTGTCGTACCGCTTCTGCTTCGATTGCCGGGCTATCGAGTTGCGGATCGTTATCGGCAAAACGGTTGTGCAGGATCATCCCTGGACCGTTGCGCGGTGCCTGCATTTTCGGCAGGGGCTTCGCTGCCGCGATTGCCTCGGTGAGACTCGTACCGCCGAGCGGCAGGCAATAGCCCACGCCCAGCACCTGCAGCGGTTGCTGCGCATAGCGCACGCGGCGATTGAGCCAGTTGCGCCGGTGCATGTTCCAGTAGTGCGCCCGGAACCACAATGCCTCATAGCCGGCGCGCGCGATGCCCAGCGTGATCAGGAACAGGCCGTTGGGGATACCCGCCACGCAAAACCAGAACCACGGCCCGCTCGCGGGTGTGCCAGCCGGCCACAGCAGCAGCGCCCCTGCTGAGCCAATTCCGTTGCAAAGTACCCAACCGATCAGCCACGGCACGAGACGCGGCGGGTTCGTCGGGTAGGCACGCGGCGGACCCGCGGGAGACAGATCGACTGGCATCGTCAAGTGATATTCACGTTCTGCAGCGACGAAAGCCGCCGGCAGTTGCACGCGCAACGGGGGGGCACATCGCGACCGGCTTGCCGCCCGTTGCCGGGAAACGACGGGTTGTCTTCGGCAATCGTCGTGCTGGCACGGGTGTAAATCCAGAGGCGCCAACGAATTCGGCGCTGCGAAGGACGTCGAAAACGTATGGATGCAGATCCTCATTAGGATCGCTAAGGTGCATAACGGGTTCACCACCGCACACGGCCAAAGCTTTGTGAACGATGCAAAATTACAGGTAGCGCTCGCGCTGTGCGGGATCGTCCTGGATCAAATAGAATCTGTTCCCGTTGACCGCTTCCAGGTTCTGCACTTTAGTGAGTGTGTCCATAGGCTCTACATCTCTCTTGCTCTCGAAATAAGGAACCCACTTTTTTCCATCTCCGTCGTAGACAGCACCATGCTGGCGTGCGATCTCCTCTTTGGATTTGTCGATCAAACTGGCGCAAACAAAATTGACACCAGGCTTCGACATCAACGTTTTAACAGGCGGTTTTTCCGTCGCGGACGCGTCCCGAAAACTCATGCTGTGGCTATAAATCTTGCCGACGGGCAGATTCTGAGTAGGAGGCGATGCGGATCCGGCGTTCGATTTAATTTTATCTTGAATCATTAATTATGCAGCCTACTGACCGGTTGAAGGAGAAAGCGGAGTAACCTTTGAATAAATATGCTTTCCATTTTTGAACCTGTCCACATAAAAATAGGTTTGCCCCGTAGGATCGCAGTAAGTTCCCCTTCGTTCGATAAGTGAAAGCACACCTCTCGCGCTGAGGGTATAGCGCTCCTCCCAATTTTCACAAGAACTCTCGTGAAAACACGCACCGATCACCTGCTTCCGTTTCGCATCCGCCTGCAAACACGGAATATCACTCAATTCTTTGTTGAAAACGTATATTCCTTGCTTGGGCGAATATAAGTACACGTCGTAGAACTCTTGAGAAGCCCCTCGGGTGTTCAGCACCTTTAAATCCTCATACCCGCCAGATGTCAAATTCTCAAATTTAACGTCCACCAATTTAACTTCATGATCAACTATTATTGTTTGCATTTTTCCAGACGGAAAACTTATATGGATTCTATTTTCATTGACGGAAATTTCAGGGGTGGACTGCAGTCTTTTAGACCACGAATCATTCGAAATAAGCGCGATTTTTAAAGATAAGGCCAGCCCAACGATCGGCATGATCCTATTTAAATTTCGCATGCCAGCACTAGCACTTAAAGATCCGATATATACGAAAAATTTTTTAGCCGATTTTCTGAGCATACGCATCCTCAAAATCGATTAACACATCGGACAATTTTGCCATCGATGAGAGAAAAACATTGGTCCGCGGAACCAGCCCATACATCGCACCCGTCCTATTTGGCGACCCGGTGTTAACTGCTCTCGCGGTTCGCTCAAACTGCTGACAGACTCGAAATCTCATCGCTGACAAAACAGTATTACACGTCCGATTATGATAATCGTAACTCGAGCATACATTCGTTATTGTAGTCGGCGAGATTATTGGATATGCGTCAGCCTCAACATTGATATTGTGGGCAGAATTAACCGGCTTCGCACAGCTTACCCAGTAAAATCCCGCCGAATCACTCGCGCGAGCCGGATCTGTTTCAAGGGAGTCCCTATAACTTGACGCGGAGCCGGGCCAGCCTCTGTAATCGCCATATCGTTTGTAATTTTCCTCATGTGTCAGCTGGATGATTCCTCGACCATACCACGGGGCATAGCTAAGATGAGACCCATCTCCTTCTGCTGTCTGCGATAGATATGTAGTCTCCTGTATGGCATTTCCAAGAAAATAAGAAAGCCGAATGCCGTTGCTCGATAGTCCGTATTTTCGAAAAGCTCGATTAAGGTGAGGTAAAAACCGTTGCACCCTCGCCAAGGCTGAACCCCAACCGATGCTTCCTCGGGGAAACACTGTTTGGTTCACTTGATTTCTGGTCTGGTCAACGATTTTACGAGGAATGCATTGAGCCAACTCCTGTGCGCTCATCCATCCGCATTTCCTGAAATGCCGGATAAACGCAAGCGGATGGAAGAACCAGAACCTGTGGCCACCCAGTGGCGTCTGTTCCAGAAACTGAAACCTCTTCAGAAAGGCGACGAACTTGTCATATTCGTCTGGATCGATATCCTTGCGCTTCCCAAAGAATCCGTCTGGCTCGTTCAGCCCCCCATAGCGCCCATCGTTGTTGCCTGCATCCCATTCGCTGCTCGCGTGGCAAATAAAACCCTTCAGGCTGTTCAGTACGTCTTCCTTACCCCGTACGTAAGCAGCCAGCTGATCATCCTCGCTGTACTCGGAAGGCATCGTCGCACCGGGCAATTCCTGTGCTTCAGCAACACCGGTGATCTTGCATAGTTCGTCGTAACCACACAGGCCATCCGGACCAAACGGAGTATTGTCGTCGTCGATCCTTTTCCAGCCAGTAAAAAACGGGAAATCCGCATCTGACAGCTTCTGGATGGCGTCCTGGCTGATGTCGATGTAGCCCTGTGTGCTGTTCTCGTCGAAGGGCACTGCCACCCACGTGTTCGGTGCCGACGCAGGTAGCGTCTGCTGGTCCGCTCCAAGGATGCGGCCAAAGCGCAGCATGTCGTAGCCGTCGCTCGGGCAGTGCGGATAGAGGTCCGTCGCACGCTGGTACAGGTTGTATTCGTATTCCTTGTATCGATCCTTCACCGGCGCCGCTGTTAGCGGCTTGATGCTGTCACCTATGCCGACCCATGATCGTGTGTAGCGTTCGCCCTTGTGGAAATACGCCTCGACATAGAGCTTGCTGTTCGGGTCGAGTGTTCCGGACGTCAGCGCCGGAAAGTACGCGGAGCCATGCTGCCCCGGCGGCACGCTGACGAATGTCTGTCCGCCGGGAATCACGAAGTAGCTGTGTCCCCAGTAATCCTTCGATGCGGGTGTGACCGGATTTTTCGCGCCGAGCTGAACCTTATGTCCGTCCTGGGCGAACCATGCCGTGAAATCCGTTTCGGTCATGAAAATTTCAAAGTGCAGATGCCGGGTGCCATGACAACTCCCCCAGTATCCCAGCATGTCCTTGCGATAGACCTTTCTGCCGTTGCCGGACCGCGCTACGCCATCCTTGCCCCCAGCCGTGTCGAGTAGCCATGCGGGCAACCCGTCGGGCGAACTGTTCTGAGCTGGATTGGTGGGCTGCGGAGCGATGTTTTGCTGTGCAGTCATGTCCAGCAGATGCATGTACAGCGAATAGAACGTGATCGTGCGCCCGTCGCCGGTATCGGTCACATGCTTGAGCAGCACGAAGCCCGTATTCGAGTTCAGTACGGGGTTACCGGTTTGCGGATTGATCTGGCCATCGGCAATCGCATTCTTGCTGACGCGGTACGCAATCACCTCGCCATCGGCGATCGCCCGTACGGGCTCCGTCTGCTCGGACGGGGCCAGGTGAATGCCGCAATGCGAACGGCGGTCAAACGCAATCGGGTAGGTGCCGTGATGGAGCAGTTCAAACTGCCCAACGGCCGCCATCATCGGATCGGGTTCCGTGGGGTCGGTGGACGTGAGACCGGCGGCAGGCAGGAATGGAGGGCTGATTACCATGGCTTAGTGGGCGAACGGGATCGCCGTGATGTCGTTGCTTTTGTTTGCCATGCGCACCTGCCCTAGCGCCATACCCAGGCCGCTGCCGTAGGTCGACACCAGGTGAAGCGCATGCGGTTCGCCACAATACGAGCCGCGTACGGTCTTGCCATCGATGACCACCACCAGCATTTCCATCAGATCATGAGCTGGCGCACGGCTGCACGGATCAAACAAATCGCCAAATGCTTCTTCAATACTTAGTACGTCTTCCCGCATCGCCTCTTCCCAGCGTCGAAAGCTGTAGTAAGCCCGCTTTCAACCGGGGTTACAACAATCCCGCCACCATCTGTAACGTTTCATGCAATCGCGTTGGGAAGGCGTGCTGTCCACCGCCCGATGAGTGTAAGCGGGACATTTTCAACCCGGTTCCGGGCGACGACGACTAGCCCCGGTTAAACAGGACCCACGGCGGGATTGACTGCCGATTGATTGCTGCTGCGGAAGGTGGTTCTACGCCGCCTCAGTGCCTTCAGTCTCGCAGACGTCAACCGGGCCTGGCCCACGAGACAGCCGCAAATTCGAACGCAGTGCTGTAATAGAAAGTGACGAGATGCGCGGCACTTGATCGTGCACGTCGCGCATGCCGAGGCGTTAAGGACGCCGCAATTGAGGCCAGCCAGGGTACACCTCGGCTAACCCACCCCGAGCCATTCCCGCATCACGTCCGGCCGCCTCACAAACGACGCGAGCGCGTCATCGAAAACAATTTCTCCATGCCCCATCACCGCTACCCGACTGGCGATGTCTTGCGCAATCACAAGCCGCTGCTCGATCAGCAGCATCGCCATGCCGCGATCACGCAGCATCCGCAGACACTGCGCAACCTGCCCCATCACCTGGCTGGCTAGCCCCTCGCCAGGTTGATCGACGACCAGCAAGTCGGGGTCGCCGAGCAATGCCCGCGCGAGCGTCAGCATCTGCTGTTCGCCGCCCGATAATGCGCCAGCGCGCGTACGCTTTCTTTCGCGCAGGATGGGGAACAGTTCGTAGGCGTCGTCAAAGGCAAAGCGCGGCATGCGGCCGCGAGCGCGCGGCGCCACACCGAGTTGCAGATTCTCGTGGACGCTCAGCGTCGGAAAAGCGTCGCGATGTTCAGGCACGTAACCGAGCCCCAGACGGGCAATCTCGAAGGTGCGAAGACCGCCGAGCGCATGACCGGCAAAACGCAATTCGCCCTCGCTGCGCACGAGCCCCATGATCGCGCGCGCCAGCGTCGAGCGTCCGGAGCCGTTGCGCCCGACCAGCGCGACGACTTCGCCTGCCTCGATCTGCAACGTGACGCCGTGCAGCGCCTGGCTCGCGCCGTACCAGGCGTTCAGTTGTCGAATGTCGAGCAAAGCGGTCATGTGCGCAAGCCGTCGCCAAGATAAGCGGCGCGCACTGCCGCATCCGCGCGAATCGCGGCCGGCGTACCGGTCGCGATGATGCGGCCTTGCACCAGCACCGAAATGCGGTCGGCGATCGCGAACACGGCGTCCATGTCGTGCTCGACCATCAGCAGCGTACGGCCCGCGGTGGTCGTGCGAATCAATTCGATCGCGCGCGCCGCTTCGGCGCGGTTCATGCCGGCGGTGGGCTCATCGAGCAGCAGGGTATGCGCGCCGCCCGCGAGCGCGAGGCCGAGGTCGAGCGCACGCTGCTCGGCATAGCTCAGTGTGCCGGCCTGGATATGCCGGCGCGCGCTTAAGCCCACAGCTTCGAGCACCTGCCCGGCGCGGGCATCGACCGTGCGCGAGCCGCTGAACCGCTGCCACCAGCGCGTGCGGTCACGCTCGGCCAGCATGGCCGCGCAGCGTAGGTTGTCGAACACGCTGAGGCGGGCGAACACGCTGGTGGTCTGGAAACTGCGCGCAAGGCCGCGGCGCGTGATCGCGGCCGGCGCGAGACGCGTGATCTCCGCGCCGAACAGATCGATGCGCCCGGCGTTCGGCCGCGCGCCCCCGGCGATCAAATTGAAAAGCGTCGACTTGCCGGCGCCGTTCGGCCCGATCAATGCATGGCGCTCGCCGGGCTCGATCGCCAGATCGACGCCGCGCAGAATCTGCGTGGCGCCGAAGCGCTTTTCGATGCCGTAGACCGCGAGCGCCGGGATCATCGCGCGTCTCCGGTGATCGGCGTGACGCTCGCGCGAACGGCGAGACGTGCTTGTGCGCGAAGCGCGCAGTGCGCGGCAAGCACCCCAAGCGCGGCCAGCATGAACACCGCAACGCCGAGCCAAAGATACGGCGAGGTTCTCTGCAACGGCACGCCGACGACGTTGAAAGCCGCGCCGTCGTCCGCGCCGAATTGCACGGCGTAGGCACATTGCACCGCGAACACGACGGCCAGCGTCCACAGCACCGCTGAGGCCGTACCCCAAAGATACGTCTTGCTGCACACGCGCCAGCCGTAGGCCGCGACGCGGGCCGAGTGCCGCTGCACGAAACCCGCCAGTCCATCCGGCGACGCCACCACGACCACGATGAAGAACAGCCCCAGATAGAACAGCCAGGCCCGCGTGATGCTCGCCACCGCGACACTGAAAAACGTCAGGACGATCGCGCCCGCGACCGGCCCGAAAAACGCCGCCGTGCCGCCGATCACCGTCGCAATCAGCACGGCGCCCGAACGCATCATGCCGACGCTTTCCGTCGACACCAGTTCGACATTGATCAGCCCCAGGGTGCCTGCGATGCCCGCAAAAAACGCCGACATCACCACCACGCCATAGCGGATGCGGCGCGGATAGCAGCCGATCGCCGCAGCGCGCGCCGGGTTGTCGCGCACGGCGTTGGCAAGCCGCATGAACGGTGTGCGCGACAGTATGAACATCGCCACGCTCGCCAGCACGCACCACAGCGCGATCAGCGCATACGCCTCGCGTGCCGGGCCGAAGCTCCAGCTTGCTAGCATCGGCCCGCTCGCGCGATCGATCGGCACGCCGGCCTCGCCGCCGAACCAGTCGGGCAGAGTCCACGCCGCCGCCGCGACGAGTTCGCCGATACCGAGCGTGATCATCGCGAAAGCCGTCCCGGCACGCCGCGTCGACACGAAACCGAACAGCACCCCGCACAGCGCACCGCCGCTGCCGCCGATCAACGGCAACAGCACCAACGGCACGCCAATGCGGTTGAACACCTGCGCCGCGACGAGCGCGCCGAGGCCCGAATAAGCCGCATGACCGAAGGACAGCAAGCCGGTTTCGCCGAGCAGCAGGTTGTACGAGAGCGCGAACACGATCATCGTCGCGGTCTGCGCAAGATAGGCGAGCAGCCAGCTCTGCGGCCAGACAAAGGGCGGCACGACGAGGAACAGGACGAGTGCAAGCCATGGCGCGAACCTGCGCAACATCGAGCGAGACGTGGTTGTCGGCACAGCGAACTTTTTGGATGGCTCACGCATGATCGTCACGCCGTCCGAACAGTCCACGCGGGCGCAGCGCCAGCATCGCGACAAGCAGCAGATAGGGAATCAGCGGCGCAAGTTGCGCAAGCGTGAGCGCGTCCCATGCGGCCGGCAGCGCGCCGCCGAATACCGCCGTGAGATCGCCCAACGAGACGTCGCTCGCCACCGCAAAGGTCTGCACGCAACCGACGATCAGCGAGGCCGCCAGCGCCCCGCTCAGCGAGCCCAACCCACCGATCACCACCACTACGAACACGATCGAGCCGAGCGACTCCGCCATTGCCGGTTCGATCACGAAGAGCGGCGCGCCGATCACGCCGGCGAGCGCGGCGAGCGCCGTGCCCGCCGCGAACACGCCGGTGAACACGCGCGGCACGTTGTGGCCGAGCGCCTCGACAGCGCTCGCATGCGTGAGCGCGGCGCGCACGATCAGCCCCGCCCTGGACACGCGCAGCACCGCGTAGAGCACCGCCAGCATCGCCAGCGATACCGTCATCATGAAGGCCCGATAGCGTGCGAAGGCCGCGCCGTAGACAGTGAACAACGGGCCGTCGAGCCCGGCCGGAACAGTCGCGCCAAGCGGACTCAAGCCCCAGCCGAGCTTGACCAGTTCGCCGAGCAGATACGCGGCGCCGAACGTCAGCAGCAACTCGGGGAGATGACCATGCACACGCACACGGCGCAGCAGCCAGCGCTCCAGCGCCGCGCCGATCAAGCCGACAATCAGCGGCGCGATCACCAGCGCACTCCAGAAGCCCGCATGCGCCGTCACCGAAAAACCGACGTACGCGCCGAGCATATAGAAGCTCGCGTGCGCAAAATTCAGCACACCGAGCATGCTGAAAATCAGCGTCAAGCCTGCCGACAGCATGAACAGCAGCAGGCCGTAACTGACACCGTTGAGCAGATTGACGACGAACGACTGCACGCGCCTATTCCGCCTGCACGGCGACGGTGAGCGGTTCGAGCGCCGCGCGCAAGTCGGCGGGCAAGGTCACCGGACGGCGCGTGACGCGATCCACATACACGTGCACGAAATGACCCTGGGCGGCAGGTTGATCTTCGCCCTCCTTGAAGAGGCCCACCTCGTAGCGCACGCTCGAGGTGCCGAGCCGCACCACCCGCAAACCCGCCTCGACCCGCTCCGGAAACACCAGCGGCGCGAAGTAATTGCAATGCGTCTCGACCACGAGGCCGATCGTCGCGCCATGCTCGAAGTCGAGCACGCCGGCGCGGATCAGGTACTCGTTCACCACGGTGTCGAAGTAGCTGTAATAGACGACGTTGTTGACGTGGCCGTAGACGTCGTTGTCCATCCAGCGTGTGGTGATAGGCAGAAAGTGCGGGTAGGCGCTGCGCATGGCGGGTGCGGGTCTGCTCATCGTGACGTGGCGTAGAGGTTGTCTTGATCGTTGGCGAGGGACGATAGCCAATTCGTTGGCAATACTTACTTCCCTGGCTTTTCGACAAACTCGACCGGCAAGCCGCGCCGTCGCATCCATTCGCCGAGCGCCTGACCGGTGCCCGCACGCCATGGACGCAGTTTGGCCGGTTCGATCAACCGGTATTCGAGCAATTCCGGCGACAACGCGACCGTCCCGTACGCCTTCACGTGATACGCGATGATCAGTTCGTTTTTGCGGATGAATTCGTACACGCCGATCAACTCGACCGTCTCCGCGTGCAGCGAGGTTTCTTCCAGCACTTCGCGGGCAATGCCCTCTTCCGGGGTCTCGCCGTTTTCCAGAAAGCCGGTGATCAGCGCGAACATACCTTCCGGCCATGCGGCGTTGCGTGCGAGCAGGATCTTGCCCTCGTATTCGACGATCGCGGCCACCACTGGTAGCGGATTGTTCCAGTGGACGTAGCCGCATTCCGTATCGGCGCAGATCTGGCGGATCCGTCCACCTTCATATTCAGCATCGACGCGCTCGATCAAAGGCGTAGCGCAGCGCGGACAAAATCGGTATTCGGTCATGGCGAGTGGGTTGTCTCTTATGTTTTGTGTGCAGCGTTGTTCAGCGTTGAATGTCGTGTTGCAGTTGGTTCAGCACCCAGTGCGCGGTCTTGTTTGTAAGCCTCGTTCCAGCTTCCGGATCAAGTTCACCGCTCCAGCCGGGCCTGGGTGCGCAGTCTATGCGGGCTCAGGCCACGCACAGCTCGCGCACTTCCGCAGCAAAACCCTCGACAGTTTCCGGCTGCGTGTCCCAGGCGCACATCAGCCGGCAACCGCCTGCGCCGATGAACTCGTAGAACTTCCAGCCGCGCGCACGCATTGCCTTGGCGGCCTGCGCGGGCAATTGCGCAAAGACCGCGTTCGATTCTCGCGGAAACATGATGCTCACGCCGGGAATTTCCTGCAACCGCGCTTGCAGCAATTCCGCCATCGCATTCGCATGACGCCCGTTGCGCAGCCAGACGTCGTTATCCAGCAGACCGAGCCACGGCGCGGAGATAAAGCGCATTTTCGAAGCAAGCTGGCCGGCCTGCTTCAGACGGTAGGCGAAATCATCGGCGAGCGAGCGGTCGAAGAACACCACGGCCTCACCAACCGGCAAACCGTTCTTGGTCCCGCCGAAGCACAACACGTCGACGCCCGCGCGCCACGTGATCTCGGACGGATGCACGTCGAGCGCCGCGACCGCGTTCGCAAACCGCGCGCCGTCCATATGCACTTTCAGATGGCGCCGCTTGGCGATCGCCGCGATTGCGCGCACTTCCTCGACGGTGTAGACGGTGCCCACTTCAGTCGATTGGGTCAGCGTGACGACCTTCGGTTTCGGGTAGTGAATATCGGCGCGGCGCGTGACAACCGCTTCGATCGCATCCGGCGTGAGCTTGCCGCCGACGCCCGGCGCGGTCAGCAGCTTCGAGCCGCCGGAGAAGAATTCGGGGCCGCCGCATTCATCGGTTTCGATATGAGCAAGTTCATGGCAGATCACCGAGTGATACGACTGGCACAGCGACGCCAGCGCCAGTGAATTGGCGGCCGTGCCGTTGAACACGAAAAACACTTCGCAATCGGTCTGGAACAGATCCCGCAGGCGGTCGCAGACCTGGTTGGTCCAGGAGTCGTCGCCATAAGCCGGCTCGTGGCCGCTATTGTTGGCGGCGGTCAGCGCCGCGAGCGCTTCGGGACAGATGCCGGCATAGTTGTCGGACGCGAAATGTTGCATGGCTGGCGGCGCACCCGGCGACGGGCGCGCTGAGATGACAGGAAAGCGGTCATTTTAGTGCGCCAGCGGGTTATTTGTTTTTCGCTTTGGTATTTGCTTCGCGGGTGGTTCAACAGACCCATGTTTTCGTCGCAAGGCGGCGGACAACCTTGCCGTGCTGGCACTTGCGCTTGCGAGATCGGTTGACGCCGAGGAACGCGCCGCTTTGCTCAAAGCCGGTGCCGGTAGCCTCGACTACGCATCAGCGTGCACAGTTCGCACAGGCCGTTAGTTGCAGCCGCAATCGGGCGTGCGACCGTTACCACGCGGCACGCGCGCCACGATCATCAGACCGACCGCGCCCAGCAGCAACGCCCCCGCCGCCAGCCACAGCGCCGGCGAAAAAGACCCCGTGTGGTCGGCTATCGGTGCAGCCACGAGCGGACCGACGATCTGACCCACGCCATACGCCGCCGTCGCATAGCCCATCAGGCCAGCCGCATTGTCGCCGCGCAGACGCCGCGCTTCGCGCATCGCGAACAGGGTGATGGCCGTAAATGGCAGGCCAATCAGGATGCTGCCGAGCGAGAAGCCGCCTGCCGTGGGCCAGACGATGCCGAGCGCAATGCCGGCGGCTTGCAGCAAGTAACAACCGGCGAGCAGCGTGCGGTTGTCCCAATGCACCGGCAAGCGTGCCGCGAGCAACGCACCGACGATCAAAGCCGCGCCGAACATCGGCCAGAACAGATCGGGCCAGGACGAGCCCGGCAGGGCGTGGCGCGCGATCACCGGCAGGAACGTCGCGGTGATGATGTAGCCGAAACCGGGCACGCTGTAGAGCAGGATCAGCCAGAAGGCATCGGCGCGGTGAGGGAAATGGCTTGTGGGGGGGCGTTGGCTGGCGGCCGGGCGTTGGCTCGCATGCGCGGCGGTGGTTGCCGCGCTCGTGGCACGCGCCGCGCCTGCTGAGGTGATATCGGTCACGCTCCCAAACACGCGCCAAACCGCGATCGAAAGCACCGCCGCGATAAGCCCGAAACCGACCCAGCCCGCCGTCGCGCCGTAGCCGCCCGCGGCGCTGACCAGCAAGCCCGTCCCGACGATGCCCACGCCCGGGCCTGTATAGATCACCCCGCTCCACCCGTGCGCGCCAAGTTCGGCGAGCCGCCGCAGGCCCCACTGCGAGGCAAACACGAAGGTCCAGGCGCTGATCGCGCCGGCAACGAAGCGCACGACGGCCCACACCCAGAATTGGCTTGTTACGCCCATCGCCAGTGTCAGCAAAACCGTCGCCACAAGGCCCGCCCGCACCATGCGCGCCGGCTCGACGCGCAATGCCGCGCAGGTGAGCGCACCGACGAAATAGCCCGCGTAGTTGAACGACGCGAGCCAGCCGCCATGCTGGATATCGATCTGCGGCTGGCCGAAGGCGCTGCCGTGAAGCATCAGCGGCAAGAGCGGCGTGAACGCAAAACGGCCGATACCAAGCACCACGGCCAAGGTGACCATGCAGGCAAAGGCCGCGCGGCGGGCGCTGTGACGTTCGGCAGGGATGTCGTGCGCGCTGGAAGCGAGATTGTTCATGAGCGGACGGTAAGTGGATTCGGGCCGGCAAGCACCGGTTTCTTCAATCCATATTAGCTTGACCTCTCCATCACGAAAAATGAATAATTCGGATACCAACCATCGCCAGGAGAGAACCATGGATCTGGCCGCCTTGACCATTTTTCGTGCGGTCGTGCGCGAAAACGGCGTCACGCGCGCCGCTGCCAAGCTCAATCGCGTGCAATCGAACGTCACGACGCGCATTAAGCAACTCGAGGAGCAACTGGGTACCGACCTGTTCATCCGCGATGGCCGGCGCCTCGTTTTGACGCCGGCTGGCGAGACGCTGCTGCCCTACGCGGAGCGCCTGCTCGCGCTCGCCGACGAGGCGCGCCATGCGGTACGCGAGGATCGTCCAAGTGGGCGCTTGCGTTTGGGCACGATGGAAAGCGTCGCGGCGACGCGTCTGCCTGGCTTGCTCGCGCGTTATCACCAGCAGTGGCCGGATGTCGCACTGGAACTCGAAACTGGCACGACCGGTAAGTTGATCGAGCGGGTCCGCGAATTCGAAGTGGATGCGGCGCTGGTGGCGACCCCGCCGGATCCTGCCGCGCTCGGTGAATTGTTCGAGACGGTGCCGGTTTTCCGCGAAGAGCTGGTGATGCTGTCGCCGCGAGGCCATCGGCCGATTCGCGACGTGCGGGATATTGCCTTATCGACGCTGATCGCTTTCGAGCGTGGGTGTGCTTACCGGGCGTACATCGAGAAGTGGTATCTGGAGCACGGGGTGAGGCCGGCTCGGGTGCTGGAACTGGGTTCCTACCATGCGATTGTGGCTTGCGTGGCGGCTGGGGCCGGGGTGGCCGTGGCGCCCAGGACAGTGCTGGATTTGCAGGCCGACGCCAGCAATATCGCAGTTCATGAGCTTCGCGATATTGGCGCGATCGAAACGCTTCTTGTCTGGCGACGGGGGCATTTTTCGTCCGCGCTCAATGCGCTGCGGCAGACGCTTGTGTCGGGAGAGGATGCAGTAGCGTTACCTACCGCCGCACCGGCAGGCGTTGCTTGATGCTTTGCCTGCGTGTCGGAGAACGCTAACCGCCACAGCAGTCGGCCAGGTTGATGCACGGCAAGACACGCCAAGGCTAAAAACAACTCGAGCCACGCGGGACGCAACAACAACCCACGCCCCGCATGGCTCAATCAAACCCGAATCAGAGCTGGGCTTCGACCCACCCCTTCACGCCCGCCAGTGCCGCCGGCAGATTCGCCGGCTCCGTGCCACCCGCTTGCGCCATGTCCGGCCGACCGCCGCCCTTGCCGCCGACTTGCTGCGCAACGAAGTTGACCAGCTCACCGGCCTTGACCTTCTTGCTGGCGTCCGCCGTCACACCGGCGATCAAGCTCACTTTGCCGCCCTCGACCGAGGCCAGCACGATCGCCGCGCTCTTCAGCTTGTCCTTCAGCTTGTCGACAGTCTCGCGCAGCGTTTTCACGTCCGCTCCCTCGAGCGTGGCAGCCAGCACATGGACGCCTGCCACTTCGATTGCCTGACCGGCAAGCTCGTCGCCCTGGCTCGAAGCCATCTTCGACTTCAATGCGCTCAGTTCTTTCTCCAGCGACTTCACCTGATCCTGCACCTGCACGATCCGCTGCGTCAGTTCCGACGGCTGCGCCTTCAACACGGCCGCAGCCGCATTGATCCGCGCGTCGAGATCCTGCACGAAGCGCACGGCGTTATCGCCCGTGATCGCTTCCACGCGACGAATGCCCGCAGCCACGCCGCCTTCCATCACAATCTTGAACAGGCCAATGTCGCCCGTGCGATGCACGTGCGTACCGCCGCACAACTCGCGCGAGAAACCGAGGTCGAGCACGCGCACTTCGTCGCCGTACTTTTCGCCGAACAGCGCCATCGCGCCGCCCTTTACCGCTTCGTCGAACGGCATGACCTTCACAATGCCCGGCGCGTTCGCCAGCACTTCCGCGTTGACGATCGCTTCGACCTGACGGATCTGCTCGTCGGTCATCGGCGCGTTGTGCGCGAAGTCGAAACGGGTCTTGTCCGCGTCGACCAGCGAACCCTTTTGCTGCACGTGCGAGCCGAGCACTTCGCGCAGCGCCTTGTGCATCAGGTGGGTGGCCGAGTGATTGCGCTCGGTGCGGGCACGACGCACTGCATCGATTTCCGCCTTCACGACGTCGCCGACTTTCAGCGTGCCCTGCTCGAGGGTGCCGTGATGGCCGACCACGTCCGCCTGCACCTTCAGCGTATCGGCTACCGCAAAGCGCACGCTCGCATTAGCCAGCACGCCCTGGTCGCCGACCTGGCCGCCTGACTCCGCGTAGAACGGCGTGTGGTCGAGCACGACGACCGCCTGCTGGCCGTTGCTGACTTCCTTAACCGACGCGCCGTCGACATACAGCGCGATCACTTTCGCGTCGTCGAAGATGATTTCTTCGTAGCCGTGGAACGTAGTCTTCGCACCCGAGTATTCGAGGCCCTGCGCCATCTTGAATTTGCCCGCCGCGCGCGCCTGTTCGCGCTGACGCGCCATCGCTTCGTCGAAGGCGGCTTCGTCGACCGTCACTTCGCGTTCGCGGCAGACGTCTGCCGTCAGATCGAGCGGGAAACCGTAGGTGTCGTGCAGCTTGAACGCCAGTTCGCCGTCGAGCATCTTGCCGCCCTTCGCTTCCAGATCGGCCAATGCGCTTTCGAGAATCGACATGCCGTGCTCGATGGTCTCGAAGAAGCGCTCTTCTTCCTGACGCAGCACGTCGGTCACGCGTTGTTCCGCGTCCTTCAGTTCCGGATAGGCGCCGCCCATTTGCGCGACGAGGTCCGGCACCATGCGGTGGAAAAACGAACCCTTCTTGCCCAGCTTGTAACCGTGGCGGATCGCGCGGCGCACGATACGGCGCAGCACGTAGCCGCGGCCTTCGTTGCCCGGAATCACACCGTCGACGATCAGGAACGAGCACGCGCGGATGTGATCGGCGATCACCTTCAGCGAGTTGTTCGTCAGGTCGGTCACGCCGGTTTCGCGGCCCGCGGCCTTGATGAGCGCCTGGAACAGATCGATCTCGTAGTTGCTGTGCACGTGCTGCAGAACCGCGGCGATACGCTCGAGACCCATGCCCGTGTCGACGCACTGCTTGGGCAGCGGCGTCATGTTGCCTTGGGCGTCGCGGCTGAATTGCATGAACACGAGATTCCAGATCTCGATGTAGCGGTCGCCGTCTTCCTCAGGAGACCCCGGCGGCCCGCCCCAGACCTCCGGGCCGTGGTCGTAGAAAATTTCCGAGCAAGGGCCGCACGGCCCGACGTCGGCCATCTGCCAGAAATTGTCCGACGCGTAGCGCGCACCCTTGTTGTCGCCAATGCGGATGATCCGCTCGACCGGCACGCCCACTTCCTTCGCCCAGATGTCGTGCGCTTCGTCGTCTTCGTGATAGACGGTGACCCACAGCTTGTCTTTCGGCAGTTGGTACACGCCGGTGAGCAATTCCCACGCGTAGTGGATCGCGTCGCGCTTGAAGTAGTTGCCGAACGAGAAGTTGCCCAGCATTTCGAAGAACGTGTGGTGACGCGCGGTGTAACCGACGTTTTCCAGATCGTTGTGCTTGCCGCCGGCGCGCACGCTGCGCTGCGCGGTTGTGGCGCGCGAATACGGACGCGATTCCGCGCCGAGGAACACATCTTTGAACTGCACCATTCCCGAATTGGTGAAGAGCAGTGTCGGGTCGTTGCCGGGCACAAGGCTCGACGAGCGAACGATCGTATGGCCCTTCGATTCGAAGAACTTGAGGAATTTCTCGCGGATTTCGGCGGCTTTCATAGCGTGCGGGGGACGGGTTTGCCAGTTCCCTGGCTGTTACCGGCGGCATCATGGGATGCGCCAACTGTTTGTTTCTTAAACGACTGATTATACGGGATCGGCGCCCGCGCGCGGCGCCTGCCCCGTACCGTTGGCCATTCGGCCAGGTTTGGCCGGGTAGCGAGCGACCCGGCAAGCCGCGCCATGCGTCCTATGCCGTTCGGCCGACTGCGCCCCTGCGCGGGAATCGCTTAAGATTGCCCAAATCGACGGCGTCTTACGCGCCGCTTTGGCTACCTAGGAGAAATTGAAAAATATGGGCGCTCTCAGTCATATCCGTGTGCTGGACCTCACACGCGTGCTCGCCGGCCCCTGGTGCGCACAAACGCTCGCCGATTTCGGCGCCGACGTCATCAAGATCGAACGCCCCGAAGTTGGCGACGACACCCGCCACTGGGGGCCGCCGTACCTGAAAACACCCGAAGGCGCCGACACGCGCGAAGCCGCCTATTACCTCGCGGCGAACCGCAACAAGCGCTCGGTCACCGTCGATATCGCTTCGCCGGAAGGCCAGCGGATCATCCGCGAACTGGCCGCGCAAAGCGACGTGGTACTGGAAAACTACAAGGTCGGGCAGTTGAAGAAGTACGGCCTCGATTACGCGTCGCTCAAAGAAGTGAAGCCGGATCTGATCTACTGCTCGGTGACCGGCTTCGGCCAAACCGGGCCGTATGCGCAGCGCGCCGGTTATGACTTCATCGTGCAAGGCATCGGCGGCTTTATGAGCGTCACCGGCGAGCGCGATGGCCAGCCGGGCGGCGGCCCGCAAAAGGCCGGCGTCGCGATTGCCGACCTGATGACCGGCATGTATTCGACCATCGCCGTGCTCACCGCGCTCACGCACCGCGACCGGACGGGCGAAGGCCAGTACATCGACATGGCGCTGCTCGACGTGCAGGTGGCCATGCTGGCCAACATGAATTCGAATTACCTGGCGAGCGGCCAGCCGCCCGCGCGCTGGGGCAATGCGCATCCGAACATCGTGCCCTATCAGACCTTCCAGACCAGCGACGGCTGGATCATCGTCGCGGTCGGCAACGACGGCCAGTTCCGCAAGTTCGCCGAGGCAGGCGGCCGCCCCGAACTCGCCAACGACGAGCGATTCGCAACCAACCCGGCTCGCGTGCGCCACCGCGACATACTCGTGCCGATCCTTGCCGACATGGTGCGTCTGCAGGGCAAGCAGCAATGGATCGCGGCGCTGGAAGCGGCCGGTGTGCCGTGCGGGCCGATCAACGATCTGGGCGAAGTGTTCGACAACGAGCAGGTGGTGGCGCGCGGCATGCAGGTCGATCTGCCGCATCCGTCGGGCGGCACGGTAAAACTGGTGCGCAATCCGATCAATATGACCGGCACGCCGCCCGAAGCGCTGTCCCATCCGCCAATGCTCGGCGAACACACCGACAGCATCCTGCGCGACGTGCTCGGCTATGACGAGGCTCGGATTGCCACGCTGCGGGAACAGTCAGTGATTTGAGTCCGGCTGGGATTTGAGACCGGCTGAGGCGGCGCCGGCTTTCAGTGACACTCTGACGACGGCGGCAAGCTCCAACCTGCGCTGAAAGGCCGCCGGATCAGCGCAAATGCGAACTCACCGCCGCTCGCCCAACGAAGCCAGCCAGCGCCGCCCCTCGTCCCAATCGCCGAGCCCGCTGTCGGCATTGATGTGGCCACGCGGGCCGATATCGATCCAGCGGCTGCCCCACGCGCCCGCGCAGCTTTGCGAGAACGGCACGCCGCCGTACGGATCGTCGCTGCTCGACACAACGATGCTCGCAAACGGCAGGGGCGTAAGCGGAACCGGCGCGAAACCGCTGGCATCCTGCGGAAAATGTGCCCCGGACGGATCGGGCACGGCCACCAGCAACGCGCCCGCCACCTTCGCAAGCTGGGCTGCGCTTGCGTACTGCGACGCCCAGAAGGCGGTCGTCAGGCAACCAAGGCTATGCCCGGCGAACACCACTGGGGAGTCCGCAGCGGCCACTGCGGCGTCGAGCGTGCGGCACCATGCGTCGCGCGCCGGATGGTCCCAGTCCGGCATCTGCACGCGCACAACGGCGGGATCGAGCGCTTCCCAGCACGTCTGCCAGTGCCCCGCGCCGGAATTCTGGTAGCCCGGCAGCACGAGTACGTTTAGTTTTTGTCCGCTCATCGCATTCCCCGTTGCAATTCGTTTTTTAAGCGCGCTTTTCAAGTGGATTTCTCAAGCGCGTTTTCAAGTTCGCTTTCTCAGTATGTCTCCACGGCTCGCATCGGCAATCTGTCTCCGCAGTCCGCGTCTACAATTTTTTGCTTCGCCGGGCCGAAGAAACCGCGCTTCATGGCATCACGCGGGCCACGCCCACGCCGCGCGGATCGGCCGCCGGTTCAGGCGTCGGCCCTTCGACGCGAATCATCTGTACGTCCCCGTTGAACGACTGCCCTTCCAGCGTGTAGCCCTTGGCCTTCAACTGGTCGGCCAACTCGCCCGAGATCGGATGGAATGGCTCGAAATAGATCGTATTCGGCGGCAGCAACTGATGATGGAATCGCATCGCGGCCAAAGCGTCGGCGGGCATCATATTGAAGTCGTACAGATTCGTCATCACCTGAAAGATCGACGTGAGGATTCGCGAGCCCCCGGGCGTGCCGATCACGAGCGACACCTTGTTGTCCTTCAACAGAATGGTCGGCGTCATCGACGAAAGCGGCCGGCGTCCCGGGGCCACCGTGTTCAGGTCGTCGGCCGTTGCGCCGGACGGGCTGGCGGCAGCCGGTTTGGTGACGAAGTCATCCATCGCATCGTTGAGCAGGAAACCGCCGCCGTCCACCACCACGCCGGAACCAAAAGACCCATTCAGCGTGTACGTGTTCGACACGGCGTTACCCCATTTGTCGACCACCGAAAAATGCGTGGTTTGCGCTTTTTCCGGCAACGCATCGCCGAAGCCGCCTTTGACGGGCGTAGCGCCCGGCACCTCGTCGGGCTTCACTTCATCGGCGCGTTGCGCGAGGTAGGCGTCATCGGTCAGTTTGCCGACCGGCACCTTGTACGAATCGGGGTCGCCGATGTATTGCTGGCGATCGGCGAACACGCGGTCTTCGATCTGCGCGATCAGATGGATATACGGCACGGAATTCAACTCGAGCCCATCGAACGCCTGCTTCAGATCGGCCTTCATCTTCAGCATCTGGATCAGGCCGATGCCACCCGAACTCGGCGGCGGCGCGGTCACGACCTTGTAGCCGTTCCAATCGGCGATGAGCGGCTGCCTCCAGACGGCCTTGTATTGCATCAGATCCTGCTTCGCGACCAGACCGTGGCCGTACATCTGCTGGGCGATCAGATCCGCTGTGCGGCCTTCGTAGAACTCGCGGCCGCCATCGCTGGCAATGCGCGAGAGGGTTTGCGCGAGTTCAGGCTGGCGGATCATCACGCCTGCCTTCAGATTCGAGAAGTAAGCGTCGAAGTTGGTCTTGCCTGCGAAATTCTTCGCCGCCACGTCGTGGCGCTGCTGCAACCACGGCTCGACCTGGAAGCCGTCGGTGGCGTAACGGATCGCGGGCGCGAGCACCTGCTTCCATTTCAGCTTGCCGAAGCGCTGCTGCGCTTCCCACATGCCCTCGACGGTGCCCGGCACAGCCACCGCGCGATGGCCGACGCGGCTCATACCCGGTACGAGGTTGCCTTTATCGTCGAGGTACATGTCGCGGGTCGCCTGCTGCGGCGCGCGCTCACGGTAGTCGAGAAAATACGGTTTGCCGTCCATGAACACCGTCATGAACCCGCCGCCACCGATGTTCCCCGCGTCCGGACACGTCACGGACAGCGTGAAGGCGATAGCGGCAGCGGCGTCCACCGCGTTGCCGCCGGCGGCAAAGATCTGCTGCGCGGTGTCGGCGCTGTAGCGATCGGCCACGGCCACCGCCGACGCGTCCAGCACGGCCTTTGCCGGGGGCGTTTTCGCGAGCGCGGGGGCCGTCGCGACGAAACTGCCGGCGAGCGCGGTGAACACGGCCGTGACCGTCACGATGCGGGCAAAAGACCAAATGGCGAATGGCGCGCGAGGCGCGTCGTGCGGCGAGACGGACATCCGAGAAACTCCGGGAACTAAGGTTGCCATGTTGCCCGAACGGAAAGCGTCCATGCAAGGCGGCCCAAGGGGTGAGGCTGCCTGCGCCCAGCCGGGCGCGCTGCACGACAGGGCGCAGGCCGCGCAATCCAACAGATTGGGCGAGGCGCGGGTGGACAGCGTGGCCGCCTGACGTGCGCCGCACGAGCGCAATGCGGCGCCGGGGGAAAAATCAATGGGCGAACATGCTGCCCGTGCGCGGCGAGTGGCGAGTGCGCCGCCCGCATCCTAAGTCGCCGGCGCATGCGCCAACTAAACGTTTTACCTCCTGTTACAGCAGCTTAAATGCGGCTTGCAGGATCCCGCCCACCCCTAAAAACCGCCCGAAACCGGCTCAAACGTTGGCCGCTCGCCGCAGTCGCCTGCCGCGAGCGAACGCGTCAGGTAGAATTAACAGATAAGTGGGCGCATTGCGCGTCCCCGACCGACTTTCACCTTCTCGCATGAATACCGAACGCAACGACGCGCCAGCGGCATCCAATTTCATCCGTAACATCATTGACGACGACAACCGCACCGGCAAGTGGGGGCAGCGCGTCGAAACGCGCTTTCCGCCTGAGCCGAACGGCTACCTGCACATTGGTCACGCCAAAAGCATCTGCCTGAACTTCGGCGTGGCGCGCAGCTACGGCGGCGTGTGCCATCTGCGCTTCGACGATACGAATCCGGAAAAGGAAAGCGTCGAGTACGTCGACTCGATCATCGACTCCGTGCGCTGGCTCGGTTTCGAATGGGAAAAAGACGGCAAGGAACAGCTTTATTTCGCGAGCGACTATTACGACAAACTGTACGAATTCGCCGAACTGCTGATCGAACGCGGCAAGGCGTATGTGGATAGCCAGTCGGCCGAAGAAATGCGCGCGAACCGCGGCTCGGCCTCCGAAGTCGGCACCCCGTCTCGCTTCCGCGAGCGTTCGGTGCAGGAGAACCTCGACCTGTTCCGCCGCATGAAAGCCGGCGAGTTCAAGGAAGGCGAGCACGTGCTGCGCGCGAAGATCGACATGTCGTCGCCGAACTTCAACATGCGCGACCCGGTCATCTACCGCATCCGCTTTGCGCACCACTACCGCACCGGCGACACCTGGTGCGTGTACCCGATGTACGACTACACGCACTGCATCTCGGACGCGTTGGAAAACATCACGCATTCGCTGTGCACGCTCGAATTCGAAGACCACCGTCCGCTGTACGACTGGATTCTGAACGAGCTGGCCGAAGCCGGGATTTTCACGCGCCCGCTGCCGCAACAAATCGAGTTTTCGCGTCTGAATCTCACCTATGCGATCACCAGCAAGCGCAAACTGCTGCAGCTGGTGACCGAAGGCCATGTCGAGGGCTGGGACGATCCGCGCATGCCGACCATCGTCGGCGTGCGCCGCCGCGGCTTCACGCCGGAGGCGATCCAGTTGTTCTGCGAGCGCATTGGTGTCACCAAGGTCGATTCATGGATCGACATGAGCGTGTTCGAAGGCGCGCTGCGCGACGATCTGGACGACAAGGCGCCGCGCATCGCGGCCGTGCTCGACCCGCTCAAGCTGATCATCGACAATTTCCCTGAAGGCGTGACCGAGCCGTGCAGCGCCCCGGTCCACCCGCATCATCCGGAACTGGGCCTCCGCGAGTTCCCGATCTCGCGCGAACTGTGGATCGAACGCGAGGACTACAACGAAACGCCGCCGAAGGGCTACTTCCGCCTGTTCCCGGGCAACAAGGTGCGCCTGCGCTACGGCTACGTGATCGAGTGCATCGGCGCGGACAAGGACGAGAACGGCAACATCGTCGCAGTCCACTGCAACTACTTCCCGGACAGCAAATCGGGCACCGAAGGCGCGAACACCTATAAGGTCAAGGGCAACATTCACTGGGTCAGCGCCGCAGGCGCGTGCCCGGCCGAGGTGCGCATTTACGACCGGCTGTTCAAGGAACCGCAGCCAGACGCCGGTGGCCGCGATTTCCTCGAAGCGCTGAATCCGGATTCAAAGCGCGTAGTCAACGCCTACCTGGAACCAGGTGCGCGCGAAGCGCTGCCGGAACAGCGCTATCAGTTCGAGCGCCATGGCTATTTCGTCGCCGACCGCGTCGATTCGAAGCCGGGCAAACCCGTGTTCAATCGCATCGTCAGCTTACGCGACAGTTGGGGCAAGCCGGCGTAAGCTGGGGCAATTACAGCGCGAAGCGCATTTGAAGTTGCGCATTTGAAGTTGCGCATTTGAAGTTGCGCATTTGAAGTTGCGCATTTGACATTGCGCATTTGACATTGAATACGGCGTGCATTTCGTCAGCGGGATGCACGCCGTTTCGTTGCATCGATGTTCCATCGACATGTGACAGCGCGGCCTTGATGCCCGCGCCAGTCCGGGAGGCCCGATGAAAGTTGCAGCCCGCCACGGGGCGAATGCATGGGGGAGCACAGCGCAAGGTACGCGCCACGCGCGTACCGTTGCTGCGGCGCGCATGATTCGCGCCGCACGCGTCGCACAAGGCATGCGTTGCGCACTCGTGACACTGGTCGCGTTAGGCGCAGCGTCGCTCGCCTGCCCCGCTTATTCGCAAGAACTCACCGGCACGCTGAAGAAAATCCACGACGATGGCGTGGTGATGCTCGGCGTGCGTGAAGCATCCATTCCCTTCTCGTACTTCGACGGCACGCGCACGGTCGGCTACTCGCAAACCATCGCGCTGCAGATTGTCGACGAAATCAAGAAAACGCTCGGCCTGCCGCAACTGAAGGTGCACGAAATCACGGTAACCTCGTCGAACCGCACGCCGATGTTGCTGAACAATCAGATCGATCTGGAATGCGGCTCGACCACGCACACGGTGGAACGCGAAAACGTGGCCGCCTTTTCGAACAGCTTCTTTCAGTACGCGGTACGCATGATCGCTCGCAAGAGCAGCGGTATCACGGATTTTCCGGACCTGGCCGGCAAGACGGTGGTGACAACCGCGGGCACCTCGGACGAGCGCCTGTTGCGCCGTCTGAACACCGAGAAGCACCTGAACATGCGCATCACGAGCGCACGCGATCATCTGGAAGCATTCACCGCGCTCAAGGATGACCGGGCGGTGGCCTTCGTGATGGACGAGCCGATCGTGTACGGTTTCAAATCAACCGACCCGCACCCCGAAGATTTCGTGGTGACCGGCACGCCACTCGGCTACGAAGTCTACGCCTGCATGTTCCGCAAGGGCGACGAGCCGTTCCGCGTGCTCGTGAACGGGGTCATCGCACGCGGCCAGACTAGCGGCGATGCGGAACGTCTGTATAACCAGTGGTTCACGCAGCCGATTCCGCCGCACGGCATCAATCTGAATTTTCCGCTGTCGGAACAGAACCGCGCGCTATTCGCACATCCGAACGACCACGCACTCGACTGAGCACGTCGGCAGCGCGGGCATTGCGGTGCTGCCGGTTGCGATTGCCGGTGCCACCCGCGCAGCAGCCAAGCAACCCATCCGCCGCTATAGCCTTCGATGCAGTTCCGCGAGCGAAAGCGTGGTCTGAAAGAGCCGTGCGAGGCTGCGGCTCGCGTACTGCTCGACTTCCTCCGACGCGACCCAGCGGTATGCGTCCATTTCGGGAATTAGCGTGCCGTCGGAGCGGCGCGGAAACAGCGACGTGCAGGTGCACGCGGTCAGATCGAGTTCATCGGCCCTCGCACGTGCCGCGAACAGATGCAAATCCTTGTCGCGCCGGTAGACGAATAGTCCGAGATTCTTCAGACGCTCGGGCGCGATCACGATGCCGGTCTCCTCGACCATCTCGCGCAACGCCGTGACGTGAGGCGCCTCGCCCTCTTCGCCGTGCCCTTTCGGCACGTCCCAGTGAGACGTTTCGGTGGCGTGCGCGAGCAGCACCCGACCGTCCGGGTCAAGCAAGACGACGCCGCACGAGACGACCCGCGCGCTCATCGGCGCAACGCGCCGCACGGACGCACGGCTTCAGGCTGCGCGGGCGGCAAGCCGGCGCGCATTGTCATACCGGCCCACACGCTCAGAGCTTTTTCTGCAATTGCCAGTTGCCGCTGCCCTGTTTGCAGAACTGCGGACGCAGGCTCATCGATTGCCCTTTCGCATTCAGCACGACACCGACGTCGCGGCAAGTGCGCTCGCCCTCCTTCGCGGTGCTGGCGACGGTGATCGTCGCGTCGATCTTGACGCTGTTGCCAGTGCCCTCGTTGACCCAGCTCGCGCTTTCGCCGTCCTGCTTGTCGTTCAAGGCGGTAAAGACAGCGCCTTTGATCGAGTCGACGTCGCGTTGCTTCATGTAGGTGATCGGCGTGTCGTTCAGGAAACCGAGGTTCGCCGCTTGCGCTGCGATGGCGCCGCCAAGCAGCAGGCCACCGACGCTCAGGTGAAACAGGGCACGGGTTCGCATCGACATGTAGAGTTCTCCTCGAAGAGTAATGCGGCGGACTCGAGCGCGCTTTCGGCGGCTCGTGATCTGGACCCCAAAAGCATAGCATGTCGCCCTCGACGTGGCCCCCGGATGCGGTCTCGCAGCGACCTGCGGCAAGCTGCAGCGTCCGGCTCCCGCCTAGCGGGAGCGAAAGCACACGACGGCTACTCGGATTTTTAGGATGAGTCTCATATCTTCTTATGAAACGTCTTCTTAAGATAGGTCTGTTGCGCTGCCGCGCTGACCAAGCTTCCAACGCCGCCTTATGGACCTCTCGTTTGCCCTCCAAACTTTCGCCGTCGCGCTCGCGATCTTTTGCGTCGCGCTCATGCCGTTCGCCTTCAGCCGCAATCCTGGTCTTGCGCGCCGCATCGTGCAAATGGACAACCTCCCCTGCGCACGCTGGCCAAATCTGCTGACACGCGTCGGCATTGCATGCCTCCTGATGTCGTTCGCATTGCTGCTGGCCGGCTGCTATTACATCCTTGCAGGCGCAGGCAACTGACTACGCCCGCGGCGGCGCGTGCTGCGTCAACGGGCGGCACAGCCATCGCCCGGCGATGGCCGTGGGCGTGGTACGGCGGCGCGCGGAGAACGACACGCCGCACGCAACCCGTCATAGACCCAAACGGTGACACAACTCGTTTTCATGACCGGCGTATGCTTCGACGCAGGGCGCGATCATTCCCGCCGACTGCGGCTCGAAACCCTTAGCAACGTGTTGCAGGTTCGCCCACTCATCCTGGAGTTCGACAGCATGACTGAAAAAACCATCAAGGTCCCCGGTCCCGATCATCCGATCACAATCGAGCCGGACAAAGCCCATGTGGTGGTCACGGTAGCCGGCCGCGTGATCGCGGACACACGCCATGCGCTGGTGCTGCGTGAGGCATCCTATCCAGCGGTGTATTACATTCCGCGCAACGACGTCGATATGACGCTGCTGGAACGCACCGATCACACGACCTATTGCCCATATAAAGGCGATTGCGCGTACTACAGCATTCCGATTGGCGGCGAGCGGGCAGTGAATGCGGTCTGGACCTACGAGTCGCCCTACGCGGCTGTGAAAGAGATCGCTCAACACCTGGCGTTCTATCCGAGCCGGGTCGATTCCATCGACGTGCAGCCGGCGGGGTAAAGGCCCAAGCGCGCATCGCAGCGGTAAGGCTTCGATGCGCGGCGCCAGGCATTTGAAGTACGGCAGGAGGGACTCGAACCCCCCACCCTCGGCTTAGAAGGCCGATGCTCTATCCAGCTGAGCTACTGCCGTAATGACGTGAGGCGATGCTACACAAACGTGTACAACGTGCATCGCCCGCAATGAGAACCCATATCGGGCATTGGAACCTGCGCAACATCACTGCCACAGGTTTCGTGGGATATCGAAATTCTAACTGACCAGGCCGGAGCCTGTGGAAATCTGATCCAGCTTGCGGCAACCCTGATCGCCCGGCACCCCGTTGTATCACAAGCATCCCACAACAAACGGGCCCGGCGAGTTGAACCGGGCCCGGATTATAACCGATCGCTTCTTACCCGCCAGTAGCCCGCCAGTCGCAGACCAGCACTCAGCGCACGGCAACTGGCATATCGGACCCAATCAGACCGGCTGCGGATGCAGCATGAACCAGCCGAGGAACACGATCCCCGCGATCACGCAGTACACGCCGAACGAAGCCAGACGTCCGCGGCCTTCGAAATAGCGCATCAGGAAACGCACGCTGAGATACGCGGCGATTGCGGTCAGCACGCCGCCGAGCAATGCATCGGCAAGTTGGCCCGGCGCGTGGAACAGTTTCGGCAATTCGAGTACGCCGGCCGCGAAGATGATCGGCGTGCCGAGCAGGAACGAGAACTCGGCGGCTTTCTCAGTCGTCAGGCCGGCCGCATTGCCGGCGATCATCGTCAGACCGCTGCGCGAGAAGCCCGGAATCAGCGCGCCGATCTGCGCGAGACCGACGAAAAACGCCTGGCGGAAGGTCAGCTTCTCCGGCGTCGGATGCGCGCGCGAACGTTGCAGCCGATCGCCAAACCACAGCAGCACGCCGTTTACGATCAGCGCGATGGCGACGATGCGCAGATCGTGAAAAATCCGCTCGAGACGTTTCTCGAGAATCAGCCCGACGAGGCCCGCCGGAATCGTGCCGATGATGAGCGCCCACATCATGTGAGCGTTGTCATTGCGCTGGCCGCCGAACGAAGCGAAGAAGCCGCGCACCAACTCGCACCAACGCTTGCGGAAGTACCACAGCAGCGCAAACGCCGTACCGAGGTGCAATGCGACGAGGAACGGCAGCAGTTGCGGTGCATGCTTGTCGATATGGATGCCGAACAATGCGGGCACGAGCAGCGTATGGCCGAGGCTGCTGACCGGGAACAATTCGGTGACGCCTTGTAGCACGCTCAGGAAAATCAGAAACGACAGGTTCACGCGGCGGTCCTTGTAAGGAAAATGTCGGGGAGCAGCGCACGGCCATAGAAAATAGGCGGCGCGTCAAAAGCGCACCGATTATGCCTGGCTGCAAAGTCAGCGCCAAGCGTTTGAACCACATTCGGGAAATATTGATGCGCTGCGTCACAACTGGAAACCGTTGTTACGCCACGGAAAAGAAACCGGGCGCCGCCGGCGGCCACCCTGTCATTGCGAGGAATTCGATGCGCTGGACGCGCGAGCCTTGTGCCAGGCTCGCGTTGAAGGACCGACAGGAAATGCAGAAAGTGACTGAATCAGCGCTCGAGCTTGTAGAAGAAGTAGGCGGTGCTTGCCGCGAACATGCCGAACAGCGCCACACCCATTGCCATTGCGAGATCCATAACACCTCCTGAGCCGATCTGGCCCGGTCGTCGAAGTCACCGGGCAGTCAGCGGATTATCGGCAAGGATGGAGCTTCTCCGACACCCGCAATTTCCCGAGAAGGGTTTCCCCGTAGCGCAAAGCAGCGCAAAATCGTTCTCTCGCGACTTTATCAACCCGCACATCGACCATGCCCCTCTCCCCGCAACAGGACATTCTCGAGATCGCCCAGGACGCCTGCGTGCTCCGCTTTGCGCCGCAAGCCGGTGGCCGTCTTTTGTCGTGGACCATTAACGACGAAGAGGTGATTCATTGGCCCGAAAACGCCGACTGGAGCCAGCCCGCGAGGATTCGCGGCGGCAACCCGCTGCTGTTTCCGTTTCTCGGCCGGCATCGCGTCGACGGCAAGATCGGCTACTGGCGTGACGCACAAGGCAAAGTGCGCGAATTGCCGATGCATGGCTTTGCACGCGACCTGCCCTTCGAAGCCCACGCCGATGTGCACGGCGCCGGCTTGCGCATGATTCTCGCCGACAGCGACGTGACACGCGGCGGCTATCCGTTCGGCTTCCGTTTCGAAGCGACGTACCGGCTCGTCGATACGCATACGCTGGAAGTCATGCTGAGCACCGCCAATACCGGCGACACGAGGTTGCCCTACTACGCAGGCCATCACTTCTACTTCACGCTGCCGCACACGCAGCGCGCCGAAACTTCGCTGGAACTGCCGCGCACCGAACGGCGCTATCAGCAGGACGACGGCTCGATCAGCGCGGCCGAGCCGGGCGCGGCGCGCTACACGCTCGACGAGGCGCGCATTCACGACCGCTTCCATTGTCTCGCCGGTGCGCCGGACCAAGCCGTGCGTCTCGTCGCGCCCGGCCTGAACCGGCTCATCACGATCGATCTGCAACGCCCGGATTCGGTGCCCTGGTACGCGGTCACGACATGGACCGAAGCCGCCGACTCGGACTTCTACTGCGTCGAGCCATGGCTGGGTCTGCCGGATGCGATCCACAACGGCATGGGACTGCGCTGGCTCGAACCGGGACAAACCGAGACGGCTGCGCTGCGTATCAGCGTCAGCACCCTGCGCTGACGGCAGGTTTTTCGAGCATCGCGACGTGATGGGTTACGCGGCGTTTCGCCGCGTAACCGCCGTGCGCGCCCTCCTATGCATCCGTTTTTCGGATGCTGCGGCGCAAAACCGTTAGAATCGGACGCTTTGCATCTACCTGTCGCGTGATCGGGATCGGCGCGTGGCAGCGCTTTGCGAGGTCCAATGCTTAACACAACAAGAATGATGAAACGGCTCGCCTGGGCGTCGTTGCTGGCGGTACTCGCCGCCTGCGGGTCCGTTCCGGTGGGGCCAGGTTTTTACCGCGTCGAACGGGGCGATACGCTGTCGAAAATCGCGCGCAGCAATCGGCAGTCGGTGCAAAGCATCGTGCGCTGGAACAATCTGACCAACCCGGACAGTATCGAGGTCGGGCAGGTGCTGCGTGTCGCGCCGCCGGGCAATGCGGCATCCACAGGTGGTGCCGCAGGTGGTTCAATACGCAACAATGGCGCAGGCAGCGCGAGCGCTTCGGCTGCGCCGCGCCCGGTACCCGCCGATAGCGCGCCGTCGTCCGCACCGGCTTCGACGATCTCGCTGGTGTGGCCGTCTGACGGCACGGTGATCCGGCGCTTCGACGGCGCCAATTCGAAGGGCATCGACATTTCGGCGGCAGCGGGCACCCCGGTGGTTGCCGCGGCGCCCGGCACGGTGGTCTATGCAGGTAACGGCTTGCGCGGTTACGGCAACCTGCTGATCGTCAAACACAACGCCGAGTATCTGACTGCCTACGCGCACAACCGCGTGCTGCTGGTGAAGGAAGGTCAGTCGGTCGCCCGCGGCGAGAAAATCGCCGAAATGGGCGACACCGACACCGATCGGGTCATGCTGCACTTCGAACTGCGTTATCAGGGCCGCTCGATCGACCCGTCGCGGGCGCTGCCGGCGCGCTAACCGCCCAGATCCAGGCACGCGCCCTGCAGCAGCCGAGGGAACCGGGCGTACTATAAAACGCTCACTCCAATGCATGACGTGGCCTCGCGCCACGTCTGCCCCTGTTATATCTATAAGGAATCTGCAATGAAGAGCGCATTGGCGTCCTTAGCAACGGCCGCGGCGATCGGCCTCGGCCTGCTGACGCTCGGCGGCTGCTCCAGCACCACCACCATGACCTATCTGCCGAGCGGCGATACGGGCTTCGCGATCAACTGCAGCGGCAGTGACGCGAGCTCCAGTTGGGCCGAGTGCTACAAGCGCGCAGGCGAAGTCTGCGGCAACTATGGCTATGACGTCGTTTCGAAGGACGTCGACAATGGCGCCACCGCAGGCGGCTCGGTCGGCGGGATTTTCGGAGCGAACGTCAAGAACCGGTCGATGGTGATTCACTGCAAACAGTGAAGGCAAGGTAGCCACGCGATAGTGCAAAGCGCGGCGCCGCCCGCGCTAGTAGCGGCGCCAGCGTGCGGAGTGCGGAGTGCGGATCGATGCGTTCCGCGAAGGCGAACAGCACACCGAGTGCAATCGGGCCGAAAAAAAGCCCGGCACGAAGCCGGGCTAACGGGGGTTCGGCGCATATCGGCAAAGGACCGGTTCACCATGCGCCAGAACGGAATCTAACAACCCGCTTTTACAAGTGCAATCTATTAATTTCGTAAGCAATGTGACGCGGCGTACGGAATCCGCACTACGTGAAGGAAAATGTCTGAAATAGACGGGCAAATACCCTTATCCGCTCAGTGCGAAACGCCATACAAACGGCGAGTCTAAAATCCACGCACCGCTCGCAATGCCTTATGAATCAAACACCTGCCAGCACGACACTGAAAAACCTGAGGAAAGCCCTCTGGCCGGCTCCCGCCAATCGCGCCCAGTATAATCCGGACGCTTAATGCATTGCGAACCTTTAGTGCGCCAGCGCACCATACCGATCTATTAGCCGATATTGAGCGATACGAATAAGCAGCCACGCTTATTCATAACTCATTCGCGAATGGCGAATATATTAAAATCCTCAGATCAACTGACGAATTGTGAAGTTCAAAATCGACTGCGGTTAATGAGCCGATAAATCGGATGATAAGCACATTCAGTCATTCGTTCAAGCTGGCCGAATGTCAAAACCAGCCAGCTTGAAACAGCGGTCACATGACTCGCAGACCCAGTTCGGTCACGAGCACCGCCGCCTGGTGATGCGAAATCGTCGCGCCCTTGAAAAGCGCCGCATCGACGAGCCGTACGCCGCTCAGGTCAGCCTCGCGCAGATCCGCGCCGTCAAAGCGCGCGCCTTTCAGATGGGCATCCTTCAGACTGCCGCCAGCGAAGATCGCTTCGCGGAAATCGACACCGGCCAGATCGGCGTCTGAGAAATCGAGTTGCTGGAGCGTGGCCTTGCGAAACGACAAGCCGCGCAAATGCGCGCCCACCAGCAAGGTTTCGACGAAGCTCAAACCGAGCGCCGCGCAGGCTTCGAAATTGGCGCCGGTCAGCTTGCAACTGTGAAATGACGCCGAGGCAAGCTTGGCGCGCCGCCAGCTGGTGTTGTTCAGATCGCTCGATTGGAACGCCGCGTCGACCAGATCGGCCGACGCGAAATCCGCCTCGCGGCCGCGGCAACGGACCCAGCGGGTATGCGACAGCATCGCGCCGAAAAACGACGTCTCGACGATCGTGCAACGATGAAATTCAGCGCCGCGCAGATCGAGTCGCGACAGATCGGCGCCTTCGAAATCGCAGTCGGTGAAATGGAGCGGCTCTTTATTCCCCGCCTCATTTGCCGCGCTATTCGCAGCGATGAGGCGCTCCACGTCGGTGCGTGTGAGCGTGGCGCTGGTCACCACGCGAGCTTGCGTGCCCGATGCCGGCGCCGTTGAATCCAGTGACATGAAGGTTCAGAATGAATTTCGAAAGACCTCAAGCGTACCGGAATGCGCGCCGCCCGGGCGGTCCGCGCCGATGGTTTATAGTAACGGCCCCGTCAGAACCCGCTTACGATGACTTCCAACAACGCTACGCATAGCCCGCTGTACGCCAAGCTGCTCGCCGAAACTGCCAAAATCGGCTGGACCGAACTCGAGCGCTTTTTCGCGCGCGGCATGTTGCTGCGCGTCGCGCGCGATATCGACCTGGTGAGCGTCGCCGAGGCCATCGCCAGCGACGACACCACGCAGGTCGCACAATGGCTGTCTTCCGGCCTTGTCGAACGCGTGCAGGCGGAAACCGCCGCGGATCTCGCCGCGCGCGATCCCGATCTGTGGGCGGTGGTCGTCTCGCCATGGGTGTGCGTGCAGGAACGTAATTGAGCGACCCTGCGGGCGCCCCGAAGGAAGTCCCCTTGGAAGGCGCGCCGAAGGAAGTCCCCTTAGGGCACGGCGCGGAGGAAGTCACCTTGGTGGACGATGCGGCGGCGACGGCACCCGCGGTCCCCGCGCGCTGGCACCGCCGGGTGCTGACGCTGGCGTTCCCGATCGTCCTCGCCAATCTCACGCAGCCGATTCTCGGCGCAGTCGACACCGCCGTTGCCGGCCATCTGGACGGTGCATCCTATCTCGGCGGCGTGGCGCTCGGCGGCCTGTTCTTCAACTTCGTGTTCTGGGGTTTCGGCTTCCTGCGCATGGGCACCACGGGCCTCGTCGCACAAGCGCATGGCGCGGACGACCATGCCGGGTTGCGCAATAACGTCGTACGCGCGCTGTTGCTGGCGGCGGCGATCGGCGCAGCGGTGCTTCTGCTGCAAGTGCCGATGATCGGCTATGCGTTGCGCGCGATCGGTGGCAGCGACGCGGTGCAGCGCCACGCACAGCTCTACTGCCACGCGCGCATCTGGGCCGCGCCGCTCGCGCTCGGCAATTATGTCGTGCTCGGCTGGCTGCTCGGTACGCAGAAGGTGCGGCTCGCGCTGCTCTCGCAAGTGTTCATCAACAGCGTGAACATCGTAGCGGTGCTGTTGTACGTGTATGTATTCGATTGGGGCGTGGCCGGCATCGGCGCGGCCACGGCCACCGCCGACGCACTCGGCTTCGTACTCGGCGCCGCATTGTTGTGGCACGGCAGGCCGCGCGGCCTGCCTGCACCGAGCCGCGCCGCCCTCTTCGACGCTGCGGCGCTCAAGCGTCTGGTGGTACTGAATCGCGATATCTTCGTGCGCACGCTCTGTCTGCTGTCGTCGTTCGGCTGGTTCGCGCATCTCGGCGCGAGGCAGGGTGACACCACGCTTGCCGCCAACGCGCTGCTGCTCAATTTTCAGACCTTCATGGCCTATGGACTCGACGGCTTCGCGCACGCTGCCGAAGCGCTGGTAGGCGCTGCGATCGGCGCGCGCGACCGGCACGCTTTAACGCAGGCCATCAAGGTGACGGCGCTGTGGTCCGCGCTCAGCGCACTGGGCTTCTCGCTGGTGTACTGGGGCGCGGGCTCATGGATCATCGAAGGTCTGACCAATCAGGCCGCGGTGCGCGCGACGGCCGAGACTTATCTGCCATGGGCCGCGCTCCTGCCGGTGATCTCCGTATGGGGTTTTCTGCTCGACGGCGTGTTCATCGGCGCCACTCGCACGCATGAGCTGATGACGTCGATGATGGTGTCGTTTGCAGTGTTCGTCGTGGCTTCGTGGGCCTTGCTGGCGCTGTACGGCAATCACGGTTTGTGGGCCGCCATGCTGATCTTCATGGCCGCGCGCGGCATAACCCTCGCGCGCTTTCTGCCAGGCGTCGTACGAGGCATGGCAGGCGTGGGCGCCTAGCCTTTGCGTCGGCGCCCGGTGTGCATGCGCCGGGGCTTCGCTTTCAATCCCAGCAGACGCTCAGGGCGCGGGGGCCATGACAGGCGGCCGGTCGTCGGTCGGTACGCCGTGGTAGTCGACGGGATCCTTCGGCGGCGGCCCGCCATGATGCCCGGAAGGATCGTTGGCACAGCCGGCGAGTCCGGCAGCCAGCATCAACGCAATCAACAAAACGCGATTCATAGACTCTCGATAAAGACAAAAACGGCAAAGAAGCGCCCAGAGTTTACCCGCAATTCGCATTCGACGATGTCGCGCGAGGCACCCCATTTCGTTACGCGTGCGCTACTATAAAGGCACGGTTACGTGTCATAGGAGACTGCCATGGACGCTGAATCGATCGCAGGTCTGATCGGACTTGCAATAGGTCTGCTCGTGCTGCTCGCCCTGTCGATTTTTGAGGCCAGAACCTACAGGCGCGAACACGACGGCGAAGGCATGCTGCATCACTGGATCACACACCAGCACATGCCGCACATGAACATGCCGCACTGGATGCGCCGCCGGCATTGAGGGGATAAATCGGCGCGTCGCTCTGCACAAAGGCGACGCGCTAACCTTCGACGGTGCGATTCTCGCGCTTGCCGCGTGTGTTGATCGCCGCAACGATCCTGCCACCAAGGACCGCCGAGCGCGCAGTGACGCGCAAGCTTATGCTGTCCGCTGCCGACGTCCGAGACCTTTTTTTCATCCCGACGCAATTCGTGATTGACTCTGGCACACAATGCCACGTAGAATCTCGGATTCGTCGGAGCGTAGCGCAGCCTGGTAGCGCATCTGATTTGGGATCAGAGGGTCGAAGGTTCGAATCCTTTCGCTCCGACCACGAAAAAGCAATACGAAACCCGCGTCGCCTCTGGCTTCGCGGGTTTTTGCTTTTGGGCTATCGGCGCCACGGGGTTCAAGCGGGTTCAAGCGGGCTCAAGCGGGCTCAAGCAAACTGATTGATGCTCGGCCTTGCGCCCGCATGAGCGCGCATGCGACAGTGATTGAAACCCGGCGCCGCTGTCCACGCCGCAACCAGAGTCAAGGAGGCACGCATGGATCTGATCCTCTGGCGTCACGCCGAAGCCGAAGATTTCGCCGCCAGCGATCTCGCCCGCGCGCTGACCACGAAGGGCCGCAAACAGGCGCAAAACGTCGCCAAATGGCTGCGCACCCGCCTCCCTGAGGACGCTGTGATCCTCGCAAGTCCCGCGGTGCGCACCATCCAGACCGCCGAAACCTTGAGCGACCAGTATCGCGTGGTGCGCGAACTCGCGCCCAACGCCAGCGCGGACGACGTGCTCAAGGCCGTCGGCTGGCCCAAAGGCATCTCACAGACCGTCGTGATCGTCGGCCATCAACCGACGCTCGGCCACGTCACCGCACGTTTGCTTGGCAATAGCGAAGCGAGTTGGCCGCTGAAGAAAGCTGGCCTGTGGTGGATCGAAAGCCGTGAACGCAACGGCGACGACCAGGCTGTGCTGCGCGCGGCGATGAGCCCCGACCTGATCTGAACCGGGCGCACAGCCTGGCGATCAAAGAGGTCCAACAACGCGCTCGAGCGCACCGGTCGCGCAGAAACAACACACGCCCTGCCCGGCCCGCGATATGACAGGCCGCGCGCACGCAGCTTACGGGCAGTCATCCAATCGTCATGGGTTTGCCATGCGAGCGTCACCCGGCGTTACTACATTGGCGAAAAAAGAAATCTCCCTTTTTTCGACCAGGACGCCACATGCGAGAACTGCCGACGCCCACCCTGCCCCTGGCTTCGATCTTCGAAACGCGCCGCCTGCCGCGCGCCGAAGAGACGGTCACCGCCCAGCATCGCCTGCAAGTGACGTGGGCACGCACCGACGAGCAACTGCGCGAGGCCCAGCGTCTGCGCTACCGTGTATTCGCCGATGAAATGGGCGCACGTCTGACGGGCCCTGCCGGCCTCGACGTCGATTCGTTCGATTCATACTGCGATCACCTGCTGGTGCGCGATCTCGACACGCTGAAGGTGGTCGGCACCTATCGCGCGCTGCCACCGCATCAGGCCGCCCGTATCGGACGCCTGTATGCCGAAAGCGAATTCGACGTGTCGCGTCTCACGCACCTGCGCGCGAAGATGGTCGAAGTGGGCCGCTCGTGCGTGCACCCGGACTATCGCAGCGGCTCGGTAATCATGTCGCTGTGGGCAGGGCTTGCCGCCTACATGAAGCACAACGGCTACGAAACGATGCTCGGCTGCGCGAGCGTCGCGATGGTCGACGGTGGCCACTACGCGGCGAATCTTTACTGCTCGCTGCGCGACAACGCGCTGACGGCGCCGGAATATCGGGCGTTCCCGCACACGCCGCTGCCGGTGGAAGAATTGCAAACCGGCGCCAACGTCGCACCGCCGCCGCTGGTGAAAGGCTATCTGCGCCTCGGTGCGAAGATTTGCGGCGCGCCGGCCTGGGATCCCGACTTCAACACGGCGGACTTTCTGACGCTGTTGCGCCTGACGGATATCAACGCACGTTACGCGCGGCACTTCCTCGGCGACGCGTCGCCGCGCTGATTAGCACGCAAACCCGCGCAAACCACCCGGCCAATTCAGCCGGCTGACGATGCGCGTAAAAAAAGCCCGGCATTTCCGCCGGGCTTTTCAATTACAACGCAGGATTCTCAATCGTCCGTGTAGACCACGCGATACGGGATGCCAACCTTCTCCCACTCCGCCGCCTCCTGGATCAGGCTGTAATCGGTCAGCGGGTTGTTAGCTACCCATTCGTTCGGCAGACGCACCTCGTAACCGCCATTGACCTGCGCGACCGCGATGCCCGGCAAGCCGACATCGGCACGCCGGCGGCACAGCAGCGCCGCGAGCCGCAGACAGAACAACAGCGGCCATTCCACCTCGCGCGTTTGCGACAGCTTGCCGAGCTTCCCCGCGTGGCCGAGCACCAGCGCGGCGAGCCGCGCCTGGTCGGTGCGCGAAAAACCCGGCATGTCGGCGTTGCTGGCGATATAAGCCGAATGCTTGTGATAAGCGCTGTGGGAAATCGACAGCCCGATTTCGTGCAAGGCCGCAGCCCAGCCGAGGAACATGCGATTCTCGGCGCGGCGCTCCTCATCCGGCTCGGCAAACTGGTCGTAAAAGCGCACCGCGAGTTCACCGATACGCCCGGCCTGCGCGCGGTCCACGCCATAACGGCGCATGAAACCTTCCGCCGTCACCGTACGCATGTCCTCGTGCTGCGAACGGCCCAGCAAGTCGTACAGCACGCCGAGGCGCAGCGCGCCATCTGTCGTATCGACGTAATCGACGCCGAGTTCGTCGAACACCGCCATCATGATCGACAGGCCGCCGGCCAGCACCGGAATGCGATCGGCCTTCAGCGCGACCAGCTTCAGACGATTGACGTTCTCCGCCTTGATCAGCGCGCGCTTGAGGCGCTCGAGGCCGCCGCGCGAGATGCCGTGCGTGACGCCCGCATCGTTGAAGCCGTTTGCCTCGACCAGCTCGGCGAGCGCCCGTGCAGTGCCGGACGAACCGATGGCTTGTTCCCAACCGGTTTTCTTGTATTCGGCGGAAATGATCTGGATTTCACGGCCCGCGGCGAGTTCGGCCTGGCGCATCGTGTATTCGTCGACATTGCCTGCGGGGAAGAACGCGCGGCTATGGCTCACACAGCCGATATACAGGCTCTCCATCTTGATCGGCGTGTAGTGCGAACCGATGATGAATTCCGTCGAGCCGCCGCCGATATCCACCACGAGACGCTTGCCCGCGCTCGCGGGCACGGAGTGTGCAGCCCCTGCATAAATCAGGCGCGCTTCCTCACGCCCGGCGATCACTTCGATCGGGAAGCCGAGCGCGGCTTGCGCCTCGCCGAGAAACTCGCCCGCGTTCTTGGCGATGCGCAGCGTGTTGGTGGCGACGGCGCGAACATGATCGGGATGAAAATCGCGCAGCCGCTCGCCGAAGCGCTTGAGCGCATCCCAGCCACGCACCTGCGAGGCGCGGTCGAGCATCTTGTCGCGCGACAGACCGGCGGCAAGGCGCACCGGCTCGCGCAATGCGTCGACCTGATAGATCTGGCTGCCGGCGTCGGTTTCCTCGACCCGGCCCACGATCAGCCGGAAGCTGTTCGAGCCGAGGTCGACGGCAGCAAGGAGTTGTGGAGTAGTGGCCATCGAGTAAGCGGACTCCATGCGCGCGTGCGCGGCGGCGTTGGATGCGGAAGGTGCCGGATATCCACTCGGCGCCTTGGGCGCCTTATGGCCAACCGCGCTGTTCAAAGACGCCATTCTAAGCGTAGCGGACCTCACGATGTCGCCTCGCAGTGATGGGGTGCCCTATGGTCCCATATGCACTGCGTCATAATTACGACACGCGACGAATACGGCGTACAATTTGTAAGACCTGAATGTCATAACAACGTCATCATACTGTGAGAATTTCCGAGCGTCTTTCTGTCTCCCCTCCTGACACTCCACTCTCGCTGCCGATGTCCATCCGCTACCCCTTATTGAATCGCGAGCTGGGCATTCTGGGTTTCAACGAGCGTGTGTTGGCACAAGCTGCCGACCCAGCCGTCCCTTTGCTCGAACGCCTGCGCTTCATCTGCATCACCAGTAGCAACCTCGACGAATTCTTCGAAGTCCGCATGGCCGGCCTGCAGGAACAGATGCGCGACAACCCCGGCGCGCCGTCGCCGGACGGTATGTCGTTGCAGCACGTGTACGACCTCGTGGTCGAACGCGCGCAGAGGCTCGTGCATCGCCAGTACACCATGCTGCACGACACGGTGCTCACCGCGCTCGAAGCAGAAGGCATCTATTTTCACGGCACTGAAGCGTGGAACGAAGCGCAGACCCAATGGGCGCGCAATTACTTCTTCGACGAACTGCTGCCGGTGCTCACGCCAATCGGCCTCGATCCGGCGCACCCGTTTCCGCGCGTGCTCAATAAGAGCCTGAACTTCGTCGTCGAACTGGAAGGCAAGGATGCGTTCGGCCGCCAGGCGATGATGGGCATCGTGCAGGCGCCGCGTGCATTGCCGCGGCTCGTGCGCATGCCACAGGAACTGTCGGGTTATCCGCATGGTTTCGTGCTGCTGAGCTCGTTGCTGCAGCGCTTTGTCGGCGAGCTGTTTCCGAATCTGGTGGTGCGCACCTGCAACCAGTTTCGCATCACGCGCAATAGCGAACTGTTCGTCGACGAAGACGAAATCACCAATCTGCGTGTCGCCTTGCAGGGCGAACTGCCGGCGCGGCATCTGGGCAATGCGGTGCGGCTCGAAGTGTCGGCGGACACGCCCGCGCATGTCGTGCGGCGCCTGCTCGACGAAAGCAGCCTGAGCACCAAGGATTGCTATTTCGTCGACGGTCCCGTCAATCTGGTTCGGCTGATGCAATTGCCGGAGATGGTGGACCGGCCCGACCTGAAGTTCGTGCCGCATATTCCTGCGATTCCGCCGCAGATCGCCAACAGCGCGAACATGTTCGACGTGATCGATCAGGGCGACGTGCTGCTGCATCATCCTTACGAGAGCTTTCAGCCGGTGCTCGAACTGCTGCTGCAGGCAGCTAAAGACCCGAATGTGGTGGCCATCAAGCAGACCATCTATCGCACCGGCACCGACTCCCCGCTGATGGACGCGCTGATGCAGGCGGCGCGCAACGGCAAGGAAGTGACAGTGGTGGTTGAACTGCTCGCGCGCTTCGACGAAGAAACCAATATCAACTGGGCGTCGCAGTTGGAAGCGGTGGGCGCGCATGTCGTGTACGGCGTGGTGGGCCACAAGTGCCACGCGAAGATGATGCTGATCGTGCGGCGTGTGTCGTCGGGCGGCAAGACCACGCTCAAGCGCTATGTGCACCTGGGCACCGGCAACTATCATCCGCGCACGGCGCGTCTTTATACCGACTTCGGCCTGATGACCGCCGATCAAAAGATCTGCGAAGACGTGCACCACGTGTTCCAGCAACTGACCGGCATCGGCGGTGAGCTAAAGCTGCATGAGTTTTGGCAGTCGCCGTTCACGCTGCACCCGAAACTGGTCGAGGCGATTCGCGCGGAAGCCGCTCACGCGCGCGCCGGCAAGAAGGCCCGCATTGTCGCGAAGATGAACGCGCTGCTCGAACCCACCGTGATTGCCGAGCTGTACGAAGCATCGCAGGCCGGCGTGAAGATCGATCTGATCGTGCGTGGCGTCTGTTCGTTGCAACCGGGTGTGCCGGGTTTGTCGGAGAACATCACGGTGCGTTCGATCGTTGGGCGCTTTCTCGAGCATCATCGCATCTTCTATTTCCACGACGACGGCAAGGAACTGGTGTATCTGTCGAGCGCCGACTGGATGGACCGTAACTTCTTCCGGCGTGTGGAAGTGGCGTTTCCGGTCAACAACCGCCGCTTGAAGCGGCGTGTGATTGCCGAAGGCCTGTCAGCGTTTCTCGGCGACAACCAGTCCGCCTGGTTGATGCAAAGCGACGGTCACTATCGGCGCCGGCGGCCGGGGAAATCCTCGCGCAATGCGCAGATGAGTCTGCTGGGGAAATTCTGTTCGTAAGTTCGCGCTTTTCTGATCATGCTCGCGCGCCGCTGAAGCGGCGACGCCCATGAAAAAAGCCCGCCTTGGCTACAGGCGGGCTTTGTTTCACGCCACTTTTGCTAGACCGGCGCCGGTTGCCGGCGCGCCGTGCGATACACCGGGAAGCGCACGGTGAAGGTGCTGCCACGTCCCTCTTCGCTCTTCACGTCGAGCTGAGCATCGTGCCGCTGCAGCACATGCTTGACGATGGCGAGGCCGAGGCCCGTACCGCCCGTATCCCGCGAGCGGCTGCGGTCGACGCGATAGAAGCGCTCGGTCAGACGCGGAATATCGGCTGCCGGGATCCCCAGGCCGCTGTCCGTGACCGAGAAAACCGCACTGCCGCCGTAGGTGTGCCAAGTCACCATGATTGCACCGCCGTCCGGCGTGTAGCGGATCGCATTGGTCACGAGGTTGCCAAGCGCACTGAGTATTTCCGTTTCCACGCCGGTGACAGTGAGCCCTTCGTCAGCGTCGAACACGATCTTGTGATGGTCGCTCGACAGGCTTGCCGCGTCGTCCTTCAGATGCCGCAACACCGCGCGCATATCGATCATCTGATCGCTCGGCGGCTTGTTGTCGCCTTCGAGCTTCGCGAGCACCAGCAAGTCATTGACGATATGACGCATCCGCGAGGCCTGCTGCTCCATCAATTCGAGGTAGCGTCCGCGCTCGGCTTCGCTCAACGGCAATTCCCGCATCGTCTCCAGAAAACCTGAGAGCACGGTCAGCGGCGTCTTCAGTTCATGCGAGACATTGGCGACGAAGTCTCGCCGCATCGCGTCGGTACGCTCCAGCTCGGTGATGTCTTGCGACAGCACCAGCTTGCGATTTGCACCGTACGGAAACACCTGCACCGACAGCACGTTCTGGCGCTTGTCGCCCATGCCGCGCATGATCAGCATCTGCTCGTAGCGCTGCGAATTCAGATAGCGCACGAAATCGGGATGACGCACCAGATGCGTGATGTGCTGGCGCAGATCGCGTTTCGCATCGAGCCCGAAATGAAGTTCGGAGATCGCGTTGCACCACTCGATCTGATCGTGGTCGTCGAGCATCGCCACGCCGTTCGGCGAAGCCTGGATCGCCTGGATGAAACGCGAATGCTGCTGCTCGACCTGCCGCACCTGCGCATGCCAGCGCTTCGCAAGCTTGTGCAGACGGTAGTAGATTTCGCCCCAGATGCCGGGAGCGCTCGGCACTTCACCGTAGACCGGTGCGTCGAGCAAGCGCCATAAACGCTGCTTGTGGAAGGTGCTGAAGAGGCTCTGCGCGAGCAGCATGACGATCGCGAGGACGAGCCCAGCCTTGACGTTCAGGAGTGCGCCGACGACCACGCACAGAACAGCCAGCAGCACGACCGACACGATGGAGCGCGCCCAGATGATGTTCATGTTCTAGCGATCGAAGAGGAAACCGTTCACGCCGGGATCTGAAAAACGCGGCGCTTAGCCAAACCGATATGGCAGATGTGGCGTATGCGACATTCACGGCGCGTGTGGCTCAAACACCGCCACTCGCGCTACCGCCAAGTCAGGCGCTCTTCGCGAGCCGGTAGCCGCTGCCGCGCACCGTCTCAATCATAGCATCGCACCCGGCCGGCTTGAGCGCGGCGCGCAGACGCTTGATGTGCACGTCCACCGTGCGCTCTTCGACGAACACGTGATCGCCCCACACCTGATCGAGCAGTTGCGTGCGGCTGTGCACGCGCTCCGGGTGCGTCATGAAGAAGTGCAGCAGGCGGAATTCGGTCGGGCCGAGGTCCAGCTTGATTTCGCTGCCTTCCGCATGGGCCGCTACGCGGTGCGTCGCCGGATCGAGCTTCAGACCGTTGATCGCCACCAGGTCCTCGGTCAGCTGTGGCGCGCGGCGGCGCAACACCGCCTTGATACGCGCCATCAGTTCCTTCGGCGAGAACGGCTTGGTGACGTAGTCGTCGGCACCGATTTCGAGGCCGAGCACCTTGTCCTGTTCATCGCCGCGCGCGGTCAGCATGATGATCGGAATGTGCTTGGTGCGCTCGTTGTTGCGCAGATCGCGAGCGAACGCAATGCCCGACTTGCCCGGCAACATCCAGTCGAGCAGGACGAGATCGGGCAGTACGTCGCTGATCAGGTTCTGCGCCTGCTCCGCGTTGTACGCGCGAATCGGGCAGTGTCCGGCGTGTTGAAGATTGACCGAAATCAGTTCGGAAATGGCGGGCTCATCTTCAATGACGAGAATGCTGCTGGGCATCGGCACCTCTGTTCCTTATATCTGGATTAACTGAGTGCTTCGCGTTCGAGCGCATCGCGCGACTTGTGCCGCACGTCGGTGCCCTTGACGATGTAAATGATGAATTCGGCAATGTTCTTCGCATGGTCGCCGATCCGCTCGATCGCCTTGGCGATGAACAGGAAGTCGAGGCCCACCGAAATCGAACGCGGATCTTCGGTCATGTACGAAATCAGCTTGCGAACGAAAGCGCGGAATTCTTCGTCGATCGCCTTGTCGTCGCGCATGATCTGCGCGGCGGCGACCGTGTCGAGACGCGCAAATGCGTCCAGCGCGCGGCGCAGGATCGACACCGCCATTTCTCCCGACAATTTGATTTCGGCGATATTGATGCTGCGCGAGGCGCCGTCTTCCATCAGACGCTTGGTGCGCTTGGCGATTTTTTCGGCTTCGTCGCCGGCGCGCTCGAGATTCGTGATGGTCTTCGAAATCGCGATCAGGAGGCGCAAGTCGCGCGCGGCCGGCTGACGGCGCGCGATGATGTTGCTGCACTCTTCGTCGATTTCGACTTCCATCGTGTTCAGGCGCTCTTCGGCCGCGATGACCTGTTCGGCGACTTCGAGGTCGAAGTTGTTGAGCGCGATCATCGCGTTGACGATCTGCGACTCGACCAGGCCGCCCATTTCCAGCACCTTCGAAGAAACGAGGTTCAGGTCGGCGTCGAACTGGCTGGACAGATGTTTATCGGACATGTCGTACTCCGTTGTTTTTGCGCGGCGGCTTAGCCGAAGCGGCCAGTGATGTAGTCCTCGGTTTCCTTGCGGACCGGCTTGATAAAGATCTTTTCGGTGTCGCCGAATTCGATCAATTCACCGAGGTACATATAGGCAGTGTAGTCCGAACAGCGTGCGGCCTGTTGCATGTTGTGAGTGACGATCACCACCGTGTAATCGCTCTTCAATTCAGCGATCAACTCTTCAATACGGCCCGTGGAAATCGGGTCGAGCGCGGAGCACGGCTCGTCGAGCAGCAGCACTTCGGGACGGATCGCGATACCGCGTGCGATACACAGACGCTGCTGCTGGCCGCCGGACAAACCGTAGCCGCTCTGGCCCAATTTGTCCTTCACTTCGTTCCACAGCGCGGCCTTGGTCAGCGCCCATTCCACGCGGTCGTCCATTTCCGAGCGCGGCAGCGTTTCGAACATCTTCACACCGAACGCGATGTTGTCGTAGATCGACATCGGAAACGGCGTCGGCTTCTGGAACACCATGCCGATCCGCGCGCGCAGCAGCGAAATATCGCGCTTGGAGGTCAGCAGGTTTTCGCCGTCCATCAGGATCTCGCCTTCGGCGCGTTGTTCCGGATAGAGCGCGTACATCTTGTTGAGCGTGCGCAGCAAGGTGGACTTGCCGCAGCCCGACGGGCCGATGAACGCGGTCACCTTGCCTTCGGGAATCCGCAGGTTGATGTTCTTCAGCGCGTGATACTTGCCGTAGAAGAAGTTCAGGTCGTTGATCTCGATCTTCGGACGCGACGGCGCTTGCGCCTGGCCGCTTTGGGCGGGATCGAAGCCGGCGGGCGCTGTCGGACGTGCGGTCGGATTGATTTGAGTTTCTGCCATATTCATCGGATTACACTCCGCCCTTACTTATTCGAAAAGATCGTGCGCGCGAGGATGTTCAATCCCAGCACCGCGAGCGTGATCAGGAAGACGCCGGCCCATGCAAGCGATTGCCATTGCGCAAACGGGCTCATTGCGAACTTGTAGATCGTGACCGGCAGGTTCGCAACCGGCTGGCCCATGTTCAGCGAGAAGAACTGGTTCGACAACGCGGTGAACAGCAGCGGCGCGGTTTCACCGGCAATGCGTGCAACGCCGAGCAGCACGCCCGTGACGATGCCGGCGATCGAAGCCTTCAGCGTGATCGACAGCACCATCTTCCACTTTGGCGTGCCGAGTGCGAAAGCAGCTTCGCGCAGGGCATTCGGCACCAGCTTCAGCATGTTCTCGGTGGTACGGATCACGATCGGAATCTGCAGCAGCGCGAGCGCGAACACACCGGCCCAACCGCTGAAGTGACCCATCTTTGCGACGACCAGCGCGTAGACGAACAGACCCACGACGATCGACGGCGCCGACAACAGGATGTCGTTGATGAACCGCGTGACACTCGCAAGCCAGCCCTTCTGACCGTACTCCGCGAGATAGACCCCCGCCAGAATGCCGATCGGCGTGCCGACGAACGTTGCGAGCGCAACCAGCATCACGCTGCCGACGATCGCGTTGGCGAGACCGCCGCCATCGGTGTTCGGCGGCGGTGTGGATTGCGTAAACAATTCGACCGACAAGCCGCCGATGCCGAGACGCAGCGTCGTATAAAGAATCCACACCAGCCACAACAAGCCGAACGCCATGGCCGCGAGCGACATGGTCAGCGCAATCGCATTCTTCGCGCGGCGGCGTCCTTGCAGACGCACGCGCATCGCTTCGAGCACGGCGGGGTCGTTCGAACCCGGCATATTCAAGGTGGGCCGGCTCATTTCGCGCCCTCCCCTTTTTCGAGACGAAGCAGCATGATCTTCGAGATCGCCAGGACGATGAAAGTAATCACGAACAGGATCAACCCGAGTTCCATCAGCGCCGACGTATGCAGGCCCGGATCCGCTTCCGCGAATTCGTTGGCGAGCGCCGAGGTAATACTGTTGCCCGGCGAAAACAGCGAGACGTTATCGAGCAGGTTGGTGTTGCCGATCACGAAGGTCACCGCCATCGTTTCGCCGAGCGCGCGGCCGAGGCCGAGCATCACGCCGCCAATTACGCCGCTCTTGGTGAAAGGCAGCACGATCTTCCACATCACTTCCCAGGTCGTGCAGCCGATGCCGTACGCCGATTCCTTCAGGAGGACGGGCGTGACTTCGAACACGTCGCGCATCACCGCGGCGATGTACGGAATGATCATGATCGCGAGAATGACGCCCGCACACAGAATACCGATGCCGATCGGCGCCCCCTGAAACAGCGCGCCGACGAACGGAATGCCGCCCAACACCGTGCCGAGGGGCTTTTCGAACCACGTCGCGAATATCGGGGCGAACACCAGCAGACCCCACATGCCGTAGACGATCGACGGGATCGCGGCGAGCAGTTCGATGGCGACACCGAGCGGACGGCGCAGCCATGCGGGCGCGAGTTCGGTTAGGAAAAGCGCGATGCCGAAGCTGACGGGCACCGCGATGATGAGCGCAATGAGCGAGGTCGCGATCGTGCCGTAAATGGGTACCAATGCGCCGAATTGCTTGCTAGGTGGATCCCAGTCGGCGGTCCACAGGAACGCGAGGCCGAACTGCTTGATCGATGGCATGGAGGCGACGATCAGCGACACGATGATGCCGCCGAGCAGCAACAGCGTGACGATGGCGGCGAGACGGGCAAGGCCGCCGAAAATGATGTCGCCGGTGCGGCTAGGCGCTTTCTGCTGCGACGCGCTGCCGGGCGGTGTCGACCTCGCCGCGCCAGACGCTAATTGGATATCGGACATGAGAGCCTGATGGACCTGTTTCCAGTTGCCGTATGACACTTATCGTGCGGCGGATGGTGCTGGGGTAATGCCATTGGCCGTCCTCGACTGAGGACGGCCAATGTGTCGCGAGATGCCTACTGCCTGTTACGTCGCTTATTCAGCGATCGGCTTGCCCGCAGCGTCCTTCACCTTCGACTTCCACTGCGTACGGATTTCCGACACAACCGAATCCGGCAGCGAGATGTAGTCCAGATCGTTCGCGGCTTGCGTGCCGTTCTTGAACGCCCAGTCGAAGAACTTCAGCGTTTCGGTACCTTGCGGCGCCTTGTCCTGCGTCGTGTGCAGCAGCACGAACGTTGCGCCGACGATCGGCCATGCGTTCTTGCCCGGCTCGTTCGTAAGGATCTGGTAGAACGACTTCGACCAGTCCGCGCCCGCTGCCGCTGCCTTGAACGTGTCAGTCTTCGGCTCGACCACTGCACCCGACGAATTCTTCAGCGCGACGTACGTCATGTGGTTCTGCTTCGCGTACGCCCATTCGACGTAGCCGATTGCGCCCGGCAGACGTTGCACGAAGGCGGCGACGCCGTCGTTGCCCTTGCCGCCCGTACCCGTCGGCCAGCTGACCGTCGAGCCTTCGCCAACCTTCGACTTCCAGTCAGCGTTGACCTTCGACAGGTAGTTCGTCCAGATGAAGCTGGTGCCCGAACCGTCGGCGCGGCGAACCACGGCGATGTCGGTATCCGGCAGCTTGATCTTCGGGTTCAGCGCAACGATCGCCGGATCGTTCCACTTCTTGATTTTGCCCAAATAGATGTCGCCGAGCACTTCGCCCGACAGCGTCAGTTCAGCCGCCTTCACGCCCGGCACGTTGATGACCGGCACCACGCCGCCGACTACCGTCGGGAACTGGAACAGGCCTTCCTTGGCGAGTTCCTCGTCCTTCAGCGGAGCGTCCGAACCGGCGAAGTCGACGGTCTTCGCGACGATCTGCTTCACGCCACCCGACGAGCCAATACCCTGGTAGTTGACCTTGCCGCCGCCCGACTTCTGGTAGGCGTCAGCCCACTTCGTGTAGATCGGCGCTGCGAAGGTGCTGCCCGCGCCGGTGATGTCTGCGGCTTGCGCGGCGATCGCGAAAAGCGCGCCAGCGACGCCAGCGAACACGGTTTGCATCAATTTCATGAGACCTCCAAGGGTGTGAGCGGTGTTAGCGAATAACATGAACACCGCGAAGCTTAGGGTCTCTTTGTGACAGTAACGTGACTAACCGTGAAACGGATGTGACAGTTTGATTACTGATATGAAAGGCGCCCGAGCGGACGAATTGCCGGTTTAACGGAGTTGCAGGCGTCGAACTGCAGATTAGACGAAAAAGATGGGGCGCGAACGTTTGCTTGCGGGTGCGGGTGCGGGTGCGGGTGCGGGTGCGGGTGCGGGTGCGGGTGCGGGTGCGGGTGCGGGTGGGGTGCGGGTGCGGGTGCGGGTGCGGGTGCGGGTGCGGGTGCGGCGCCGCGCAGGGAACGGCAGGATGGCGGTACGGGACGGCCTATTCAGAGCCGCCTCGTACCGCCATAGGCATGTGCAGCCTAGGCAGTAGCCTGCTTCACCGCCTCGGAGATCGTTTCGGCATGGTGAACCGCGTCGTCGACATTTTCCGCCTCCACCATCACCCGTAGAACGGGCTCTGTGCCCGAGGCGCGAATCAGCACGCGGCCGCGGCCGTTCAGCGCTTCCTCAGCCTTGCTGATGGCGCGGCGGATCGCGTCGCTGCCCTTCCAGTCCGCGCCGGGCTGCATCCGCACGTTGATCAGCTTCTGCGGGAACAGCGTGACGCCGTGGAGCAGTTCGGCGAGCGTTTTGTCGCTGCGCTTCATCGCGGCCAGCACCAGCAGGGCCGACACGATGCCGTCGCCGGTCGAATGGCGGTCAAGAGAGAGAATATGGCCGGAGCCTTCTGCGCCCAGTTGCCAGCCGTGGTCGCGCAACTGCTCGAGCACGTAACGGTCGCCCACCGCCGCGCGGACGAACTTCACGCCGGCTTCCTGCAGCGCGACTTCGACCGCCATGTTGGTCATCAAGGTGCCGACTGCGCCTTCGACTTTGCCGTCGGTCGCCATCCGGTCCTTGACCAGCACGTACAGCAACTCGTCGCCGTTATACAGGCGGCCTGCCGCGTCCACGACCTGCAGCCGGTCGGCGTCGCCGTCGAGTGCGATGCCGAGGTCCGCATGGTTCGCGCGCACTGCGCGCACCAGCGCGTCCGGCGCGGTCGCGCCGACGCCGTCATTAATGTTGAAACCGTTCGGCGCGACGCCGATCGGAATCACGTCGGCACCGAGTTCATGGAACACGTGCGGCGCGACGTCGTACGCGGCACCGTGGGCGCAGTCGACCACCAGCTTCAGCCCGCGTAAGTCGAACGCTGCCGGAAAGGTGCTCTTGCAAAATTCGATGTAACGTCCGGCTGCGTCGTCAAGGCGCCGTGCCTTGCCGAGTTGCTCGGAGGCCGCGCATGCGAGCGGCAGATCAAGTTGCTCTTCGATCTGCGATTCCACTTCGTCGGGCAGCTTGTTGCCGTCGGCGGAGAAGAATTTGATGCCGTTGTCGTAGTACGGGTTGTGCGACGCGCTGATCACGACGCCCGCGGCGAGCCGCAGCGCGCGCGTCAGATAGGCAATGCCAGGGGTCGGCATCGGCCCGGCCAGCATGACGTCGACGCCGGCCGCGGAAAAACCCGCTTCGAGCGCGGCCTCGAGCATGTAGCCCGACACCCGCGTGTCTTTACCGATCAGCACGGTGGGCCGTGCGCCCGACCTCGCCCAGCGGTCCGCGCCCGCGAGCACTTTGCCGGCAGCGTAGCCGAGCCGCAATACAAACTCAGGCGTAATAGGCCCTTCGCCAACCTTGCCCCGAATCCCGTCCGTTCCGAAATAACGACGTGCCATCTTTTATGTTCCTCCTTCGCTTTTGGGTTCAGCCACGCGCGCGGCCGTGGTTCGCCGCGTCGCGCATGGCCGCCCATACTTTCAATGCATCTACAGTTTGCGCGACATCGTGCACGCGCAGAATTGCCGCACCACGCTCGGCGGCACACACCGCTGCGGCGATGCTGCCCGCGACGCGCTCCGGCGCCGGGCGTCCGACGACCGCGCCGACCATCGACTTGCGCGACATGCCGGCGAGAATGGGGTACGGCGGCTCGGCCCGCGGCGCCGTGTCCGGCAGGTGCGCGAGCAGCGCGTAATTGTCTTCGACCACCGCCTTGCCAAAGCCAAAGCCCGGATCCACGCTGATCCGCGCACGGGCAATGCCCGCCTGCTGCAGCGCCGCCACCCGTTCTTCGAGAAACTGCCGAACCTCGCCCACCACGTCTTGATAGTCCGGCTCACGAAGTTGCATGGTCTGCGGCTCTCCGAACATATGCATCACGCACAAACCGCATTCGCTGTCGCGCACCGCGTCAACCGCACCGGGCATCCGGAAGCCCCAGATATCGTTGATCAGGTCGGCACCCGCGGCCAGCGCCCGGCGCATCACTTCCGGCTTGTACGTATCGATCGACAGCGGCACATTCGCGCCGCGCAGTTGTTCGATCAGCGGGATCACCCGTTCCAGTTCTTCGTCGAGCGGCACGGGCGGCGCTCCCGGGCGGGTCGACTCGCCACCGATGTCGATGATGTCCGCGCCGTCGAGCAGCATCAGTTCGGCCTGGCGCAGCGCATCGCCGCGCATCGCGTACTTGCCGCCGTCCGAAAAAGAATCGGGGGTGACGTTCAGGATGCCCATGACCAACGGGCGTTCAAAGGTCAGCTTGAAGCGGCCGCATTGCAGCGGTTCGGGGATGGGGAGAGAAGGAAATTCGACTTTCGACACGTAGTGGTCAATCACATAAAACGGATAAATGCAAAACGGGCCGGTGTGAAACACACCGGCCCGCACTTTCTACTGGTCGCCTATCAGGCCGGCGCGGTCGCGCTGCCTGGCTTGACCTCGGTGCCCGGGCTGCCGCCCGATGAGGCGTCGCTCGCTGACGGCGGCGAACTCTTCGGCGAACGCGGCGGACGGCCTGCCATGATGTCGTTGATCTGATCGGCGTCGATCGTTTCCCACTCCATCAGTGCGGCGGTCATCGCTTCGACCTTGTCGCGGTTTTCATCCAACAGGCGCTTGGCGAGATTGTACTGCTCGTCCAGCACGCGGCGGATTTCCGCGTCGACCTTCTGCTGCGTCGCTTCCGAAATGGTGCGCGTGAAACCACGGCCAAACGGCGTTGCGTCGTTTTCGTCGTCGACGTAGACCATCGGCCCGAGTGCGTCCGTCATACCGAAGCGAGCCACCATGGCGCGGGCCGTAGCCGTTGCCTTGTTGAAGTCGTCCGATGCGCCGGTGCTGATCAGGTTCAGGAACAACTCTTCCGCGACGCGGCCACCGAACAGGATCGCGAGGCGGTCCAGCAGGTAGTCTTTCGAATACGTTTCGTTGTCATGCTCCGGCAACTGCCACGTGACGCCCAGCGCACGGCCGCGCGGGATGATCGTGACCTTGTGCACCGGATCGGCCTTCGGCAACAGCTTGGCGATAACCGCGTGACCCGACTCGTGATACGCCGTAGCACGCTTCGATTCTTCGCGAATCACGGCCGACTTGCGCTCCGGACCCATGAAGATCTTGTCCTTCGCGTCTTCGAAGTCGGTCATTTCGACGATGCGCTTGCCACGGCGAGCCGCGAACAGCGCTGCTTCGTTGACCAGGTTCGCCAGATCGGCGCCCGAGAAGCCCGGCGTGCCGCGCGCGATCACCGCTGCGTCGACGTCGTTCGAAATCGGCACCTTGCGCAGGTGGACCTTCATGATGTGCTCGCGACCGCGGATGTCCGGCAGACCCACGTACACCTGACGGTCGAAACGGCCCGGACGCAGCAGCGCCTTGTCCAGCACGTCCGAACGGTTCGTGGCAGCGATCACGATCACACCCGAGTTCGCTTCGAAGCCGTCCATCTCGACCAGCATCTGGTTCAAGGTCTGTTCGCGTTCGTCGTTACCGCCGCCCATGCCGGCGCCGCGATGACGGCCAACCGCGTCGATTTCGTCGATGAACACGATACACGGTGCATGCTTCTTGGCCTGCTCGAACATGTCGCGCACACGCGCCGCACCGACACCGACGAACATTTCGACGAAGTCCGAACCCGAGATGCTGAAGAACGGCACCTTCGCTTCACCGGCGATAGCGCGCGCGAGCAACGTCTTACCGGTTCCCGGCGGCCCGACCAGCAGCACGCCACGCGGAATGCGCCCTCCCAGCTTCTGGAACTTCTGCGGATCGCGCAGGAAGTCGACCAGTTCGGAGACTTCTTCCTTGGCTTCGTCGCAACCGGCGACGTCGGTGAAATTGATTGCGTTGTTGTTTTCGTCGATCAGACGCGCACGGGATTTACCGAACGAGAACGCACCGCCTTTCCCGCCCCCCTGCATCTGTCGCATCATGTAGAACCAGAAGCCGATGATCAGGATCGTCGGTCCGAGGTAGTACAGCGCGGACACCAGCGCATTCGGTTCGTCATCAGCCTTGCCGCTCACCTGAACGCCATACTTCATCAGATCGCCGACCATCCAGATGTCGCCGGGCGACACGATCTGGTACTTCTGGCCGTCTGCTGGAGTGACCGTGAGGTTCCGCCCCTGGACAATGACGTTCTTGACTTTGCCGTTCTTCGCGTCGTCCATGAACTGCGAATAGGAAACGCCTTCCTGGACACGGGGCTTGTCGAACTGCTTGAACACCGTAAACAGCACCAGTGCGATAACCAGCCACACTGCTGCCTTCGAAAACATATTGTTGTTCAAAGCACCACTCCTTCACTTAGACGGGCGCCTACATTTGCCTTGCGGCACCACGAAAGCATTCTAATCCAGTCCGCAGACCCCTGCCATAAGGTTTCACTACCACAGAAATAGCGTAGCGGACCATCGGAGCGCCAATTTCCGGCGCCATGGGCACCTTATCGGCAGATGCGGGACCTTCCTGCAGCGCGCCTATGCGGGCCGCTTGAGATGCTTACCCAAAATAAATGTTTCTGACGACTTGTCCCGCGAGGCTTTCGGCTTGCGGGCCGCCACCACCTTGAACTGGCGCTTGAACTTTTCGACAATCTGGCTATAACCGCTGCCATGAAAACATTTGACTAAAAGGGCGCCATCCGGCTTCAGGTGGTTTTGCGCGAATTCCATCGCGATATCGCACAGATGCTCGATTCGCGCGGCATCCGCCACCGCCACTCCCGACAGGTTGGGCGCCATATCCGAAATTACAAGATCAACCTGGCGCTCCCCGACCAATTCTTCCAATTGGTGGAGAACCGAGTCTTCGCGGAAGTCGCCCTGAATGAAATGGACGTCGGCGATCGGCTCCATCGGCAGTATGTCCAGCGCGATGATCGTGCCGTCGATGCCGCCCTCACGCTCGGCGTCGCGCTGCGACCCCTTGGCGAGCTTGTTGCGGGCGTACTGGCTCCAGCTGCCCGGCACCGAGCCGAGGTCGACGATCACCTGGCCTGGCCGGATCAGCTTGTCCTGCTCGTCGATTTCCTTCAGCTTGTAGGCTGCGCGGGCGCGATAGCCCTCCCGCTGCGCCATTTTGACGTACGGGTCGTTGATGTGATCATGCAACCACGCCGTGTTGAACTTGTTTTTTGCCATTAAAGGTGAACTCTTGCTGCGAAATGTGGCGCTTTAGGGGATAATACGCGGTTAATTCGCGCGGCCACCGCCAAAACTGGCAGTCATCCGCGATTCTGTTGTTCTGACGCGCCGCCCTGCGCTATTGGCCGAATCTCTCGGAAATGCAGGTGCCGCCATTTTAGTCGAGTCTCCCACTTTCCATGCCAGCCCTTAAAGTCTCTTCCGATCAACGCGCCGAATTGCGCTCCCAGGCACATGCGCTCAAACCGGTCGTGCTCGTCGGCGCCGAAGGCTTGACCGACGCTGTGCTGTCGGAGATCAAGGTCCACCTTGGCGCACATCAACTGATCAAAATCCGCGTGTTCGGCGACGAACGCGAAGAGCGCATCGCCATCTACGAACAGATCTGCGACACGCTGAACGCTGCGCCGATCCAGCATATCGGCAAGCTGCTGGTGATCTGGAAGCCGGAAGCCGCGGCACAACCCGCGGTGAAGGCCAAGCGCGGCGCCCTGCCGAGCGCCCGCGAAGCGGCTGTCGAAGCCAAACCGGGTAAAGGCCGCGCACCGCGCGTGGTCACGGTGGTGAAGCCCAGCGAAATTCCGATGCGCAAGCCGAAAGCAAAAGCGGTCGTGGTGCGCGGCAATGAACGCGTCACGCAAGGCGGCAACATCAAGCGCGCCAAGAAGCGCCAGACCAGCGCGAAGCGCGCGCATCAGTCGTCGAAGTAAGCGAATGATGGAGGGTGCGGGCGGTGTCCGCACCTTGATGTGAACTGCTCGGGCCGCCTGGTTAGCCCTGCCAGGGCAACTCTACAGGCAAACCAGCTTGAGCAAGCTGTAACCGCACCACTCAACTGGTTACTTTCCCCGCAGCGCTACGAGCGCCCTGCTCCGCTGTCAAGACGCCGACGCTCTCCGGTAGCTTCCACACCAGCGCCACGCCCAGCAGGCTTTCGATCAGGTAAAATAAACTCGACACGCCGTGCAGGATGCCGAAGCGTGCCGCATAAGCCGAATGCCCGACATCGCTGCCCGCTTCCAGCGCGGCAATCCGCATTGCATTCATGAACGGCTGCAACGCAAAGTACCCCACCAGCACGCACACCAGCATACCCGCGATCAACCAGCGCAAACGACGATAAGCTTCGCTGCCGCGACGAACCAGCACGTTCGCCAGAACCAGCAGCAAAATGCCGCACACCGCGCCAAGCACGCCCTCGATGCGAAACAGCTGCGCCGCCACGGCGCCCGCCGTCATCCGGTCGAGCGATGTGAAGAGCACCGGCGCGACGGCATAGCCGATAGTCAGCAAACTACCGACCCACACCACCGTCAGCAGACGGAACAGTCGATGCGGCATCAAGGACACCGGCGCCGCCTTCAAACGTAACTAACCGCGATGATTTCGTACTCGCGCACGCCGCCCGGCGCCTGCACCGACGCAACGTCGCCTTCCGACTTGCCGATCAATGCGCGCGCGATCGGCGAGCTGATCGAGATCAGACCGTGATCGATGTCCGCTTCGTCGTCGCCGACGATCTGATATTTGACAGACGCACCTGAATCCAGGTCTTCCAATTCGACGGTCGCGCCGAACACCACGCGGCCGTCCGCTTCCACCGCCGCCGGGTCGATCACCTGCGCGCCGGCCAGCTTCGATTCGATTTCGGCAATACGGCCTTCGATGAAGCCCTGCTTTTCCTTCGCCGCGTCGTATTCCGCGTTCTCCGACAGATCGCCCTGGGCACGCGCTTCCGCGATCGAATTGATCACCGAGGGACGCTCAACCGATTTCAGGCGCTGCAATTCATCGCGCAACATTTCCGCGCCGCGCTTCGTCAATGGAACAGTGCTCATAAACAACTCTATGCAAAAAACAGCCGTAAAAAAAATCACCGCGGTTAAGTGCATTTCGCGAGGGCCAGAGCACCGGGGGAAACCCGGTGCCCAAAGCACCTGCGAAACGCCGCTTAACCGCGGCACTTACATCTTGGACAGGTATTCGAAGCCTTAGTTTAGGCGAGCGTGAAGACCTTGTAAATCATAGACTTCCAGGTCCTTCAAATAGCGCAAACCTTCCACCGCGGCCCGTGCGCCGGACATCGTCGTGTAGTACGTGACCTTGTTCGCCTGCGCGCTCATGCGGATCGAGCGCGAGTCGGCGATCGCCGCACGGGTTTCGTCGACGGTCGTGAAGACCAGCGCGATTTCGCCGTTCTTGATCATGTCGACGATGTGCGGACGGCCGTCCTTCACCTTGTTGACGACCTTGACCGGCACGCCGGCCGCTTCGATCGCGGCGGCCGTGCCCTTGGTCGCGACGATCGGATAGCCGAGTTCATGCAGCATGCGCGCGACTTCGACCGCCTTCGGCTTGTCGGCGTCCATCACGGTCAGCAGCACCGTGCCCGACTCCGGCAGACGCGAACCCGCCGCAAGCTGCGACTTGAACAGCGCTTCGCCGAACGTCTGGCCCACGCCCATCACCTCACCGGTCGAACGCATTTCCGGTCCGAGCACCGGATCGACTGCCGGGAACTTGACGAACGGGAACACGGCTTCCTTCACGCTGAAGTACGGCGGATCGATTTCCTTCGTCACGCCCTGATCGGCGAGTTTCTGGCCGACCATCGCGCGCGCTGCGATCTTCGCGAGCGGCAGGCTGGTCGCCTTCGACACGTACGGCACCGTGCGCGATGCACGCGGATTCACTTCCAGCACGTAGATGACGTCTTCTTTCGAGCCATCAGCCTGCGGCACCTGCTGGATCGCGAACTGCACGTTCATCAGGCCGACCACGTTCAGCGCCTTCGCCATCGCGCCGGTTTGGCGCTTCAGCTCGGCGATGGTTTCCTTCGACAGCGAGTACGGCGGCAGCGAGCAAGCCGAGTCGCCCGAGTGAACGCCCGCCTGTTCGATGTGCTCCATCACGCCGCCGATGAACACGGCTTCGCCATCGGAGATGCAATCCACGTCGCATTCGATCGCGTCGTTCAGGAAGCGGTCGAGCAGCACCGGCGAATCGTTCGAGACCTTCACGGCCTCGCGCATGTAGCGCTCGAGGTCGCGCGGCTCGTGGACGATTTCCATGGCGCGGCCGCCCAGCACGTACGACGGACGCACCACCAGCGGATAGCCGATTTCTTCGGCGAGCTTGAGCGCCTCGTCTTCAGCACGCGCGGTGCGGTTCGGCGGTTGACGCAGGCCGAGGTCCTGCAGCAGCTTCTGGAAACGCTCGCGGTCTTCCGCGGCGTCGATCATGTCCGGCGACGTGCCGATGATCGGCACACCGTTCGCTTCGAGATCGAGCGCGAGTTTCAGCGGCGTTTGGCCGCCGTATTGCACGATCACGCCGACCGGCTTTTCCTTGTCGACGATTTCGAGCACGTCTTCGAGCGTCAGCGATTCGAAGTACAGACGATCGGACGTGTCGTAGTCGGTCGAAACGGTTTCAGGGTTGCAGTTGACCATGATCGTTTCGTAGCCGTCTTCGCGCATGGCGAGCGCTGCGTGCACGCAGCAGTAGTCGAACTCGATACCCTGGCCGATCCGGTTCGGGCCGCCGCCCAGCACCATGATCTTCTTGTTGTTCGTGGGATTCGCTTCGCACTCTTCCTCGTAGGTCGAGTACATGTAGGCGGTTTTCGTGGCGAACTCGGCTGCGCACGTGTCGACGCGCTTGTAGACCGGGCGCACGTTCAACTCGATACGGCGCTGGCGCACTTCCGCCGGCTTCGCGCCGAGCAGCTTGGCCAGGCGGCGATCCGAGAAGCCGCTTTGCTTCAGATACTTGAGTTCTTCCTTCGACAGGCTTGCCAGCGTACGACCGCCCAGCGCCTTTTCCTTCAGGATGATCTGTTCGATCTGCGCGAGGAACCACGGGTCGATCGAGGTTTCTTCGAAGATCTCTTCGGCCGTCATGCCGACACGGAATGCGTCGCCGACATACCAGATGCGGTCCGGACCGGCTTCGCCGATCTCACGGATGATCTCGTCGCGGTTATTGGTCTTTTCGTCGAGACCATCCACGCCCACTTCGAGGCCACGCAGCGCCTTCTGGAACGATTCCTGGAAGGTGCGGCCGATTGCCATCACTTCACCGACCGACTTCATTTGCGTGGTCAGACGCGAATCGGCTTCGCGGAATTTCTCGAATGCGAAACGCGGGATCTTGGTGACGACGTAGTCGATCGTCGGTTCGAACGACGCCGGGGTCTGGCCGCCGGTGATTTCGTTCTTCAACTCGTCCAGCGTGTAGCCGACTGCCAGCTTTGCCGCGACCTTCGCGATCGGAAAGCCGGTAGCCTTCGAAGCCAGTGCCGACGAACGCGATACACGCGGATTCATTTCGATCACGATCATCCGGCCATCTTTCGGATTGATCGAGAACTGCACGTTAGAACCGCCCGTGTCCACGCCGATCTCGCGCAGCACGGCGAGCGATGCGTTACGCAGGATCTGATATTCCTTGTCCGTGAGCGTTTGCGCCGGCGCGACGGTAATCGAGTCGCCGGTGTGGATGCCCATCGGATCCAGGTTTTCGATCGAGCAAACGATAATGCAGTTGTCCTTTTTATCGCGGACCACTTCCATCTCGTACTCTTTCCAGCCGAGCAGCGATTCTTCGATCAGCAGTTCGCGCGTGGGCGACAGGTCGAGACCGCGCTTGCAGATCTCTTCGAATTCGTCGCGGTTGTACGCGATGCCGCCGCCCGAACCACCCAGCGTGAACGACGGACGAATCACGACCGGATACCCGCCGCTGCCCGTTTGCGTAGCGATATCGGCCTGCACCTGCAGCGCTTCTTCCATCGAATGCGCGGTGCCCGACTTGGCCGAACCGAGGCCGATCTTGGTCATCGCGTCTTTGAACTTCTGACGGTCTTCCGCCTTGTCGATCGCTTCCGGCGAGGCGCCGATCAGCTCGACCTTGTACTTGTCCAGCACGCCGTGCGCGTGGAGATCCAGCGCGCAGTTCAGCGCGGTCTGGCCGCCCATCGTCGGCAGGATCGCGTCCGGGCGCTCCTTGGCGATGATGCGCTCCACCACTTCCCACGTGATCGGCTCGATGTAGGTGACGTCGGCCGTGTTCGGGTCGGTCATGATCGTCGCCGGATTGCTGTTGACGAGAATAACCTTGTAGCCTTCCTCACGCAGCGCCTTGCATGCCTGCGCGCCCGAGTAGTCGAACTCGCACGCCTGGCCGATGATGATCGGACCCGCGCCGATGATGAGGATGCTCTTGATGTCTGTCCGCTTGGGCATAACGCTCTCGCTAATGTATTCCTGAATTCTTTCCGTCGGCGCGCGTCGTTTCACCGTTGCGCGCGCTCTGTTGTGTGCGGCTCGCCATGCTTCGCGCTGAGTGCGCCAATCGCGTTGCGAGCCGCGCGCCGCCAGGGCGCTTCACAAGCTGCTTTACAAGCTATTTATGCCGCTGCGGTCTTGCCAGCTTTCTTCGTGTCCATCAACGCGGTGAAGCGGTCGAACAGATAGGCGATGTCGTGCGGACCGGGCGATGCTTCCGGGTGACCCTGGAAGCAGAACGCCGGCTTGTCGGTCAGCGCAAAGCCTTGCAACGTGCCGTCGAACAGCGAGATGTGCGTGACCTTGGCGTTGGCCGGCAGCGTGTCGGCATCGACCGCAAAACCATGGTTCTGCGACGTGATGACCACGCGGCCGTCGTCCAGATCCTTCACCGGATGATTCGCGCCGTGGTGGCCGGTCTTCATCTTCATGGTTTTAGCGCCGACGGCGAGACCCATGATCTGGTGGCCAAGGCAGATGCCGAAGGTCGGGATGCCGCGCTCGATCAGCTCTTTGGTGGCGCGAATCGCGTAATCGCACGGCTCTGGATCGCCGGGGCCGTTCGACAGGAAGATGCCGTCCGGGTTGAGCGCCAGCGCATCGGCCGCGGAGGCTTCTGCCGGCAGCACGGTGACGTGGCAGCCGCGCTCGGCCAGCATGCGCAGGATGTTGTACTTCACGCCGTAATCGAACGCGACCACGCGGTACTTCGGCGCGTTCTGCGTGCCGTAGCCGGTGCCCAGACGCCATTCGGTCTGGGTCCATTCGTAGGTTTCCTTCGTCGACACGACCTTCGCGAGGTCCATGCCCGACAAACCCGGGAACGAACGCGCGAGTTCGATTGCCTTCGCTTCGTCATCCGAACCGGCCAGAATGGCGCCGTTCTGCGCACCCTTGTCGCGCAGCACGCGCGTCAGCATGCGGGTGTCGAGACCGGCGATGGCGACCACGCCTTCGTCCTTCAGGTATTGCGGGAGCGTGCGCTCCATGCGGAAATTCGACGCGAGAACCGGCAGATCGCGGATGATCAGGCCGGCGGCATGGACTTTCGTGGCTTCGACGTCTTCGGCATTCACGCCGACGTTACCGATATGCGGATACGTGAGGGTCACGATCTGGCGCGCGTAGCTCGGGTCGGTCAGGATTTCCTGATAGCCGGTGATAGCGGTGTTGAACACGACTTCGCCGATCGTATGCCCGGGGGCGCCGATCGAGTAACCACGAAAGACCGTGCCGTCGGCGAGCGCGAGCAGAGCGGGAGAAAATGACGGCAACACGGGAGACTCCTTGGGGAACACCCTGTTGCCGACCTGTCTATCCGACTGCGAGCCGCAGCGAAACGCATCGACAGGATGCGCGCGCAGACTCGCTCGCGTACTGCTAGTGACGTCGCAAGGGGCGCGATGGGTCCATTGTGTGGACGGATCGGCTGGGGTGCGGGGCGTCAAAAGCGCGCGGCGGATGAACGGTGTGGGAGAGGTAGGCGCTAGGGTGCGGGTTGATAAGCTCAAACCTTGAAATTATAGCGCGAAACCACCCTTCCCTCCAAATCCGAGATGGGAAGACGGCGTAGCCGAGCACGCTCCCAAACTCGCCGAAACCTTGTTGCGCAAGGCTCGGGAGCCGCTGGACAAAATTTGCACGGACCGGAATCGGGATAGGAGCGGCAAATTTGACGTCACCCCGCGCGCGCCCGCGTGGCAGCCTTAAACCTGCTGTTCGGCACGCACCTGCATCGGCTGAAGCCGCGTGCGGCTGGGCAAAACGTACCAGATCGCGCTCAACACTTGCAGCGCCACCAGAATGCCCCAAGCGGTTAGATGCGCGGCCACCGGATAATGTCCGCCACTGGCAGGCCAGCGCGACAGTATGGCGCCGACGCCGATCTGGAAGCCGAAAATCAGCAGAAAGATGATCAGCGTCAGCGTGGTATTCACCCGGCCGATCATCTGCGCCGGGAAATGCCGCGCCATGACCGCATAACTGAGAATCCCGGTACCGCCGAAGATTCCGTACGCCGCCCACAGCAGGCTCGCAGGCAGCGGCGCGCTGAACATGATCAGCAGCTGGATGACGACGAACAGCGCCATGCCGATGCCGCAAAACACGTACAGCGAGACGCCGCGCCGTTCGAGGCTGCGTGCCGCCGCGCCGAAGCCCACGCAGCCGGCCATCATGGCGAAGCCGAGAATCGACACCAGCGCGGCAGCCTCACGCGGCTCGAAGCCCTGCACGTCGCGCAACCAGGCGCCTACCCACAGCGACTGCATCGCGTAGAACACACCTTGCGTAAGGACCGAAAACGACGCGATTTTCCAGAATGCCGCGCTCCTCAGGATGTGCAAAGTGCCTTTGAACTGGACGCCGAGACTCGCCTGATGGTGGGTTTCCTTCGTATCCGGCACCAGAGTCCACTGCGCTACCGCCACCAGCACCGTCAGCAAACCCAGACCGATGCAGACCGTACGCCAACTGGCGAAGCTCAGCACCCACGTGAGCGGCGAGCCGACCATCACGCCGCCGAATCCGCCGATCGCCATGACCAGCCCGTTCATCAGCGGCAGCCGGGCCGCCGCGAAATGCTGCGCCAGCGCCTTGAAGGCGGCGCCGAGACACACGGACACACCAACGCCGATCAACAGGCGCCCAAGCATCATCATGCCGACGCTGTGCGCGGCGCCGAACACCCAGATGCCCAGCGCGGCAAACAGCAAGGTGACCGCCGTCACCCGACGCGCGCCGAAGTGGTCGAGCAACACGCCGGCCGGAATCTGCGCGCCCGCGAAGCCGAGGAAATACAGACTGGTCAGCAAGCCGAGATCCGTGGCTGACAAGCCGAGATCGTGCGTAATGAAGGGCGCAAAGCCGAGATTGACGCCACGAAACACGTAAGAAACGAAGTAGCCGGCGGAAAACAGCAGAAAAACGCGCAACTGGGTCGACGACATAAGCTTTGAAATGAGCGGCCGACGTTGGCCTAAGCACGAAAGATAAATGAAGCGCGCGAACTTCGCCTGCATTGATCTGCAGAATGAAAAACGCCGTCACCATAGGCGACGGCGTCGGAATAACACGGTGCGTGATCGGAGCGCAATTCATGCGCTGCCCCCGCAACGCATGTGGTCACTACCGTGGGAGCCGCTTTTTGGTCTACTTTCCCTTCTTCGCGTTGGCCGCGGTCTTCTGGCGGCTATCTGCCGCAGCCTTCGACGCCTTGCTGGACGTGGAAGCCGATACCTTCGTCACCTTGACCTTGCTGGCGCCAGACGTTGTCGGCTTGCTGGCGTTA